>JBBSUC010000069.1:0-28569 GCA_038235275.1 Cytophagales bacterium | reverse complement strand
TTACGCTCGATCGATTCCAGCTTGGCATCAGATTCGATGTGCAAGGCGATTTCTTTGAATTGCACTTTCCTACTATCAAGTAGACCCAGCAAAAAGGAGGAAATGAATTTTTTTCTCGCCAGGTTCATCGCTAGTGGCACTGTGTTCAAAATGTTTATAACTTGGGCTTTGATGATTCCTTTCATCCTTAAAGGCTGGTTTTGATGCTTCGTCGCTTCAAAGTTCAGCCTTTTTGTTTTTCATCCCAGTTTTCTTCGGGTACAGTACGGGCAATCTACGGTAAAACCCGAAATTTTCAGACTTTTATGGCGAGAAAATAATTTTTTAAGCGTAATGATGTTTGTACATCATTTGTAAAAACACTAGTTTTGCAAAAATAATCAGACAGATGTCTATAGAAAAGGCCATCAAGCAAAGTAATTTCAAATCTATTTACCACAAGTTGGTGGTCAATCTGATTTATTCGGGCAATTGGGTCGTACATCAACAGTACGAACTGCTCCGGGAACACGATTTGACGCCGCAACAGTACAACGTTTTGCGGATTTTACGGGGCCACTATCCCGAACCAATGAAAGTCAATGCTATTTCGGAGCGGATGCTGGATCAAACCTCCAACACCTCTCGTTTGGTGGACAAGCTTTTGACCAAGAAACTACTGATTCGTGAAGTCTGCCCAAGCGACCGTCGGGCCGTAGATGTGAAAGTCACCAAGAAAGGGCTGGACCTGCTTACTAAAATGGATCCACTCACCGAGGAATGGGAAAAAAGTCTGCACACAATTAGCCCTGAGGAAGCCGTGCAACTGAATAATCTTCTGGATAAATTACGCTTACCCATTTAGGGTCATACTATACACACACGAGAAATCATAATACTATACACACACCTTTTTTTCTTTATTTGCGTTCACTCATTTATTACGAAACCAACTCCAACTATGAAATTATTCAAACAAATGGCTCTGGCTGCCGCCACCGGCCTGTTGCTGACAAGCGCAACATTGGTCGAGAAAACGAACAAAGCGACCACTTACAAAGTGGATACTTCGAAGAGTGAACTGATCTGGCGGGGTAAAAAAGTGACGGGCGAGCACCACGGCACGATCGACCTGCAATCGGGTTCGTTCACGCTGGACGGCATGAAACTGACGGGCGGCTCGTTCGTGGCCGACATGAACAGCATTAAGGATCTGGATATTGCCGATAAGGATATGAACGGCAAGTTGACAGGCCACTTGAAGTCGGAGGATTTTTTCGGCGTGGAAAAGCACCCGATGGCCAAGTTTGTCGTTACCAAAGCTACGCCGAAATCCGGCGGCACGGCGGATGTGACGGGCGACCTCACGATCAAGGGCATCACTAAGCCCGCAACTTTCCCCGTAACGGTGACCTCTTCCGGCGGTCAGGCAATGGTGAAAGGCACGATCATTGTGGATCGCTCGAAGTACGATATGAAATTCCGCTCCAAGTCGTTCTTCGACGCCGCCACGCTGGGCGACAAGATGGTGTATGACGATTTTGAAATCGAGGTGGACTTAGTTGGAATGCAGTAAGGAATTTTGATTTTGGAATAAAACGGCCCGCTCAAATATTTGAGCGGGCCGTTTTATTTTCTTTCAAATACCGGAAAATCATCGAGATAGGCGATTTGCCCTTCTTTTATTTCAAAACAAAAATGCGTCAAGCCATTGGTAATCGCTAAGTAAGCGGGGCGCAGCGTGAAATTGTAACGGGCGATTTGGGCGAAAGTGGCCTGGGAAATTTTCACATCCGGCGATTTGCATTCGACCAATAGGTGCGGCTGACCGTCGGTATTCAGCACCATAACGTCGGATCGCTTGGCCAATTTGTTGTAAAAAAGCCCGATTTCAACGGCAAACAGTGACTTGGGGTACTTGTAGTGGTCGATAAGCAGATGCACAAAATGCTGCCGTACCCATTCCTCGGGTGTGAGCATGACGTACTTGCGACGAATGAGGTCGTAAATATGCGGTTTCCCGTTCAGCTCCTTAACTTTGTGGGCGAAAGGGGGTAAATTCAGCGATTCCATCCTTAAAGCTACTGAATAATTATTCACGAAATTAATGAATACAAAAGAGGAAATCGTCAAGAACTGGCTGCCGCGCTACACGGGAACGCCCGCCGAGGAGTTTGGGGAGTACATTTTACTGACCAACTTCATCAATTACGTCACGATGTTTGCCGAAAAATTTGGGGTAGAAGTGAAAGGTATTGGGCGGGCCATGCAAACGGCTACGGCCAATAACATCACGATCATCAACTTCGGCATGGGCAGCGCGATGGCCGCCACGGTCATGGATTTATTATCCGCCATTGAACCCAAGGCCGTACTTTTTCTGGGCAAATGTGGGGGCTTAAAAAAGACGCAGATCGGCGATTTTATCCTGCCCATCGCTGCCATCCGGGGCGAAGGAACCAGCAATGACTATATGCCGACTGAGATTCCCGCTTTACCCTCTTTCCGTTTACAGCGTACCGTATCATCCAGCATCGCCAAGCACGAAATGGATTACTGGACGGGGACGGTTTATACCACCAATCGTCGCATTTGGGAACACGACGAGAAATTCAAGGAATACCTGCGCGAAATTCGCTCGATTGCCATCGACATGGAAACGGCCACGATCTTTATCGTAGGTTTTGCTAATTCCATCCCCCACGGGGCATTGCTGCTGGTATCGGATAATCCGATGGTTCCCGAAGGCGTCAAGACCGAAGAGAGTGACAAGAAAGTCACGTCAAACTTTGTCCAAAAGCACATCGATATTGGGGTGGACGCGCTCACCGAACTAGCCGAGTCTGGCGCATCGGTAAAGCATCTTCGGTATGAGTGATGTACCCCATCACATTTCATTACCTTTGCGGCATGAATTTGCAGGACAAACTGTCTTCCTTCCCTATCTTCCAAAAAATTGCCGAAGCGGCCCGCGCTGAGGATGTGCAAGCCTATGTTATCGGGGGCTTTGTGCGGGATTTGTTGTTAAAAAGAGAAAGTAAAGACATCGACATCGTTTGCGTGGGCAGCGGCATTGCCCTGGCTAAGCGGTTGGCAAAGTCGCTGGGAACGGATTCTTATGTTGCTGTTTACAAAAATTTCGGTACGGCCCAGGTCAAGAATGGCGGTATGGAAATAGAATTCGTCGGGGCCAGAAAAGAGTCTTATCGCGCCGAATCGCGCAAGCCGATTGTGGAAGACGGCACCCTGGAAGACGACCAGAACCGCCGCGACTTCACGATCAACGCCCTCGGCATCAGCCTGGACGAAGCTGATTACGGTGAACTCATCGACCCTTTCGAGGGCGTTCGCGACCTGCGGATGCGGATGCTGCGGACGCCGCTGGAACCCGAAATTACGTTTTCCGATGATCCGCTGCGTATGATGCGGGCTATTCGGTTTGCCTCCCAACTCAATTTCGACATCGCGCCGGATACCTACGACGCCATTACCGCGATGAAAGATCGCATCGAAATCGTGAGCATGGAGCGCATCACGGACGAATTGAACAAAATTATTTTGTCCAAAACGCCATCGTACGGCTTTAAGTTATTGTACCAAAGCGGTTTGTTGGAAAAAATTTTCCCCGAAATGATCGCCCTGCACGGCGTGGAAATCATCGACGGACGCGGCCATAAGGACAACTTTTACCATACCTTGCAGGTACTCGATAACGTTTGCGAATTCACCGACGACCTGTGGCTGCGCTGGGCTGCCCTTCTCCACGACATTGCCAAACCCGCCACCAAGCGGTTCGACCGTAAGGCGGGATGGACGTTTCACAACCACGAGGAAGCCGGGGCCAGAATGGTGCCGCAAATATTCCGCCGGATGAAGCTGCCGCTCAACGAGAAGATGAAATTTGTGCAAAAACTTGTACGGCTACACTTGCGGCCCATCGTGTTGTCGCGCGAGGAAATCACCGATGCCGCCTTGCGCCGTTTGCTGGTCGACGCGGGCGACGACCTGGAAGCGTTGATGAAGCTCTGCCGCGCCGACATCACTTCCAAGAATCCGCTGAAAGTCAAAAAATACCTCGCCAACTTCGATCTGGTGGAGGAGCGGCTGGAAGAATTGGAGGGAAGGGATAAACTGCGCAATTTCCAGCCCGTCATCACCGGAGAAATCATCATGCAGACTTTCAATCTGAAGCCTTCCCGTGAAGTCGGCGTCATCAAAGAAGCCATCCGCGAGGCCATCCTCGAAGGCATTATTCCGAACGAGTATGAGCGGGCTTTTGCATTTATGGTGGAAGAAGGAAAGAGGGTTGGGTTAACGGTTTACGGGGACCTCACAACCTCTTGACGGCGACGAAACCTTTGACCTTTAACCCCAAAATAAAAGTTACCATACTCCAAAAAATCTCATGGACGACGTTAAATTCAAACGCTTTTTTGCTTCCTTATTAACCATTATCGGCATCTTTGTAGTGCTTTTCGCCTGCGCCGCCTTCATGTCTGACAAGCCGGTTCTAGGATTTTCTATCACCAAATGGGAATCCATCGTGCCGTTTGCCGTTGGAATTATATTCTTGCTGTCAGGAGTAAATTTGATAAACCGCAGTTAAATGTGGTACGGGCTGCCAGCCCGTCTTCTACGACCAAGTTGTCTTAAGCGGGCCGTACCAAAGCCGCCCCCACCGTGCATTGCAGGCAGCGCTTCTTAACACAATAAGCATTGTGCCACTCGATCAAAGCCTGTGAATCAAAGGCCGTGCCGACCCGCATCCCCAACTCCGCCCAGGCGCGGGTGATATGGTTTTTCTCGCCGGATAGCTGTTCCAGCCAGCGCACGGCGCGGTCCAGAAAGGCGGCGTGATCACGTTGGCGGGCGTAGGCCACCAGCAGTGGTACGGCGGCGTTGATAATGAGCAGATCGGCGGCATCATTGCCCAAAGCAGGAACCTTTTTGGCGGCTTCTTTGCCGAATTGATAATGCTTTTTCCAATAATCGCTCTGGCTTACGCGCAGCATTTGGCGCAAATTGTCGGCATTTTCGATAGTGGTGAGCGAAGCGAAAAGCCCCGCTTCGTTTTGGAGCAGCGTGGCAAATTGCGCCAGCCGCACCGTCGGGAAGCCTGCCGGGCGCAGCCGAAGGAACTTCCATTCCGTCAATTCCATCTTTTTAGAAAGCAAGCCGTACTTGGCGGCTAAAAATTGGTATTCGCGCTGTAAATCCTTCACATAACTTTCGTCCGAATCCTCGGGAAAAAGCCCCGAGGTACCAAAAAGCAGTGCCTCGATTTGCAAGCCCGACGAACGGTGTTTTTGCAAAACTTTCAAAGGCACGATTTGGGCCAAACGTAGAAAAGCCGGGGCATTGAGCCGGAAGCCGAAGTACTGGGCGAGCCATTGGTAAGTGGTTTCTTCCCAGTCGCGGTTATTTTCTTCCCAGAGTTCGGTCACCCGGGCGGCTTTGCCATCGAGGCGTTCGAGCAACACCCGATCCAGCATACTGATTTTTTGCAGACGCGGCACGTCGCGGAACTGCGGGGCGCAGGCTATTTCGGTCTTGCTTTCCATTAGCCTGTCGTAGCGTTCGCGCACGGCGGGTTTGACGCGGGTACTTAGCGAAAGTGTCGGTACCAAAGTGCCGTCCTGCCGCCGCACGGGGCGGTCGTCTTCCCACACCACGTGCAACACCACGCTTTTGTAGGCGGCATCGCTGGCATGGCCATGAAGTTCCCAATCCGACGACTTTACGTGCAGTTCCACGGCCCCGGCCCACTCCATGCCGTCGAGCAGCACCCGCGACTCGGCAAAGTCCGGTCCGGCGTCGGTATTGAGCTGCCCGATGCGCAGGATTTGCAAAGATTCGCCCGTTTCAGTGCGCAGATTTGCGGCGTCGAAATACTGGTAGCGCCACACAAAACTCAGGAAGTCTTCGTTCATCTTGGGGAATCTTTACGTACTTTGTTGGCTAAATGTAAACCAAAATCCCTGCATGTTGCGCGTCGTCTTTGCCTTTTTATTCAAAGCCATTCTCTACTTTCTCTTGATTTCGGTCGTCTGGGTTATCGTTTTGAAGTTCGTCCCCGTGCTGATTACGCCGCACATGATCGGCGAAAAAATTGAAGCCGCCCGCGAAGGCAACGATACGAAACTTTACAAAGACTGGGAATCCTACGGTAATATTTCTAAGGAAGCCGCCCTGGCCGTAGTCGCCTCCGAAGACCAGACCTTCCCGCAGCACTGGGGCTTCGATTTCGACGAGATCCAGGATGCCATGACCGAGAAGCGCAAGCAAACGCGTGGGGCCAGTACGATCTCACAGCAAACGGCCAAGAACGTTTTTCTCTGGCACGGACGCAGCTATGTCCGAAAGGCGTTGGAAGTGTATTTTACGTTAATGATCGAGCTGATTTGGGGCAAAGAGCGGATTCTGGAAGTGTATCTCAACGTGGCCGAAATGGGGCCGATGACCTTCGGCGTGGAAGCCGCTTCTCAGCGTTTTTACAAAAAATCGGCCAAGAATCTTACCCGCGCCGAAGCCGCCCGCATCGCAGCGGTGCTGCCCAACCCCGTACGTTTTTCGATTAAAAATCCTTCGTCCTACGTCACGGGGCGGGCGGGCAAAATTTCCCGGCAAATGCGGGCGCTGGGAGGGCAGAAGTACTTGGTGGGATTGTAAGAGATTTTACTCCAAATACGCCTTCACAATCTTCCTGATCTTCCCATCTCCTTTAGTCATCAAGTACATTTCCTTCTTGAACGGGTCGTAAGTGATTCGCAGGTCGAGTCGCGGCGTGGGGACCATTTCCTTCATGGTAGTGGCTTTGCCATCTTTGATGACAAACATTTCGTACACCGTGTGGTCGTTCAGGCCTTTGCTCAAATCCAGATACAGCAACCGTCCCCGAACAATATCCCCAAAAACAAACTTGTCGCGCAATGCTTCGAGCGGCCCGTCGTACACGTACCCGCCGATGATGGCGTTGCCGTCGGTATGGTCGTACTGGGCAAACGGATCGCGATACGGGCCGATTTCGCCGTCCGGTAAGGATTTGGGTTCTTTCAGGTTTTCAAAGTCTAGCGCGTAGTTGCCTTCCCGCACGTTCCAGCCGTAATCCTGGCCTTTCTCAATCAGATTAATTTCCTCCACGTTTCCCTCGCCCACTTCGGTTTCAAATAGCGCCCGTCCCTGCGGCCCGTCCCACCACGACAGGTGGTGCGGATTACGGAAACCATAGGCCCAGATTTCCTTGCGAACCTTAGGGTCGGGGTTATTATAAAAAGGATTATCGGACAGGATGCCATACTTTCCGTTCGGACTGTTGCGGCCCAGCGGGTCAATGCGGATGATCGTCCCCAGCAGCGAGCGGAGATCGTGGGTTAGTCCGGGATGTTTGCCAATGGTGGAGCCGCCGTCGCCCGTGCCGATGTATAGCATCCCGTAATCAGGATCGCCCTTTTTCAGCCCCGGCGTGAAACCGATGTCCTGGGTGCCGTGGCTGGCTCCCGGCACGTTGATTCGCAGCAGTTCCCGGTGACTGCCTTCAAAAATGGGCGCGTTCACATCCTTAATTTTCCACTCCGACACCACCCACTGCAATTTTAACTGAATAGAATCGGCGTAGGAATAATCGGCGGATTTACCCGTAGGGTTTTCGGTGTATGTAACGTAAATCAGTCCGTTGTTGAGGAAGTTGGGATGAAAGGCGTAACTACCCAGGCCCGTCCCCAGGCCGGGTTCGGTAGCAAAATTGTCGATCAAAGGCCGAATGTCCAGGAACGTGTTGACCTCACCATCCTTTATTCGATAAATAATGCCGTTCTGGTCGCTGACAAACTGTACTCCGTTGCCCGAAGGATGGGCACGCATCGTGGCTATGCGCGTTCTAGCTCTCCCTTTATCGCTCGAAGCCGGGATAGTCACGTAATCCGCTAACTCGATGCGCAGCGGGCTGGCCTGAATGGGCGGAGCAAATCGTTTTACTTCGACCTTGGTCGTCTCCACCACCAGCGGGGCAATGTTTTTAGCCTTGGTTTCGTGGCCGATATAAGCAATGATGGATTTGATCTCAGTTTCCTTTAAATAGTCGAAGGAGGGCATCACCAGCTTGTACTTTTCAAATTGAGCGACCGCCCTGGGATCTCCTGCTTCGATTACTTTGGCGGGATTTGAAATGAAAGCCAGCATTTGTTTTTCCGACCATACTTCGGTGATCCCCCCGAGCCGGGGACCAATGCCTGCGTCTTCAATGGCGTGACACGAAGCACAGTTGGTGTCGAACAGTTTTTCGCCGTTTGCGATCGTGGCCGGTTGATCGCCTGTGGGTTGGGTAGCACTTTTGGCTGCGGAATTGCCGGAAGAAACCGTTTTTATTTTGCTCCCCGCGCAGTTGAGTAAAATAGAAAAACAGGCAATTAAAGCGATCAGGTAAATAAACTTACGAAGCATGGAGGTTTTTATGAGCTTGGCTGAATTATTCCGATATTCACACTTAACAAAGACGTAGCGCGAACCTTCTTACCCTGTCAACCGATCACGTCCGTGGAAATAATAACCACCACCGCCCTCACCAAAAAGTATGGTTCGACCACCGCGCTGGACGATGTTTCCCTACGGGTAAACGAAGGAGAGATTTACGGTTTTCTAGGGCTCAACGGAGCCGGAAAAACTACCCTGATCCGAACCTTGCTGGGCATGATCCGGCCGAATCAGGGTGAAGTAGCGCTCTTCGGTCGCAAACTCGACCGAAACTTCGACGCCTGGAACGACATCGGGTACCTGGTCGAGACGCCCTACGCCTACCCGAACCCCTCGGTGCTGGAAAACCTGAAAGTGCATTACCACCTCCGGCAGTTGAACAATCCCCGCCTGACAACCCGCATCATCGAAAAACTTGGTCTGGATCCTTACACGCACAAAAAAGCGGCGCAACTTTCGCTGGGTAACCAGCAGCGGCTGGGATTGGCCAAAGCCCTGATGCACGAACCCAAACTCCTCATTTTGGACGAACCCATCAACGGTCTGGATCCCGCCGGGATCGTGGAAGTGAGGGAATTGCTGAAAGAACTCGTTAGGAAAGGGTCGACGGTTTTCCTGTCGAGCCACATCCTGGGAGAAATCGCCAAAGTGGCCAGCCGTGTGGCAATTATCCATCAGGGCAGGTTGGTCAAAAAACTGTCCGTCCGGGAACTGGCGGAGCAACGCATCAGAAAGGTAATTGTGCAGACCCTCGACAACCCCAGGGCCATTGACTGCCTGTCCGAATCAGGCTTTGGGGCCATTCTAAGCGGCCAGGACGAAATCGAGATTACCGACGAGCGAATCATCCAAAATCCCGAAATCATTACAAAACTGCTGGTCGAAGTGGGCTTGCCACCCCACCAGCTCTTCACTTTTACCGAAGATCTGGAGATGTATTTTTTGCGCACCATCCAAACTAGTCAGCCATGAGAACCCAATTCCCGGCCCTGCGGGCCGAATTGATCAAAATCAAGCGTTCCAGCATCGTCTGGGTGACTTTCCTCGCCTTTGCTCTGGCCCCGCTGATGGGCGGCGTATTTCTCCTGATCCTGCGTGACCCGGAGGCCTCGACCAGGGCAGACGCGCTGAGCAATAAAGTGCGGATGATGCAGTTTTCTGCCGACTGGAAATCCTATCTGGGACTCCTGACTCAGACCGTGGGCTATGGGACCTACTTTCCCTGGTCGATTCCCGGGCTGTACAGCGGGGCCAGCGGTACCGCTGTACAGCTTGGAAGCACCAGTTATCTACTACTCGGGCTTACCAGCCTGATAGGATATGCCTGCACCGTATTTTACTGGAAGTACGCGGATCAGTCGAAATAGGGAGTTGGGAGGGTGGGACGGCAGTCATTCACCGACAACTTCATCCTTTTGGGTTGTTCCACTGACGTTTTTAAGGCATAATTTTATTAATTTGCCAAAACACTCCATTAGAACCCCCAACCCCCGCTTTCATGGCGAAAAAGAAAAATTCCCTAATCCCTGAGAATACCGAAGGCCGCACCCGCGTGGTCATCGAACACGTTATTCCCGAAATAGACGAAGGCCAGTTTGCCATCAAAGCCGTTCCCGGCGAAACGATCCATGTCGAAGCCGATATTTTTTGCGATGGCCACGACCACGTCACGACCCGGCTGCTTTATAAACACGCCGACGACGTCGACTGGTCGGAAATGGGCATGACGCTCATCAACAACGACCGCTACGAGGCCGACTTCACCGTTGAAAAACAGGGCCATCATTCTTATACCATTGAAGGTTGGGTGGACCATATCGACACTTGGCAGCACGATACCGAGCTGAAAATCAAGGCCGGGCAGCGCGTTCCGCTCGAACTGCTGATGGGAGCCAACTTCCTACAAGGAATGCTGGATAAGGCCACCGCCGAAGATAAGCCGCTCATCCAGGAGGCTATCGGCATCATGCGCAACGAGCACCGCAACGAGGAAGCCCGCCAACTGGCGATGAGCTTCCGCATGACCGAGTGGCTGCATCGTTATCCTGAGCGAAAGTTCACCACCCGCTACCGCGAACTGCCCCTGTACGTGGACCGCGAACGGGCCGGGTTCAGCGCCTGGTACTCGATGTTCCCGCGCTCATCGGCCCCCGAACCCGACCGCCACGGCACGTTTCAGGATCAAATCAATCTGCTGCCCCGCATTGCCGACCTGGGCTTCGATGTGCTGTACCTGCCGCCGATTCACCCCATTGGCAAGCAATTCAGGAAGGGAAAAAATAACGTCGTCACCGCCGAGCCGGGAGAGCCGGGCGTACCCTACGCCATCGGTAGCGCATTGGGCGGCCACGACGCCATCAGCCCCGACCTCGGCACGCTGGACGATTATCGGCAACTCATCGCCGCCGCGAAGGACTTCGGCATGGAAGTCGCGATGGATTTGGCCATCCAATGCTCACCCGACCATCCCTGGGTAAAGGACCATCCCGACTGGTTCACGATTCGGCCCGACGGCACCATTCAGTACGCCGAAAATCCGCCCAAGAAGTACCAGGACATTTACCCCATCAACTTTGAAAGTCCCGATTGGCTGAATTTGTGGCTCGAAATGCGCCGCGTCCTGCTGCTGTGGGGCGAGTGGGGGACGCGCATTATCCGCGTAGACAATCCGCACACCAAGGCGTTCAAATTCTGGGAGTGGGTCATTGCTGAGGTCAAGGCGCAGTACCCCGATATGATCTTTTTATCCGAAGCCTTCACCCGCCCGAAGGTGATGCGGCAGTTGGCGAAAGTCGGCTTCACGCAGTCGTACACCTACTATACCTGGCGCACCGAAAAGTGGGAAATCGAGGCATACCTAACTGAGCTCACGCAGTCGGACATGAAGTATTACTACCGTCCCAACTTCTGGCCCAATACCCACGACATCAACCCGTACTTGTTGCAGGGTGGCCACGAACCGTACTTCCTGATTCGATACTTCATGGCCGCGACGATGTCGTCCAATTACGGCATCTTCGGACCCACCTTCGAGTACATGGTTCACGAGGCCTATCCGGGCAAGGAGGAGTACCTGAACTCCGAAAAATACGAGGTGAAACACTGGGATTGGAAGCGCGAAACGAAGCTGACGTACCTGATTCGTATCGTCAATCGGGCGCGGAAGGAGAACTCGGCTTTGCAGTTCACCAACAACCTGCAATTTTGCCAGATCGACAACGCGAACATCATTGCTTATGTCAAAACCCATGCGAACGGCAACCGTATTTTGTGCGTCGTCAACTTAGATGGCTACCACACGCAGTCGGGTTGGGTGCAGTTGCCACTCCATTTGTTGGGGAAAATGGAACAGGAGTATTTCCGCGTCCATGATTTGATTACCGGGGGAATGCACACCTGGCAGGGTGAGTGGAATTACGTGGAGCTGAACCCCCACATCATGCCGTTCCATTTGTTCAGGATTGAGGATATTTATTAGCCAGTAGGCTGCGGCTCGCTACCGCAGGCTTCAAACATTAGGCTTTTTGGGATTTTAATAAAATGAAAAAATAAAGATTTTGGCCGCGCAGTACTCACGATGCCTTTGATTGCTAACTTCTTACGAAGTTGGATAAAGAGGTTTTTAAACAACAAATACGATGAAAAAAAAGTATGTAGCGGCCCTGCTTCTCGCGGGCTTGTCGGGAACATCGATGGCCCAAACGCCTTCTATCACCGAAAAACAAAAGGAAAAAGCGGCCAAAATCCACGCGAAAGTGCTGACTATCGACACCCACGCCGACGTGCCGATCAACATGATGAAGGACGGCTTCGACGTGGCTGCGCGGCATAATTTTGACGATGACGGCTCCCAAATCGATTTCCCGCGCATGAAAGAGGGCGGCATGGACGCAATGTTCTTTGCCGTTTATTTGGGGCAAGGTCGCCGGACGCCCGAAGCCACCGCCGAGGCCAAGGAAAAGGCGCTGGCGATCTTTGACAAAATTCATAAAGCCGTGGCTGCCAATCCCGATGTGGCGGGCATCGCCACCACGCCCAAGGACGCCTACGAACTCCAAAAGGAGGGCAAGCGAGCGGTATTTTTCGGGATGGAAAATGGCTGGCCCGTCGGCAACGATTTGGCCAATCTGAAACAATACTACGATCTCGGTCTGCGCTACATTACGCTGTCGCACTCGGCTAACAACGATATCTGTGACTCGTCCACCGATCCCGACGGGCCGGAATACAATGGTCTGAGCCCTTTTGGCGAGAAAGTGGTGCAGGAAATGAACCGTTTGGGGATTATGGTGGACATCTCGCACGTATCGGACTCGACGTTCTACGACGTGATGCGCCTGACCAAAGCCCCGGCCATTGCCTCGCACTCATCCTGCCGTGCCCTCTGCGACCATCCCCGCAACATGACCGACGACATGATTAAGACCCTAGCCAAAAATGGCGGCGTGATTCAAATCAACTTTGTGCCGGATTTCCTCCGCAAAGCCAGTCAGCAGCAGGAACTCTCCATGAAGGCCATCCGCCTCAAAATGCGTCAGGTCGATTTGTCAGACGACGATAAAAAGGCCCTTTACCAGGAAATAAAAGACATGCGGGCCAAGTACGCGGGCGACATGCCTACCGTGGCCGATGCTGTCAACCACATCGAACACGTCATCAAACTCGTTGGTGTGGACCATGTGGGCATCGGCATGGACATGGATGGCGGCGGGCAGGTTATCGGTTGCCGCGACGTGTCCGAAATCGGTAACATCACGGCCGAACTCGTTCGCCGTGGCTATTCCGAAAAGGATATCGAGAAAATCTGGGGCGGCAATGTGATGCGGGTTTTGGCCGCGACGGAGAAGGTGGCGCAGTCTTTTTAGTTTTCTGAGTACCTGAGAAGTAGCATTTAGTTCAGTAAACAAAGCTAATTCTCAGTTTTTTCTCAGGTACTCAGGTACTCAGGTACTTTTGCCACTTATGAACCCATAAATTATGCCCATAAACTCCGACCAACTACTCGACTTTTTGAAAAAATGCCGCTGGTTTGCAGGCAAGGCTCGGCAGGTAGTTTATGCTTCGATCATTCAGGAGATTCCCTTCGGGGAAGCATCAATTTGGATAGTGGAGGTCGGCTATGAGGAAGGGGATACCGAACGGTACCAACTTCCGGTTATTTCTGTTTCTGAAATGCCGGGATTCAGTACCGAGCAAACTTTAATTCAGGAAACTGACGGGCAATTTTTGGTAGATGCAATTTACACCGAAACCTTTCGACACAACCTTTTTGCTCACATTTACGACGCACAATCTTACGGCGATGAGATGGCGCGGATGACATTCGTACGGGGCAAGGGGTTGGACACGGAGGATGCGCCGGAACACATCTCCACAAGGGTACTGCCCGTCGATTCCAGTAATTCGGCCTTGGTTTTTGGGGATAAATATTTTTTCAAACTTTACCGCAAACTCTTCGATTTGCCCAATCCCGAGGTGGAAATGATCGAATTTCTGACCGAGCATTCCGACTTCCGGCAGATGCCCGCCTTCTGCGGTAGCATCACGCTGAAAAGTCTGGGTCAGTCTGATATTACCCTCGGCATGATGCAGCGCATGGTGGACGCCGATCGCGACAACTGGGTACGGACGGGTGATTACTTAAACGATTTCCTGTACGCCGTGCCTAATCGCGTTTTTTCCATTCAGGAAGATGTGTTTGAAAGGGTGGGGCTACTTGGGCGGCGCACGGGCGAAATGCACCGCGCTTTGTATAATCCCGAAGCCAACGCCGCCTTTGCCCCCGAACCTTTTACCGAAGAGTACCGGAAATTCCTGCGTGGTCGGCTCGATCATTTGTTGGAAAGCCGGTATAACCTCTTGGTCGATAAGTACCTCACGCTGGACGAGCCCACCAAAGCCTTGGCCTGGAAGTTCATGGAAGCCAAGGAGTTGATCGATGAGTTTGCGGAAGATTTTCTCAATCAGGAAATTCATTCCCAGCGCGTTCGCATTCACGGCGACTACCACCTGGGTCAGGTTCTCAACGTGCAAAACGACTTCATCGTCATCGACTTCGAGGGCGAACCCGAGGCCAGCATTGCCGATCGTAAGGTAAAGCACTCGCCGCTCAAAGATGTGGCGGGCATGGTGCGGAGTTACCATTATGCTGTATCTTCCAAGGTGTTCAACAGCGACGAAACCCGCTATTTGGAAACAGAAAAACTCCTTAAAGCCACCGACCGCTGGTACAAACTCATCCGCGATACCTACCTCGAGGGCTACACGGAGGCCATCGGCTGGCCGCATCCGCTGTTCAAAGACCAGAATGAGATCAACTCGCTTATGCTTTATTATCTATTGGAAAAGGCAGTGTACGAATTGGGCTACGAACTCAGCTACCGCCCGGATTGGGTCAAGATTCCGTTGAAAGGAATTGTGGACGTGGTGCGGGAAGTCGAGAAGTTGTACGGCTAAGACCGAATAATTGGCATAGGGCAAAAAGATGCTTACTTTGGGGGACAATTTATTACAACTTATTATCTTAAAATCACAGAATGGCTAAGAAGACCGATATAGATAAGGAAAAGAAAGCAACTACGGCAGCGGAGAAAACCGGGAAAACAACTAAAAAGGCGGCTTCAGCGACGGCAAAAATTGAGGCCCCGGCCCCCGTGGTAAAGAAGAAAGTAACGGCGGCGAAGCAAAAGGCGGCGGCTCCGGCCAAAGCTCCGAAAATAGTGCCGCCTCCCGCCGAAATGCCCGAACCCGCCGCGCCGTATTTCAAACCCGTCGAAGGCGTCAGCCGCTTCTCGGAGTTTGACATTTATCTATTTAAATCCGGCAAGCACTTCAAGCTCTACGAAAAGCTGGGTTCGCACGTGATGGAACACGAAGGCGTGATCGGTACGTACTTCGCCGTGTGGGCGCCCAACGCGAGTTCTGTTTCCGTTATTGGCAACTTCAACGGCTGGAACAAACAAGCCCACGCCCTCTATCCTCGCTGGGACGAGTCGGGTATTTGGGAGGGCTGGATCCCCAATATCGGACGGGGTGAGGTGTATAAATACTCCATTATCTCCAACAACGGCGAGCACCTGGAAAAGGCTGATCCCTTTGCGCTTTGGTGCGAAGTGGCCCCCAAAACGGCCTCGATCGTCTGGGATACCTGGTACGAGTGGAACGACGCCGACTGGCTGGAAAAGCGTAAGGAAACCAACAAGTTAAACGCCCCCATTTCGGTCTACGAAATGCACCTTGGCTCCTGGCGGCGCGACCCGTCAGACCCCGAGCGCTACCTGACCTACCACGAAATCGCTGATGCCCTCGTACCTTATATTCAGGAAATGGGCTTCACCCACGTGGAGTTCATGCCCATCATGGAGTATCCGTACCCGCCTTCGTGGGGCTACCAGATTACGGGCTACTTTTCGGTGGCTTCGCGCATGGGCAACCCACAGGAACTCATGTATCTCATCGACCGTCTGCACCAGGCGGGCATTGGCGTGTATATCGACTGGGTGCCCTCGCATTTTCCCGGTGATGCCCACGGGCTGCGCCGCTTCGACGGCTCAGCCCTCTACGAACACGAAGACCCCCGCAAGGGCTACCACCCTGATTGGAAGAGCTATATTTTCAACTACGGCCGTAACGAGGTTCGCTCGTTCCTCATCAGTAACGCCCTCTTCTGGCTCGAGCGCTACCACTCCGACGGGCTGCGCGTGGACGCCGTGGCTTCCATGCTATACCTTGACTACTCCCGCAAGCACGGCGAGTGGATTCCCAACGAGTTCGGCGGGCGCGAGAATCTGGAAGCGATTTCGCTGTTGCGCGAGATGAATGAAGCCGCCTACAAGGAATTTCCCGACGTGCAGACCATCGCCGAGGAATCCACGGCATTTCCCGGTGTTTCGCGCCCGGTATTCGTGGGTGGACTGGGTTTCGGTATGAAATGGATGATGGGCTGGATGAACGACACTTTGAAGTACTTTGAGAAAGACCCGTCCTTCCGCAAGTGGCACCAGGATCAGTTGACGTTTAGCCTGGTTTATGCTTTTTCCGAGAACTTCATGCTGCCCTTCTCGCACGACGAGGTGGTGTATGGCAAAGGCTCGATGATAAACAAAATGCCCGGCGACGAGTGGCAGCGCGCCGCTAACCTACGGCTGCTCTATGCCTACATGTACACGCATCCCGGCACCAAGCTGATGTTCATGGGCTGCGAATTCGGCCAATCTTCCGAGTGGGATTTTGAGAAAAGTCTTGACTGGCATCTGCTGGATCAAGGCATACACGCAGGGATTAAAAACTGCGTGAAAGCCCTCAACGAACTCTACCGCGCCGAACCAAGCCTGTACGAACACAGTTTCTCGCCCGAAGGCTTCGAGTGGATCGACACCCAGGACCGCGAAAACTCCGTCGTCATCTATGCACGCAAAGGCCTCAAAGCCGCCGACAGTGTGGTGGTGGTATTGAACCTAACGCCCGTCCCCCGGTCCGACTACCGCGTCGGCGTACTTTCGGAAGGCGACTGGTCGGAAGTATTCAATAGTGATGCCACCGACTTTGGCGGCAGCGGCGTGAGTAACCCTTACGCCGTGAGCAGTGAAAACCAGCAGTGGCACGGCAGGTCGCAGTCGGTGCGGGTAAATTTGCCGCCTTTGGGGGTTGTGGTTCTGAAGAAGAAGTAAGACTACCACCCGGATTAATTCAAAAGGCGGTTTGCTCAACCGCCTTTTTATTTTGGCCTTTTCCCTACCTTTGCGCGATAAAATCCAATCAACTGCATGAGAAAGTTACTATTTGCCATATTACTATTGAATTTTTGCAATTTTACCACCCAAGCGCAGCGCATTTCCCGCGTCTCGGCGGGACTGGACATCGGCACGGGCATCGGTAAGGGGAGTTTTAGCCCGTCCTTGCTTTACTACCAAACCCTGCAACCCGCCAACGCCCCCTGGATTCGGCTCACGGGCGGGGCGCGGGTTTGGAACTACCAAGCTCAGGATACCTACCTGACGGCTCCCGGTGGCCGCTCAATGAACGACACCATGCAACTCAGTCGAGCGTCGGCCACGGGTATGAGCTTCGTGATGGGCCTTAGCTTTAATCTCGCCAACCGAGTGGATATCGGCGTCAACGCCGACCTACTGTCTTTCGCTTTCGGTAAAAGAAGGAGTGCTACCTACCGCCTCGCGGACCCTTCCAGCGTGGCGGAGTCCGACACGATGAGTCTGAAACTGAACGGAAAGGGCGTGGATATTGCCCCAGCCAATTTGAACGCCGTTCCCGCCTTTCTGCGCAACAACAATGGTCAGGCGGAAGCCTTCGTCAGGATTTGGTTCGGCAAGCAGATTGGCCTTAAATTTGGCTATATGATTGGACAAATCTCCTACCGCGCCGATAATAAGCTCAATAACGGACAAAAGCGTTTTTCGACCGGGTATCAAATGCCTTATGTAGCGTTGTCGTTTCCGTTATACAATTAGGGGAGGAAGGGAGGAGGAAAGGATAAAATAAGTAATGAATACTTGATTGATGGCCGAGAAACTAACTGAATCGCATAAGTACAAAATCTGGCGGGACAAGCTTGAAAGAAATGGGCTGGATATTCATAATATCGAGGAAGTATATTCCCGACGGAAGAGCGATGGCGAAATTTTATTTTCGCTATTGATGACCGACGCCACCACGCCCGAGGGTGACAAGATTCCGCCGATTTGTTTTTTGAAAGGGGAGGTCGTTTGTGTGCTGATCTGCTTTATTGAAGTAACCACCCGCGAGAAATATTTGCTGCTGGTCAAGCAGCGGCGTATCTGCGATGGTGGCTACACCTATGAACACCCGGCGGGTATGCTCGACAGCGAAAGCGACCCTGCCGCCGTGGCCGCCCGCGAAGTCCACGAGGAGACGGGTATCGAAGTATCCAAAGAAAAGCTGACCCGCCTGCTGAATCATCCCTACTACCCTTCTACGGGAACGAGCGATGAGGCAATGTACTTTTTCTACTACGAAATTGAATTGCCCGAAGCTGAAATCACGGCCTACCACGAGCAGAACATGGGCGTTGAGTCGGACCACGAGCGCATCACGACCCATGTCGCGCCCTTCGCCGAAGGTCATCGGCTGATTACCAACACCAACGGCATCTTGCTGGATTATCTGTATTTGAAGGAGGTGGAAGATTGGGATTTGTTGAAGGAACTTTAAGTTCGTAGCAGAAATAGAATACGCTTTTAAAGTACTGAATGACAGTTTTTTCGTGAGATTCAGCAACCAAAACCCAAAATCCAGCATCCCTTTTTCAAAAAAGAACTTATATTTGCAGCCCGATACCCCAAGCACCCGTAGTTCAATGGATAGAATTTCGGTTTCCGGTACCGACGATAGGGGTTCGAATCCCTTCGGGTGCACTAAATAAGCTTTCTCCTTTGATTGTCAGCCCTTTGTCAATTTTTAATACCACAAGTCCGGGGTATTACGCAAACAGGCAAGGTTATGGCGGTGGTATTCCTATTTTCACCATAACCATAATACCACGCAAAATGGCAAACGGAGAACAATGCTTCGCATCAATTACCGACCGAAACTGCAACGGGAGGGAAACAATCCTTACCTGTACTGCCGCATACGTTTGAACGGCCTGGTCGCTACCGATTTCTCAATCGGGATTGTCTGCACCGACAATTGGAACCAGACTTTGCAGCGATTCAATGGGCGCAGTAGGAACGTCGGGCTACTCAACGCGCAGATCGAAACGCTGAGTAACGATATTCGGGAACTGTTGGCGGATATGAAGCGGACGAATCCAGCGGTGACGGCCACCCAACTGCGCAACGCTTACGTGAAGCAGGAAAAGCAAACGCTGCTGCACCTGTACCAGGAACACGACCGCGATTTTGCCTCCCGGCGCGGGCAGCCCGGCTACGGGACCAGCACTTTCAAGATGCACAGCAACCTGCACAAAAATATGGTGAAGTATCTGACGGAGAACGGGCGTAAGGATATTCGCCTGATTGAAATCAACCTGGCCTTTGGCCGGGACTTCGTGCGACACATGAGGGAACAATGGCGGTTTGGGCAAAACCACATTGTGCGCAACCTCAATCACCTGCAAAAGATTCTCGACGGTGCCGTGCTGGATGAATTACTGCCCAAGAACCCGTTGGCGAAGATTCTGGAAAAGAAGGTACCGCCCGGCCCGGTCGAGTACCTGACCGACTGTGAAGTAGCGCTACTTACGGAGTCAAGCTTGCTCACGCCCGGACAGCAGCGGGTAGCCGATGCATTTCTTTTTGTGTGCAAAACCGGCCTGGCCTATTGTGACTTGGCCATGTTTCGCAGCGATCGAGACATCACAATTGTGAATAGCCGGAGAGTCACGATTGTGCATCGAAACAAGAGTACCACGCCCTGTTTTATTCCGCTGTTTGCGGAAGCGGAACGATTGTTGCGGAAGTACGGCGGCCAAATCCCGGTCATCAGCAATCAGAAGATGAACGAGGTGTTGAAAGAAATCGCGCTGGCGGTGGGCATCACCAAACACATGACTACGCACCTGGCCCGCAAGACGGCCGGCACGTATTTGCTCAACAACGACGTGCCGATGGGTACGGTATCGAAAATCCTGGGTCATCGTTCGATTTTGACAACTGAAAAGATTTATGCTCATTTGCTGGACGAAACCGTGCTAAGGCATACGGAGCATTTGGTGTAGGTTTCGGCGATAAGAGATCCTCTAATGTGTTCAGAAAACTCATTAGGGGATATTTTCCACAAATCCCTCAATTCAAACCCATTTCTTTTGATGAAAACGCTACTTACTTTCCTTTTCGCAATGGTTGCTTTTGCAGCCTACGCGCAGCCTAAGCCCGTGCTTCCCACTACGAGCCGCCCCGATACCACCGCCCGCCAACTTGCCGAGTGTGGAACGCCTTCGCTTTCGCCCGAACAGGCCGAAAAGATGCTCAATTCGATTCGGGAACTGGAACCAAAGTTGAAAAAGATGCGAACGGAAGCGACGCAGTTCGTAGCTATTCAGTTTCACATGGTAAAAACGCCCATGGATAAAGGAGTAGATCAACCGTTCATTTACGAATTGCTGAAAGCCTTAAACATTGCCTTTCAATCCAGCGAAATACAGTTCTCCCAGTATGGAGGATACGGGAATATCAACTACATCGAATACAGTGAAAGGTTTTTCAACTTTAATAGCAAGTCCGAGGAAGACCTTTGTAAAGACCGTGATGTCAGAAACGCTATTAACCTTTACTTAGTCAATGAGATAATCGTTGATGTTAATAACTCTCCCGGAAAATCAGTAGGGTATGTCAATAGACCAGATTCCAAACCGCACCCAGAAAATCGGAGTTATTCACTTTCTGATCGCGGGCTAAACCGAGTGTTTATCGCACTGAGCTTGGAAAAAGAGAATGGAGAATATAAACATAACCCTGTAACAAAAAAAGAAGTTTGGGAAAAGACAATCCCTCACGAAGTAGGGCATTTCTTCGGACTTTCGCACACTTTCGAGGACGAATACGGAAAGGACTACGGAAACGACTGCACAAACAAAGGTGACTTCATCTGCGATACGCCACCTACTGAAAAAATGCTCTGCCGCTTTTACAATTCATCGGAATGTTACGCTTCGACAGTCTGGAAACCTTACGACGGAGTAAACACCCAGTATAGTTACCCCTACAACAACATGATGTCCTACTTCTACGGCTGTGGGCAGGTTTTCACCTTCCAGCAACGCGAACGGATGCGTACTTGGGGCTACTACCTTCGCACTCGGTTAAGCGACAGCCTCGATACCCGCTACTACATCGACGGGAACAACCACATCGGCTATAAGCTACCGAGCCAAAGCGCTTGTGCGGGGCAAAAGGTACGGTTTCAGTTGGTGCAGTTTGGGGTATGGAAATGGCAGGACTTGCAGCGGCTGCAAATGGAGATTTCGGGACCGGGCGTACCGCGTCAGCTTTTGCCGCTCACTATCATCGACGACAAAACCGCCGAAGGCACCATCCCCATCACGGCAGGCAGCGGCCAGCACGACATCAGGGTCACCGACCGTTTTTCCCAAACTGCGGACTTCGAGCCGATCACAAAGATCACCATCAATGCTCAGCCGCCCACCCCTACCATCGCCCTCACGCCGCAGGGTTTGCAGTCGAGCGCCGCCGTGGGCAACCAATGGTACGTGAACGGAACGGCCCTGCCGGGACAAACCTCCCCGCTGCTGTCGGCCACGCAGCCGGGAGCCGTTACGGTAAGCGTGAGCGTGGGCGGCTGCACCTCTGTAGCATCGCAACCTTTTGCGATTACGGCCACGGAGCCGCTCCCCCGCGACTCACAACTTGTGGCTTTTCCCAATCCGGCCAGTCAGAGCATCCAGATTAAAGGCTTGATGCCGGGTTCTGTTCGGGTGTCGGCGGTAGATTTGTCGGGCAGGGTACTTTCGGAATCCAGCTACGATCACCACCAGGGAACGGTCAGCTTTCCGGTAAAGGAGAGTTTTGGGAAGGTGTTTTTACTGAAAGTGGAGAACGAAGACCGTGTTTGGAGCCAACGTATAGCGGTAAGCGATTTATAATTTCCCCCGGACTCATCGCCACAAAAAAGACCTCCCCGAAGCAGGGAGTTCTTTTTGCATTCCTAAACCCCAAAAAACTAAATTCTTTCCAGCCAAACCAGCCCGGCTACCAGCAACAGCAGAAACCCGGCCGCTATCGCCATTTTTTGCCAAAGCTGCTCAGAGTGCGGCTTGTACGACAGCACTTCGTCCAGGAAGTGATCGCAGTTGTAGAAAACCACGTCGTAGCGGCGGCTGTTCCGCAAGCGGTCGAAGTTCTCCCAGGTCGCGGACACATTGAGCGATGGCAGATCACGGTACCGGATAACTTGGGGATATTCCCGTCTAAACTCGTCTAACGTGACTGATCGAGGCGTCACACTTTGCATGGTGATGTCCAGCGCCATCGGCTCCCCGGTGGCCCGGTCGGGAATGACCAGGGCTTCGTGGTAGATGATGCCCCGCCAGCGGCTGGGCAACGTGCGGATGATGTACGGCGGCGTGGGCTGCATGGGTTACTTTTGAAACCATTTGTCGTACACAGTGGAATACCGAAACTGGTAGAATCGTCCCGGCACCGAGGCGGTGGCGGCGGTGCTATCCACGGCGTACTTACTCCCCCAGGTGAGCGTTACGCCGCTCGTAAAGCTGCGGACATTTATCCCGATTTCGTCCCCGGTTTGCGGTCCCCCCACCGGATTGGCAATTGTTGCGGCGGTTGGGGTATTGAAAGACAGAATATGGGTACCATACGAGATGTCGGGCGCAATGCTGTCCGTATTTACGGTGTAAATAAACTCTGATCGCAATCGGTCGGCCCCAATGGTACCCGGTTGGCCATCCTGATACCAAAAGTTAGTTTCCTTGCTAAAAGTAAAGTTAAAATACTTGTATTTGCCCACATCGGGCATGATGGAGTTTACCAGTTGATAATTATTGCCCCAGGTAATCGTGCTGTTTCCGGCAATTTTTCGGACGATAAATGTCAGCTTGTCGCCCGCTCTGGGTGGATTAACCACAGCAGGATTCAGAATGGTGGTCGTTCGGGTGGAGTCGTATGAGATGAACAGCATCTTATCTTCCACTTTCGGCGAGACCGTCACCGGGTTTGGCAGATACACCTCGGGTTGTCCGGCACTTCTCACCATTCTCCGATCCATGAAGAAAATGTTCAGCTTTCTGATGTCGTCAATGTATTTGCCAGCAGCAATCGGCGGACCTTTGATATTGAAAACGCCAATATCTGCGTTCACATCAATCACAGAGGGGTCGGTTTTTAACCAGCGATAGCCCGTTAGCGCAACGTTGGACTGCACTACCCATGGTTCTATGATGTCGATGGTTTTCAGGTAAGGATAAGAACCAGCCCCCAGCACGATGCCCGCCGTAGCGAGTTCGTTTTCGTTATTGATGAACCGGCATTTATTCACTTTTAGGGACCTTACGGCGTACACCGTCATCATCGCCGTAGCGGTGGTCAGGTTGCCAATTTCGCAGTGGTCCAGGTCGATCAAGTCAGAAACGACCCCGTTATAACCAATCTCGAAATTCTCGGACAAGTTGCCTATGATCCCGCAGTAATCCATCTTTATTTGCTGTACACCATCCAGATACACTCCTTTCCCATTGCTGTTCACAAATACGCGCTCCATTGTGCATTGCGCCATGCTCACCGCCTGAAATAACTCCCCGTATGCTTTGATACCGTAGCCTTCATTGAATCGAATGTAGATGTTCTTGAAAGTGCTTACCTCATTGGCCCCGTAGTCGTTTATCATCACGCCTACTACCCGAATCCCATCGCCTTTCAGCGATTCTATGCTGATATTCTCAATGGCTGAATTGAAAATGGACCGGAATTCCAAGCCATTGGTGACTGCGTTGGAAGTGAAGTCACGAACGATGGCGAAGCCATTCAGCGAGACGTTGTGAACGTGATCGCCGTAAACGAGTGCATCATTGCCAGAAATCCGAAGGGCAGAGCCTGTAATACCAGAGGGCATTATCCGAGAAAGGTACTGCCCGGCCCCGGCCATCGTGAAGCCCGGCCCGGCAAACCCGTCGTTGCGCGAAAAACGCAAGGGTTTGGTTATTTTGTAGGTTCCTATCGACAGCTTGACGGGCAAACCGGATATTTTCGCAAAATCCCATGATTTCTGAATGGCCTTCGTGTTGTCGGTGCCTTCACCAGTCTGTTGGCTGGCGTCGGGCTTGCCGCCCCAAAACTCCGGCTCCAGGTGATCGGTGACGCGAACATAGCGCCGGGTTCCGCGCCTGATTACGATTGCCGAGTCATCCGGCATATTGCTATTGGCATCGTAGCGGAAAGTATAGCCTTGCTTATCGACCAATACAACGGCATCGGGATTCCCCACGACCCCGGCGCGTAGCCCTGCGCTGGTAGCAACAGGAACCCGAGTACCTCCTACCCAATCCACCATGCCATTCAGCACCTCGCGCAGCTTGGCGGCGGTGTTGAGCCGCTCGTTGTTGGTAAGGATATTGGCCGAAATTTTGGACCGGACGAGTGAATCAGTTGTTGCCTGGCCCTGGCAAAATATCGGCACGAAGAAGGCCAGAAATAATAGTCGTTTTATTGTTTTCATGGTTTTCAAAAAAGACAGAGTGATGAAGTGTAAACTCTTGGATGATGGCTTAGGCCCATTCTCCACCAGTAGGAGTACCGCCAGTTTGTTGAATAAGATCGACCCTTTTTTGCAGGGCTTCCAGCTTGGCAGACAATGACTGATCGGAATTCATGGTGGAAGAAGAAACTTTGGTGATTTCGCCGAGCAACGTTTTTATGTCCTGCTGGAAGCCAAGATTGAGCAAGCGGCCTTTTTCCAGGTCGGCCTCACGGGTTTTCATCAGCAAATACCCGATTACAGCGATGCAAATAGCCAGCAGCATTATCATTATCATGTTCCCGTCGCGCTTTTCCATTGTGTTTGTTTTTGAGGATGAAGTTTGTAATGGTTTGTGTTTGGACTAGTTATTTATCAAGCCAATCCCCAAATTCTCATAAAAGCTGCCTGGCACCAAACTCACATCGTCGGGGGGAATAGAGGAGAGTCCAGTAAGCGAAACCGGATTATAGACTATTGCACCCGTTGACAAATTCCAGTAAATTCTATCCCAGTAACTCAGATAATTGGCTGCTACACCCGGTTCAATGTTGGTGTTATTGATCGCATTAGAGCGATAGAATCTCCCTTTGTGTTCCCTTATATCGCCAATCGGAACGGTAATTAACTGACCTACATTCGTCACCAGGCTGGTATGCCCTGTAATGGTTATGCTATCGGGGTAATTGGTAAGGTTGTAGCCCATTTTCCCATGCCACGATTCCATACGGGTGTAATCGAAAGCATCACCCAGGCCCATGTAATTCAGAAACTGGGGAGCTGCAATTGTGGCGGTGAAGCTGTTTCCGCTTTGATTTACCGTAGTCGCCGGAACATCATTACTGACCCATGTCGTTCGTATGCCAGTCGGATTATCTGAAATATTATTAGTCACGTTAATAACACTCCCGGCACCTCCAATGCTGAATTTTAAGGCGTGTGCTGTTACCGCATCATTCGCAAACAAAGCATTGGTAATAAATCGCCCTTTTCCAAAAACGTTGTTAGAAACCGTTATCGTCGTATTGGGAATAGTTAGTCCCTCCGTAGTTCCAAAATACCCCTCAGTCACTCCACTGTTATAAAGGAATGCGTTATTGTCAATCAGTATCTTATCGCCAGCAGTACTTTCATATCCCGCCTTTAAATTTGCTTTTATAAAAACGTTCAGGTGCTTGCTTCCGCAGCCTATAAACAAGTTATTTTCTACTACTTGCCCCAGTTGTTTTACTGCCAGTTGTAGGGAATTGTCTTGATAAGGCTGAAAGGGGCTGCGCCAATTCCAGGCGGAAAACACGACGTTATTGTAGATGTTGAAGCCCTTATTCACCTGCCCCATTTGAATGCCTTCGGAGCCTACGCGCAAGAATCGGTTATTATAGGCAGAACTGTTTTCAAATTCCGCTTTTTCTCCCCCACCGGTCGATCCCCAATAAGTCCCTTCACTGTGCGTATCATGCTGATAAAGATCATGGATATTGATATTGGAAAAAGGGTGGTGAATATTGTCGCCCGCGTCGTAGTTGTCGCCATTGAAGTGCGTTCCGGCGAACCATCCGCCACGAATTTCGATATACGAAATGTCAATATCTTTGGCGTAGCCATCGACCCTTATGGCCGAATTGGCCGTAGCCGTATATTCGTTATCGAGCAGGAAGCCGTACCGATCAGCACTGAATGTATAAGTATCATCATGGCCCAAATAATCGGGATCGCCCGTCTTTTTTACCGGGTCGTATTTTCCCGTAAAAACTACGCCATGTCCCGCATTAATCTCTATTCCGGCGCGTATTCTTACTTGCCCATCGTAATTACTTATCGTTACAGGATTTGCCAGCGTAGTCCTGGAATTTGCCAGGCTGATATATACTCCTGAATACTGCCCACCCTTAATCCACATCTTTCGGTTCGGCGCAATTGTAGGGGCGTTGTTGAAATTGACTCTAAGCTGAATCGACTGCGATTGATCCGCAGTATAAACATTGGTAGGACCAGGGATAATGAAATCTCCCGTCTGCATGAAAGGGTAAGCCGCTATGTCTGCCGCCGTTGCAAACCGTGGAGACACGGCTACGAGCGCGGTCGTGGCATCCACCAGCGTGATTAGTTTGGTCGCCGTCAGTCCCGCGTAGCTGGCCGTAAGCGTACCCCTGCGGTTGTCCCCTCTGAGAGTATTAGCTGCGTTGGTTACCGTTTTCCCTGAAACTGACCCTTTAGTACTACTAAATGTAGCTGTGTTCGTTACATCCTGAGTTGAATTATCAGTATTGGTACGAATGACAGTATATGTACTGCTACTACCTTCTGTAATCGCATCAGAACCCACAATAGTAAGATACGCACCAGTAACAGGGGGTGGCGTAATGATTTCGCCAGAATTGACAAAAATATGACGCTTCGGCTTTACAATCTGTCCATCAGAGGGGAAGGCGGCAAAGATTGAGAAAATAAGAAATAGTAGCTTTTTCATGGAAGCGGCGCAGTGAATCCTGTGGTTTTCTTTTTAAATATGTTAACCAAGCCAGTACTGCTGTTATAACTAAAACTGTCAGCCCCTACTACACTAACATTAGTAATTGTGCCACCTGTAATTAGTAGACTCATATCTCGAAAGCGGTTTTCACTTGGTATTTGTCCCATTGCAAGTTTGATTGTCAATGTATTACCCGAAACAGTTTGTGTTTTTTGAACTAATCGCTTTACTTCTCTATATTCTGCCCATTCGTGCAGACTCGTTACCCACACTCTATCATTGCCATTCTGGTCAATATAATCAAAAATGGGAACGATATTCGGCCATTGAGTACCATGAGTTCCTAATCTTGTAGTTAGATGTTTAGTAGGGCTGGCCTTATCTAGCATATCTGTTAGTTGTGCGATAATTGTATTTACGTTAGCGGTAGAATAGTCGTCTTGAAACAAACGAAGCAAGTGAACGAAGCCATTGTTCCGGCCAAACTTGGTCGTAGTCGTGGGTAGCGTTTCTTCATTCAGGAAATTTGCCCCATTGGTATTGACATTCAGGCCCAAATACTGAGGATACCCAAAATAATTATCTCTCACTCCTGTTGAAGTGCTTACCAGATAATTAAGAGAATCGGCGGCTCTTGCGAATCCGTCCCAAGCGGCGGGTGTAATAACAGTTCTGTTACGAAATGGCACGCCCAGGGCTGACATTCTAGCATATATAATGCTGTCGTTCTTTGCCAAATCCCAACCTGCCTGAGAGAAAGTAGGCGAATCGGGCGGGTAGTTGACATTCGTCTTGGCAATATCGTGGTAATAGCCATGATTCGATAATGTCCAATCATTTTGCACCAGCATCGCCAGTTGAGCGGCGGTATACCTATTCGCTGAACCCCATAACTCACTGTTATTGAAGTTGTTTTTCGTGTTGATCGCCACTCCTCCACGCCATTTTACATTATTCCCTGCACCATCAGTGAAAGTATGCCCATTCGGATAGGTGGTTCCAGTCGTCGTCGTACCACCCTGCATATAGATGTAAGCATCGTAAGAAGCATTGAGCCACAGGTCATCGCCCTCAAATTGAAAAGTGGCATACTTGTTATACTTCAGTTCCGCTAAATTAGAGGTCGGTGCTGTGGGTGCGCTGGCAAAAGTTACCGTCACCATAATCGAATCGCCAGTTGTCGTAGGCGGCGGCGTTGGTGGGGGCGTTACCGTTGCCCCCACCACCCGAAACAAGCCCCGGACCGTCGTCTGCGAATAGCAGCCCGTCGAAATCAGCAATAAGAAAATCAATACTCTATTCATGGCTTAGGAGCGGTTGAAGTTCTGAACATGACCGCGTTCAGGTTAGAGTTAGAGCCTGAAATGTAGTTTGTCCGAATTGTAATTGTGCCTCCTGCCGTTGGCTGGACGTTCTGGAAATATACAAGTGCGGTGTTCGGGTCGGTTTCCAATCCACCACCTGCT
>JBBSUC010000068.1:0-29360 GCA_038235275.1 Cytophagales bacterium | reverse complement strand
TCAATAACTTGCCAACTTGCGGCGGGGAGGTCGGAACTGTATTTTTTGATTCGCATTCATCAATATAGACCGCCTTCCCGCTTTTGCAATTTAACTCAAACAGCTTCTTAGTTTATTAACGTAACACAAACCTAAGGGGCGGCCCGGCGCGAGGGCACGAAGACGTTAGGATTTTCCCTAGCGCCTTCGTGCCCTCGCGGTTTATTTATTTTTTCAAAAAAATCTCAACAATATTTGTGAATTAAGAACTTAGTTCATAATATTGGGTTCTTATATATAGAACTTGGGAAATTATGAAAAGAATAGCGATTGCATTAACTGTAAGCCTGTTGATAAGCTCGTCTTGTGCAGTAGGCCAAGAGAAAATTGAGTTGGATGGAATTTCGGTACTCCAAATAAAATTTGATCCTGCACTTGTAGGTACTCCAGTAAAAGTTTTCATTGGACACGGTTTTCCGTTTGCTGATTTTTCTACCGTTCATGATACCCTGGTTGGCAAAAACCATCAGTTGTTCGTAGTATGTCCTACCCGTGCCCGAGAGATGCTTAGTGTCAGTATAGGGCATGAGCATTTCGAAGTATTATCTGCACCCGGTGATACGGTATCATTGGGAATTGAAAAAAAGGACGGTATGCAGGTGGTTAGCTACATAGGCAAGTCAAAGCCTATTCAAGAGTACTACCGGACAAAGGAAGCCCAACTTTCTGATTTTAAACAAAAAATAATGGATGCAGGAGTAAGGGCAGCAAATTTGAGTGAATTCAAGAAAAAAGCTGATATCGATATTACAAAATTACGGGAGTTTTGGGCAAGCTATCGACAGGATCATTTATTACCTGAATGGTTCAAAGAATACGAAACGGATGCAATCGATTACTATGATGCCTGGATCAGACTTTATATGGTATCGTATCAAATACGATATCAGAAAAAGATCCAGGAAGTCCCCAAAGAATACTACAATTTTCTCAAAACTATTAAAGTAAAAAATGAGAAATCCCTATACCAATATTCATATAGCTGGTTTATCTGGTATTATTACGATTGGAGAGTCAGTGAAGAAGGTAAGGAATATTCGCAACAATTTGCAATTGCCAAAAAAGAACTGGGTCTCATTATGGGCAGCTACTTTGAAATTATGAAGAAAAGTAAGACTCCCGATAATCCACGAGCATTGGAAACATTGGATTTATTGCAATACCCATCTGAAAATAAATACCTTGTAGATTACTTGAAAAACAGGGCATTCCAAAGCCAGAAATTGCTTGGGGTCGGCGATAAGGCACCCAACTTTGCCTTGGTAGACACCCGAGACTCACTGGTAAGGCTCGATCAGTTTAAAGGGCAAATCATCTATTTATCATTCTGGTTTACGACTTGCGGCGCGTGCGTCCAAGAAATTCCCGAAGAAAATAAGATAGCTGAGCGATTTAAAGATGAGCCTTTCAAAATTATCAGTATTTGCACAGGAACTCCCGGCCTGGAAGATGAAAAACAAATCGACAGATGGAAGAAAGTTTCCAATAAATTTGGTTTGAAAACCTTGAATCTTTTTGCCCATCGGTCCTGGGCAAATACGCTTAGAGAAAAATACTTTATAGATTCATACCCGCATTACGTACTCATTGGGGCAGATGGAAAGATTATTGAAAATTTCGCCACCCGGCCAAGTAAGGGAGCAGCGGAGAAGATCGAGAAACTGTTGGCAGAACTACCCCGCTAATCTTGAATCCAAATACGCAACAGTTCGCTAAAATGGGGATGGTCTATTCATCTACCATCTATACCTTCACAAACACCCGCTTCCGCCACAAAAAGTACAAAAATAGCCACGCCACCAGCAACCCGCCCAGCGCGTTGAACACGCCATACCAGTTTTCGTCAAGGTGTCCGTAAATCCCCGAAAACAGCAGCCGCGAAGTTTCGTCGAAGTCGATGAATCGATAGCCCAGGTACATTACCAGCGAATTCATGCCGATGACGCGGAAGAAAAACGACCAGCGCACGAAACCCAGCACGTCGATGACCCAGTAAAAGAGCGCCAGCGAGCAAAAAGCCAGCCCGGCGGTCAGCAGAATGAAGGAACTGGACCAGAGGTGCTTGTTGATGGGAAAGACGAAATTCCACAGCAGTCCGGCGACGATGCCGACGGTTCCGAAGAGGAGTAGCCGCTGTAATTTGGCAGAGGAAGTGGTGTTCTCGCGCAGCGTGTCGCCCGCCAAAGTGCCGAAAATGACCGGGCAGGCTGCCGGAAGTTGGGTGAGCAGGGCCAGTTCGTCGTAGGTTTTTTGCAAAAGTCGTCCCGGCATAAAATGGCGGTCAAACCAGCCGATCAGGTTGCCATCGAACGACAGGTCGCCTGCGCCATAGCCGGGTACGGGAATGAATTTCACCACCAAAAAGTAGACCAGCAAAATGCCAGCCGCGATGTACAGCCGCTGATTTCTGGAAAAATTAAGGTAAAGCACCGCCGCAGTAAACGTGCCGATGCCAATGCGGCCCAGCACGGAGCCGTAGCGGATGTGGGCCGGATCGAAAATATCGACGGGCGCATTTTTGTACAAAATCCCCAGCAGGATCAAGATTCCCATCCGCTTAGCCACTTTGCTGAGTAGGGCGCTTTTGGTGAAGCCTTTGGCCAATCCTGAGTTTAGGCTGAAAGGGAGGGACGTACCCGCCAGAAGGAGGAACAGGGGAAATATAAAATCATAGAAGGTAAAGCCGTGCCATTCGGGATGCTCGAATTGCGCCGCCACGGCATCTACCCAAGCCAGGCCAGTTTTGCCGCCCAGCAACTCGATGAACGTGCCGCCGCCCGCGATCATGAGCATATCGAAGCCCCGCAAAGCGTCGATGGAAGCCAGACGAGCGGGTTTGATAATGGCGACGGGAGGTGAGTTTTGGTGCATTTCTCAAGATTGCGTCTTGGCGCGGGACTTACTTTTGTCCGTACTTTTCCTTGTACTTCTCGTACAGCCGCCGCTGCTTATTGTCTAAATTCACCTTTGCGCCCTTGATGAAAGCGTGCTCGACCACATTTCCGCGCATGTCCATCATATTGCCGTCGGTGACGATGAGCGTGGCTAGCTTGCCTTTTTCCAGCGTGCCTACTTGCCCATCGATGCCCATAATTTGGGCGGGATTTTGGGTTAAAAACATCAGGGCGTCTTCCTTGGAGATATCCCCGAAAGCCGCCGCCGTACCCGCCTGATAAGGAAGGTTCCGTACCCGCCACCATTCGTCGTCGTAGCTCAGGGCCACTTTTACACCCGCCTTGTGGAGTTTGGCGGGGAGTTCGTACACTGCGTACACATCGTCGTCGGGACGGCTGGGTAGGCTGTGCAAAGCCCCCAAAACCACCGGAACGTTATTTTCTTTCAAAAAAGGCGCGACTTTATCTGCCTGTTGTCCCCCCACAATCACCACTTTATCTACGCCCATCTTCTTCGCGAATTTCACCGCATCGATGATGTCTTTAGCGTAGTTGGCCCGAATGTACAGATTCTGCTTTCCCGTGAAAAGATTCTTCATCGCGTCCAACCGGATATTCGTCATATCGGGCTTGGCAATCTCATTGTAAGCTTTAGCATCGGCAAAGGTCGATTCCAGCAGGTTGATCGTCTCGGCTCGTTTCTCATTTTTCTTGGTCGTGAACGAGAAATCTTCAACACTGAAACTCCGCGCCAGATAGGGCGGCCAGTTCAGCCAAATGCCATCGTCTTTTTTCAGTACGGCATCCTCCCAGTTCCAGCCATCGGTGTTAAACACCGACGAGGAACCCGATATCAGTCCGCCTTCCGGCACTGCCTGCGCCAGCAGCACCCCACTGGCCCGCAACGTCGGAATCACTTCCGAATCAGTGCTGTACGCCACCAGCGAACGCACGTGCGGATTGATTTCGCCAATTTCCTCATAATCGAGCGTCGCCCGCACCGAGGCGATTTCCTGAATTCCGATGGTCGAACCCATCGCGATCACGCCTGGAAATATATGCTTGCCCGCCAGGTCGATGACCTCCGCCCCCGTTCGGTTCACGGCGGTGGATGAAGGCCCGACGGCAGTAATCAAACCCTTATCAAAAGCAATCAGCCCGTTCTCAACGACGACGCCGTTGCCTAGGTGAATAGTCGCACCCGTCAGCACGACGGGTTTAGTTTGCGGCTTGCCCGGAGCCGGATTCTGTGCCTTTATGCCCAATGGCAGTAGCGTTATGAGGGCAAGGAGTATTTTTTTCATCGTTTGTTTTTTTTCATTAAAATGACAGCAAAAGCTATGGAAGCGCCCTTCTCTTGATAGGAGAAGGGCAGGAATGGTCGGCCGTTGCCGATGAGGTGAAACTAGTCTTCACAATGCAACAGCCCTGGTACCTTGCCATCGGGTTTCTTCGTATCTGCGCCTTTTGATTTGGCCGCCAGTGCTTTCTGCACAATGCGGGCCTTTTCCTTCGCGACGCGTTCCTGCTTTTGCTGGTCAGCTTTGTAGTCGAAGTAAATCGTGCCTTCGATGATCGTGTAGTCAGGACGAGCGTAAATAGACAGCGGATGGTCGTTCCACAGCACCAGATCAGCGTCCTTGCCGGTTTTGATGCTGCCCATTCGGTTGTCGAGGTGCAGCAGTTTGGCGGGATTGAGCGTCACCATCTTCCAGGCTTCCTGCTCACTCATGCCACCGAAAGTCATCGTTTTGGCGGCTTCCTGGTTGAGGCGGCGGGCCATTTCGGCGTCGTCGGAATTGATGGCTACGACTACGCCTTCCCTTGCCATTAGGGCCGCGTTGTAGGGAATCGCTTCTTTTACCTCCATTTTGTAGGCCCACCAGTCGGAGAAAGTCGAGCCGCCCGCGCCGTGTTTGGCCATTTTGTCGGCTACTTTGTAGCCTTCCAGAATGTGCGTAAAGGTGTTGATTTTAAAATTCAGCGAATCGGCCACGCTCATCAACATATTGATTTCTGACTGCACGTAGGAGTGACAGGTGATGAAGCGCTCGTTGTTCAGGATTTCGGCCAGCGCGTCCAGTTCGAGGTCGCGGCGTGGGGCGTTGTTTTTGTTACGCGAATTGTTGGAGGCCTTCATGGCCTTGTCATACTCTTTGGCCCGGATGAAGTGGTCGTAGAAAACCTGCTCCACGCCCATGCGGGTTTGGGGAAAACGTGAGCGGGCGGCGTCGCCCCAGTTGGACTGCTTCACGTTTTCGCCCAACGCAAACTTGATGTACTTCGCCTCGGGCATCCACAGTTCGGCGGGTGCCTCGCCCCATTTCAACTTGATGACGGCGCTTTGGCCACCGATGGAGTTGGCCGAACCGTGTAGCAATTGCGAAGTCGTGACACCCCCGGCGAGTTGGCGATAAATGTTGATATCTTCCGAGTTAATGACGTCGCTCATGCGCACCTCCGCCGAACTCGTCTGTCCGCCTTCATTGACCGAAAACAGCGCAATGTGCGAGTGTTCGTCGATAATGCCGTTGGTCAGGTGCTTGCCCGTACCGTCGATTTCGCGCGCGCCGGAGGCGGAAAGGTTCTTGCCGATCTTGGCAATTTTTCCCTTTTGCACCAAAACGTCAGTATTCGTCACCACGCCGTCTGTCTCGTTGGTCCAGACAGTGGCGTTTTTAATTAAAATCGTTTCGGCCTTGGGCATTTCCTCGTTGCCAAGGCCCACGAAGGGATACAGCAATTTGCCCATATCCTCAAAAGTCGGCTGCTTGGGCGTAGGTTTCCCCGTCCTAACCGTGTCGGACGAAGAAGTGGCGCGAGTCGTATCCAACGTCGCCGACCATTCGATGGGTGCACCGTCGGGCATGGTTCCCTGGCCCTGAATGTCGCGACCGTTGAGGTAGCCCGTCAGCCGCACGGTGCCGGGTTTTTTCTTGTCGGGCTGGTAGGTGACCGTCACTTGCTCCCCATTTAGGGAAACTTTTGGGCCAATTTTCAGGGTATCCTGCGTGATTTGGTAATCGAGCTTGTTAGACTTGCCCGAGACGCGCATCCGCAAAGCTTCGTTACCGCCGACGGTCAGCTTGTACTCACCGCGAAGGTCGGCGGCATTCAGATCGTTGATGATGAATTTCTTGCCTTGAATCCAGTTTTCGTGAATCAGGTTGTCCTCGTTGAAAAGCTCGTCGGACGTAATCAGGAAATTGGCGAGTTTGCCTTTTTTCAAACTACCCAGCATCTCGTCGGCCTTGGCCAGGCGAGCGGGAGCCAGTGTAATGGCCTCAAGCGCTTTTTCTTTGGAAAGCCCAAACTCAATGGCTTTGCGAATATTAGTCCAAAAATCGCCTTTGTTTTTCAAACCCTCGGCGGTAAAAGCAAACGGAATACCTGCCTTCACCAAAGCCGCCGGGTTGGAAGGAGCCATTTCCCAGCCTTTCAATTCCGCCAGGGAAATAATGTCGGCGTCCCACGGGTCTTCCACGTCGGGAGCAGCGGGGAAATTCAACGGCACGAGCAGGGCGGCGTTGGTCGCTTTCACCTCGTCGATGCGCTGGTACTCATCACCACCGCTCTTGATAATGTACTGAATGCCAAACTCGTCACCAATCTTGTCGGCCCGGAGAATGCCCAGCTTATCGGAATTTTCGAAGAAAGAAGGCAGATTCTTGATTTGGTTAAAAGACGCCAGTGAAAGGTTAGTTTCTTCATCCTTACCACCTTTACCAAACCATTCGGCGTCGTAGTACGTCTGCCTCAGCAGAGCGACGCTACCCATAATTGATGACGGATAACTCTGGGAAGAACTTCCCTTATCCAGCGAAAAGTGCGCCGAAGCCTGGTCGCGCAGCAGGGCTTTGTTGGCCGACTCGTCGTCGAGCGTTACCAGCGCACCCGTGCCGCGCACGATGCCGTCGTGCGGGTGCACCAGCAAAGTGCCCCAGCCGTATTTACGAAAGTCGGTGGCTTTCTTAGAGTCAATGAAGAATAATTCCGCCGCCCGCATCTCGGGTTGCACAGCCTGATTCCAGCCATAAGCACCCTTTTTGTTAGATTCGAGCTGTTGACCACCACGTCGTCCACCCGTGGCGCGCTTCACTTCGGGCATTCCGTAGTCGGAATCGAGTTCGATGAGGGAGGGGTAAATGTACTTGCCCGTCAGGTCGGTTACGACGGTGCCTTTGGGAATTTTGACGTTCGTGCCGACGTCCACTATTTTGCCGTTCTCGATCAGCAGCGTGCCTTTGGCAATGGTCGTCTGCGGATCGACGACGATGGTGGCATTGGTGAAAGCGTAACGTCCGGGGCGTTCGTCGTACGCGCCGTTGCGGGGGAACGTTTGTTGTGCCATGCTCACCGTCGAAACGGCCAGCACCGACAGCCACGTCCAAACCAATTTTCTCATGTATTGTACAGATTTTGAAATAAAAAACAGTTGGTAAATCAATAATTGCCGTAATAATTCGGGCAAATATAGGAGTTTTGCAGAATTTTTAAGATTAGGATTTTAGATTATGGAAGTTGGAGGTTGGATAAGGGTTGTCTAATCAGGTATTTATCATGAAAATAAAAAAGGCTCCGCTGTGCGAAGCCTTTTCAAGATAATCTTCATCACTCATCACTCATCACTCATCACTCAAACGGGGTATTCATGCGGCAACTCCCCATTCACTTTCTCCTGCCAAGGCAAACCATGCTCGTTCAGCTTTTCCATAAAGGGATCAGGATTTAGTTGCTCCGTATTCCAAACGCCGGGCTTCATCCATTCCTCATTCGTCAACATCAGCATGGCCCCGATCATGGCTGGTACGCCCGTGGTGTAGCTGACGGCTTGTCCGCGTACTTCGCGGTAGGTCACGGCGTGATCACAGTTATTCCAGACGTAGTACGTTTTTTTCTCACCGTTTTGGATGCCCTTGATTTGACAACCGATGGAGGTTTGGCCCGAATAATTTTCACCAAGACTTTCGGGAGCGGGTAGCACAGCTTTCAGAAATTCCAGCGGTACAATGTCGATGCCCTTGAAATTAATGGGCGCGATGCTGGTCATTCCCACGTTTTCCAGCACGTTGAGGTGCGTGATGTAGGCCTGGCCAAAGGTCATCCAGAAGCGGGCGCGTTTCAGCGTCGGGAAGTGCTTCACCAGCGATTCCAGTTCTTCGTGGTATAGCACGTAGCTTTCCTTCGGGCCAATGCCGGGGTAGTCGATGGGCTTATGAATGCTCAGGGCCTCGATCTCGATCCACTCGCCGTTTTCCCAATAGCGGCCCGGCTGGGTAATTTCGCGGATGTTAATTTCGGGGTTGAAATTAGTGGCGAACGCCTTGCCGTGATCGCCCGCGTTGCAGTCGATGATGTCGAGGTAGTGCATTTCATCAAAGTGGTGCTTGTTGGCGTAGGCCGTGAACACCTGCGTCACGCCGGGGTCGAAGCCGCAGCCCAGCAGCGCCATCAGTCCAGCTTCTTTGAAGCGTTGCTGGTAAGCCCACTGCCAACTGTACTCGAATTTTGCCACGTCCTTGGGTTCGTAGTTGGCGGTATCGAGGTAGTGGATTCCCGTGGCCAGGCAGGCCTCCATCAGGGTCAGATCCTGGTAGGGTAGGGCCACGTTGATGAGCATTTTGGGCTGGAACTGCTTGATGAGAATCACCGTTTCGGCTACGATGTCGGCATCTACCTGGGCGGTTTTTATTTCTACGCCGTGCATTTCCCTAATCTCGGCGGCAATTTTGTCACATTTGGCTTTGGTGCGGCTGGCGAGCATGATTTCGCCGAATACCTCGCTGTTCATGGCACACTTGTGGGCCACCACGCTGCCGACTCCGCCGGCTCCTATGATGAGTACTTTATTCATTTATTGAGTGGATGATGGAAAGTTAAAAGTTGGTTTTAGCTTTGGCAAAGATAGGCGACCCGATGTTTTTTTATAAATTAAAAGCCAAACAACTGCCTGCTCATGGAAGTCATTTTGTTGATTTTGGGAATAATTTGCCTGCTGGTTGGTCTGGCGGGTTCGGTCTTGCCGTTGCCGGGACCGGGGTTGAGCTTCGGTGGGTTGGTGCTGATTCATTTCAGCCATTTTGCCGCTTTCAGTCAGGGGATACTTATTACGTTTGGGGTGCTGGCGGTCGTCATCGCGGTGCTGGATTACTACATACCGATTTGGGGCGTGAAGCGCTTCGGCGGCACGCGTTACGGAAGCATCGGGGCCATCGTGGGTGGACTGGGGGGCTTGTTTTTTATTCCCGCCGTCGGAATTTTTATCGGTACGTTTCTGGGAGCCCTGGTTGGTGAGCTTCTTGGCAAAGCAACTATCAAAGCCGCGTTGCGAGCCGCAACGGGTTCTTTTCTGGGCTTTCTATCCGGGGTTTTTGTGCAGATTTTGCTTTGTATCGCGATGATCGTTTACGCGGTTTACGGACTTTACGGAAATACGTGATTCCAAATTACGTCATACACGTCCACGGCTTCCAGCGACGGCTTTTTCAAAGTTTTATCCGTTATGCAGATTGGAAAGTATTCTGCCGGAACCAGGCTACTCCCGTGCGAACCCTTCACCAGCGTGGCGTCCAACGGAATGACATCCATCAAATACCGCATTCCCAATAGTTTACGCCCTAATTTATAACCCGCCCGTAACTTGATGAGCGGGTTTTTGGGATCCATGAACATCTCTACCGGGTCGTAGCCCGGCTTTCGGTGAATGTCCACCAGTTTGGCGTAGTCGGGGGCTTTGGCGTCATCGAGCCAGTAATAGTAGGTGAACCAGCTATCGGGTTCGGCCACCGCCACGAAATCGCCCGAGCGTGGATGGTCAAGGTGGTACTGCTTTTTCCCGGCTTCGTCCAGCACCAGGGCGATGCCGGGTGTGTTTTCCAAGCGTTGTTTTATTTCGGCAAGCTTGGTTTTATCATTCACATAAACGTGCGCAATCTGGTGGTCAGCCGTAGCGAATGCCTTCGATGCTCCGGCGTCCAGCAACTCATACCAGCGTTCCTGCCGCACAGTAATCAATCCTTCTTCCCGCAAAATTCGGTTGATGTGTACGGGCCGCGACACGGGATTGATGCCGTATTCCGACAGGAGGATGATACTGGCGTTTTTTCCTTCGTAATAATCAACGAGCGACTTTACCAGCGCGTCGATTTCTCCCAGTTCGGTCGAAATTTTACCGAAATCCGGCCCGAATTTTTGCAAAGAATAATCCAGATGTGGCAGATAAATCAGCGTCAGCGTTGGGTCGTGCCATTGATCGACCAGCATCGACGCGTCGGCAATCCACTTGGATGATTTGAGGTTGGCGTTGGGGCCCCAGAAATTGAACAAAGGAAATTGGCCCAACTCGCTTTGCAGGCGATCGCGGAGTTCGGGCGGATGCGTGTAGCAGTCGGGCGCTTTGACGCCGTCGGCGTGGTACTGCGGGCGCGGCGTGGCCGAGTAGTCGGCGGTAGCGTACATATTGTACCACCAAAACATCTTGGAGCAAGTAAACGAAGGATCGCGTCTCTTGGCGGCATCCCAGATTTTCTCGCCCTGGACCAATTGATTCGATTGTTTCCAGAATTTTACCTCCGCGTCCTCGCGGTCGTACCAACCGTTGCCCACGATGCCATTTTCGGTGGGCCACTTTTTCGTCACGTAGCAGCTTTGGGCTGTGGTGGTCACGGCGGGTAGCACGGGTTTTATAGGCGTCAGGGTGCGGCTTTCCAGATATTTTTTCAGGAAAGGCGTGTATTCGCCAATCAGGTTGGCGCTCAGGGCCACAATGTCGATGACGACGGTTTTTTGCATGATGTTCTAAATTTTTATTGGGAGCAGGAAAACCAATTCAATGTGTTTTCCTATCTCGCCAATCGTTTTCTCAAATCCTCAATCACTACCCTAGTTTCTTCAATTCTGGTTTTCAGTCCCTGCTTGAAGTACCAGGCTCTGAACTCGGGATTGTCATGGTGAACCTCCAATTCCTGTTCCAGTTCGTGCAAGTAGGCTTCTGATTGCGTCAAATATTTTCCGGCGGTTTCTGGATTGTGGAAACCGCCGCCGTTCACGGTAACGTACACCGGACTGGTGTGGGCGGCCTGAGACGAATCGCCAAAACAGCGGGCGGCAATCCAGACTCCCTGTTGCAGGTCGTCCATAGCATAGATGAGCGATAGGTGTTCGAAAGATTGACCCGGCTCCTGCGGGCTAACGCGTCGCAGTACCTTTCCGTGCGCCACCAGTTCCAGCCCCGAAAGCGGAACCTGCTCCGCCTGCCCGTAGGCGTGAACCGTCACGCTCAACTTCTCGCCGGGCCTCATTTTCAGCCGATCACCAGGCCGGGCCTCGTTCACACGCAAATCCAAAATGGGTCCGGTCGACACGAAAGTACGTCCGGCGGCCACCGCCTCTTGCCAGGCGGCCTGCCCGAACGGCTCGTTGAGGTAGGTGTAGAACCGGGCGTTACCGATGCGGGCCGAGCGCTCCGGCGAACCGTTTTCGTGATCGTGGCCGCACCAGGGAAAGTCCGACCCGGCGACGGCGGTGAGGGGAAAGCCCAGGTCGAGCATTCGGTAATATTGTTCAGTCCGCAGCGGCTGGGCCGAAACGCAGTATTGCAGAATTTCCAGCAAATCCACCTTGCTGCGCAGTCCGTCGAGTGTCAGTCCGCGGTAGCCGTGAAAGCTTTCGGCCTGGTGAGCGTAACCTGTGAGGCCGCCCCGCCGATGGATTTCGTCGAATACTTTGTCGTAGTAGTAATAATTTTGAGCGTAGCGCACAGAAGCCGTAGCCCCGAAGCTCAGTGCGTGGCCGAGTTCGGGCGTTCGGGGATCTTCCTGGCCGGAAGTAAGCAAGTAGTTGCCACGTTGGTAATTGCCTTTTTCACCAAATGCGTACTGCGGGTAGTACGTTTCCCAAAAATCGCCCATTTTCAGCAGCACACCGACGTTGAGGTCCTCGGCCTGAATCCAGTCGAGCAAATATCCGTTTTCCCTGGGCGATCGACGGATGTGAATGTGATCGTCTGCCGAGTACCAATGCCGGGCCGCCAAGTCGATCCAGCGTTTCATTCGATAGGTTTTCTTGACCGACTTGCCCACCTCAATGTTAATCTGGTGCGTTTGACGCAGGTATTCCAGGCCTTTCGACAAAGTCAACTGGTAGTTTCCTGTCGGCAAATCGAGTCTAAAACTTCCGGCTACGTAAAAAGAACTGTCTGGCTGAAAGGCGTAGCCGTCGGTGTGATCCCACAAGCCGTAAGAAACCGCGATGGTCTGGATCGGTGGTACCGAAATCGGCTTACCCGCCTGGGTGAGCCGAACGCGCACGGGGGTGATTTGGCCGGTTTCATCATCTACTATCTTGACAAGAAGTTCACCGGTGGGCTGGCCAAAATTGACCGCAAAGACACCGAACGACAGCAAAATAGTAAGATAGAATACCCGCATCGCAGCAAAAGTTTAGTCCAATTTTCCCAAAACCCACTGCAATTCCCGCACGATGGACTGGCCGATGGGCTTTTGTATTTCCTCCGGCAGCACACCCCAGGTGTAGGTTTCCACTTCCAGGTGCTGGGTGAAGGGTTTTTCTTTCTGTAAATCCAGCGTTTTCAGAATCTCAGCCTGGGTAGAATTTAGTTTTCCGTAGGAATCGATAAACAAAGGCACGTGAAAATGAATGCGCCATTCGTCGGCTTTGGCGGCCTCCGGGTTGGCGAAAGCCTCGGCTAAATCGGAATATTTTTGGGAAGTTTGATCCGCGCTTCGAGTGACTACCTGGTGCAAATACACGGGTTCCTCGAAAGCCCGTAGAGATTCTATTTTTTCGTCTTTATCTTTTGTCAAGTCCATTTGCAGGGCGGAGCTTATCTGGATTTTGCCGACTTTGATGCCCACCGAATCCAGACGTTGCAGCACATCTTTTGGCTCTTCATAGGCGACTGCCACATGACAAATGTCGAAACATAACCGGATATGATCCAGTAAAGCTTCTCTGGCCTGGGATTCGCTGAAGCCGTATTTTCCCTGCAAATAAGGAATACCCATCGGCAGCAGATAATCGCGGTACCAGTCCACGAATTCCGTCGAGTTTTCCAGTAGCCCGTCAGCTTCCGGCTCGATGTCGAGGTGCATCAGCTTACCCGTTTCGCGCTTAATCTCGACGAGGTAGTCGGCGATTTGCAGGATATTTTGGGTGGCGGTTTGGAAAGTATTTTCCGTGTCCACCTCATCTTTGAGCCAAAAACGGTAGGAGAGGGGCGAGGTGGACACCCCGCCGTCCATACCCTCGGGCAGGAGTTGAGCCAGGATGGAAAAAAGCCGCTTGGTGTACTCAGTTCGGTCAGCGGTAGTCCAGTCGGGGGCGTGAACCTGGTCCTTGACGACGGTAGCGTGGAAACCACCGTAGGGGAAACCGTTCATCGTAAAGACGTACAGATCGTTATCTGCCAGCCAACTTTTGAATTCTTCCAACCGTTCCGGCTGGCTGAGGTCGAGGGAGGCGTCGCTGGCCAGGCGTAGGCCCAGGGCAAAGGGCTGACCGTCGGCCATTTCTTCGCGGATGTAGGGCAAATTGTCCTTTAATTCCTTGAAATGCGCGTCCCAGGTTTCGCCGGGATGGATATTGCTGCAATAAGTGAGGTGTCCGTGGGGAGTTTTCATCGTATTTATAAATAAAGGTTTTCCAGATAATCCACCGAATCGGCGATGAGGGCATCGTTCATCTCGTGGACTTCGGTGCCCACGCCAATGGCGGTCAGTAACATTATGGTTAATTGGCCGCCCAAATGCTCGCGGAATTCGGCGAGGCCCGCGCGGAGATTTGCTTTGTCATTTTCGGAGAGCTTGTCGTTGAATAGATTAAAGCCCAGTTTCTCGAAAAGGCCCAAAATTCGGGATAAATCCAACTCATTGATATAGCCTATCTTGCAGGAATACACGCTGTCGAGCGAGATGCCAATGGCGACGGCCTCGCCGTGGCGGATTTCGAAATTGGTAAGATATTCCAGCTTATGGGCGGCCCAATGGCCGAAGTCCAGCGGGCGGGACGAGCCTAATTCGAAAGGGTCGCCGCTGCGGATGTGTTCGGTATGTAGCTCGGCGCAGCGGTGGATTAGCTTTTCCATCGTGGGTAAGTCACGGTTGGCCAAAACATCCGCGTTTTTTTCTATCCAATCAAAAAAAGCGCTATCCTTAATGAGCGCCACCTTGATGGCTTCTGAAATACCACTCCGCCAGTCGCGGGCGTCAAGGGTTTTTAGGAAAGTGCTGTCGTTGAACACCGCCACGGGGGGGGCGAAAGTGCCGAGGAAGTTTTTTTTGCCCCGATAATTGATCCCATTTTTAACGCCCACGCCTGAGTCGTTTTGCGAAAGGACGGTCGTGGGAATTCTGATGTGACGGATGCCCCGGTGCGATACCGCCGCCGCGTAGCCCACCAAATCCAGTACGGCTCCACCACCTACGGCCACTACCAGCGAATGGCGGTCGATGCCTTGTTGGTCGATGGTTTGCACGATTTCATCAAATAAGGCTGGGTCGTTTTTAGCGGCTTCGCCACCGGGGACGATTAGCATTGGGCCGCTGAGCCGGAGGGAAGCTTCCCCTTTGGCGAAATACTGTTTAATGTCTTCTTTTAACTGCGGGTAATGATTCGCAAAGCCCTCATCCAACACAAACAACGCTTTGCGCTGAAAATCGCCCGTCCCAAAAGCTTTCAGGAAATGAGCGAGAACGGGATTGTCTTGAGAAAAAATATTTTGGGTAAAGAAAACAGAGTATGAATAAGAAATATCAAACTGTTGGTGAATCGTTTGCATGGCATTCGTGACTTAGGTCACGGCGAAAATTTTGGCGAGATATATTGAAAAAGGTAAAAGTAATAGGACGACCAAGGCCAATGGCCACTGCCCGAAGGCTACGCACCAGGCCGCGTCCATGACAATCAGCGATAGTACTCCCGCCTTGACCGCCTTCCCAATCAGCGGACCCACGGGATTCTGGATGGCGGCCCACAAAGGACGAGCCACCAGAAATAAATGCAAACCTACCAATGGCAACGCGATAAGAATATTTCCCTGGAAATAGGCCACAAAAAGCTGCACCAGATGCACTATGGTGTAAAGCAGGCCTGCCAAATATAACGTTCGCCGCTTTCCCCCGTGTACTTCGTCCTGGCTAATCATGGTGATGGCACCAATATAGACGATAGGAATCAGGCCAATCCATGAATATTGGGTAAAAATAGCGGGCAATACGCTGATTCCCAGTAATAGATTGCCGCCCCGGCACATGCCCATTACGATCGGTCCCCAAAGTTTGCTGTGCTTGGCGTTGCGGTCGTACAAAATAACCAGCACGGCAATGCCCAAAGCAATAAGTCCGCTGGCCAATGAGAAAAAACGCGCGCTTAAAATGCCCGAGGCCAGCAAAATACCCCCGAAAAGAGTCGCGGCACGCAGCGAGACCCGACCACTGGGAATGGGCCGCTCGGGGCGTTCGACGGCGTCCAATTCGGCGTCGAAAACGTCGTTCAGCACCACGCCACCGCCGTATAGTCCGAGGGTCGCCAGCAGCAGATAGACATAGGGTTCACCGGAAAAGGTGAATCCGGCAATCGCCATGCCCGCCAGAATGTCGGCCAGGGCGGTCAGTAAATTAGCCGGGCGTGTGAGTTGTAAATACGGTTTGAGTACGGCCATTTACTTGATAAACAGCGAATCTTTGGCAATGCGAGGCTGTTGGCCGCCGCGCAGAATGGTATTGCCGTTCATCTTCTGGCTTTGGTCGATGGCCAGGCCGTTGGCAAAGACCGACTCGTCGATCTGACCGCTTTGCCCGAAGGCGTCGATAGCGTTTTGGTAGGTTACCTTCCTGATTACGTCGTCGGGAATACCACGCATTTTCATCAGAGCGGCGGTTTTGGGTAAAGCCAGTGGATCGGAAATCCCCCAATCGGCGGCGGAATTGATCATGATCCGCTCAGGACCATAGCGTTCCACGACTTTCACCATGCGCTCGTTGCCCATTTTGGTGAAAGGGTAAATCGTAAATCCGGCGTAAAATCCCTGATCCAGGACGCTCTCGACGGTTTCCTCGTTGTTGTGGTCGATGATAACCCAGGTCGGGTCGAGGCCATGTTCCAGCGCGATGGCCATGCTGCGTTCGGTACCATTCTTCTTGTCGCGGTGCGGCGTATGAACCTGCACGGGCAGTTTGGCCTGCTTGGCCAGTTCCAGTTGGGCGCGGTAGTATTTCTCCTCGGCGGCAGTCTGATCGTCAAAACCGATTTCACCTACGCCTACCACGCCTTCTTTGTACAAAAACAGCGGCAGAATCTCCATGACCTGCTCGGCCAGTGGCTCGTTGTTGGCCTCACGGGAGTTGAGGCCGATGGTGCAATAGTGCTTGATGCCGAACTGCGACGAGCGAAAACGCTCCCAGTTGACCAGGCTGCTATAATAATCTTTAAAAGAAGCCAGACCCGTGCGTGGTTGGCCCAGCCAGAAGGCGGGCTCTATCAGGGCCACGATGCCCGCGTCGAACATGGCCTGGTAGTCGTCCGTGGTCCGGGAGGTCATGTGAATGTGCGGGTCGAAAAAGCGCATATCCCGGATGGCCTCGCGGTACTCTTCCCAGTTCAGGTCACGGTGGGTGGGGGCTTCTGACTCAGCTAGTCCGTCGCCTTCCTCGAAGTGCGACGGGTTGCGGGCATCGGGCTTATTATTTTGTTTCATAGGTGTTCAGATCATTAAACTCCAAATCGGCCCAACTCAATTGTTTGCGCTCAATTTGGTGCTTTAAGGTTTCTTGATTTTCCAGCAACGCAAGAGCTGAGTCCTTTTTAGAATAAAAACAGGCCAGCGCAGCGGCTTTCCGGTCGTCAGGATTGACGGAAGCAAACAAATGCTGCATATCCTCCAATAAACCGTCATTCATAAATTTCGGTGTCAGCCGCCAAACCTCCGGGGCCACCGTGCGGCCCGCCGCCCAGCGCTCGTGGGCGAAGTCGGAGAGCATCCGGGCCAGGTCAGCATTGCTTCTTTCGGCCAGGCCGACGACGCGATGAATGGGCTTGTCGTTAAATATTGTTTTAAGAACCGACTGATTCCATGCCGCTTTATCAAAATAGCGGGCAGGATAGGGATTGTTCATCACCAGAGCGTCGAACACATCCCCCACGTTAGACCGTACCGCCTCGGTAGCTCGGAAAAGCCATTTCTGTGGATAGGCCAACAGCGGCAGGGCGGAGTAAAGCGCCACCAGTTCGTTCATTTCGGCGGTGTCGAAGAGCGTTTCGACGTGGCGGGTGTAGAATTCCTGGTCGTCGGCATTCAGACAAGTCAGCAGCCAGACCCGGCTCAGCCGTACGGTCGTCCAGCCTCTCGTCGAAAATCCTGGCATTACTTCCGACAATTCCTGCGCCTGAGTGGCCGAAAGCTCGACCATTTGCCGGGCGATGAAACGCGGCACGGCGACGAAGCCCGTCATCAATTCAAAAGGCGAAGCTTTACCCCGCGCTTCCAGCCATTGCCATTCAGTTTGCGTAAGCTGTTCCCGTAGCAGGGAGGCGAAAAGCGGTTTTATTTTTTCTGCTAAAGTCATACAAAAACAACGATTTCGGACAACATAAGATTCGACTTCAAGAGAAATAAGCGGATGATTTTCGTCAAAAATCCAGTTCGATAATGTCAGGTTCGTTCATCAGTCGCCGGGTGAGTTTTTCATGTTCCTTTTCCGAACCTTCCAGCACCCAATTGCCCGAAATTCTTTCAGCCGATAGGTTTTGCTTGCCCCGCTTGACTTTCAAGCCATGTTCTTCGAATAGCTTCTCGTACTGTTTCAGCATTTTGTGGCGATAAGGCGAAACAATCCGGTAACTACGCGACTGATTTTTAAGATGGATGAACCTTCGTTCGAAAATATTCATCACGACCAGCGCAAAAAGCAGCATGATGGACGCCACCACCATCAGATCGTAAAGCCCCGACCCGATGCTTACGCCCAGGGCCGCTACCGCCCAGACCGTCGCGGCGGTAGTCGTGCCGTGTACCCGGTTGGTTTCCCGGAAAATGATTCCTCCGCCCAGAAACCCAATGCCTGTGACCACGTTGGCGGCCATCCGCGAGGGGTCGGCCCCGATGCGGACCGAGACGATTGTGAATAGCGTCGAACCCAGCGAAATCAGAATCATCGTCCGAAGTCCGGCGGATTTGCTGCGGTACTCGCGCTCAAAACCGATGATGGCTCCCGCCAGAAAGGAAATGCACAGCTTGATGATATCGTCAACGAAGAATTCCATTAGCCTTGTCGGTTCATCAAATCTTCAATTTCTTCCGCCTCAATGGGAATGTGCCCCATCAAATCGTGGTTGCCATCGGCAGTGATCAGGATGTCGTTTTCCAGCCGAATGCCCAAACCTTCTGCCGGGATATAAATTCCCGGCTCGCAGGTAAAGACCATGCCCGGCTCAAAGCGGCGGTACTTATTGCCGACGTCGTGGACATCGAGTCCCAAAAAGTGGGAGGTGCCGTGCGGGAAGTACTTCTTGTAAGCGGGCCAGTCGGGATCTTGATTTTTAATATCCTCCGTTGTGATCAGCCCCAAATCGACCAGCTCTTTTTCCATAAAACTACCCACTTCGACGTGGTACTCGTCCCAAACGTTGCCGACAATCAGACGACTCGAAGCATACCTGAAAACGCGCAAAACCGCGTCGTACACCTGACGCTGCCTTTTGGTGAACCGCCCGTTTACCGGAATGGAGCGCGTCATATCGGCCCCGTAGTTGGCGTATTCGGCTCCCACATCCAACAGAATCACCTCACCGTCTTTACATTCCTGATTGTTCTGGACGTAGTGCAGCACACAGGCGTTGGCTCCCGAACCCACAATGGGCTGGTAGGCAAAGCCCCGCGAGCGGTTGCGCACGAATTCGTGCAGCAATTCGGCCTCGATTTCGTACTCCATTACCCCCGGCTTGACGAAACGCAGCAGCCGCTCGAAACCTTTTTTGGTGATATCACAGGCTTCCTGCAATAAGGCAATTTCCTGCGGTTGCTTGATGGCTCTGATGTTGTGCATGAGCGGAGCCAGACGGTCGAGGGTATGTAGCGGGTATTTTTCACGGAACTCCCGAATAAAGCGCGCGTCGCGGGTTTGCACCGGCGACTCGTTGCGGGTATGTTCGTTGGTATTGAGGTACACGCGTTCGGCTTCGAAGGCGATTTGCCGCATCATGGCTTCGTACTGGTGCGTCCAGTAGATGGTTTGAATGCCCGAAACTTCCCGCGCTTGTTCCTTGGTGAGTTTTTCACCTTCCCATACGGCAATGTGTTCGTTGGTTTCGCGCACGAAAAGGACTTCGCGGTACTTCGCGTCAGGGTGTTCGGGAAAAATCAGCAAAACGGTTTCTTCCTGGTCCACGCCGGAGAGATAGAACAAGTCGGAACCCTGCCGAAAGCCCATTGTGCCATCGGCGTTGGTAGGCATGATGTCGTTGGCTTGCAGGATGGCCATTGATTTGGGGGCCATCAGTTCGACCAGGCGGCGGCGGTTCTCGATAAAAAGCTGAGAGTCGATAGGGGAGTAGCGCATGAGTGTGGTACGGGCGTCCCGCCCGTTTGTCGAATAAAAAGTGGAATGGAGTCTGCAAACCGAGGGCGGGCTGGATCGCACCGACGCACCGCCCCGTATCACATTTTGTAAAATTACGTTTAACTTGCGAAACCCTGAAATTTTACCCAAAGTCTAAGCCCATGCGCGCTGCCAAACTACTGTTACTTTTCCTTTTTTTCTCCCCGACTCTTTCGGCCCAACCTAAATACTGGATATACTTCAAGGACAAAGATGCCACCGCCCGGCCCGCCATTTCAGAAACCACCAAGGAAAACCGCCGACTGGCGGGATTGCCGCTTTGGGAGACGACGGATTTACCCGTGAGAGCCAGCTATCTTGCCGATCTTCAAAAAAACAAAGTGCAGCCCATTTACGCCTCGCGCTGGCTCAATGCCGTAGCGGCCAACTTGACTTACGAGCAAGTGCAGACGGTTAAAAAGCTGAATTTCGTCAAAGAAGTGGTGAAGATGGACGCGGACTTTGTCATCGCCCGCACCCAACCCATCAATAAACCCGAATTGGCACCCGTGATGGAACAGGTGCAGTCGGAGGTATTTACCAAAGCTAACATTACTGCCAAGGGCGTGACGGTCGGGATCATCGACGCGGGTTTTTACGGCGCGGACTCGTCGCACTCGCTGCAGCAGGTGTTCGGCAATAATCGCATCCTGGGCATTCGCGATTACGTAAAACCTAACCAGCCCGGCGAGTGGCTTTTCACGACCGCCGAATCCTACTCCGACATGCACGGCACCGAGGTTATGGCCGCCATCGCGGGCCTCGACACCGACGACCAAACCCAGTACGGCATGGCGTTGAACGCCAAATTTTACCTCGCCCGCACCGACTATTCCCTGCGCGAATGGCGGGGTGAGGAAGACAACTGGATTGCGGCCATGGAGTGGATGGATAGCCTGGGGGTGCGGCTCATCAATACCTCGCTCGGTTACGCGCGCGGCTTCACCGATCCCAACGAAAATTACGTTCCCGAACAGATGGACGGCAAAACGAGCGCGATCAGCAAGGCCGCTCAGATTGCCGTGGACAAAAAGGGGATTCTGCTGGTTGTTTCGGCGGGAAACGAGGGAGAGGACAAAAAATGGCGCGTCATATCGACGCCCGCCGACGCTCAGGGGGTGCTGGCCGTGGGGGCCACCAACAAAAAACTGTGGAACCGCATCGGGTACAGCAGCATCGGGCCGGAGTTTTTGCCCTATCTCAAACCCAACGTATCCTGCTTTTCGCTCTACGGCACATCACTCTCCGCGCCGGTCATTACGGGTTTTGCGGCTTGTTTGATGGAAGCCAACCCCACTCTATCTAATAAGGAGCTGATGACCTTGATCGAGAAATCGGCGCACCTTTATCCTTACGGCAACAACTACGTGGGCTACGGCGTACCACGTGCTTCGCGGGCGATGACCCTGGCCAAGGCTCCGTATTTGCCCAGCATCAGCACTTCTATCAAGGTGACGGGCAAAACCTGCACCGTGGACGTGACAACCGATGAATCGTTGCTGGTCATTTACCGGAAGAAAAACAAAAAAGATGTCATTGCGCAGGAAGTCGCCCGGGTGCAGGACGGAAAAGTTTCTTTGAAAAGACAGAAAGACGAGGCTTTCACGACCATTGATTTGAAGGATCGGGCGATCGAAGTGGTGTGGGAGTAAAATCATTTGCTCTCCCTACCTTTGCGGCATGAAAAGAGACTTTGCCGTAATCTTCGACATGGATGGCGTCATTTGCCATACCAATCCCTACCATTCCCGCGCCTTCCGTGCGTTCTTCGCCAAGCGCGATTTGAACCCTACCGACGAGGAGTTTGCCCAGTACATGTTTGGCAAAAGCAACAGCTACATTCTCAAACACTTCCTGCAACGCGAAATTGTCGGCGAGGAATTTGTGCAGATGGAGGATGAAAAAGAAAGTTTATTCCGCGAATTGTACCAGCCTTACGTAGAGCCGATTACCAATTTTTCTGCCTTTTTACAGGACTTAAAAAACCACGGCGTGAAAACGGCCGTGGCCACTTCCGCCCCCCGCGCCAATCTGGATTTGATTTCGGGCAAGCTGGATTTGCCCGCTTCGATGGACTCTTTCATGGCCAGCGAGGATGTTACCAGGCACAAGCCCGATCCGCAGGTTTACCTTACTTCCGCCGAAAGGTTAGGCATAAAGCCGGAAGACTGCGTTGTTTTCGAGGACTCGTTTTCGGGCGTTTCGGCGGCCATCAACGCGGGCATGAAGGTCGTGGGGGTGCTAAGTTCGCACAGTAAGGAAGAGTTGCCGCCTTGTGACGATTACATTGAGAATTATAGGGGAATGACTTTTGAGCGGGTGGGAAAGCTATTTTTGTAAACTTCCCGAAAGACTTGCCGTCTGGCATTGAGTCTTTCGGGAAGTTGCAATCCGCTATTTCTTTTGCTGCGACAAAAACGTAATCAGCGAAGCAAACTCCTCGTAAGAAAGTGAGTTTGCCAGCCCGGTGGGCATCATTGAGTTCTCCATTTCCTGCCGCTTTATGATGTCGGACGTTTTGATGCGGGTCACCTGTCCGGCAATATCGCGCAGCGTGAGTTCATTGGCTGATTCTCCCGTCACAAAGCCCATGTAGGTTTTATTGCCCTTGGCGGTAATCATCACCGTCGCAAAGCCCTGCGAAATGGAGGCGTTGGGTTTCAGAATCGACTCGGCAATCTGATCACGGGCCATGATCGAACCGATTTGGCCCATGAATGGGCCCTTCATCACATCGCCCTTATTCAGGCTGTGACAGGCAACGCAGCCCTGCATGGTAAACAGTTTTTTGCCTGTTTCGGGGTTACCCTTGATTTTGTCCATGGCCAGCATCACATCCTCGATGGATGCTTCACCGACCTGACCTTTCTTGTTCTTAATTTTATCCAAATCCACCTTGACTTCCTCTTTGACGGCCACCTTTTGGTTGGTGCCGAATTCGGGGATGTCCAACCGTAGTTTGTCATTCAGCGTGGTGTAATAGTTTTTGTCCGAGGCGCTTTTCCACTCTTTCAGTAAAAAACCCTTGATTTTGGGCGAGGATTTCCAGGTAATTGTCTTGTAGTAAGGACCGTGCGTATCGGGTCGGGTACTCCACCACCAGGAGCCGTCGTAGGGGGCTTCTTCGTGGTATAATCGGGCCAGAGTACCCGCAATTTCGGTCTTCAGCGCGCTATCCTTTGCTTCTCCGTAGGCAGTAATCAATCCATCCACCGCTTTCGGCTCGTGCATATAGCGCAGCGCCCACAAAGCCAGCGTTGAATTTTCGGTGCCAATCGCCTTTACACAAGCGTCCGTAGCGTCCAGGCTTACGAGCGCCCGTACCGCCAGGTGTGGCAGCACGATGGCCGAGTTGGGCGTAGCGTGCGGTCCTTCGACGTCGCCCACGGGAGCGACGAACGACGCGGGAACCTTCACCGCCAGCAGAGCCGGGGCGGCTTCCTTGCGTCCCAAACGCCCAATGCCGATGATGGCCGCCGCCTTTACGCGGGGAGACTCGTCGCTCATGGCGTCAGTGAAAGTTTTAAGCGGAACTTTGTCAATGAACGGCTTACGGTCAGCCAGCGCCCGGAGGGCGTACTCGCTCATAGCGGGTTCGGTCGTCAGTTTTGCAAGATTGCTTATTCCCTCAGCTCCGATAGCCTGCGCATAAGTGTACATTCCCGCCACGCGGACGTAATCGGGCAAACTCTTGTCTGAAGCGATTTTCCAGGTCGCCGCCGTGGTTTGGCTGGCGGGGCGGGTGAGGATTTCCTGCTGCGCGGCCAGCCGCGCTACCCCACTTTCAGATTTTAGCAAGTTCGCTAATTCGTTGACCGACAATTTTTTTACATCAGGAAAAGCCTTGTATTTCCAGTTATTGGGTATTGCTCTTACCACAAACCCTTTGTTCTGGTTGCCGGAATAACCCGCCCCATCCCAGGCTGACATATAGACCCGGCCCGAAGCGTCGATGTCCACATCGGTAATTTGGGCCAGTTTGACGAATTCTTCCTCTTTCTGGGTATAGCTGGGTCCGTCAGGTGTCACGCGGTGAATGTAGAGCTGGCTGCGTCCCCAGTCGGCCATCATCGGCACATGGTTGTACTTCGCGGGCCAGGTTGGATCGTCCATGAACAAAGAACCTGTACCCGAACCACCGCCGACATCTACCAGAGCGGGTAAAATTTCTTCGGTAAAATGTTGAAAAAGAACCGGGTATCCGTACTCGCCCGATTGGATTTGGTGGATAAAACGGATATTCCAGCCGCCGCCGTCGTTGGTGTTGCCGCGCGTAAAGATATTCATGTAGGGATCGATGGCCACATCGTAAATGTTCCGTAGACCGTGAGTATAGACCTCCATTTCGGTGCCATCGGGCCGGACACGCAGAATGCCCCCACCAAGTTGCGTGAGCTTTTTGCCCGAACGGTCCTCGGCGTTTACGAAGCCAAAATCACCCACGGCGATATAAATCCAGCCATCGATCCCCATGCGGATACCGTTAGTAGCGTGGTCAGTACCCCGGCTTTGCAGGAACTTAGGAGAACTAATGTGTTGGATCAAAGGCTGCGGCGGGCCGTCGGCTTTGCCGTCCCCGTTTTTATCCTCAAAAACCACTAGATCCATACCCTCGGCGATGCCGCTTTCTTCGGAAAAGACGGTGTGCAACACGAAAACGTGGTTGCCCTGGGCAATGATGCCGCGCGGATTGTCCACCATTGCGAAGGTGCTGTGACGATCCATTTTACCGTCATTGTCGGTATCTTCCAACTTGACGATACTGCCTTGCCCCGGCTTCTTGCCCAGCGAACCGATCATGTCCACACCAACATACACTTCACCCGTGGGGGCTACCGCCAGACAGGAAGGGCTGGGCGTAATGCCGGGGCCGGAGAAGTTGGTGATGGTTAGTTCGGCGGGCCATTTGGCGGCGTTGGGCAGGGAGTCGGAAGGGCTGAGATTTGTCTTTATTTTGTGAGATGCGGGGTTCGGATTGTTCCAAAAGAGATACGGAAAGGCGACGAGAAGGGCGAGGATGATTCTAAGCATGAGTTTGGAATAATTTTTTTTTAGAAAAAGTTACTGTACTTTCAACGTTTCCAGTTGAGGATGGAACAATACAGAAACAGCGGCTAAATTTAACTGACAAAAAGCAGAAATCCATTTCTTTATCCTAAACCAGCCTTTGCAGCCCGAAATGAAAACAAAAACCCTATCAATTATTTGCTCAGTTGGCCTCATGGCTGGCTGCCAAAATACCGAAGTTGAGCGAGACGAATGCCAGCCCGTTATGGCGGTTAAAGTCGAAGACTCCTGCTCCTCAGTTTACACGGGGCTGACGCTCGTAGCCTCGGGCTATAAAATACCCTTCGAAACCGCGTTTCGGTGGCACGTTTATCCTCAAAAGGATACTTTGAGCAACGACGTGACACCGAGTAAGGGGTGGCTCGATCAGGGCCAGGAACGCATCCTGGTATCGGATACGATTATCAAAAACGCCCCTAAAATAGTGGTGCAAATTTCAATGACATGCCAGGGCAAAACGGTAGAATCGCTCTACTTCCCCATAGTTAAAAGAAAAACTTCGAACCCGTCCTGCGATGTCTGGCGGCCTCAGAAGCTTTAAAATTCACGCATTTATCCATTAGCTATGAAGAAGTACCTTTTTTCCCTCTGCGCTTTTGCTTTTTTGGCTGTAAGTTGCCGGGAAACGGCGGTCAAAGTACCTGACTGCCAATCCGTAACGGCAATTGTTCCCGACAGTTCGTGCATTAGGGCGCAGCAAGGCTTGCTGCTGACTGCGTCGGGCTACAAATTGCCGGAAAGCGGACAGTTCGAGTGGCACATCTATGCCTTCAAGGACATAGCCAGCATCAATCTGATTGCCAAAAACCAATGGTCGAATTTTACCGAAGAGGACAAGTTTTTGGTACCCGCCTCGGTAACTAACGATAATTCGGTGTTGGTCGTGACAGTAAAGACGCTATGTAATGGGAGAAAATTCGACTCTCTCGATTTTAGATTGGTAAAGGAGAAAACCTCAAATCCGAATTGCAGCGTTTGGAAAAACCAGCCATTTTGAAATACTAACTTCCCGAAAAACAGGCCCCAGTTGAATTGACGCCTAGTGATGCAGTTTAGCTAGGTTCGTTGCTGTCGGCGTTAGCTGAACTTCAAATTCTGCACCCGCACGGCGTTCAAAATCGCGAGCAGGGCCACACCCGCATCCGCAAAAACGGCTTCCCACATCGTGGCCAGACCGCCCGCGCCCAAAATTAGCACGATTACTTTTACGCCCATCGCCAGCCCGATATTCTGCCAGACAATGCGGCGCGTGGCGCGGCCAATGGCGATGGCCGTGGCGATTTTGGCAGGTTCGTCGTTTTGGATAATCACGTCGGCGGTTTCGATGGTGGCGTCGGAACCCAGTCCGCCCATGGCGATGCCCACGTCGGCCAGCGCCACTACCGGGGCGTCGTTGACGCCGTCGCCGACGAAGGCCAGTTTCGCTTTGGGGTCCTGGGCCATCGCCTTTTGCAGCCGCTCGACCTGCGCCACTTTATCCTCCGGCAGCAGGTCGCCGTGCCACTCATCCACGCCCACGGCTCGACCCACCTCTTCCACCACCGCCGACTTGTCGCCCGATAGCATGACGGTGCGGATGCCCTGGCTTTTTAGGTTTTTGATCACTTCCGCCGCGTCGGCCTTTACCTCATCGGCAATGGTGAAGTAGCCGGAAAACTTACCGTCCAGCGCGGTCATCACGATGGTGTAAGGGATTTTGGTCAATTCTTCATCGAAAGAAATATTGAATTTACGCAGCAACTTGGCATTGCCCGCCAGCATTTCTTTGCCTTCCACAATGCCTTTTAGACCGTGGCCGGGGATTTCCTCCACTTCTTGGACCGAAAACGATTCGTAGACTTTTTCTTGCTTTTCTTCCCAAACCTCATTACCCCTCCCGGCGTAGCGACGCCCGGCGTATTCGTGAATGGCCGTGGCGATCGGGTGCGTCGATTTGGTTTCCAGAGCGGCGGTCAACTGCGCGAGTTCCTGCGGCTCGATGCCGATCGCTTTTACGTCCTGCACCGCGAAGACACCTTTGGTCATCGTCCCCGTCTTGTCCATGACGACGGTTTTGAGTTGGGTCAGCAAGTCCAGAAAAACCGAGCCCTTGATCAGAATACCGTGCCGCGATGCCGCCCCGATACCGCCAAAATATCCCAGCGGAATGGAAATCACCAGCGCACAGGGGCAACCAATGACCAAAAATACCAGTCCTCGGTAGAGCCAGTCTCGGAAGACGTATTCGTCCACAAAAAAGTAGGGTAGGAGGGTGACCAGCACTGCCAAAGCGCAAATAATGGGCGTATAAATCTTGGCGAAGCGGGCGATGAATTCCTGCGTTTGGGCCTTTCGGCCCGTGGCCTCCTGCACCATTTTGAGGATGCGCGACAGCTTGGAATCCTGAAAGGGCGTAGTGACTTCCATTTCCACCAGCGATTGACGGTTGATCATTCCGGCCAGCACGGCCTCACCGCGCTTGATGGTGCGCGGGACACTCTCGCCCGTCAGTGCCGCCGTGTCGAACGAGCCGCTGTCGTAGCGCATAATGCCGTCCAGGCCCACTTTTTCGCCGGGCTTAACCTGCACCGTTTCGCCAACTTTCACGGCCACCGCTTTGACCGTCTGATACTTACCATCTCGGACAACCGTCACTTCATCGGGCCGGACATCGAGCAGCGCCTTGATGGAGCGTCGCGCCCGCAGCACGGCAGATTCCTGAAACAACTCGCCGATGGTGTAAAAGAGCATGACCGCCACACCCTCCGGGTACTCGCGAATGGCAAAAGCACCCAGCGTGGCTACGCCCATTAAAAAAAACTCGGTAAAAATATCTTTGTACAAAATCCGGCTCCAGGCCCGGCGCAACACCGGCCAGCCCACGGGCAGATAGGCCACGACGTACAGGAACAGCCGCCACGGATCGACAAACCAGGCTTCCCCGAATTGATCCAGCGCGATTCCCACCAGCAGAAGAACCAGGCTGCTGATCGCGGGAAGATAATCCCGCCAGGGCGTTCCGGCTTTTTTCTCGTGGGCGAGGGCATTGGCAACAGGCGTATCGCCCTGCTCAATTATATCGACGTCGTCGTGGGAATGATCGTGGGCCATTTATTGAATGGACAATGAAAAATGAAGAAATTTTGGTGAAGTTAGGGCAAAATACCATTCCAGGCTTCTTCCGTAGACTCCCAGCCCGCCAAGTCGATGTTATTGGGCAGAATTTCCTCCTGATTGTCCTATTTGTCGTCAATTTTCAGATACCTGTCGAGGCAATGTCGGTCATAAGGCAGTCGTCTATTCCAGTAGTTTCATTATCAGCGCGTCGCCGACCACCGCGCGGGCGGGTCTGGGGTAGGCAGTCGTGAATACTTCCAGATCGGCGCGGGGCAGTACTTTCACCAAGCTTTCTTCAAACGTTCCCGAGGCGTCGGTCACCTGACTCAGGTCTAGGCCGAGATACCGGGCCATGAAGGGGTACATGGCCTTGCGCTTCGATGGACCGTAATCGTGTTTTTCATCGGCAAAATGGGCGTTTTCTACCTTGTTTTTACGGTCGTAGAGCGCGTATATCTTTTGAATATGTGGAAATTCAACGTTGGGGACATTAGCGGTCCAGTCGCCGCCGTCCGAAATCAGCAGCATCGGGCGCGGCGCGACCAGCGCGGCGATTTCGACGTTGTTGGTCTGGAAGTAGCCCTTTTTATGAATCGGCATCCCGCTCTCGCAGACACAGCCGCCAAAGAAATGCGCCGACACCATCACGCAGGGAACCGACACCTTTACACGTTCGTCCAGTGCCGCCAGGAGGAACGTCTGCGTCCCACCGCCGGATTCGCCCGTGACACCCACCCGCGAGGTATCCACGCCGGGCAGCGACAACAGGAAGTCCAGCGCCCGGATATTGTTGATCGTCTGTAATTTAAGGGCTTTGGGAATCTTGTGTTCGCTTTGGTGGGAATCGCCGTAGCCGATCATATCCACCGCCAGCACGATGGCCCCCATCCTCGCCAGCATGGCGGAACGAATCTGGACCGATTCCCCGAAACGCGGGTCAGTGCCGTGGCCGTGCAGACTGAGAATGGCCGCGTAGGAAGCCTGCGCTTTGAGCGGGCGATACAGGTTGCCCGTCACAAAAATGCCCGGCATACTTTCAAAAGCCACATTCTCGACCGAATAGCCGTTCATTTCGCGGCGGTTGTGAAAAATAGGTTTGGAGGTGGGCTTGGGTGGTAGTGGCAGCAAGTCCATACCTTCGAGCATATTGGCCCGAATCAGGGTTGCCCGCTTTTCCCATTCGGCACGGGAGGCAGGTTCGTGCGCTTTCAGAAAGGCTGCTCCCTCGGCCTCGGTGAAGTAAGCTCCCTGACATAACTCAACCTGGGCAAGAATAGGGCTGTCTACTAAGAGAACAGCTAAGAGAACAGCCAGCGCTACCAGCGCAGTAATACGTTTCATAGTCTGTAAGATTGTGAGGGGTTTTAAATCGGGATATAAGGCTACGCAATTCCGAATTATAAGGATGCGGAGCTGCCAGGCTACTCACACCGAAGAATTTCCGATAAGTGTCATTCGACGAATCCGAGAGGTAAATTAAAGCAAACTTTCTGCCCATGCTTCTTGCAAGGGGTGGATTCAAGTGATAAATGCAACACCCTCTTCATTTCTGAGTGCGTCGTTGAAAACTTCCTCGGGTGATCGGTACCCGAATCTCTTCCTGGGTCTTTGGTTTAAGGTCTGTACAACTTCATCTACTTTCTGCTGGGTG
>JBBSUC010000067.1:0-29380 GCA_038235275.1 Cytophagales bacterium | reverse complement strand
GGTTTCCGGCCGGGTGTGCTTATCCCGGCAGGGGGGCTTTTTTTTCAGAAGTTGCATTTATTACTTGAATCAGGGACGCTTAAATCCATCAATCCAAAATTCCATTTCATTTGGATAACATAATAACAATGAAGACCGAATCAACCTTATCCTTGATACTAGGTTTTCACTCAATTCAAGATGTTGAATAGGCCCTTGTTTAATTTTGCGGATATCTGTTCTTCTTGGAACTGCATTCCTTATGGCCTCTTTATACGCAAGCTTTTTATGGATACTGCTAAAAAGTTCAGGCTTTACAACTTCGATAATTTTAAGAGTGATTTCTTCTAAAGATTTATTATCTGTTGTCAATGCAAATTTATCAGCGAGGTAGGGGCTGAAGCTTCTCACCTTTTTTGCATCAACGTCTTTCCAAACAGGAAGAAGCACATCTCCACTCTCCACTTCATATGAATTTAAGCTTTTCAGCTCATACTCTGTCCAATTCTTGGTAAAGAAAGCCTCTGAAAGCACAATAAGGCCAAAATTTGAATTTGCGATACCTAGGTCTATACTCCTACTCAGGCTTTTACCTATCCTCAATTCAAACTCATCATACCAAACATCGACACCGTACTTTTTTAGCAATTCTGCAAGAGGTCTTACAAAGTCATTTTTATCCTCAGATGCATGGCTGATAAATAGATCCTTTTTCATATTCTTAATTAGATGGCTGTAATAAAAGTAGATAAAAAAGATTATCACTAATTCTCATATATGTAACATATCTAAACTATATACAATATTTAATCATTCTAAGATTCCACAGCCACTTGCCTATCTCCATAAAAGACCATTGTGCACTTCAAATATGACGCAGAGATTAATCTTTGTAAACTCACATTACTTGGTGTAATAATATTTAAAATGGTGTAACACAAACTGTAACACTAAAAAAGCCTGATAATCGTTTGATTACCAGGCTTTTAAATTTTAATTGCTCCCGAAGTTGGGCTCGAACCAACGACCCTCTGATTAACAGTCAGATGCTCTAACCAGCTGAGCTATTCAGGAATTGTGGGTGCAAATGTAAGGCCTTACTCAAAACCACGCAAGTATATCGAACAATTTTTTCTCAGGACTGGACCTTTTCCAGCAGTAAGTCCTTGACCTTCCGGGCGTCGCCTTTCGTAAAATTTTTCATGATAATCTCGGCCCGCATCCGGGGAATAACCCGGATGGTGGAAAAAAAGACGCCCGAGTCGATTTCCACGCCGGAAATATCGTTGTAAAACACAAAATTGTCGGTGCTGTTGAGGGCCTTGCGCACTTTGAAGGTCACCCCCTTTTCGCCGAAAGTAATTTCGTCGGGGAACATGGGGTTCATCATGCCGCTGGCTTGGAATTTCTCGTTCATGGGGTAGGAGGTAAGGCTAGTTCTTGGTAGACAAAGGTACGTAAACGACCTTCTTGGTTTCAAAAAATTCTTCCCGGAAGTAATCGGCGAGGTCGAAAACCCGCACCCGCCGCTTATATTCTTGGATTTCGTCGGTCAGGTCGCCGCCTTTCAGGCAGAAAACACCATTTTTGAGTTCGTGAAAGGAATTAGGACTAATTCCGTGCCGCACCCATTCTACGAAGGGATCAAGTCGCGTGACCGCTCGACTCAGCACAAACTCGTAGTTGGCGCGTTCGACGTACTCAGCGCGGGCCTTTTCGGCCACGACGTTGGGCAGCTGCAGCGCGTCGCTCACTTCCTGCACCACCTTTATTTTCTTGCCGATGCTGTCGATCAGGTGAAAATGCGCCTGCGGAAACAAAATCGCCAACGGAATACCGGGAAATCCGCCGCCCGTTCCGACGTCGAGAATGGTCGTACCGGGCCGAAACTGAATCACTTTGGCAATACCCAGCGAATGCAGTACGTGCCGCTCGTACAGCGCGTCGATGTCCTTGCGCGAAATGACATTGATCTGCGCGTTCCAAAACCGATACAGTTCTTCTAACTGCGCAAACTGCTCCCGCTGCCGCTCGGTCAGACCAGAGAAGTATTTTAGTAGTATTTCCATAGTTCTAGGGCCATTAGCTATCAGCTTCCGGCTTGTTGGTCTGTGGTTTCATTTAATTGTGTGATTAGGGAACCTTGCTTATGACGTAGCACCTAACCTGTTTTGCCTCTCTTCATCGCCACGCCACCTTCTTCCGCCGACTCGAAAATACCAGTCCGCTCATACCTATATAATAGATGCAAAGAGCAAAGTCCATCGGGACGAAGCTGAACCAGGACAACGTTTGATCGAGGCGTTTGTTAATTGCTTGTAAAACGATAGTCTGCACCAGCCAGCGTAGTACGAAAACTCCGCCCAGGATTTCGAGTACTATAATATCTTGCCGGAACAATCCCCACGCCAAAGCCAGCAACCCCGCCACCCAGACACCCACGTGCGAGGCCGATAGCAGCCCCAGCCTGATTTTGTTGGCACGCCGATAGTGATTTCCTACCGACAAGTGCCGTTTTTTCTGCGTGAGCCAGCTTTTCCAACTTGTTTTGGGAAAAGAATAGACGAAAGAATCGGGATCGAGATTGATGGCGGTGTTGGTGGCCGTGGCTGCCTGATTCATGAAAAGGTCGTCATCGCCGCCAACGATGTGCTTGTGTTGGTAAAAGCCTTTATGCTGGAAAAACAGCGCGGTGCGGTACATCAGATTACGGCCTACGCCCATGTAGGGGCGCTTCGATAGGGCAAGAGACAGGTACTGCACGGCGGTGTAAAAGGTTTCGCAGCGGATAAACCAATTGAGCAAGCCCGCTTCCTTATAGTAAGGAGAAAAGCCAAGAACAATTTCTTTTTCTTCACTAAGCTGCCCGGCCATACTGGCAATCCAGCCGTGGCCGACAGGGCGACAGTCGGCGTCGGTCATCAGGGCCACGGGATAGCGGGCGTGTTTCATGCCCACGGTCAGGGCGTATTTCTTGGGAGTGATGTGCGGGTAGTCGGCCTCAATCCTGACGGAGCGCACGTGTGACCACTGCGATGCTTTTTCTTTCAGAAAATCTTCCGTGCCATCCTGCGAGCGGTCGTCGAGAACGATCACTTCAAACTCCGGATAGTCCTGCGCGTCGAGCAGGGGCAGTAGTTCGTGCAGGTTTTCGAGTTCGTTCCAGGCGCAGACCAGCACGGTGACTCCGGGCGACGCTTCGCCGGGCGAAGTTTCATTATTTGGGGAAACTTCCTGCTGATAGCCAGAAAGCCGGGAAAAGACGAACAGGTAATAGAAAAGCTGAACGAAAATAAAAAGGCCGAGGAGAGCAAGTAGAGTTTCGGTCACGCGGCAATGATCTATCAATAAAGGGATTTTTGGCAAATATACATTCATTGCCAGCAATGTTTGCGGACATAGCCGTATTTTTGCCGCCCGTTAAGCCGGTTTATCTATGAAATTTACGCTCGAAACCCAGGATATCCACACCAAAGCCCGCACCGGCCTTATAGAAACTGCCCACGGCAGTATTCAGACCCCCATCTTCATGCCCGTCGGCACGGCGGGTACCGTGAAAGCGGTCCATCAGCGCGAACTGCGGGACGATGTCAAAGCCCAGATTATTTTGGGGAATACTTACCACCTTTTTATGCGCCCCGGCCTCGACATCATCCGGCAGGCGGGCGGTTTACACCAATTTAATGGTTGGAACGGGCCGATTCTCACCGACAGCGGAGGCTATCAGGTATATTCGCTGGCGGGAATAGGGAGGAAGATTAAGGAGCAGGGTGTAGAATTTCGTTCCCATATCGACGGATCACTCCACACTTTCACGCCCGAGGGTGTGGTGGATATTCAGCGGCAGATTGGAGCCGACATCATCATGGCTTTTGACGAATGCACGCCCTATCCCTGCGAATATGACTACGCCCGCCGCTCGATGGAGATGACCCATCGTTGGCTGCAGCGCTGCTGCGATCGCTTCGATGCCACCGAAGAACTCTACGGCTACACGCAGACGCTTTTTCCCATTGTGCAAGGTAGTGTTTATAAAGATCTTAGAATACAATCGGCCGAAACCATCGCTGCTGCCGACAGGGAGGGCAACGCCATTGGCGGCCTGTCGGTGGGCGAACCCGCCGAAATCATGTACGAATTGGCGGAGGTGGTTTGCGACATCCTGCCCCGCGACAAGCCGCGTTACTTAATGGGCGTCGGTACACCAGCCGACATTCTGGAGGGGATCGCCGTGGGGGTGGATATGTTCGATTGTGTGATGCCCACCCGTAATGCACGCAATGGTATGCTTTTTACAACCGAAGGCATCATTAACATTCGTAACCTGAAATGGCAGGACGATTTTAGCCCAATTGATAAAAATTTGGGCGGATATACCAGCAGTTTCTATACGAAGGCTTACCTTCGTCACCTCATTCGGTCAAACGAGATGCTGGGTGCGCAGATTGCCAGTGTACACAATCTGACCTTTTATTTATGGCTGGTAAGGGAGGCGAGGCTCAAAATCGAAGTGGGAGAATTTGGCACCTGGAAGAATGAGACAATAAAAAAAGTGATGCAAAGGCTTTAAAATCTTCTAATCATTCTTTCTTTTGGAAAAAAAATTAGAATTTATCCGCATTCAGATCAATTTTAGAGAGGGTCGGCAGTTGGTTAACTCATTTAGTTACCCTACTTTTGTTGCCAACTGGAAGAAATAGAAGCAAGGGAAGAAGAAAAGTAAAGTAAAGAATAAAAACGAAAGAAAAATCCAAGTTTATCAAATCACGCAATTTTCTATAGTATGAAAAAAGTATCCCTGTTAATCGGTTCGCTCATTTTGGGATCCATGCTGGCCCTGCCGCTGAGTGCCCAGTATGTGCAGCAGACGCAGCCCAACTCGCCAGACTACAATCCTAAGGCTTCCTACGAAGGACCTTACAAGCTGAACACTTGGTCGATTGGCATTCACGCGGCTCCCACCCTGTTTTTCGGAGATTTGCGGGAGTATGACTTTTTCCCCGTATCCGGTAACACCAGCGATACCCACAGCGAATGGGGTACTTTCGAGGGTGGAATCACCATTAACAAGCAACTGTCCTATTTGTTTGGCTTGAAGGGCGACGTTTCGGTAGGTAACCTGACGGGCATGAAGCGGCGCAATTACTTCCGCTATTTCAAAACCAATTATGTGGATGCCAGTCTTATGGGTACGGTCAACTTGAAAGGACTGTTGCTCGGTCCTACCAAGATGAAGCACTGGAAGGTGGATGCCTACGCTGGTTTTGGCATGATGTGGTACAACGCCACTGCTCGTGATCTTACTGGCGGTGTTATAATTACCGAAACAGGTGCCACCAATGACTGGATGATCCCGGTTGGACTGGAAGTTAGCTACGAACTGACTAAGCGGCTGGATTTGGGCCTCGACTTCCGCCTGAACAATGTTAACTCCGATTTTGTGGACGCTACTTACGGTGGCGACTACTCACGTGACCCCGGTACTTTTCAATTCGGTTCATTGCCTACGGCCCGCAAAGGAAACTCTGCCCTGGACAAGTACGGCTACGGTGCCATTGCCCTTACCTATAAGTTGGGCAAGAATCCGCTGCGCGTAAGCAAGGTGGACGGTAAGTACACTTACGATCCCGATCAGGGTGGCTATTACCACCTGCGCTACACCGATCCCCGCTTGTTGGTTAAACCCCCGAAAATCCTGACGATGGAAGAGATGGACTCCGTGGCCAAAGCCAACCGTCCTAAGGACATCGACCCAAGATTATTGCTCGATACGGACGGTGACGGGGTGTCTGACTTCTTTGATAAAGAGCCTAACTCACCCGCTGGTAGCGTGGTGGACGGTAGCGGTCGCGTGATCGACTTCGACCAGTACGTGAAGAATGCTCTGGCTAACGGTGCTGCTTGCAACGAAATATTCGCCAACGTGATGTTCGACACGGATAAGAACGAGATTAAGCCCGAGTATCGCGAAATGCTCAACAATGTGGCCACCCTGATGAACCGTTCTGGTTGCCGCTTGCAATTGGCTGGTCACGCTGACCGCCGCGCTTCTGACCGTTATAACATGGCTCTGTCGCGCCGCCGGGTTGATGCAGTTCGTGATTACCTGGTGAATGAAGGAGGTTTGAAAGACCAAAGCAAAGTGGTAATCGACTACTTCGGCTCCTTTAAGCCCATCGCCGATGGTGCTACCACTCAGGGACTGATGAAGAACCGCCGCGTGGAATTGCGTTTGATGCCTTAATGATTCGGACGACATACATCAAAAGTAGAAAGGCTCCCCAAGGGGAGCCTTTTTTCGTGGTGATTCGTTAGCTTTGCGGCCTGTCAAATCCAATATATATCCATTGATGAAAAAGTACGATTATCTAATTGTGGGCGCGGGACCGTGGGGGAGCGTGTTTGCCCATGAGGCCACCAAACGCGAAAAAAAATGTCTGGTGGTTGACCGCCGTTCCCACACGGGTGGCAACACCTACTGCGAAGAAGTAGAAGGAATCAATGTCCATGCTTACGGCGCGCACATTTTCCACACCAACGATAAGGCCATCTGGGATTACGTGAATTCTTTTGTAGAATTCAATCGCTACACCAACTCTCCGGTGGCCAATTATAAGGGCGAACTTTACAACCTGCCCTTCAATATGAACACTTTTTACCAACTGTGGGGCGTAACTACGCCGGAAGAAGCCAAGGCCAAAATCGCCGAGCAGGTGACGGAAGCGGGCATCACCGATCCCCAAAATCTGGAAGAGCAGGCTATTTCGCTGGTGGGAACGGACATGTATCAAAAGCTTATCCGGGCTTATACCGAAAAACAGTGGGGCCGCAAAGCCACCGAACTGCCCGCTTTCATCATTAAGCGCTTACCAGTGCGGTTTACTTTTGACAATAATTATTTTAATGATCGTTACCAGGGAATTCCCATCGGCGGCTACAACAAGCTGACCGAAGGTTTATTAAAAGGCGTTGAAGTACGGCTGGGAGTCGATTTCTTCGAGGAACGCGATGAACTATGGCAATTGGCCGATACCGTAGTTTATACGGGAAAAATCGACGAGTATTTCGACTTCCGATTCGGGGCGCTGGAATACCGCAGCCTCCGCTTCGACCACGAAACGCTGGACACCGATAATTTCCAAGGCAATGCCGTGGTAAACTATACCGACGCCGAAACGCCCTTCACCCGCATTATCGAACACAAGCATTTCGAGTTTGGCACTCAGCCCAAAACCGTGGTGACCCGCGAGTATCCGCAGGAATGGAGCGAGGGGGCCGAGCCCTACTATCCTATCAACGACGCTAAAAACGACGCACTTTACCGCCAGTACAAGGCTTTGGCCGAAGCGGAAGAAAAAGTTATTTTCGGCGGGCGGCTGGCCGAGTACCGCTACTACGATATGCACCAAGTCATTGGTTCAGCGTTGAAGACAGTACGCGATCATTTTGGGAATTAACCGGATTTGAATGAAAAAGAGCTTCGCTATTTGGCCAATTCTGGTGTGCGGACTGCTGTTTGCTTCTTGCCGAAGCCAGCGGCCCGCGCCCGTGCTGAATACCGAAGCCTTACGACCAGTCACTTCGGCGGTAGACAAGGGCGTGTATCGAATCAAGGCAGGCGACAAACTCTTGATCCACAACCTCAACTGGTCGTCGGAACTGTTTCCTGATCCCAACCAGATGAAGACGACGGGTGGGGCGGGGTCAGGATACGAAGCCGTGGTGCGGGCAGATGGAAGTATCAACCTACCTGAAATCGGACTACTGCCCGTGGCGGGGCGCACCCGGCAGGCCGTAGCCGATACGTTATCCACGCTCTACCGCGATTTGCGCAATCCGCTATTCGAGGTCTCGATCACTAATTTGCGTGTGAAAGTGCTAGGGTCGGTTAACGCGCAGGGGATCGTGGTGTTGGATAAAGATTTCTTGACTTTAGGGGAAATCCTGGCCCGCTCAGGGGGCATAAAATACGCCGAAGCCAGTAATGTTATCCAGGTCATTCGCAGCGAAGGAACGCAGCAGCAGGTCATCGAGTACGATTTTCAGGACTTGGGTAATCCGCTGATTATAAATCAAAATATTTATGACAACGACATTGTCTATGTGCCGCCTTCGCGTGGCTCCATCCGCAGCGTCAGGTACCAGCGCGCGCTGGTACTGGCGCAACCCGTCATTTCAGCGCTCAACCTGACGCTGATTGTTATTAATTTCGTTAGACTCCGCCCCCGCCCATGACCTTGCCTTTTCATTTCAAAACGGCTAATGTTGAAAAAGGCACTCCTTATTTGGAAAGGATTGGGGCCGACCTGCACCTGCACGTATTACCGGGAATCGACGATGGCTCACCTTCCGTGGACGAAAGCCTGCAAATTCTGGCGGCCCATCACGCCGCCGGTATCCGGCGGATCATCGCTACGCCCCACATTCGGGCCGATATGTTCCCCAACGATCAGCGCAGCATTCATGCTGCCTGGGAACGTTTGACCGAAGCCGCTGCCAACCGTTGGCCCGACCTGACGCTCAGTTACGCCGCCGAGCATTTCGGCGACGACTACCTGATGACACTGTTGGAAAAAGAGCAAATTCTGCCGCTCTTCGACCGCTACGTGCTGGTTGAAACCTCGATGCGTAGCGAGGAGCCGTATTTTACCCAGGTACTGCAAGCCATGATTGACCGTGATTGGCAACCCGTGCTGGCGCATCCCGAGCGCTATCGACCCTGGCAACAGCGTCCCGACAAATACGCCGAACTGCGGGAAATGGGCGTTATTTTTCAGGTTAATTTACTGTCACTGGGTGGGCAATACGGCATTGCCGAGCAGATGCTGGCCGCGCAAATGATCCGGCTGGGCTGGATCGGGGCGGTGGGTACGGACCTCCACCGGGTCAACCAGTACAGTTATTTGCAGAAAGCCAGCCGCACCCCCGAATTCAAACTGCTGTGCGACCTGCCGCTTTTGAACCACCTGGTACCCGAGCATGAGGCAAGAAACTGACAGCGCCCTTTTCGAGCAACTCCTGGGGAATTCCGAGTCCATCGACTTTCGGAAACTCTTCCGGGTGTTCGGGAGCCGCTGGTGGTGGATTGTCGCCGCGATATTGCTGGCGGGGGCCCTGTGTTTTCTCTATCTCAAATTCGTGACGCCGCAGTACGTCGGTACGGTCACCTTGAAATACCTCGACAAGCAGTCAGAACTCGACGGTCTGGGTGGTTCGCAGCCTACTTTTATCTTTGGCACGAGCAGCCCCGACTACCTGACCGAAAAATTCAACGTCCGCTCCCCGGAAGTAGTACAGAATACCCTGGTGAGAATGAAGAACCCCTTTACCTATTATCGGGTAAAAGACCTGCGGCGCATCGACGTTTACCCCGCCCGCCCGCTCAAATTGGAAGTACTCCGCTACGACCCGACCCGATACCGGCATGGCACCTTCGAGCTGGATGAGGATTTGACCTTACGCTACCGGACGAAGGAATCGGTCAGCCGTCCCCTCCGGTTGGTGCGACGGGCGGTGGTCACCCTGCCTGGGCTGGTGTTTAGAATCAAGGAAATCAATACGGCTCCCGGCTACGCGTTCGAGTTTACCTACAACGACCCCGCCCGGCTGGTCAACGCCTTTGTGTGGCGCATCGACATGGAGGAGACCGAAGACCAAATGCCCGTCATGGACCTGACCTTTCGCCACCACAACGAGGCTTACACCGAAAATTTCCTGGCTAATTTGGTGGAAGCATACCGCGATTTCGACTTGCGTCAGAAACAAAAATCTTCCGATCTCACCATTGGCTTTGTCAACGAGCAGGTCGGGATTTACTCCGGCTATCTGAAAGAGTCGGCTCGCGAACTGGAGCTTTTCAAACAGAAAAACCAACTGCTGGATGTCAGTACCTCGGCGCTGGAAATTACCTCAAAAGTCCGCGAGCTGGAACAGCGTAAGAACGAGTTGGAAATTCAGAAATCGTACATCGACATGCTGGAGGCCAACATGGGCCGCACCTTCGAGGCCGTCGAGTACCTGTCGGTGGGACTCGATGGCACTACCGATGGCGTGCTGGTGGGCTTACTGCAAGGCTTCAACGAACTCATCACCCAGCGCAAACAACTGCTGGTGAAATTTAGCCCTACTTCGGCGGCGGTAAAGAACTTGGACGAACAGCTTGTCAAGTTTCGCAGCCAGATTATGGACAATATCCGGTTGCAGAACCAAAAAAACGACCGGACGCTCAAAATCCTGAACGACAGCCTGGCGGCACTTCGGGGACGTTTCAGCCGGATGCCGGCTTTGGAAAAAAACTTCATTTATCTGCAAAGCGATTTTGAGGTAAATAAAAATATCTATTCGCTGCTGCTCAATAAAGAAATAGAGTCATCCATCGTGAAGGCGGGGATGCTGCCCTCTTTTACGGTTATCACGGAAATGGACACCGATAAGGTGTCACCTATCACCTGGCGGATTGTTTTGCTTTTTCTGTTTGGCGGTCTGACGCTGGGTCTGGGGTCGGTGCTGCTGGCGCGGACGCTCAACAACGCCTTCACCGACATGGGCAAGGTGGCCCAGCACCCGCGCGTGAGTTTGCTGGGGCTGGTACATCACTTCTCGGGAAAGGTGACCAACACGCAGAAAGACCTGAATAATTTCTTGGGCGACCGCACCATTTTTACTGAATCGCTGAGCGCTCTGCGCACCCGCCTGAGCTTTGCCAAATCACCTTTGGAAAACGCACGAGTGGAGGAAGGGCAACTGATTCTGATTACTTCAGAAAGGGCAGGGGAGGGGAAATCCTTCGTTACCGTCAATCTGGCTCTTTCTTTTACCAAAATTGGTAAGCGCGTGATTGTGGTCGGGGCCGACTTGCGTAAGTCAAAAATTCATCTGTTTTTCAACGTGGAGCAGAGTTACGGTTTAAGCGAATTTTTGCAAAATCCCGAAGAAGTCGGTAGAGCAATCTATGCTTCTGAATTAGAAAATCTCGATTACATACCCGCTGGCTTCGCCCCGTTCAATCCCGCCGAACTCCTGCAAAGGCCCGCCATGCAGGAACTGCTGGACTACTGCCGTAAAAACTACGACTACGTTCTGCTGGACACGGCCCCGGTCGGACTGGTGGCCGACAACGTGCCGCTGTTACGGCAGAGCGACCACGTCCTGTTTATCACTCGCTGGTTGTTTTCCAACCAGGAATCGTATTATCTAGCGGGGCAACTGGCCGACGAATATGATTTGAAGGAAGTGAAAGTAGTCGTCAACGATTTTTACCCCGATAATCTGTACAGTACCCTGACCTCCGGCAGCAGCTATTATGGCTCCAGCCAAAGCAGCTACCAATACGGCTACGCCTACCAGGACGACGACTACCTGGCCGACTCGCGCAGAAGCTGGCGAAAAAAGATCAGGAGGGTTTTCAGTAAAAAAGTGTAAGTCGAATTATCAAGCTTGGATAGAATAATAAGTGAAGTTATGGCTAATTCTTCGTCTAATATTCACCGCACGGGCACCCCCGTAATTCACTCAATCACTAATTCAAAATTGAAATTAATAGAAGTAGGCGACGACCCATTCCGGCAAAGCGAATTCCTGCAACTTCCGGTCAGGATTTATCGCAAAAACCCCTACTGGATTCGTCCGCTGGACGCAGACATCGAGGCTATTTTCGATCCCGAGAAAAATAAATTCTTCCGAGATGGCGAATGCGTCCGTTGGCTCATTGTGGACCACAGCGAGCAGACGGTTGGCCGCGTGGCGGCTTTCATCAATCACAAAACCGTAAAAGAAGGAAATGCGCAGCCCACGGGAGGCATGGGTTTCTTCGAGTGCGCCAATGAGGCCCGCGTTGCCACGGCGCTCTTCGACGCCTGCCGCAACTGGCTGGCCGAACGAGGCATGGAGGCGATGGAGGGGCCAATCAACTTCGGCGAACGCGACAGCCACTGGGGGCTGCTGGTGGAGGGTTACGAAAAGGAACCCACCTACGGCATGGATTACCACATGCCTTACTACCGGGATTTGTTCGAAAATTACGGCTTCCAAAACTACATTGAGCAGTACACCTACTATTTGCCCATGCGCGAGGAAGACGTGCGCCCCATGTTGCACCCGGCGGTCTTCCACCGGGCCGAGAAGATTTATGCCACGCCCGGCTACGATTTTCGGCACGTGAAGAAGAGCGAGTTGGAGAAATTCGCGGAAGATTTTCGGGTCATCTATAACAAAGCCTGGGCCGCCCATCAGGGAACGAGCGACATGAGTGTGGAGCAGTCGCGGGGCTTGATGGAGCGCATGAGGCCGATTCTGGAAGAAGAACTGATGTGGTTCGGCTACTACGAAGACCAGCCCATGTCGTTCTTCATCATGCTACCTGAGTTGAACCAGATTTTCAAACATGTGAACGGAAAACTAGACTGGCTTGGGAAGTTAAAGTTTTTGTACCACAAACTGATGAAGACCAATCACAAAGCCTTCGGCGTTATTTTTGGCGTCATTCCCGAATTCCAGAAAAAGGGGATCGAGTCGGCCATCGCTTTGGCCTACTCCAAAGTCTGCTGGCGGCCCGGCTACCAGTACACCGACCTGGAACTGAACTGGATCGGGGATTTCAACCCCAAGATGATCAACTTCGCCAAGATGCTGGGCGGCACGATCGCCAAGAAGCACATCACCTACCGTTATCTTTTCGACCGAAGCCGGGAGTTCAAGCGGCATCCACTTATTTAGTTATCCAAGGCGATCAGACTAAATATCTGAATAATTTGTCGGACGCACGAATTTTCCTCCTGTCTTCGAGGTGTTTTCCTGGTACTCAGGCATTGATTTGAGCTTGCTCCAATCCGCATCCGCCCCGAAGGCTTTCCAGTGCGCATCGCGGGAGGCTTGGTCGGAGAAAGTGATCAGGTACATAAGGTTGGGCATGTGGCTTCCAGCGATGACTTTGGCAAAAAATACGGGATTAAAACCCAGTTTTTTAAATATTGCTATCTCGTCGCCGTCGTTGAACATCTTCACTTTGTTCATATGCCGTTTCTCGGAAGAACTTTCGTAGTCGCGTAGTTCGTATACCCGCTCGCTCATAGGCACAGTCAAACCCGATTTGGCGTGAACGGGCATCTGCTCGAAAGCTTCCAGAATCACCGTTTCGAAACGCTGGTAGGCAGGTTCCTTAAGAGGAGAATTGACATAGTCCATTCCCATCGACATATACTCTTTATCTTTTTCCAACTTCTGCGAAAGTCCGGTCAATTGATCCAGTGACTGGAAGGGTGTCAGCACGTACAGCAGCGAATCATTGTCTATCGCCTTGAAAACGCCTACGCTTTTGATGCCCGCGCGATGCGCGGCGGGCAGGTACGCATTCTGTAAATAGCTATCCATCAAAGCCATCTGTGGCCCGTGTACGTGGTATATTTTCAGTTGGTAGTATTCGGGCTTGGGAGCCGCTTTCGCAGGCGAAAGGGGGCGGGCAGTCGCACTGGAAAGGAAGATGAAGGAAAGGAAAAGTACCGCGAGACTCTGAGAGGAAAACAGTTTTTTCATTATAAAAAAGAATTGGTTTGGTAGCTAAAAAAAGTAAGAAGTAGTATGCTGCCCAGCCGATTGCCGAAAGCTGACCGCCGAAAGCCCCACTAAAACTTCGGACAGGACAACTCCTTAGTCCGTCGCTTCGTGCGCTTCTTCCCTTCGAGGGGTTCGAAGATGTAAGAAAGGGAGATTTCGTGCGCCCCGCCGCTGCCGAGGCCAAGCGTGGAAATGGTGGCGTCGTAGCTATAACCAATTGAAAACTTGTCCTGCCGGTAGCCCGCCAGGAAAATGAGCGACTCGTGGTTGTTGATATTTTCGGCGTACTTTTTGATGGGGATACCCCGGTACCAGGCCCCGATTACCAGCGGCGAGTAAGTTACGTATAGTCCGGCGTCCAATTGGTCGAATTTCCCCTGTTTTTTGTACAAAATGGCCGGAGAAATAGTTTTCTCGCGGTCGATTTCGTTGCCCAGGAAGGTATAGCCCGCGAACGGAATTCGCAAGCCGCCCTGAAAACTGATTTTCATCGGCAGCGGGGCCGATTCCAGTCCGCCAAACGACTGGTTGGGACGGTTGAGGTGATGCACGGCGATACCTGCCCAGTACCAGTCGGAATAGAGCATGGTACCCGTCGAGAAATCAGCGTAGGACACCTGCGGAATGCCGTTTTGCACCAGCGGTTCCTGCGTGGGGTTGCCGTTGTAGCCGGTATTGCTGTACTGGTCGCCGAAGGTCAGGCCGAAGTAGTCGAGCGTACGGGTGGCGTACGCGCCCTGCAAGCCGAAGCGCAGGGAAGTGACATCGTTGAGTTGGAGTTGGTAGGAATACTGCGCCCCGACCTCGGTCGATTTAAGGTTGCCCAGCCCCTGGCTATCCATCAACACGTACAATCCCACGCCGCTGTTGAAGCGTGAGAAATAGTTGTCTATGCCGAACGAACTCGTAACGAAATTGGCTGACAGCGCGGGCCACTGGTTTCGGTAGTTGACCGTCAGGCGCGGGGCCAGGGCACCGCCCGCCAGGGCAGGATTCAGGTACAGCGGATTGGCGTAAAACTGCGAAAATTGCGGGTCCTGGCACCAACCTTCCAGACCACTAAGTAGCAAAAAAGATAAGAGGAGTAGTTTCTTCATCATAGTAAGTCAGTCTGCCACAATCATTCGGCCAAAAGTCAGTGAAGTAAGCGATTTTAATTCTTATTTCAACAAATAAGCCACATTTTGCGTAATTGGTTAGGAAAAGCGGCCCGTTTTTATCAGAAAAAATGGCGTGAAATTTAAAGATTTTTTTTTCGTTAAAACAATGCCCTCGCCAAAAGGCGGGTAGGATTGCGAGTTAGTAACGAAGGATGCGGTTGATTTATAATAGACATAAACGATTTTTTTGGATTTTGAGCGCGGGGCTGCTGCTATTGGCGGGCATGGCCCACGCCCAGACACCTTTCGTGGTCAAGAACCAGTGCATGATGAACCCCGAGTGCAAAGACGACATCACCACGTTTAGTGATACGCTCAGCACAGCAGTAGGGTGGCAGTGGGACTTTGGCGACGGAGCCAGCGAGGATAATACTTCCACCACCCGTAACACGGGCCACGGCTATAAAACACCCGGCACCTATACTGTAAAATTAGTGCGTACCCTGAAAAACGGCACGATCGATAGCCTGAGCGCGCCGATTCAGGTTGGAGAGCTGCCGCCTTCTTTCAACAAATGGAAAACCGACACGACCATTTGCCCCGGCCAAACGATTACGCTTGATCCTTACGCGGGCGGTCAGGCCCCGGCAGGCGCGAAGTACATCTGGTACCCCAAGGGTGACACGACGCAGGCGTTGAAAATTGATAGCTCGGGCTGTTATTCGGTCGAAGTGATTCTGCCCAGTGGCTGCAAGATTCAGGATCGGGTCAATGTCAAGATTTGCCTGGAACCCTCGCAGCAGCAGGGGGCCAAATGGTTTTTCGGAGCCAACGCCGGTTTGGATTTTGCGAACGGTACGCCCACGGCAATTACCGACGGCTCGCTGACTACGCCCGAAGGCACCTCCTCCATCGCCAACTCCAAAGGCGAACTTCTTTTCTATACTGACGGCATAAAAGTATATGACAGAGACAATGCCGAGATGAAGTGCCTCGCCGACTCCTGCAAACCACTAAAAGGCAGCAAGAATTCTACCCAATCGGCCCTCATCGTGCCACAGCCAACTTGTAAGGGCTGCGAGTATCTGTACACTATTTTCACGACTACCGACATTAATGATTCCACCAAAGCCCTGACCACAAGTGTGGTGGATATGCGCCGCGAAAACGGCAAAGGGGCCATTGTGGAGCAAAGCACGGTGCTGGAGCGCACCACCACCGAGCGCATCGCCTCCGTCCGCAACGATCGCGACAGCACCTACTGGGTCCTGTCGCACGACTATGGCAACAACACCTTCCGCGTGTATCACGCCACGGCGGGCGGTCTAACCGAGGAGAAGAGCTTCGACCTGGGCATGGCCCACGACACCAAGGAAAAGGGTGAAGGGTATATGAAATTCTCCCCCGCCGACAGCACTACGGGCGAGCGTCGGCTGGCGGTAATCGTACCCGGTCCACCACGCAACTACGTGGAAATCTTCACCTTCTCGGATTCGACGGGCGAGATGGCCTATGAGCGCACCATCGATCTCGGCCCCGCCCCGCCCAAAGCGTACGGCATCGAGTTCTCGCCCACCGGCGAAAAGATGTACGTCACCTACCAGGGCGACGGCAAGACGACCGCATCCAAACTGGTGCAGTACGACCTAACGCTGGGCGACTCGACGCTCATTGCCGATTCCCGAATACTAATCGATAGCACTAAAACCCAAAAATTCGGGGCTTTGCAAATCGGCTCCGATGGCCGGATTTACATGGCCGTGGATGGTAGCGAATATTTGGCTGTCATTGGCGAACCCGAGCAAAATTCGGTCAGTGCCATAGAGTATGAGTTGGAAGGCGTGAGTTTGGGTGGAAAAAAGAGCAACCTTGGTCTACCCAGCCTGGTCCAGAATTTCACCCAACAGAGCGACGGTCCCGGCTTCCAGGCCGATGGCTTCTGTACCGGTGCGCCGACCATGTTCCAGGCCAGTCCGCTCTGCGACCCGATCAAGGATACTTATACCTGGAACTTTGGCGATGGCAGTGCGCCCGTCAATGGCAAGCAGACGCAGGTTTCGCACACTTACAACCAGCCGGGTATGTACCGCGTCAGCCTGCGGGCTGTGAACCAGTGTAAGGACACGACGTTTTTTCAGGAAGTCCAGATTTACGAAACGCCCAAAGCCATCGACCTCGGTCCCGACCAGGACGAATGCCGCAAGAGTATCAAGTTGGAAGCCAAAGTAGACGCGGAACTGTTTGTGTGGCTATTTAATGGCCGACCCGTGGGGCGCGAGAAAATTTTCAACGCTACCCAGACCGGGCAATACGTAGCCATTGCCGCCAACGGCCCGCAGGGCGTATGTTTCAACGCCGATACGGTAGAGCTGACTATCCGCCGCCCGCCGCCCTTTTCGCTGGGGCCGGACACCACCGTCTGCAACGACAGCACCATCGTCCTGACCGCCCCCGGCTTAACCTGGCGCGAGTTCAAGTGGAGCACGGGCGACAATACCCGCGAGATCACCGTCAGGAAAGCCGGGATGTATTTCGTAGAAGTCAAGAACGGAAACGACTGCTACAATGAGGATACGATTCAGGTCGTGGCGCGACCCCGCGCCCGACTCCGCGCCGATCTCAAGCCGCCCACGGGCTGCACCACGGCGGACGGCAGTATTCAGGTAACGTCCATTACGCCGACCGGGAAGTACAACTACGCCTGGCTGGGTACCGACAGCACCACATTAGGCAGCACCGCCCAGCTTACCGGACTGCGCGAAGGCAGTTACCGACTGCGCGTCAGCGGCAATCCGCTGGCTTGTACCACCGATACAGCTTTTGCGCTGCGGTCGGCAGCAAACCCGCTGCGAATGAGTCCGGTGGCGAAGAATGCCGCTTGCACCCAACCCGATTCCGGCTCCATTGGTCTGAATGTCACGGGTGGACAACCGACAACATTCCGCTGGCTCGATGCCTCGGGCAAAGTAGTGAGTACGACCCGAACGGCAACGAATCTACAGGCGGGAACGTACAGTTTCGAGGCGTCCGATGCGGGCGGTTGCACCTTTGCCCAAACGGGCATCAAGGTGGGTTTGGATAAAGACAATCTCGCGCTCCTCGGCCCGGATCGCGGCAAGTGCATTGGCGACACCATTCAGCTTGCGCCCAGGGCTAACGATTTTGCGGGCAACCAGTATCTGTGGAGCGATGGTACCACTACGCGGACGCTGGTCGTACGCGAAGCAGGAACCTACACATTGACCGTGACCAACGCCGAAAACGGCTGCAATGGCAAAGACGACGTGCAGGTGAAATTCAGTCCCAAACCAGATGTGGAAGCGGGAACACCGCTGGATTTCTGCGCCAACCAAAAACCACAACGCCTTACGGGCGCGACGCCTGCCAACGGCTTCTGGCGCGGACCGGGCATAGACTCGCTGGGACTTTTCACTCCGACGGATACAGCCTTGGGCCAAGGCCGCGTGACCTATTTTGTTTCTAAAGACGGCTGTGTGGCTTCCGACGACCGCATTGTGAACGTGAAAGCCTCACCGCGCGTCCGCCTTGGGCCGGATACGACGCTTTGCTACGATCCGAATTTTCAGCTTATCGCCGGAACCATCAGCGAAGCGACCTACCAGTGGTCGAATGGCCAAACAACGGCCAGCATCAACCCTCGCTTCACGGGTACTTACATTGCCACGGCCACTTTGGCCGGATGCAGCGGCCGCGATACTGTGCGGCTGGTATTTCTGCCGACGCCGAAGCTGGAACTGGCCCCCGAATCGCCGCTCTGTACGCCCGAAAACGGTACCGCGATTCTGGACAGCCGGGGCGGCTCGAACCAAAAATACCTCTGGCCCGAAACGGGTGATACTACCAGCCGCATCACTGTCAGTAGCCTGGGACAATACACTGTCATCGCCACCAACAAAGAGGGCTGCTCGTTGGCCGACACTACACAGGTAGTGGATCGCTGTGACCCGCGTATCTTCGTCCCCGACGCCTTCACGCCCAATAACGACGGCAAAAATGACCTGCTCGACGTGTTTGGGTTGTATTTTGTGAATTTTGAAATAAAAATCTACAATCGCTGGGGCGAGGTCATCTACGCCGCCGATAGCATTGAGAAGAAGTGGGACGGTACCTACAAAAACCTGAAAGTGCAGCCGGGGGCCTATCCTTACGTGATTACCTACGGCAGCGAATACTATCCTGAGCGGAGTCGGGAGAAGCTACGGGGGGCAGTGATGGTGATTCGGTAATTTTCGGGAGCGTCCCGGTGATACGACGGCTGTGTGCCGCGATGCCTTCATCTCAAAATGGCCGAATTCTGAGATGTGCCTACTGGCGTTGAACTGTTCCGCGAATTCCTCTTCGGTTTTGTCATACAAATCCACTGATTTGAAAATCCTTCTTTAGAAGGCGCGGACTAGCAAGCCCACCTTTCCACGCCAAGAAAAAGACCCCGACAGTTGCTAAAACAGAAAAAATACCTTAATTTTGCGACTCAATTTTCGGGAGGGTAGGCAATAAATCCGCTAATCCACCCACCTTTCAGCCGTATTACATTCAGTAACAGACTTAAAAAAACTCACCTCCAGCATGGCACGTGATTTAAGATTGACCCGGAATATCGGGATTGCCGCCCACATCGACGCGGGCAAAACCACCACCACCGAGCGTATTTTGTATTACGCGGGCGTTAGCCACAAGATCGGCGAGGTACACGATGGTGCCGCCACGATGGACTGGATGGAGCAGGAGCAGGAGCGGGGCATTACTATCACCTCCGCTGCTACGACGGTGGACTGGATGTACCGCGACGAGAAATACCATATCAACATCATCGACACCCCCGGCCACGTGGACTTTACGGTGGAAGTGAACCGCTCCCTCCGTGTGTTGGACGGACTGGTTTTCCTTTTCAGCGCCGTGGATGGCGTCGAGCCGCAGTCGGAAACGAACTGGCGTCTGGCCAATAACTATAACGTGGCCCGCATTGGCTTCGTGAATAAGATGGACCGCTCCGGGGCCGATTTCCTGATGGTTTGTGAGCAGGTAAAAGATATGCTGGGTAGCTACGCGGTGCCTTTGCAGTTGCCGATTGGTGCCGAGGATAATTTCCGGGGCGTGGTCGATTTGATCAACTTTCGGGGTATCGAGTGGAACGAGGAGGACTTGGGCATGACCTTTAAGGAGGTTCCCATCCCTGAGGATATGGTCGAGGAAGCCAAGGAGTGGCGTGAGAAACTCCTCGAAGCCGTTGCCGAGTTTGACGACACGTTGATGGAGAAGTACTTCGAAGATCCCGCTTCCATTTCAGAAAATGAAATCCTGGCCGCCCTGCGCGCTGCGACGATCAGCATGAAAATTGTGCCAATGGTCTGCGGTTCTTCTTTCAAGAACAAAGGCGTGCAGACGATGCTGGACTACGTGATGGCGATTCTGCCTTCACCCCTGGATCGCGGCACGATTACGGGAACCGACCCCCGCACGGAAGAGCCAGTTACCCGTCAGCCCAAAGGCGACGATCCCTTCTGCGCCTTGGCGTTCAAAATTGCCACCGACCCTTACGTGGGCCGTCTGTGCTTCATCCGTTCTTACTCGGGAACGCTGGAATCTGGTTCTTATGTCCTGAACAACCGTTCGAGCAATAAGGAGCGGATTTCCCGTATCTTCCAGATGCACGCCAACAAGCAAAACCAGATCGACCGCCTCGAAGCCGGTGACATCGGTGCCGTGGTTGGTTTCAAAGACATTAAGACGGGCGACACGCTGTCGGACGAGAAGCACCCGATCGTTCTCGAGTCGATGGTATTCCCCGAGCCGGTAATCGGCTACGCCATCGAACCGAAAAAATCCGTCGACCAGGACAAGTTCGGTAACGCCATCGCCAAGCTGATCGAGGAAGATCCCACGTTGCACGTTAATACCGACGAGGAGACGGGTCAGACCATTATCCGAGGCATGGGCGAGCTGCACCTGGAAATCATTATCGAGCGGATGCGTCGCGAGTTCAAAGTAGAAGTGAACCAGGGTGCGCCACAGGTTGCGTACAAGGAGGCACTTACCAAGAACTTTGATCACCGCGAAGTTTACAAGAAACAAACGGGTGGTCGCGGTAAATTTGCCGACATTGCCTTTGAAATTGGACCACGCGACGACGCCGAAGAAGGCAAGGAAATCGAGCAGGGCTTGCAGTTTGTCAACGGAATCGTGGGTGGTGTCATCCCCCGCGAGTTCATTCCTTCGATCCAGAAGGGATTCGCCGAAGCGATGAATAACGGCCCATTGGCTGGTTATCCCCTGGATTCGATGAAAGTGCGCCTGTACCACGGTTCTTTCCACGATGTTGACTCCGACTCCTTCTCCTTCGAGATGGCCGCCCGGATCGGCTTCAAGGAATCGGCCCGCCACGCGGGTGCCAAGCTGCTCGAACCCATTATGGGTGTCGAGGTGGTTTCTCCCGAAGAATACACGGGTCCCATCACGGGCGACCTGAACCGTCGCCGTGGCGTAATGAAGGGTATGGATACCAAAGCCGGTTCACAAGTAGTGAAGGCCGATGTGCCGCTGTCCGAACTTTTCGGCTACGTAACCGACCTCCGCACCATCACCTCGGGCCGCGCCACGGCCAGCCTGACCTTCTCGCACTACGACATTATCCCATCCGGCCTGGCCGACGGGGTAATCACAAAGGCGAAGGGAGGAGCGGTGAATGCTTAGTTTATGAGGTGTTAGGTTTGGATCTTTTTCAAACAGAAAGTCCGGCCTAGTACAGTTGATATAGAGGAAGGCCCGCTTCAAATTGAAGCGGGCCTTCTGCGTGTTGGGGTTAGTAAAGATTTACTTTTACTTTCTGTACAATCTGAGTAACTTGTCCCAATTTATAAATCAGGGTCAGCGTAGGGTATGAGTTTTACGACCCTTCTCTTTTATTACTAAAATCCACCCTTCCTCTATGATTTACAGTAGATTACTGCGAATTACACTATACATTGTCTTTATATCATCTTCTATACTAGGGGTATTGTTTTATTATCAACATTGGCAGAATGGTAAAAATATATTAGTTGTTGCATTGATAGCTTTGTTAGTTATTATAATTGACGCGCTAATATTGAGAAAAGGCAATAGAGTCGAAAACAACCAGAAATATTCTTAAACAAAAAAGCAAGAATCGAGGGTACGCTTAGAGTAATTCTACTTCCCTCCCAGATTTTTTTCTTAAAACCTACAAACAGCAGAACGGAAGCGACGATCACGCGAGGCTTGATAAAACGTCCCGAATAATACTTTTTGCTGCGCGGCCTCTTTACTGAATGAGACGTGAAAATCGTTTTCCCCCAACTGCCCGGTCAAGCCAATGATGCTCATCAACAACAGGATGACGGACACGGCCAGCGCAAACCTCAGTTTGAGTTTTTGATTTTCAATTTTTCTGCTTGCAAAAAATAAAACTAGACCTCGCTGATGCGGCGGTGAGTGAAAGTATTACCGTGCCTTTTTGGTCCGTCTACTCTACCGAGATTATTTTTTAATCAAAATTTAATTAAATACAAATTTTTGATTACCAAGATATTAGGTTAATTTTTTCTCTCGATTTTCGATAGCAACACTACTGCCGTCTCCGCCCGTTGCACGGCATAATTTTTCCAGATTCCTTTGTGTACGCTTCCGGCGTAACGCTTTTCTCCATTCACCTCTGGACCTTCAAAACCCGTGCGGATACTGACCCTTTCTCTGCTTCTGGTGGCGCTGTCGCCGCTGAAAACTTTTGCCCAGGCCGAGGCCCGTCGGCTCAACCGCGAGCGCTTCTCAATCCACGCCCAGACGACCGTCATCAACCAGTTCAAGCCTGCCTTCGCGGCACCCTACGCCGGGCCGAATAGCCTTTCGACGCAGAAGGAAAGCCAGACTTCCATTACCTCGACCTTCTTTTTCGGCACCGGACTTTGGAAGGGGGCCAGCGTTCACATCAACCCTGAAATTGCGGGCGGCTCGGGGCTGAGTCAGGTGCTGGGAATTGCCGCCGCCACCAACGGCGAGACCTTCCGCATTGGTAATCCGGCCCCAAAGATTTATATCGCCCGTCTTTTCTTCCGGCAGGTCATTGCGTTATCCTCAGAAAATTCGATACAGGAAAGCGACTTCAACGTAATGGGCGGGCCGCTGCCCGACAAGTACTTATCCTTTACGGTGGGTAAAATCGGTGTGGCGGATTACTTCGACAACAACGCCTACAGCCACGATCCCCGGACGCAGTTTATGAGCTGGGCGCTGATGGACAACGGGGCCTGGGACTATCCGGCCAATACGCGCGGCTATGCTCCCAGCGCGGTGGCGGCTTACGTGTCGCCCCAGCACGAGTTGCGCTACGGCTTTTCACTGGTGCCGCTGGTGGCCAACGGTAGCCAGATGAACTGGGACATCGCCAATGCGGGTTCGCAAACCCTGGAATATACTCACAATCACACGGTAGGCAACCGCAAAGGGGCGTTGCGACTGTTGGGCTTTTTTACCAGCACTAACATGGGCAACTACCGCGAGAGCCTGGCCCGCCAGCCCGAGCATCCCGTGATCGAAGACACCCGCCGTTACGGCCACACCAAATACGGTATGGGCTTCAACGCCGACCAGGAACTGACCAAAGACCTGGGCGGATTTTTCCGTGCCAGTTGGAACGACGGCCACAACGAAACCTGGGTTTTCACCGAGATCGACCGCTCGGTAAGCGGTGGTTTGGTGCTGAAAGGTACCCGCTGGAAGCGCGAGCGCGACAACCTCGGCCTGGCCTTCGTAGCCTCGGGCATTTCTAAGCCGCACCGCGATTACCTGGCGGCGGGCGGCCAGGGCTTCATGCTTGGCGATGGAGGTCTCAATTACGGCTGGGAACACCTGACCGAAGTATATTACCGCGCCGCCCTCTCACCCGACCGACTTTTCCTGAGCGGTGCCTACCAACTCATCACCAATCCCGGCTACAACCGCGACCGGGGTGGCCCGGTTAATGTGTTCTCGGTACGGCTGCACGCGCGGATTTAGTCGTGTCAGAGACGTTCGACGCAATCTACTCCCTGCTCACCCGCACCGCCGCAGAATGGTTGAATCCATCCCTTGCCCGAATGAAGTAGATGCCCGTTGGCAATGTGCCCAGCCGAATTTCGACCTGGTTCAATCCTTCGGTCAATTGCTCATTCCGAGATTGCCGCATCCGCCCCATCAAGTCGATTACTTCAAAAGTAGCCAGCCCGGTGCGGGGAGCGAGCACTTGTAGCGTCACAACGTCGCTGACTGGATTGGGGTAGGCTTGCAGCGAGAGGTGTAGCGGCAGATCGCTGGCTTCCGGTTCTAAGTTTATTCGTGCGTTGCCCGCCCTGCAGCCACCCAGCGTGGCACCCAGCTTGAGGTAGCGTTGGGCAATTTTCTCGCTGACGCACTGCGTCACACCGTAGTAGCAGATCGTCACGTACTGGCTCTTGTTGCCGCAGCTCAAGTCGTTCACATTGACTGTCACTTGCTGGCTGGCCATACAGCCGTTGGCGTCGGTTCCTGTCACGGTGTAAGTCTGAGTGTTTTGGCCTGGGCATACTTGCTCGCTGGCGTCAGTACCGCCGCTGCTCCACAAATAGGAATAAAGTCCCGTGCCGCCACTGGCGCTGGCCGTGAGTGTGGTGCAGTTTTCGCCGAAGCCGAACGTGACCGAGGTGTTACCACTGACACTCACGATGAGGGCAGGGGGCTGGTTAACAGTCACTTGCTGAATGTCCGACTCGCAGCCGTTGGCATCTTTCACCCGAATGCCGTAAGTGCCGGCGGCCAGCCCCGTGAAAGTCGACTCGCTGCCGTAGTTGGCGCCGCTGCCCTTCGAGTAGGTGTAGGGCCCCGTGCCGTCACCGGCCGTCACGCTGATGCTGCCGTCAAAGCCGCCTTTGCAGCTGACGCTGGTCGTGGTCGCCGTGAAGGTCGGCAGCGAGGCGGGTTCGGCGACGGTCACGTCCTGGATGGCCGACTCGCAGCCGTTGGCATCCTCGACCGCAACCGTGTAGCTGCCCGCTGAAAGTCCCCCGAAGCTGCCAGTGGTGTTCGAGACCTCCCCGAGCGTGTAGGTGTAGGGACCCGTGCCGCCGCTAGCCGTGACGATAAAGCTGCCGTCGCTTCCCCCGAAGCAGTTAACGTTTGCCTGGCTGTCGGTATTCAGACTGATTGATGGGCAGCCCCCGATCGTCAGGCTGAGCGTTTCGGAAGCAGGGCTTGTGCAGCCCTGCACTGTGCAAGTCGCAGAGATGTCATAGTTGCCCGGCGCGGCGAAGGTATACGTGCCATCGTTGTTGTCGGTACCGCCCGCAGCGCTCCAATTCACGGTCCCGCCGCAGCCGCTGGCTGTCACCGTGATCGGTTGATTAGTGGTAGTGTTACCGGGATCAGCTGACAAAGTCGGCGCGGACACGGCGGCAGGCTGGGTGATTTCAACGGCAGACGAAGTGGTGGTACAGCCGTTGGCATCCTCGACCGCGACCATGTAGATGCCCACTGAAAGTCCCCCGAAGGTGCCGGTGATGTTCGAGACCTCCCCGAGCGTGTAGGTGTAGAGACCCGTGCCGCCGCTAGCCGTGACTGTAAAACTGCCGTCGCTTCCCCCGTTGCAACTGACGTTTGCCTGGTTCGTCAGCGTGGCCGTCAGGGCGGTGGGCTCGGTGACTGTTAAGATATTCCCGACCGTTTTACCGCACGCATCCTGGACAGAGAACGTGTGGTCGCCCGCTGAAATCCCCACAAAAATGCCAGTGGTGTTCGACATTTCATCGAAATAATACGTGTAAGGTTTTTTTCCGCCCTCCGCCGTGATGGCAAAACTGCCGTCGCTTCCCCCGTTGCAGCTGACGTATGTCTCGGTCGTCAGATAGGCCGTCAGGGCGGCGGGCTCGGTGATTACAATGACAGACGAAGTGCTGGTGCCGCCGTTGGCGTCCCCGACCGTGACCGTGTAGCTGCCCGCCGGAAGGCCTGTGAAACTGCCGGTGGTGTTCGAAACCTCCCCGAGCGTGTAGGTGTAGGGTCTCGTGCCGCCACTAGCCGTGACCGAGATGGCCCCCGTACTGCCCCCATTGCAGGCCACGTTGGTGACCGTAGGCGTACTAAGCGTAAGAGGTACGCCAGGCAGTGCCTGGGTTCCAGATCCCGATACACTCAGTACTGCACCGCCCGATGGGCAAAAATCATTTTGCTGTATTTTCACCCAAACGCCCGTCGAATTGCTGGGTGGCAGGGGCGTGTCGGCCCCGTACTCAAAATAGGGGGAACCGCTGAAACGCAGAAACCAGGAGTTGATGCCACCACTACTAATCCAGGTAATGGTGATAGCGATGTTAGCGTCAATGCCGACGGTACCTGTTCCTGAAAAGTACGGTTTGCCAAAATTTGTACCATCTTCGGTCAGAACGACGGAACCGACAATGCATCCGCCGGATACGGTGATTTTCCGCTGGGCGTGGCTTCGCGCGGCTCCCGCGAGCAGTAGTACCAGGCAAAGTAGAAGACTTAGTGAAGATTTCTTCATTATAACATTGATTTTTAGCTGCTTGTGAAGAGCATGATTCTGACTGAAAATACATTATGGCAGTAGCCGTGGACTCGGCTACCGCCATAATTCAGGTTCTATTGGCGGGATGGATAAATCCCCTCGACGGCAATGCAGTAATTGAGGACTAGGTAGGGCGGCATAGTACGGACCGGCTCATTGCTCCCGGTGTTCCCGATAGCGCTGGAATTCATGTCGACGTTAGCGGCTGCATCCGTGAAGGAATTGTTTCCTCTGCCGGGGTCGGCCAGTACCCTTCCCGTGGGATCGTTGCTGTTGCCGGAGGAGTTGCCGGCCTTCAACCCATGGGAGTGGGCGGGAAGTTGCTGAGTGGTCAGCGTCACGGTTCCAGCTCCTCCTTGCTCTCCCATCATCCGTGGCCCTTGCCCTCCCCCCGTGCCGTAGGCAATCGCGACGCGGCCCTGCAGGTCAGGCAGGGCGAAATTGGTTTGCCCATTGCCGCCGTAAGTAGTTCCCAGAAGAGAAAAAAGGGCGGTATTTGACGAGATGTCCAGCAATTGGCCATTGCAGGGGGCCCAGCCCCTGGGGGTAAAACCGAAACCGAAAAGGGCAATTGTTCCTATGAAAGGTTGATCCATGAGTGAAAGTTGTTTAAAGGGTTATTATTGATTGAGATAAGAGAAAGAAATTTGGTAAAAGTGTATGAATCAGATTAATGGAAATAATATTTACTCTGCCCCACTGGAACGCATTGTCAGTATGTTGGCGGCTTGGCGCGCAGGGTACCACGATAGCAAACAGGTACCCTGCCCGTCAGGCGGCTGCCAGGTACCCCGGATCGTAGTACCGTTTTGAAGTTCCGACAGCTGGGCAACTCCACATGCCTGGTACCACTTTCCGTCATCGGTCGACTGGAACACTACCTGTACCTGCGTGGTACTAGCCGGAATCTTCGCCCCGGACTGCGGTTGCCCTCCGGTCATGGTCAGCACCGAAGTCCAGATACCCTCTACTAGGCAGTTCAGCCGGATGCTGGTAACCGGATCAATTTCATTGGTCGCCGTTACGGAAAGTTCGTTGGGGATACCACCACTGGCCGGCGGGGGAGGCAGGGGAAGGTTGTAGGGATTAGTGCCGAGTGTGCCACAATCCAAAATACCGGAGGGGTTGGGGATACCGGATGAGAAGCCGGTGCTTGCCTGATACGCTTTTTGTAAATTGGTAAAGCCGCCGAAGGACGTTGGCTGATCGGCTGCATCCACCAGTCCGAAGTGTGCGCCATCCTCTTGATAGCGGAAAACAAAACCGCCGGAAAATACGTCGGCCATATTGATACTGTTTCCGTTCGACACAATCGGTTGGCTACCAAAAAGGTAGGGTACGTCGTCGAACGGACGCGGCTCAACGGTATTGGCCCCGTACTCGGTCATGATGACCGGAATAATCGGAACCCCACCGTTGAATAAGAAATTGACCTGGCAAAGGTGGTAATAGGCGTCCAGGCGATTCTGCAACGAGCCGCCCGCCCACCGGTAGCAGTTGTACCCCAGCACATCCAAACGTTCATTAGGCGCTCCGCACATATAGGCCGCCGCTGCCGGGATAGTATATTGTGGGTCGTCGCGTTCGGCACAGCCGATGGGTATGGCACGGTACCCTTTTTGCGCCATGTAAGTCCGCAAATCGCGGGCACCGGCCTTGATAATACTCGGGATAGCGTAGCCCGGCGACAAACCGGGGGTAATGGCTTCATTGGCGATGGACAAATACAGCACATTGTCGTACTGGGCGAAGGCATCCGCAACACTTTTGATGCGGTTCAGAAAGGTGCTGGTATACTGGGGATTACTGGCATCGATGGCCGTTTGGCCATTCACAGCCCCTACCTCCACGTAGATATGGTGGGCGGCCAGCAGGCTCATCACCTGGTCGTGCGGCAGGCTGGGGTCCACCTGATACACCCGGACAGCGTTGATGCCCAGTTTTTTCCAGTTCCCGTCGACCAATCCCTGAATGACAGACAGCTTATCGTCAGAAAGGGGATCCACCCCGTCCTGCGGCTGGTAGCAAATTCCTTTGGGCGACCACCGTTGGTCGGCGAGGTAAAAAAAGTTGTTTCGGATTTGAATGGGGTTAGCCATAGGTATTTGCTCGCTTTTCTAAATATCGATTGATTTCCATTTTACTTCACCCAGGCAGCACTGGAATGAATGATCCTTGATATTAAAACAGGATTGTAGGACTGAGCAGCCCACCAGTATGATAACGATTGAAGTTAGCAGCCTGACTTTCATGAGAGAAAAAGTTTTGAGGTTGCACTAATGGTCAGGGTTTGCCCGGATAGCCCAAGGCCGCGCGGGCTGCATACGCTGCGTCATAGATCGCATCCAGGCATTTTAGGATCAAAGCTTCCCCATTGGTTCCCTGGGTGAAATCCATCAGCGGTAGGTACGTCACTACCGATACGTCGGTCAGGGGGTCATACACCATCAGCGACAGATTGCCGATAAAGGCCCCGTCATGGCCATAGCCCAGGTTTGGCGTAAATTTGCAACCCAATTCATAGGTTGGGTTTGCCGATAATCCACTGGTCTGCATCAGCTTCACGGTTTCGGGCGTCAGTACATTCTGCCCCTTCATCAGGGTGCGGATATACGCGTTGAGGGCTGCCATCGTGCCATACCCGTTGCCTGCGGCCACGTGATCACTCACGTTATAATTCCCGATAATAATCGTCTCGGTGGGAAGTCGCAAGGTGCCTTCCACCCGTGGGGCAGGCAAAACCACATCATCGGCCCGGTCGGGAAAATAAACCGCAATGGGTACCCTGGCGGTTGGGCCGACTACGTAATCGTGCAGATAATCGCTGAACGTTTTAGCACTCCCACTTTTGGCTGAGTACACGCGTTGGATAATCTCGCCCAAAATCGCATAGCCCGTATTGCTGTAATGAGTAACTGTACCCGGTGTCCCGTAGGAAAGCTGGTTGATAGTCAACTGGTGAACCATTTCCCCGGTCGTGAACTGGTGCGTCGGATCAGCCAATTGCGTCCCTTGGGTGAAGGACAGGTCGTCAAATCCGGGAACGGGGTCGTTGTCCACATCGTACACCCCGGCTTTGTGTTGCAGCAATTGCTCGATGGTGATGTCTTTTTTATGGGGGAAATCCCAGTCTGGCGTGTCGGGCACGTAAGGCATGTTGGTGCCGGGCATCAGGTCCGTG
>JBBSUC010000066.1:0-30592 GCA_038235275.1 Cytophagales bacterium | reverse complement strand
GGGCATATTCGACGGTGTTTGGTTTTCCCAGTCAAAGCTACCGTGTTTGCGCAACCAAGTCGTTACCGTTGAGTGATTTTGTATGCCGTACTTGCGGGCGGCGGCCTTAATGGAAAGCACGCCCCGCTCGACTTCCCCAACCACGCCCAACTTAAAGGCCATCGTGTAATCCTTCTGGGTGCGCTTAACATACTTGCTCTCAATCTTGTCAGACATAGCGATTAGTTTTGTGTATCGCTATTTTAGGACTAGACATTTTTGAGAATAGAAAAGGCCCGCATTTTTGCGGGGCTTTTTCATTCCAATTTCATTTATGAATCATAAATGATGACAGTTTTTTTTTTATTGTCGACGGTCGACCCGCTCCGGCGTACCGGTCAATTGTCAACTTTTTAAACGGCCTTATCGACTACCTTGGCTGACTCTTCGGCTTCCTCGTTGGGTTCACTCATGTCTTCCAGGGCTGCGGGGTCGCCGCTGACCTTAGCTTTGATCTTAGCTTCCAGTTCATCCATCAGTTCGGGATTATCCTTGATGAGCGTCTTGACCGCGTCGCGGCCCTGGCCCAGGCGGTTGCCGTCGTAGCTGAACCACGAGCCGGACTTTTTGACGATGTCCAGCTCCACGGCCAGGTCAATGACCTCACCGGCTTTGGAAATGCCTTCGCCATACATGATATCGAACTCGATGACCTTGAAGGGCGGTGCGAGTTTGTTCTTCACCACCTTCACGCGGGTGCGGTTACCGAGAATGTTATCGGCGCTTTCCTTGATTTGACCCACCCGACGGATGTCCAGCCGCACGGAGCAATAGTACTTCAAGGCATTACCACCCGTCGTAGTTTCGGGGTTACCGAACATGACACCGATTTTCTCCCGCAACTGGTTGATGAAGATGCAGCAGCAGCCGGTCTTATTGATCACACCCGTTAGTTTCCGCAGAGCCTGCGACATGAGGCGAGCCTGCAAACCCATTTTGCTGTCCCCCATTTCGCCTTCTAATTCCGCGCGGGGAACGAGGGCGGCCACCGAGTCGATGACGATAATGTCTATCGCTCCGCTGCTGATGAGGTGTTCGGTAATTTCGAGGGCCTGTTCGCCACTATCGGGCTGCGAAATGAGAAGGTTCTTGGTATCGATGCCCAGTTTCTCGGCATAAGAGCGGTCGAAGGCGTGTTCGGCGTCCACAAAGGCGGCCAGGCCGCCTTTCTTTTGGGCTTCGGCGATGCAGTGCATGGCCAGGGTGGTTTTACCGGAAGCTTCGGGACCATAAATTTCGACCACGCGGCCACGCGGCAATCCGCCGATGCCGAGGGCCAAGTCCAGCCCGAGCGAACCCGTCGAGATCGTCGGTATGTCCAGTGCCTTACTGTCGCTCAGGCGCATAACGGTACCTTTACCGTAAGTTTTATCAAGTTTTTCCAGGGTGGTCTGTAGCGCTTTCATCTTGCTGTCTACATCACTAGCTTGTGCCATAAGGGATTTTTGAGATGTTTGTTAAAACAGAATAAGGGCGGCGAAAGATACGCCTTTGCCGCCTTGCTGATAGGTTTAAATTAAAGTGTAAATATATGTTTAATTATTGATATAGACAATTGCTTTTTATATCATAGTCAATAGTTTTTTAATCTTGCGGGCATCCCGGTAATTTTTAGTTGCTTCGCATTGTTAAACCATCCTCAGGAAACAGGCTCGAAATACCGATGCAGGTCACAAAAAACAGTATATGTTCAAAAAACTAGCCCTCTGGGCTTTAATAATAGTATTTTTGGTCGCGCTGTTCTACCGCGACGAACTCCGTTACGGCTGGATGCAGGCCAAAGGCCAGGTTAGTATCCTGATGAAAGTGGCCGACGTGGAAGACGTACTGCAAAGCCCCACCGTACCGGATTCTTTAAAAGCCAAAATACGGCTAATCGCGGAAATCAAGCAGTTCGGTGTGGACTCGCTCGGGCTGGAACCATCCAAAAATTACACGACCTTTTACGACCAACACGGAAAACCCATTCTGTGGGTGATTACTGCCTCGCCGCGTTACGAGCTGGAAGCCAGGGAATGGAAGTTTCCGATCATCGGCGCATTTCCTTACAAGGGCTTTTTCGAGGAAGACAAAGCCGATGCCCAGGAAGCCCAATTGGTCCAAGAGGGCTTTGACACCGACATCAACGAGGTATCGGCCTGGTCCACATTGGGTTATTTGAAAGACCCGATTCTGTCCAGTATGCTTTACCGCCCCGAAGGCAGTCTGGCCAATTTGATTTTGCACGAGCTGACGCACGGAACGTTGTTCGTGAAGGGCAATCTGGAACTGAACGAGAACCTGGCCAGCTTCGTCGGCGACTGGGGCGCAGTGCGCTTCCTGACCCAGAAATACGGGCCGGACTCAGAGCAACTCAGGAAATACGAGTTTTCTAAAAAATACAATGATGCCTACGCTCAGCACGTACTACGTGGCGCAACCCAGCTCGACAGTCTGTACGTGACTTTTGCCGATCAAAAAGTGGAAGTGCGGAAGGATACGCTGAAAAGGAATTTGATCCGGCGCATCGTCAGTTCGGCTGACACACTACTCGGCGGACGAGTATCGTTTAGCAGGGACTCGGCCAGCAAGAGCGCTTCCGACACCACCCGCCGGATTCCCGAAAAGCCGGAAACCAAGTTACCCAATAACGCGTACTTTATTGGGTACAAGACCTATAAGTCAAAGCAAAATGAATTTCGTCGGGAGTTTATCAACAAATTTAACGGCGACTTCAAGAAGTATATGGCGTACCTTAAAGAGAAATATCCCTCTTTGTGAGTAGGCAGCATTAGCCGCAAAGAAATGAAACACAACCTCAAAAAAATCTCTTTACCGTTATTAGTACTGTTCATCGGCACGCTGGGAATCACCGCTTTCCAGGCCGATGACCGCTACCGGCAGGTGCCAAACACCAGCTTTGGCAAGGGGGAGCGACTCGAATATCGCGTTCATTACGGCTTCATCAACGCCGCTGAGGCGCGGGTGGACGTCAGTAATTCCATCGTCAACGTCAACAACCGCCCCTGCTACCGGGTCAACGTATTTGGCCGCACCGTCGGGGCCTTCGACCTCGTTTCGCGGGTGCGCGATCAATGGCGCTCATACATAGATACCTCGGCGATTTTGCCCCAAATGTTCAAGCAGGAAATTGAGGAGGGGAGATTCCGCAAAGAGGAAACCGTGCTGTTCAACCACGGCAGCAACGTCGTCTATTCCAGCGTGAAGGATGAAAAAAAATCTTTTAAAGCACCCAACAATATTCACGATGTCATCAGCGGCTATTACTATCTCCGCACCGTTAATTTTGACCGCATGAGCGTGGGGCAGACGATCGAAGTACCCACGTTCTTCAACGGTGAAATTTATCCGATGAAGGTAAGATACCGGGGCAAAGAGGAAATCAAAACCAAATTCGGCCGCATCAAGGTGCTAAAACTAAACCCAATCATGCCCGACAACAAGTTTTTCAAAGGCGAAGAATCTATTAACATTTGGGTATCGGACGATGTGAACAAAGTACCCGTAAAAATCGAAGTTGATCTTTGGATCGGTTCGCTGGAAATGGATTTGAAGAGTTATAAGGGATTGCAGAGCGAGATGGAGTGGAGGTAGGGTCGCGCAGCCGCCCCCGTGAACCTATGTGTTCGCCCGGCGGCGAAGGAAAATCTGCTTCCTGAATTCTTGCAACTGCCGCAACGGAAACGGCAGTTCATTCTTTTTTACTGAAATAAAAACCTGCCTCTCCGCCCCGAAACTTTCGTAAAAAGCCGCGATACTTTCCACTTCGGGCGATTCAAAATCAAAGGTTCCTAATCGTCCGGCGGCTTGCCGGAAATATTGATCCAGCAGAAAAGTACGGGCATTTCCCTTACGCCCCACCGCATCGGCGGCGTTGAAAATATAGATACTCATTCCATCTTTTTCCAAAATCATAATCCCTGCGTGGATTTCTCCGCGCAAACTTGCGTACCAAATGGTACCCGCTGTCTTCTCTAAAACAATATTGGTTAAGCTTCGCAGCTGCACGTAAGCGCTTTCTTTTAAATTTTGAATTTTGGAAGCATGATTTTTTTGAAAAAGAGAGATCATAGGCTCAATATCCTGTGATTCAAGGCAATCCCAATTATATTTTTTTGATTTCCTACTATTTTTGGTGCGATCATCCTTATAGTGGCTGGCTACTTCTGCATAAGGATTCTCCATCTTCAACCAATGAGTGGCTTTCTCATTGGTTTCAAATTCTGAACGAGCGGCTAGCAACTTTCGGAGAAGTGGTGTGTGCCAAGGATGAAAGTTATAAACTGAGATGTAGGCAAAATGGCAGCTAAGATTCTCCAAGAAGAGTGCCATTGCTTCTTTCGATACTTCTTTCTGCGAAAACAGCCCCAAATACTGGCAAAACAAGGGCTGCTGCACAACCGACATGCCCCATTTTTTCTTCACGGGTAGCGGCATTACAATCTCATAATTCTGAGCCGTAGGCCAAACTAAGGCACTCCAGTCCGGGGAAACACAATCCAGGTACCAGGTGCAGGCATAAATTGCCGGGTGCATCGATTGGTCAATCAGCGCGTTCCAGGCCTGGTCGTCAATTTGAGGGCGTTGGAGTAAAGTTGGCGGTGGCACTTTACTTGAAGTAGCTGCGGAGTTTCTGGACGGTTTCGTCCACGTCGGGATCGCTGCCCATCAGCTCGTTGATGCTTTGGATCGAGTGAATCACCGTGCTGTGGTCACGGCCGCCGAAGTGGTAGCCGATGGATTTGAGCGGCAGGTCGGTGTATTCCTTGGCCAGAAACATGGCCAGTTGGCGGGGATAAACGTTTTCTTTCTTTCGGCTTTTGCTCTTCATGTCGGCGATGGCGACCTCGAAGTGATCCGCCACGATTTCCTGAATCGTGTCGATCGTCACCTCCTTTTCCTCGTTCATCACGATACTTTTGAGCGTGTTCTTAGCCAGTTCCACGTCGATGGTACGCCGCGTGAGCGAAGCCTGCGCCATGAGCGACACCAAAACGCCTTCCAATTCGCGCACATTGGAATTAACGCTGTGGGCCACGTACTCGATCACCTCGTTATCAATGAAAATCCCCTCGGCCTGGAGTTTTTTCTGGATAATGGCGATGCGCGTCTCAAAATCAGGCGTCTGTAAATCCGCCGTCAGGCCCCATTTGAAGCGCGAGAGCAGACGATCCTGCAAACCCACCAACTCGCGCGGCGGGCGGTCGCTGGTCATAATAATCTGCTTGCCAAGCTGGTGCAGGTGGTTAAAAATGTGAAAAAACGTATCCTGCGTTTTCTCCTTGCCCGACAAAAACTGCACATCGTCGATCACCAGCACGTCCACCTTCATGTAGAAGTCATTGAACTCCTGCAAGACGTTGTTACGAATGGAGTTGATGAACTGATTGGTAAATTTTTCCGACGACACATACATCACCACCTTGTCGTCGAAGTGGTTGCGGATGTAGTTGCCGATGGCCTGCACGAGGTGCGTCTTGCCCAGGCCCACGCTGCCGTAGACCATCAGCGGGTTGAAGGAAGTGAGGCCGGGCCGTTGCGCCACGGCGAAACCCGCCGAACGGGCCAGGCGGTTGCAATCGCCCTCGATAAAATTGTCGAACGAGTAGCCCTGGTTGAGGTAAGTGTCGAGTTGGAGCGAGTCCTGATCCTTGGGTGGTGCGGCGTTGCGCGGGTCGTTCTGGAAATTATCAGGCCGGGAATTCTGCGGCGTTTTGACCGTGGGCATACTGACCGTCAGCGGCTGGTGCCTTTCAGTACCCGTGTCCACAATGATCGAGTATTCCAGCATTCCCTCGCGCCCCAGCGAGAAGTCCAGGGCCTCGCGCAGCAAATGCACGTAATTGCCTTCCAGCCATTCGTAGAAAAACTGGCTGGGTACCTGAATCGTCAACACCTTGCCATTCAGCCTGAAAGGGCGGATTGGCTCGAACCACGTCTGGAAACTTTGGGACGGAATGCTCTCCCGGATTATCCGTAGGCACTTTTCCCATACCATGTCCACTTCGCGCGGAGGGGGCACTTTTTCCAAGGTGAAGTTCAGTTGGGTTGGTGTCATGGTCAATTTTCGGGGGAGGCAAAGGTAGCAAAATCGCGGACTCTGCCCTGAAAATTGCTCCTGAAATTACCACGAAAATTTTCCTAAAAAAAGCTGTTTATGCAATCTAGCGGAAAAGTACAAGACCCCAAAAGCACAAACGGAAATTGGCCTATCCGGCGATAAAAAAAATGTAATATCAAATTCGTAGCTTTGTTTGTCTCGGACAAACGTCCTGTTTTTTATTAAAAATTTTTTGTATGGAGCCTACCTTTTTTGCTGAATTTCCCAAGACCGACAAGCCCGCCTGGCGTCGCCGATTGGAAAAGGAATTGAAAGGCCGGTCCTACGAAGACGTCCGGCATCAGGCCGCCGAGTCCGTGACGATGGAGCCGTACTACGTCGCCGAAGACCTGGCCGATAATCCCGATTACCAGGAAATTCAGCAATCCCAAAAGCAAAGGCCCGGCTGGCTGACCGTACCCGCCGTCACCTTTGACACGCCCACGGATACCAATCAAAGCATCCGGCGCCAACTGGAACGCGGGGCCGATGCCGTATGGATAGATTGCGACGACGCCTCGCTGGCTCATCTGGATTTGGTAAAAACACTCCATACCATCCGCCTGACCGATACACCCGTTTTTCTGGACACGGCAGAATCAGCGCCTGACATCATCAAAGAACTCACTCAGGGATCGAGCTACTACCTAAAAGGTGGTTTGGTTCACGACCCGGTAGCCTCTTGGATGCGCACCGGGCAGGACTACCGCGCGGCTTTCGACGCCATTGCCGAAGGGTTGATGCTGTCCAAAACTATGCGCGAGTTTCGTTCTTACAAAGTAGAAAGTCACGTCTTCCACGAAGCCGGGGCCGACGCGGTGCAAGAATTGGCTTATACGATAGCTGCCTTTGTTGCTTCTATGGATGAACTGACTGAGCGGGGTATTTCGCCGTTACTGGCGGCTAATCGCTGCTTATTTTCTATTTCAATCGGCACCGGGTATTTGGCTGAAATCGCCAAACTTCGGGCGTTGCGGTATTTGTACCAAAAAATTACCCGCGCCTACGGTTTGCCCGACGAACTTTGTCAGGCGTTCATTCAGGCGCAGAGTTCGCGGCTGTACCAGTCGGCCCACTCGCCGCATACCAACATCGTGCGCCATACGTGCGAAGCCATGAGTGCCGTCATGGGCGGCTGCGACGCGCTGAGTACCCTACCCTACGACGCCGAATTTGCAGAATCTGAAAGCGAATTTTCCGAGCGCGTGGCGCGGAATATTTCTTTGGTTTTGAAAAATGAAAGCTACCTCGACAAAGTAGCTGACCCGGCAGCGGGTGCTTACTATCTAGAGATGCTTACGCTGAAACTCGCCGAAGCGGCCTGGGATTCATTTTTGGCAATAGAACAGGAAGACGGCTTGCCCGAAGCTTTTAAAGAAAATTTTATCCAAAACAGCCTGGAACATTCCTGGAACGCCAAAATTTCCTCGTACCAAAACGGAAAGGTCATGGTGGGGGTGAATAAATATCGGGAAAAAGAAGAACCGCTCCCTTTTGAACAACCCAAGCAGGATGAAGCTATTTCACCAAATTGGGAATACGCGCTTTTACGAAAAAGATCACTGGAAGAAATTGCTCCCATAACCCATTGAGATGAAACCTGATTTTGCCAATACAAAAACGACGGAGAGTAAGGCTAAACTGGGTTCTGAGGAGAACGGCAAACCTTCTCCAACCTCTGAAGGCATTAAGTTGAAAGCACGCTACGGACCGGAGGACGTAGCCGACGCCGCACAAATCGGCTACGGCGCGGGCATTCCGCCTTACCTGCGCGGTCCCTACGCCAGCATGTACACCCAGCGGCCCTGGACGATCCGGCAATACGCGGGCTTCTCGACCGCCGAGGAATCCAACGCTTTTTACCGCCGCAACCTCGCTGCCGGGCAGAAAGGCCTGTCGGTCGCCTTCGACTTGGCCACGCACCGGGGCTACGACTCCGACCACCCGCGCGTGGTGGGCGATGTGGGCAAGGCGGGCGTCGCCATCGACTCGGTGGAGGACATGAAAATCCTGTTCGACCGCATTCCGCTGGACGAGATGTCGGTGTCGATGACCATGAACGGAGCGGTAATTCCGGTGATGGCGTTTTTCATCGTGGCCGCCGAGGAGCAGGGCGTCGCGCCGGAAGCACTTTCGGGGACGATCCAGAACGACATCCTGAAAGAATTCATGGTGCGGAATACCTACATCTACCCGCCGCTGCCTTCGATGCGCATTATCGGTGATATTTTTGCCTACACCGCGCAACACATGCCGAAATTCAATTCCATCAGCATCAGCGGCTACCACATGCACGAAGCGGGTGCTCCGGCCCATCTGGAACTGGCCTATACCCTGGCCGACGGACAAGAATATCTGCGCACCGGACTGGGCGCGGGGCTGGACATCGACGGCTTTGCGCCCCGGCTGTCGTTTTTCTGGGGCATCGGCATGAATCATTTTATGGAAATCGCCAAGATGCGGGCCGGGCGAGTGCTTTGGGCCAAAATTGTGAAAGGACTCGGGTCCAAAGATGCCAAGTCGATGGCCCTGCGGACGCACTGCCAAACCAGCGGCTACAGCCTGACCGAACAAGACCCGTTCAACAATATCGCCCGCACGGTGGTGGAGGCCACGGCGGCGGTGCTGGGCCACACGCAGTCGCTGCACACCAACTCGCTGGACGAGGCGATGGCCCTGCCGACCGATTTTTCGGCCCGCATCGCCCGCAACACGCAGCTTTTCCTGCAGTACGAAACCGACATCTGCGCCGCCGTCGACCCCTGGGGCGGCTCTTATTACGTCGAGTACCTGACCAAAGAATTAATCGACAAAGCCTGGGCGCTGATCGAGGAAGTGGAAAACCTGGGCGGTATGGCGAAGGCCATCGAAACGGGCTTACCCAAGATGCGCATCGAAGAGGCCGCCGCCCGCAAGCAGGCCCGCATCGACTCGGGCAAGAATATCATCGTGGGCGTGAATCGCTACCGCACCGACGAAGAAACCGAAATCGACGTCCTGAATATCGACAACCAGGCCGTCCGCGAGTCGCAGATCGCACGTTTGGAAAACATCAAGCGCACCCGTGACCCCGACCAAGTAAAAATTACTCTCGAAGCCCTTACCGCCGCCTGTCGGGAGGCGGGCGGTACCGACATGACGACCAATTTACTAGCTTTGGCCGTGAACGCCGCCCGCGAACGGGCTACCCTGGGCGAAATTTCCGACGCGATGGAAGTCGTTTTCGGACGTTACAAAGCTACCATTCGATCTATATCCGGCGTGTACCAATCCGAAGTGTCCGACGACGAGAATTTTAAACTGGCCCGGCAAATGGCCGACCGCTTCGCCGAACTCGACGGACGGCGGCCCCGCATCCTGGTTGCCAAAATGGGCCAGGACGGCCACGATCGCGGGGCGAAAGTCATCGCGACCAGCTTCGCCGACCTGGGCTTCGACGTGGATATTGGCCCCCTTTTCCAAACGCCCGAGGAAGTGGCCCGCCAGGCCACCGAGAACGATGTCCACGTAGTGGGCGCGTCGAGCCTGGCGGCCGGCCACAAAACGCTGGTGCCGCAACTCATTGAGGAATTACGGAAATTGGGCCGCGACGACATCATGGTCATCGCCGGGGGCGTCATTCCGGCGCAGGACTACCAGTTTTTGCAAGATGCGGGCGTGAAAGGAATCTTTGGGCCGGGAACGGTAATTTCCATTGCGGCACAGAAGATTTTGGGGGAGTTGATGGCGGAGTAGTTGATAAAAGACCTGAATACAAACTTTGCGATATCAGAGAGATCATGGCATTGAAAATTATTATTGTAATGAAAAACTGAATGGAGAAATCATTTAAAATATGAAGAGAATATCACTAGCCATTACCCTACTGCTGTTTACAGTATCCTGCAAGATAGCTCCGAATCACTGCACCAAACGATGAACTTCGGCCAATTCACTATCCGGGTTCCCGGAAATTGGGAGCGCGTCCGCAAGCAGGGAGTCGATTCATTTGTGGGGGGAATCAAGATGAGTGACGGACAAATGGTTGACTTCGACTTTGGTTCCTATCCTGATAACTGGAAGTTGACCCTAAAACCCATAAAATAGATTCGTTGGTTATCGATGGCAGGAATGCGAAAGTAGTGCAACCCAGAAAGTCAGGTCAGGGAACAACGGGAATTTATTTTAACAAATTAGACGCCACCGTGATGAAGTTTCAGATTAGCGGCGTGGATTTGACCCAGGAAAATCAGCGTGAATTTCTGACCGCCATTGAATCGCTAAAATTTAGAGTCGAGTAACCATTACATGCCAAACCCATGAAAAACTTTTTTCTCCTTTTTTGCCTGGTCGCGAATTCAGCCATCGCTCAGGAACGTCCCAGCGTGTTCTTCCGCGAAGATTTCAAAGAAACGCCCGCCGCAACTCCGGCCACCCAGGCTGACCTGGTCAATCGTGATTTGATACTCTCGATGTACGGTCCCGGCAAGGACTCGATCAAAAAGAGCCACCACGACAAGCCTGCCGACGATCCTTACTACCTGTGGTCGGGTCTATGTCAGGGCAATTGGGCCGTGACGTTGAAACACACTTCCAAATACGTCGATCTTTCCCGCCAGGGAAAAATCAGATGGCGCTCCAAGCAGGCCGGTTATCGGCAACTGCACCTCGTCCTGAAACTGGCGGATGGCACCTGGATCGTCAGCAATGCCCTGGACCCGGCTTCCACGGATTGGCGGGTGAGGGAGTTCAATCTTTCGGATATGACCTGGATGAGCCTCGACATAAAATCGGTGGCGGAAATCAAACCCATCGAGAATCCCGATCTGAGCAAAGTGGCCGAAATTGGCTTTACCGACTTGATGAACGGGAATCGGTCGCTGGCTTGCTCGCGGCTGGATTGGATCGAAGTGGACGGCTTCGCGGTCGGAAAATAATCGGTTTCACTTCGTCCTGACCTGTTTATTACGGCCATAAAATATTCTTGCTCTCTTTTTATTTTTCCCAAACCCATGAAACCAACATATATACTTAAATCCCTGGTTCTCTGCCTGCTGCTGCTCCTGACACTCGCCGCGAAAGCCCAAAACGCCGACTCTACCAAAACCCTCACCTGGAAGGGCATCGCTTCCTGGAAAGCCATCCCGTCCGCGTCAAGTACCCAAATTTCGCCCGACGGCAAGTGGTTTGCCTACCTGCTGGCTCGCGCCGACGAGGGTGACGCCACGCTGATTTTGCAAAATACTGCCGACTCGACGCGCAAGACTTTCAAAGTGGGAGCGACCACCCGCGCCGACATGGCCTTCTCAGACGATGGGCGGTTCTTTGTCTACAAAATCTCACCCACCGAAAAAGAGAAAAAGGCCAAGAAAAGAGACGAAAAACTGGTGTTGGTCATTTTGGCGAACTCTGCTAAAAACAAGGAATTCGCCCAAGTGAAGTCCTACGCTTTTAACGGCAAGAAATCCTCGCACCTGGCCGTATTACTTGCCCCGGAGGAAGGTACCAAACCTACCGATCCAAAAGGTACCAACCTATTACTGTATGACTTGACCAATCAACGAACTCAGAACATCGGTAACGTGTCTGAATACATGTTTAATAAAATCGGCGACTGGTTGGCCCTGACGCTGGACGCGCGAAATCAGGCGGGTAACGGAATTTTATTGCAAAATATGGCCACCAGCACGATGCTGCCGCTGGATACGGACGAGGCCAGCTACGAGTCGCTAAAATGGACGGAGGAAGGTGACGGATTGGCTTTGGTAAAGGGCAAAAAAGACAAGAAGTATAAAGAAAAATTGTACAGCGTGCTGGGGGTCAAAAGCTTTACCGGAACCCCCATCCTGACCACTTACGACCCAAAAAAAGACAGCCTGAATTTTCCGAAGAGTATGACTGTCAGTTCCGAACGCAACCCGACTTGGACCGACGATCTGACGCGGTTGCTTTTTGGCATCCATAAAATTACCCTGGCTGATACCACGAAAAAAAAGGAGGAGGAAGTGAATCCTAACGGCATCTCGGAAGCCGACCAACTGGCCCGCATCAAGGCCGATACCACGCTGAAAACGGTAGAACAAATCACTAAAGCCATCGCCAAAATAAAAGGCGACGATAAAGATAAAGACAAGCCCGAAAAGCCGGACATGACGATCTGGAATTGGCAGGACAAACGGTTGCAATCCCGGCAGCAAGTGCAGGAAGGTCAGGATAAGAAATTTAGCTTCCTGGCGATGGTCGACCCGGTGACCCAAAAGTTCACCCAATTGGCCGATAGTACGTTGCGGGACGTGTCGCCCGCGTCGAAGCAGCGCTACGCCCTGGGAACGGACATTCAGCCCTACGAGTTAAGTACCAATCTCGACGGGCAAGATTACGCCGACATTTACCTCACCGACCTAAAAATCGGCGAGCGGACACGGATTATGGAGAATTTTTACTTGCCCAACGGTAACGCCCGCCCGCAGCCTTCACCCGACGGGACGAAATTTTTGTACTGGAAAGACGGGCAGTTTTTCGTTTTTGATATGGAGAACAAAACCTCCCGCAATGTCACCGAAAATGTCCCGACTTCTTTCATAGACACCGAAGACGACCACAACGTCCAGAATCCGCCCTACGACGTCATCGGATGGAGTAGCGACAGCAAATATGTACTGCTAAGCGACGGCTGGGATATTTGGCAAGTGGCCGCCGAAGAAACTTTGAAAACCAAATCACGGAAGAAAAGCACCCCTGCCCTCCCCTACCGCAACCTGACTCAGAACGGGAAACGCGAAAAAATTCGCTATCAGGACCGCTACCAGCTTGATCCCGCCGAAAAAGGCATCGACCTGAGTCAGCCGCTGTACGTCCGCACCTACGGAGAATGGACCAAGAAAAGCGGCGTGACGCGTCTCGATCCGAAAACCAACGACGCCAAAATCTTGCTTTGGGACGATGCCGCCGTGCGTAGCCTTACGAAGGCCAAAAATGCCGATTACTATGTGTACAGCAGTGAAACCTTTGCCAAACCTACCCAGTACTTCGGTACCCTTTCCCAAGATCTAACCAATGGAAAGCAGATTTCGGAAAATGCCCCCGATTTCAAAAAATATGCCTGGTCGGCGGGGACGCGGCTGGTGGATTACATGAGCGACAAGGGCGATACTCTACAGGGCGCATTATTCCTGCCCTCAGACTACGAACCCGGCAAGAAATACCCGACAGTGGTTTACTACTACGAAAAACTCTCGCAGACGCTGCACAATTTCGCCAATCCCAGCTACGGCCGCACGGGCTGGAACCCGGGCATGTACACGGCCAAAGGTTACGCGGTGTTCATTCCCGACATCGTGTACCGCTATAACGACCCCGGTATGTCGGCGGTGTGGTGCGTGTTGCCGGGTGTGAAGGCAGCCATTGCCACGGGGGTGGTGGACGGCGACAAAATGGGCATCCACGGCCATTCGTGGGGCGGTTACCAAACGGCTTTCCTCATCACGCAAACCAATATGTTCAAAGCCGCTGCCGCCGGAGCGCCGCTCACGGACATGATTTCAATGTATAACCTGATTTACTGGAACAGTGGCGGGGCTAATGGCTCGATTTTCGAAGCTTCGCAGGGCCGTCTCGGCACGCCTTGGAATAACTGGGAGGCCTACCAGCGCAACTCACCGATTTACCACGCCAAAAACGTGCAAACGCCACTGCTGATGCTACACAACGATAAGGACGGCGCGGTGGATTTCACGCAGGGTATCGAGTACTTCAACGCCCTGCGCCGCCTGAAAAAGCCCGTAGTCCTCATCCAATACAAAGGCGAAAACCACGGTCTGGCGAAGCTGCCCAACCGCAAGGATTACTCAGTGCGCATGATGGAGTTTTTTGACCATTACCTCAAAGGAAAACCCGCGCCGCTGTGGTGGAGCGAGGGCGTGCCGAAGCTGGAATTGGACGAGCATTTGGAGGAGAAGGCGTTTTTTAATGGAGCGAGGAGAATGGAGAATTAAGCGTTTTATTTATTCTCTGTCACGAGTCCTTCTGACAGAGGATAAATAAATTCATCCCAGCAAATTTAAAATCGGACTCTAAATTTGCTGGGATGATTACTGATTCAAGCGCTCACGATTAAAATTCAATCCTATCGTCAGCAAGTAGTTGAGCTACGTTCAACACATAATCTTCCGTTAACGGAATGTCTTGATCAAAATTGGCTTGTTGCCATTCCTGTTGCGCGTCGATGATAAATATCCGGCGGTTGTGAGTGCTGATCCAAACGACCTTTTCGACACCGAAGTCCAGCATTTTCTGTGATTTTGCGAAGATATAAAAGCGGAAAAGTCGGAAGCTCGGAATAACCGAAAGGTCAGCCCAAACCCCCAATCCCCCCACTTACATTCAAAAATTATTTACTTCACTTTTTTCGTAATCACAAACGGTACGCACAAGTTGGCCGGGCAGCAGTCCTCCACCACCACGATGACGGGACAGCAACCCTCGGCCGGACAACTGCCCGACGTCGAGGTAAAGGTGTATTCATAACTGCCCAGTTCCGTCTCGCTCACCTCGTAGGTATTGCCCGTACCAACCTGCTCCTGCTGCCCCCCTTGCATCTGACGGAACCATACCACCCCCGTATATTGCCCCGGAACGTTCAGCTCGAGAACCGTTCCCTGTCCCTGGCAAATTAGATAAGGTACCGTGAAGCACTGACGGTCGATGTCGTCTTCGCCTTCCGCACCGTTGCCGGGTGTGCTGTCTATGTCGTTTTGGTTGGCTCCGCTGATTTCAGCTGTATTGAACCATACGCCTTGCGCCACCACCCGAACCGTAATGTTTAGACTCACCGTGTCTCCTGCGTTCAGGCTATCGACTGTCCATATCTTCGTGTTGGGATCATAACTGCCCATGGCCGTTGCGGAACTCAGATACTGAACGCCGGCATTCAGCGAGTCAGTCACGGTGATGCCCGTGGCGAGATCCGAACCTTCGTTCATAACCAATATGGTGTACGTCAGCGTGTCGCCCAGCATAGCCAGTTTCCGGCTGATCGATTTATTTAGGGAGAGATCGATGGTATTGCCACAGTCCGATACTGTGACAACCAAAGGCTTAGTGTTAGAACAGCCCAAGGCCGTGGAGGCCGTTACTTGAATTGTCACCGCGCTATCGACTGCGAAGGCCGACGCGTTGGTAACGGGCAGTCCATCCACCTCAAAGCTAACGTTGAGTAAGGTATCAAATCCGGCGACCAGACCAGTCAGGTCCAGCACCGTTCCGGCGCACACCAAAGTGTCGCTCACCGAGGCCGACAAATCCAGCAACGGACTCACGTTGACCGTCAATTGCGTCGTGTCCGAGCAACCCGTGAGGTTGGAGGCCACCAGCGTCAGCGTCGTGGTGCTGTCGGCCACGAAAGCCGTCGCGTCAACTATCGTAACTCCGTCCGCGTCGCCGATTGTGAAGGCCGCGTTTAGCAAAGTGTCGAAGCCAGAAACCAGCGCGGTCAAATCAAGCACTGTCCCGGCGCACACCAGAGTGTCGCTCACCGAGGCCGACAAATCCAGCAACGGACTCACGTTGACCGTCAATTGCGTCGTGTCCGAACAGCCCGTGAGGTTGGAGGCCACCAACGTGAGCGTCGTGGTGCTGTCGGCCACGAAAGCCAGCGGGTCGGCTACTACAATTCCATCTACCCCGCCGATCGTGAAAGCTGAACTCAACAACGTATTGAAGCCAGGTACTAGCGCCGTCAGGTCCACTACTGTGCCGACGCATACCAGCGTGTCGCTTACTTCCACAGGCAGGCAGAGCGATTGGCAGTCGGGAATGGTCACTTGCACGGTATCGCTACAAGCGGTTGGTACTGTGGTTGTATAGATAAACCTGTACACGCCCGCTTCGAGATTACCTGCGACAGTAGCCGCCGCATTAGGTGTGAAAGTCGCCACTGTTGGATTGTCCGTCGCGTTGCTCCAGGTTCCCCCTATGGGCGTTGCCAATAGCGCCGAAGTACTGGGTGTGATGCCATCGACACACGTGAGCGTTATGTCTACTCCCGCCGAGCAGTCCTGTCCGAAAGACTTCGAAACGAAGATAATCGTGAACAATGCGATAAGACAGCCGCACCATTTGGGACTGAATAATTTGAAGGGACTATGCGCTCTGTTCGTTAGGGGGGCAACAGAAAACACGAGGTCAGTCGTGATTTGGTTTGACTGAAAAGAGATAGTGGTGGGAGAAGTCTTCATAAGCTGTAAATAAAAGTGACTGAATAAAATTAGTTCAACTGATTGTAATACAAACGATTGGTTTTTACTTTGTCAATTATAGTGCGTGTGAAGACAACTGCCTCGGAAGAGATGTCCTGATGTTTCTTCCAGGCGCAAGGACTGTGCCAAAAAATCACCGTACGTGATTTTTATCGGCAAGATACTGGAAAAGGAAGGGTAGTATAACTAGTAATCGACTGTAATTCAGAATTTTGAAAAACAGAAAGTAAAGTACGTAACTCGAAACCGTTACGCCAGACGGAAATTTTGGTTCGGAAATCTGACTTGGAAGGCGGCTTTACTTTTGCCTGGAATTAGTGACACCGATTCGGAGCTGTATCGATGCGAAATAAGGGGTTTCTACGAAACGAATAAGGATTCTTGTACACGCAAAGAAGCCCCGGAATAAAGAAGAACTTTTATTAAGAGCGTTCGTTTTGAACGATTGGGGATAGGCAATCAAGGATTGTGCCAAAAAAAATGTCTTGTGATAGCTGGTGCGGACCATCCGGTACGCTCACAAGAAGCTTCTCTGCGAGCCCTGTACTCGGAGCAGGAACCGAATCCAGAGCTTACTTATTTTTCTAATTTAGGTAGCAAAGGCTGCTTTACCATAAGTTCCTCTCACAACCACTCGTCGAGCCACACCTTATAGTTTTCCAGAAACTTACCGTAAGCCAGCTGCAACTCCGGCAGGGCCTTACCCAACGTACTGGTATCATTGGTTTTGAGCCGTCCTTCCGCGTCGCGGGCGATTTCGGCAATCTGCATCACGCCTACGGTACCCGCGCTACCTTTCAGCGTGTGAAGGTGGCTTTTCACGGTGTCAATGTCGTTTTCCCGGTAAGCCGTCAAGGCTTCGCCGACGAGTTCGTTGGATTCATTCACGAAATCCTCATAAACCGACAGCACCAATTCTTTGCCACCAATTTGTTTGAGCTGGTTCACGATTTCGCGGTCCAGCACGGGCAGGGTGATTTCTTTGGCGAGGGCAATTTGTTTGTCGGTCATCGGGCGGTCGGGCGATTTTCCGATGAGTTCCTGTACCTTGGCGATCAGGGTTTGGGCGCGGATGGGCTTGGCCACGTAGTCGTCCATACCCTGGCTCAGGAAGCGCTCGCGGTCTTCCTTCATGGAGTAGGCCGTCATGGCCACCACGGGCGGGAAAGGGTTGTCGAGTGTTCCTTTGCCGTATTTCTCCCGCAGTTTCTGGGTGGTTTCGACGCCGTCCATGTCGGGCATTTGGATGTCCATGAACACGATGTCATAAAATTCGTCGGGCGAGGCCATCACGCGATCCATCTTCTCGATGGCCTCGAAGCCGCTCTCGGCGATGTCTACCACGCAGCCCGCTTTTTTCAGGATTTCGCTGGCTACCTTGCGGTTGACCATGTTGTCGTCCACCAGCAGAATAGTCGGGTGGTAATTCGCGAAAACGTCGTCGATGAAGGCTTCCGCCTCGTTTTCGACCACCGACGCGGGAGCAATAGACGTTTCCTTCGCCTCGAAGGTGAACCAGAACATACTGCCTTCGTCCGTTTCGGAGACGACCCCGATGTCGCCGTTCATGAGCGTACAAAGTTGTTTGGAAATAGCCAGGCCCAGGCCCGTACCGCCGTAGGATTTCTGGGAGGAGTTGTCTACCTGCGTGAAAGAGGTGAAAAGCATCTTCTGGTCTTCTTCCGAAATGCCGATGCCCGAGTCGTACACCTCGACTTTGATGAGATTGGTCTTGCTGCTTTTCTTCTCCAGCTTGACGTTGAGCCGAACCTCGCCGTTTTCGGTAAATTTCAGGGCGTTGGACGTCAAATTCGACAAGATTTGCAGCAGCCGCGTTTGGTCGGCGATGACGTATTTGGGGAGTTTCGGGCCAAGTTTGTAGGTCAGCGTGTTGCCCTTGTTGCGGGCGGTTTGGGCAAAGAGCGACACCAGTTTTTCCATCAGCTCTTCCAGCGACAGTGGCAACTCGTGCAGCGCCATTTTACCCGCCTCAATCTTGGACAGGTCGAGGATGTCGTTCAGGATATGCAGCAAAGTCTCGGACGAGCGCTTGACGGTTTGGACGTAGTCGCGTTGCTCGTCGTCAAGTTTCGTGTTGCTCAATAGATCCACCATGCCGATAACGCCGTTCATGGGCGTGCGGATTACGTGACTCATATTGGCCAGAAATCCTTCTTTTACTTTGAGCGAATGCTCGGCTTGCTCCTTGGCCTTAAGCAGTTCCAGTTCGTTGCGTTTGAGGGCCGTGATGTCACGGGCCAGCACGGCGATTTCGGAAGGTTTCCCGCTCTCGTCATTAAACATCAACATATTGAACATAAACTGCCGGATGTTCCCGCCCTTCACGCGCAGGTTTCCCTCGACGTTGCGCAGACTGCCGTCGCGCCGCAATTTGAGCAGGGCGCGGTGGATGAGTTTTCGGTCGTTGAAGAAATCCGTGATCGGGCGACCCAGCACCTCCTCCGCCGTGTAGCCCGTTCGCTTCAGTATCGACGGGCTAATCATGGTGATGATCCCCTGCCGGTCCATGCGGCAGTAGATATCCTGCAAGTTTTCAAAAATACCCCGGAACACCTCCTCACTCTGCCGCAGCGACAGCTCGGCGGTCTTGCGACGCGTCACGTCGCGGGCAATGCCCGACACCTCCTCGATTACGCCGCCCTCGAACAGGATAGGGTTGAAGTAAAATTCCAGCCAGAGTTCGGTTTCCTCCCGCGTGTGGATTTTCATTTCAAAATACTGCAGCTTCCCCCGGAAGGCGTCGCGGTAGCGCCGCTCCAACTCCCGGCGGTTCTCGGGACTCATCATCCGCCAGCCCAGTTTTTCGGTACTCACGTGCAGCGAGGGCGCGGTATTGAGCTGACTCTCGATGAGGTTGGAGTAGTTTTTATTGAAAGAGGTCAGTTGCAAGCTCTTGTTCACCGACCAGATCAGGTGCGAACTGCTGTCGAAAATGGCGTTGAGCCGGGCGGCGTATTTGGCCAGTTCTTCCTCGCTCTGCTTGCGGGCGATGGCCAGCGCCACCTGCCCCGAAATGAATTCCAGCAGTTCGAGGTCGCGGGCGTCGTAGGTATTGGGATTGTCGTACGACTTCACGCCGATGATGCCCGTCACGCGGTCGCCGATGCGCAGCGGGACGGTCAGCAGCACCTCGGGCGTGGTGCCGTAGAGGTACAGGCTGTTGGTTTGGGCCAGTTGGGCGATGTCCTCGCGGTACAAAAACAGCGGGCGGTTGGAGGCGATGGCGTACTCCGTAAGTCCGTTGCCCAGCCGCCGCTTGGTGAAGCGTAGCCCCTGAAAATATTCATCTACATAATAGGGGAAATAGAGAAAACTCTTGGACTGGTCGTAAAGGGCGATGAAGAAGTTGCGCACATCGATGATCTTACCCAACTCTTCGTGAATGTTGCCATAAAGCTCTTCGAGATTGTCGGTGCTGATGGTCCAGTTGGCGATGCTGTAGTACAATTTCTGCGCCCGCTCGGCCCTTATTTTTTCGGTAAAATCGTGCAGAATGCAGCGAAAAGCCGTGGGTTTTCCGTGGTCGTAGCGACAGGTGACGCTGCCCGTCAGGAAAATCCTGCGCCCGCCCTTGCTCACAAAAACCGTCTCGAAGTCCGGCACCGTTTCGCCACGCTTGATGCGGTCCAGTTGGTCCAGGGTACGCTGCTTGTACTGCGGATGCAAAATATCGTCCAGTCTGAGCGTCGGAATCTCGTCCTGGGTGTAGCCGACCACCTCGCGCCACGCCCGGTTGACAAAAATGAACTTGCCGTCAAGTGTGATAAGCTGAATGACGTCGCTGGTGTTGTCCACCAGGTCCTGCAACTGCCCGTTGGAGCGCGACAGGGCCGATTCCATGCGCAGTCGCCGCGTAATATCGTCACCCACGAGGGTGAAGGACACGGGAAAACCTTCTTCTTTTCTGACCAAAAAAGAGTTGATGGTAACGGTGCGAATGGCCCCGCTTTTGGCAATCAAAGGAATCTCCTGACGGTCGATCCTGACATCTCGATACACGCCGTCTTCGAGCAAGTCCTTCACTTCGTCGCGATTGGCCACCGGAATCAACCTTTCCAGCAGATTTTTGCCCAAAAGGTCCGCTTCTTTCCAACCCGTCTTCCGCAATAAATACGGACTCACGGACTGAATTACAAAATCCAAATCCAGGGTAATGCCAATCAGCCGCAGGTGTTCCAGCGTAGCGTTGACGGACTGCCATTCGGCGGCGGAAGTTAACGAGTTCAAAATTTATGAGTTTAAAGTTCAGAGTTCATGAGTCTATGACGGGGCCGCCCATGCGGTTCATGAGTTTAAGTTTTGGAAATAGGCTACCTACTTATCCAAATATAAGTTTGGGATTTTAGCCGTAATTTTAGCGCAAGTTGTCTCAATTCTGCAAAATATCACTTTGCAACCCTCTGCGGCATGGGCCGCTCCGCTCTGTGCCTTTAAAAAAATGAAAATTCGCCCCAAAAAATCCCTCGGCCAACATTTTCTTATCGATCAGGGCATCGCCCGGCGCATCGTGGATAGTCTGGTACCGCACCAAGATTACAAGACGGTACTGGAAATCGGACCGGGTATGGGCGTTTTGACGCAGTATTTGCTGCAAAACGATGACTACGAAACCCACGTCATCGAAATCGACCGTGACTCGGTGCCCTATCTCAAGCAGCACTACCCTACCCTCGCGCCACGCGTGATCGAGGGCGACTTCCTGCGCTGGAACCTGGCCCGACTTACCGACCAAAAAGTAGCGATCATCGGAAATCTCCCCTACAATATTTCTTCGCAGATTTTTTTCCGCGTTATCGAGCAGCGCGATCAGGTACCGGAGATCGTCTGTATGCTGCAAAAAGAAGTAGCCCGGCGGCTGGCTTCGCCGCCCGGCAACAAGGAGTACGGCATTCTGAGTGTCTATCTGCAAGCATTTTACGACATCGAGTACCTTTTCAGCGTCCCGCCGGGGGCTTTCAATCCACCACCCAAGGTGCAGTCGGGGGTGATCCGGCTGCTGCGCAACGAGACGACGCAACTGGCCTGCGACGAGAAATTGTTTTTCCGGGTAATCAAAACGGGCTTCAATCAGCGGCGCAAGACCCTGCGCAACGCCCTGAAACCGCTGGGCGTCGAACTTGATTCGCCCTTCCTCGACCAACGCGCCGAGCAACTCAGCGTGGCGGATTTCGTGGCGCTGACGCTGCTGGTGCAAGAGGCAATGGATAGCGTTTAGTTACGCGTCCTCAACTCCCTGATCTCAAAATCAAACGAAAGATCATTCATGCACTTGAAATGGCCCTTTGGACATTCCGCGTAGCCGATCTTGGAGCAGGGGCGGCAACTTAAATTATTGTTTTCCAGAATTACGTGCGACGTCTGGTAGGGATACATCCCAAACAGCGGCGTGGTGTTGCCCCAAATGGAATACACCCTTTTCTTAAAAGCCGCCGCGACGTGCATCAGTCCCGTATCGTGCGAAAAAACAAACGTCGATTGCCGCACCAGCGAGGCCGACTGGTTGAGGTTGCACTTGCCGCAGGCGTTGAAAATCAGCCTGTCGCCCAGCGCCCGCCGAACCTCCTCGCCCGCTGCGAAGTCTTCTTTTCCGCCCAACAAAATCGTGGGATAATTGATCTTTTGGCAAAGCTCGATCATCCGCGCCACGGGCAGCCGCTTGGTGGCGTGCTGCCCGCCGATGGCGTAGGCCACAAAACCCGCGCGGTGCGTAGTCGGCAACCAGTCCCGCTCGACTTCGTCGCGGTAGGGAATGAAATAATCCAAACCCTGCCCGTCGTTGGTCACGCCCAGCGGGGCGACCGTCGCCAGGTAGCGATCCACGATGTGGACGAGCGGCATGACGTTGAATTTCAGGTTCGTCAGCAACCACTTTTGTACGTTCAACTTGGGAAAGCTGTACGAACGCACGCCCAGCGAAAGCTTGATTCGCAACGTGCGGAGATTGGTATGCAGGTCGATGACGTAGCTGAATTTTTCGCGGCGCAGTTCGGGCAATAGTTCTTTCAGGTTGCCATCCAGGTACCAGGCCCGGTCGATGTACGGGTTCTCTTCCAGCAGCGAACGGTACTGGATTTTGGTAAAATAATGTACCTCCGCGCCGGGATACTGCTGCTTCAAACACCGCACCACGGGCGTCGTCAGCACGATGTCGCCAATGGACGAGAAGCGCAGGATCAGGAACTTGACGGGCTGGTTGTTCACAGTTTAGGAAATATCACGTATCGTACACGGCACAGCATCGGCAAAAATAAAGGAAATCCGCCAGCGTTGAAGGTTTGTTGGAGATGTTTGGCAAGATTACTAACTTCACTCCCAAATCACCCTCCCCTACTACTATGCTCGAACAAATCCTGGACATAAAAAACGACCGCCGCCTCAGCGCGTTTCTCTACCGCGCGGGCTTCGGCTGCTGGCTGCTGTATCTCGCGCTGGGCGCCCCGACCCTGCATGCCTACCACCACTACCGCCAGGACGCGGGCGTCTGCTGCATTCTACTGATGGTCATCGGCTTTTCAGCTTCGATGGTGTACGAATACGTTCATGATCGCCCGCTCTATGAACAAAAGAAAAAGTGGCTAGCCATTAGTTATCTTTTCCTGGCGGGCGTCGTTTATTTTTTGGAATTCAGAGAGAAAGGCATCATCCTAAACTGGACGCTGCTGCCACGGTGGTTTTCGTAATCTAATCTCACAACGAAGGAAAGATGAACTCGAAAGGCCTCAAAAAGTACGTAACGGATCTTTATGATGAGAAGGGCAAGTTGATCTGTGTCCAACTGAATTTACGGAATAAAATCATTCGAAATTTCTACGCACAATTGATGGAGGATTTGGAAGACACCTTGGATTCAATTGAGGCAATGAAAGACAAAGAAACCGTATCCTGGGAAGTAGTGCAGGCGGACCTGGAAGCTAAATGGAGTGAAGAATAAAATACAAAATCACTTTTAATCGGATACTCATCCTAAATCTTCTCCTTCCAAATACGCCGCATAATCCTCCGGCGTATCCAAGTCGATCACTCCCTTCGCAAAATCCACGAAAGCCACCTCCGCCAAATACTTTTCCAGCAGAGGCTTGGCCCCGTGGTCGCCCGTAATTTGGGTGAGTTCGGCCAGTAATTCCCGGCCAACCAGTACCGGAACCCCCCACTGTTTTTGGTAGCGACAGGCCACGGCCTTCTTGCCGGATTCCTCAAAGGTCGCCACCATCTGCGTGAGCAAAGCGGTGGTCAGATAGGGCTGATCGCAGACGAGCAGCAGCACGCCGTCCAGCTTGGGTTCGGTCATGAAAAGCCCGGCTAAACCAATCCTTACGGAGGTAGCCATCCCCTCCTGCCAAAAAGCGTTGTCGACAATCGTGACGGGCTGCCCGGCCAGAGTTGGTACGACTTCGGCTTTGTTGGCCCCCACCACCACGATGACCGGCCGCAGGGAGGTCGCCAAAGCGATTTCGACGGTTTTTAACAGTAAACCTTTCCCCTTTTCTATTTCGAGCGTTTGTTTGGGTTGCCCCATGCGCTGCGACGCGCCGGCGGCGAGGATGATGATTCCGATGGTCATTCGATAACGGGTTAGGGGATGGACGGTGACTTTTTTTGGGACAAGATCGGGTTGGCAAGTAAGCCTCAATGGTTGACAACTTACCCTTTTCAGTAGGAAAGATTACTGCTTCACGATCTAAAAATGTAATTTTTTACAGCTTAATTTTTAATAAATCTGTAAATTTAGCGTATTAGTCAGATTATCATTTTACTTTGCAAAAGTTTTGGCCCGCTCCCCTCAGAGAACCACCCCCGGAAGAAACGACTTCCGAAGAATCCGCGCCAAAGTTTGCCGTTGCTATACACACACACATCAGGACTTTTTCTTTCTTAAGTCAGCAACGAAGCTATTTTAAGTGCCTTGATACGCATAAATTCTGTCCGCACCCGTAAATCCATCTGGGCCCTGCTATTGATTAGCGGCCTGCCGCTGCTGTTGGGTTCCCTGCAATCCTGCGCCCCCGCCCGGAATATCGTCTATTTTCAGGGCGACTCCCTCCGCTACTCGGGGGATAGCATCCGGCAGTCCTACACCCCAACGATTCAGCCCAACGACCTGCTGTCCATTGTCGTCGGTAGCCTGAGCCCCGAATCCGACGCCATTTTCAATGTCCCCAACCAGTTCATGACCTCCGCGATGAAGTACGGCAGCGCCGGGAGCGGGGCGCAGAGCCTGGGTTATCTCGTGGACAGCGACGGCAACATCGAAATGCCCCTGGTGGGTAAAATTCACATTCAGGACTTGAAGTCCCAAATCGCCGCCGACACTGTCCGCCGCCGTCTGCTGACCGTGCTGCGTGAACCCACCGTCACCCTGCGCTCCCTCAATTTCAAGGTTTCGGTACTGGGGGAAGTGAACCAACCCGCCATTTACGTCATCCCCGACGAGAAAATCACCCTGCCCGAGCTACTGAGCCTGGCGGGCGACCTCACCATCTACGGTCGTCGCGACAACATCACCGTGATCCGCGAAGAAAACGGGCATCGTGAATACGCCAAAGTTGATTTGACCACCCGCGAAGTCTTCGACTCGCCCTATTACTATCTGCACAAAAACGACCTGGTGTATATCGAACCCGTCGCGGCCCGCACCACTTTCACCGACCGTCGTCTCCAACTGCTCCCCCTATACATAAGCCTTATTTCGGCGGCAAGCCTGGTTTTTATTCGCTTAGCCCGCTGACGAAGATAATGTTAGGCTAGTAGTTGAACGGAGCAGGACTACCACAAACAAATACACGACTCTTGACTCAGAATACCGAATATATCGAAGTAGAAGAAACTGATTTCAACATTCAGGAATACGTGCGGCGCTACCTGCGCTACTGGTATTTGTTTCCTGTCTTCCTGCTCATAGCGTTGGTCGCTGCCTACTTTTACTTACAGACCACGCAGCCCGTTTATTCTACCACCGCCACGCTGCTCATCAAGGACGAGAAAAAAGGCATGGGCGGGGGTACGGAAGACGTGCTGGCCGAACTGGGCCAGTTCAGCGGCAATAAAATCCTGGAAAACGAAATCGAAGTCCTTTCCTCGCTTACCCTCATGGCGCAGGTCGTCGAAAACCTGGGGTTGAACGTGGCGTACGACGCCGAGGACGGTCTGCATACCCTCGAACTTTATAAGGCTACCAACGTCGTGGTCCGGCCCGACGTCCTCACGGCATTCGCCTACACCGAACCCCTGCTGATCCACGTGCAGGACAAGGATCATTTCCGCTTCAACGAAGAGCCTGAAGTTCGCACCTTTGGTCAGAAGTTCCGCAATGCCTGGGGCGCCTTCACCGTCGTCCGCGCCGACAGCATCGAAGACCGCGGCTTCAAGGACATTCGGGTGCATTTCCGCGACCTGCCCGACCTGGCCGAGAGCGTCCAAAAGCGCCTTTCGGTGCAGCAGGCCAATGCTAAAAGCACCGTGCTGGAAATTTCGCTGGAAGACACCTCCCCGCAGCGGGCCCGCGATATCCTCAACAACCTGCTCGACGTGTACGTGCAGAGCAACCTGAACGACAAGAACCGCGAAGCTTCCAACACCCTGGAGTTCATCGGCAGCCGACTGAAACTCGTGACGGGGGAACTGGGCGAGGTAGAGGGCGAAGTGGCTTCCTACAAAAGCTCCCGAGGGCTGACCGATATTGGAACCGAAAGCCAGATTTTCCTGGAAAACATCCAGGAAAACGACACCCGGCTCCAGGAGGTCAATACCCAGATCGATGTCCTCGAAAGCGTGGACCGCTACATCGAAGCCAGCGGCGAGGGCGCCATCGCCCCCGCCACCTACCTGATCAGCGACCCGATCCTGGTGTCGCTGCTTACCCGCTACGCCGACCTGAAGCAGCAGCAGGAGCGCTACGCCCGCACCGTTCAGGCCGGCAACCCGCTGCTGGAGACGATCAACTCCCAACTCGCCAACACCCGGCAGGCCATCCGGGAGAACCTCCAGAACCTGCGCCGTGGTCTCGATATCACCAAGCAGAACCTGGCTTCGGTCAATTCGCGTTTCTCCCAGGGACTCCGGGCCATTCCGCAGAAAGAACGCGAGTACGTGGGCATCAAGCGCCAGCAGACCATTAAGGAAAACCTTTACCTGTACCTGCTCCAAAAGCGTGAAGAAACGGCCCTGGCCTACGCCTCTACGGTGACCGACAGCCGCCTGCTTGACGCGCCGAAGACTTCGTATCTGCCCGTCAAGCCCAAGCGTTCCGTCGTGTGGCTGGGGGCCGCTGCCGCCGGGATCTTGGTTCCGTTGCTTCTGATCAACCTGCTCTTCCTGCTCAACAACACCGTGCAGCGGCGCGACGAAATCGAAGAGGCCACCCATGCGTCGGTACTGGGCGAAATCGGGATGCTGGCCAGTGCCAAGGGCGGCGGGGACGATGCCATCATTCAAATGACGAGCCGCTCGGCTGTGGCCGAACAGTTCCGCGCCCTGCGTACCAATCTGCAATACCTGGGTGACGGTACCTGCCGGACCCTGCTTTTTACGTCTTCCATCGGCGGCGAGGGCAAGAGCTTCGTCACGGTCAATCTGGGCGCGAGCCTGGCCTACGCCGATAAGAAGGTCGTCATCGTGGGACTAGACCTGCGCAAGCCCTCCCTGCACCTGCGCCTGGACGTCAGCAATGCCCGGGGCGTCACCAACTACCTCATCGGGCAGGGCGACGCCCTATCTCTGGTGCAATCCACCGCCGTTCATCCCAACTTTGACGTGCTGGTAAGTGGACCGAACCCGCCCAATCCCTCCGAATTGATCGGCAACGGACGGTTACCCGAACTTTTAGGTGAACTACGGGCGCAGTATGACTATATCCTGATCGACGCACCGCCCCTTGGCCTAGTGACCGACGCCGCCCTGATCGGCGACTACGCGGATGCTACGCTCTACGTGGTGCGCCAAAACTACACACTTCGCGACCATTTGCGCCGGATTGCCGAAGTGCAAAAATCGGAACGTTTCCGCAATCTCAGCCTGATCTTCAATGGCGTGAACTACGGATCCGGCTATGGCTACGGATACGGAGGCTATGGTTATGGATACTATAGCGAGGAAAATGATGGTCAGGCAGGGAAAGCGTGGCAGCGAATGAAAGGAATGATAAAACGGATATGATTTTTTCCTAAGAATAAGTTTCATTTTTCTGCCAACTTGCTGCTGAAGGTTGGTAAATCAAAAAAGCTAAGTTAATTTAGCAATAGTAAAGCAAAATTTGTTGGCACACTAAAAAAGGTTGCTCCTGACAAATCATTCGTCAGCCAAAAGTCGCCTTCTCGTTAATTGTTAATGAATTATTGTTTTTTGGGTGTTCTGTCGCCCGCCGTCCCCATGAAGTGTTCCCTAACTTTTTCCCTCTGTAGCGCAGATGGTATCTATCGTCAATCGGCGCTTCCTCAGTCACATTTTTTGCAAGGTGTGAGTCTGAACATTGGCATCTCCTATTTTTCCATGATTCGCAGTCATAGCCTGAATTCACTTTTTGAATTCAGACGCTTCCGCTCGATGCAATCGGAGGTTGTCCCAATACCGAACGTAGCGCAGTAGCGCACCACGCACTTACCTCAAAACCGGATTATTCATCCGTTTGCACCTCAAACTAGCATGTCCAGAATTCTCTGAGCAAGCTGACTTATTTGGATGCGCGTACATTATTAAACTTTATATGCTACCCACTCAGACTCAAATTCAACACTTGGCGCGAAATGCTCGACAACGGTTAATCAAGGTTCCAGTAGGTATCATCGGAGGATATCATGGTGGCAACTTAGGCGATATGGCCTTGGGAGAAGCAGTAAAACAGGAATTAGCGTCCATGGGAATTAATTCAGGATTAGAAACCATATACAATCTGGAACAATGGCCAAGAACTCAGCATGCTATACTTGGCGGGGGAGCCATTGGGTATGCCGATTCACTAAACAAAGTCATAAACAGATATGAAGGAAATTACAAACAATTGGCTATACTGGGAGTAGATTTTAATCAACCAAGCTATCCAGATGAATGCCTGAAATTGATTCGACAAGCTGCATATGTGAGTAGCCGTAGCAAAATGCAAGCGCAGTTTCTAACAAGTCTTACTGGCAGAGTGGACATAGATTCGCATCCTGATATTGCATTTTCCTTAGATAGAAATTTTTGCAAAGAACAACGAGAAGAGTCGATCACATACCACCATAGGTCTAAAATAATGATGGTTAACCTACTTCCGTTGTATGGAAAACTCGAGAATGGCAAAGTTCTGCCGGTAGAAAAATATAAGATTGAGAGACCGGAGTTGTACGAAAACTTCGAGCAAATGCAAAGAGCATACCGTTCGTTTGTCAGACAAAATGTTGAACAGGCAATTGCCGATGGGTATTTGATAGAAACGATACCTTTCACGCATGGTGACGCAGTTTATTCCAAAATTGTTTTAGAAGGTTTACCCGTTAGGCATGTACCCTACTACGCCGATCCTCTCAGGATGATCTATAGAATGGCCGGGGCCGACTGGGTTTTAGCGACAAGATTTCACGCTACAATTTTTGCAATGAAACTTGGTAAAAAGCTCACTCCTTTGGCCTACGCTAAGAAAAATGAACGCATGTTGAATGAGTTAGGAATTGAAAACGGTAGGTTCATGGCGTGTGGCGATTTAGCATTGGGTAATGATGAGGTTATGAAGCCTCTGAAAATTGATAGCGCAAAAATTGAGAATTGGGAGCAAGAAAGTGCGGACGCTATAAAGAACTGTATAAAAGCTTTACAACTTTCAGTTTGACTTTATTACACCATAGCAGGATAATATAATGTCAACAGTCACAGAAAAGTTATTTGAAAATCCGACGTATGCAAAGTTTTTGGAATGGGGAAAGCTCATTTCCCTGACCGGCGGTACGCAGGCACTCATTCAAGGAATAGGATTGATTAGTGGAATTATAGTTATACGTATGCTTCCTACCGAAGAGTACGCCTATTATACCATAGCGAACACAATGCTGGGAACAATGACTGTTCTGGCAGATAGCGGTATATCGAGTGGCGTTATGACTCAGGGCGGTAAGGTATGGCAAAATAAGGAGAAGTTGGGCGTAGTGATAGCCACCGGATTAAAACTAAGAAGAAAATTTGCTCTGGCAAGCATACTGGTGACTATGCCAATACTTCTATACCTGCTAAGGCATCATAATGCTAGTTGGCCAACATCCATACTGATAATGATTTGTGTATTGCCAGCTTTTTTTTCCGCATTATCGGATACCATTTTGCAAATCGCCCCAAAACTTCATCAGGCTATAAAGCCGTTACAAAAAAATCAATTAAATGTATCAATATTTAGAGTCATTTTAAATGGGTTCTTAATTTTTATATTTCCCTTAACTTTTGTTGCACTTTTAGCTAGCGGAATTCCAAGAGCTGTTGGAAATATTAAATTAAGATCAATCTCAAGTAAATATATTTACATTAATTCTATTCCTGATCTAGAAGCAAAAAATGGAATATTAAAGGTTGTTAAAAAAGCGATGCCTATTGCCATATATTATTGCATCTCAGGGCAAATTACAATTTGGCTTGTTTCTATTTTTGGAAGTACAATGGCCTTAGCAAGTTTAGGTGCTTTGGGAAGAATAACAGCTGTTATGTCTATCATGACAATAAGTTTTTCTACTTTGGTAACTCCACGATTTGCTAGGCTTAAATCAAATAAAATAGAGATAAATAAATTTTTTCTTAGAGTTCAAATATTACTTGTTTTAGTATCTATTCTGATAGTGATAATAGTATTTGTATCATCCAAATATATTTTACTTATTTTAGGTAATGAGTATAAAAATCTAAATTATGAGTTACTATTAATTACAATAAGTGGATGTATTGGTTTCATTAGCTTAATAACAAATAGTCTTCTATCTTCACGTGGATTGATTGTACCCCCAACCATATTTATAGTATTAATGATATTTGTACAAACCGGCTTTATATTTATTTTTTCAGTAAACGAGTTAGAGGGTGTGATACTTTATAGTATTGCCACTTCATTAGCCATCTATTTAATAAGAGTTATACACTTTTATATTGAATCAAAAGCAGTATAAATTAGATATTAATAATTTTATTATTATCTAATTAAAATTAATATATTTGGTTCTTTGACAATTTTTGTGGTCAGATGGCTTGG
>JBBSUC010000065.1:0-32080 GCA_038235275.1 Cytophagales bacterium | reverse complement strand
CCCCCGGCGGGTTCCCGGCCCGGGGGCCTCACCCCGGAAGGGGGGCTTTTTTTTCAGCCGTTGCATTTATTACTTGAATCAGGGATTCTTTAATGTTAGCTTAGTAGAAATTGAAGATAAAATTCAAGAATTAGGTTTTGAGGCGGAATTCACCATATTTCCAGAAGCTATGCAGTACCGTGAGACCTTAGTGATGTTAGAAAATATGAACTCTGAGTTAAAAACTAAAACAATCGAAGAAATAATAGCAGAAAAATATCCGGCTAGTTTAAAGTAGTTTTCGTTGAGGCTACGTCTTATAGGGGTAGTATTTTGTACTAAAAAATTTAACGATGAAAACAAAGCTCATCACCATCTTATTGATGAGTGAATAGACTCATAAAGTTATAGATTGCGATTATGAGCGCAAAATATAAACCATCGGACTACGAAGTGTTACGCCGCCGCTGCGCGGAGTTGAAAGAAGCGGGCTGGAAGCAGAAGGACATCGCCTCGGCCCTTGGGCTGACCGAGGGCTGGGTAAGCCAGACGTTGAGAAAGTACCTGGAGTTGGGGCCGGACGGTCTGCTGGCCCGCAAGCCGCCTGGCTCCCTGCCCAAATTGACGCCGGAACAGACATCAAAGCTTGTCGATGAGTTGAATCTGGGCGCGGTCAGCCACGGTTTTCCCGGCCACATCTGGACACGCTCACGCGTCAACGAGTTGATCGGCAGGCTTTTCGGCGTCAGCTACGACCTCACGCAGGTGGGGCGCATTCTGAAAAAGGTGGGGTGGAGCCTACAGAAGCCTGCCAAAAAGGCCCGCCAGCAAAACCAGCAGAAGGTTCAGCAATGGCGGGAGCAGACGGTGGGGGATTTAAAAAAAAGCCGAGGATGAGAACCGTGTCATCCTATACGTCGATGAATCAGGCTTCTACTTGCTTCCCTTCGTGAGCCGCACCGCGGCGGCGGACCGTCTGGGCGCCGAGAGGGCAGACGCCCGTCATCGAACATAAGGCGGGCAAAGAGCACATGAGTCTAATCGCCGCGATAGGGCCCAACGGGCAGTTATACGTCGGCGGTCAGAACAAGGCCTACAACGGCGAGGGGGTGGTCAGTTTCCTGGAATTCCTGTGCCGCAGATATCGGCGTAAGAATCTGATAGTCATTTGGGACGGGGCGACCATCCACCGCTGCAAGGAAGTCAAGGAGTTTTTGGCGCAAAAGAAAGGGCGCGTCCACTTGGTAGCTCTGCCCGGATACAGCCCGGAACTGAATCCTGTCGAGCTGTTATGGAGCCAATTGAAAAGAGACTTGAAGAACACAGTATTCCTCAGTCTGGAGGACTTGACCGAAGTGCTGATTAAAAAAATTGAGGAGATCAGAAAAGACACCGAATTGCTCGTATCATTCTTCCACAAGAAGGAGATAGCTTTCTTTACAGGTTAATTCACCTATCAATAAAAGATCTAGAAAAATTAGATGATTTTCCCAAACTGGGGTGTCCATTTTGCAAAACAGGTCAGTTGATAGTGGATAGCACTGATAAATTTGATTTCACAAATGTCATCTCGAAGAAACAATATGACTTAACTGGCGAGCCATCAAATCTGGTTGGCGAATATTCTTACTTACTTATTTGCAACAACTTAGAATGTGGAGAAAAGGGTATAGTCACTGGTAAAACAAATATTATAGAAGATGGATACGATGATGGGTTTGACCCTGAAACAGGGGAGGAATTATACCCCGGAGATTATAAATATAAGAGTCAATATAAAATTAGCCATATCTCAATTCCAATTGAATTAATTGAAATCCCTGCAAACATGAACTTAAAACTTATAAAATGCATTGAAAGTTCATTTATTCTTTTTTGGGTAGACCTCAATTCTTGTGGGAATAGGATTAGGTTATTTATTGAACTTTTACTTGACTACATTGGTGTGCCAGAAGCATCTACATTGGGCGCAAGGATCACGTGTCTTCAATCGGATACTACCAATCCATATTATCCACTTGCGAAATACTTCACGGCAATTAAATATTTTGGAAATGAATCTTCACATACTTTTGACCAAATTGATAGAGCAGACTTAGTGAACTCATATAGTGTGATTGAACACTGTTTACGAAAAATTTATTCAGACAATGAGGTGCATATTGAAACATTGACAAACGAACTTGAAGCTAAATATAAACCTAAAAAAAATAGTAGTGTTGAAAAAAAGTAATGGGGCTGTATATTGATTTGTGTCCACCTCCCCGTCGTTCGGGGTGTTCTTCGATCACTCCGAACTAAATAAAAATGGCCGTCTGTGACGGCCTAACCGCAGTAAAAGCTCTTTCCCGTAGTCTGAGTCTTCTCAAACTTCTCTGTGGGTCTGTGGGGACACAGACTTCTCGACAGACACAGACCACTATGAAGCAAAATGTGATAACTTCCGTAAACATTAACCTAATGGAAAATGGAATGATTTCGGTAGGATATATGGTAAAAAGGATACTGAACGTACCCAAAGGATTTGAGAATACCGATATAGTTGCTATTTACTCCGTTAGTGGCTGCATGTCTAACGATTTTGCATATTATATTGAATTTTGGAAACATAATGGTTACTGGTTTTTTGATTCACCACAAATCATTCAACAGATTGCCAAAGAACATTCTATTGATTTAACTGGAACCAAACTTTTTTATTACGAAGTGTATAATCTGGAATTTCATGAAGATACCGAATGGAAGTCGTTTGAGCCAGAAGCTTCGTTTATAACAGATATCGAAAAACCGAGTTTAAAAAATCTGGAAGGATATGACGTTGTTACATTCTCCTGCGGAAATTCCGCAGAATGCTCACCGCTCTCATGTAATGGGTTAGCAGACACCATCCCGGTTAACAAACATTGCTTACTATCTTCTTTTGACGAGGCCCATCAGTTGCTGGAGCATGGAAAATTTCAGCATTCAGAACCAGGACCATAACGAATCATGGCCATTTACTCTGTACCCTGGTTTAATGATTAATCAGAATATAATTACCGGAACTTGCCATGATGCAAAATATCGGCTTTGCAATGGGTAGGCAGTCGGAACGCAGTCGCGGCTATAAGCTCTTTTGAAACCCATTGTTCGGATTGTTCTCTAATCACTCCGAACTAAATGTAAAAGGCCGTCTGTGACTGCATAACCACAATAGAAGCTCTTTTCTGTAGTCTGAGTCTTCTCAAACCATAACACAACGCCGACAATCAGCAAATTCAACACGCCCCGCTAACACCAATTCACAATTGAGACGGCCGCCTGAAGGCATTGGATCATCTCCGCGTTTGCAACGAGCATTTTATCAAAAATTAGCCCTGCACCAGCTAAGGCAATTTGAATTGGTATAGATCTTTTGTGGCAGCCAATGCTTCGGTGAAAGCCGAACAAGTTTCAATTAGTTTCACCCCATACAACCTACTACGAATGAGCAAGGAAGCCAATATTAAGACTCAGAAGCAATTCGGCGAAGCCGTAAACAAGGCCCAATACGAGGCAATGTACGACCTGGTCGCCGAAGACAATGTCGATCATGATCCGGCACCGGGGCAAAAGGCCGGTCCCGAAGGATATATCACGTTTTTCAAAATGATGCGCACGGCCTTTCCGGATATGGAACTGGAAGTGGAACAACTGGTTGCCGATGACGATAACGTGGCCTTTGCCTATACCGTCAAGGGTACGCACGAAGGCGAGTTCATGGGCATTGCCCCTACGGGTAAGTCCGTCCAATTCAGGGGTATGCAAATCAGCAAATTCAAAGACGGCAAGATGGTAGAGCGCTGGGGTAGTTCGGATGAGTTGGGAATTTTGAAACAGTTGGGTATCGATCCGACCCATTGAAAAACTGACCACGTTCACCTCATAAACCTGCCCCCATGGTTCGGAGTAATCGTTAATCGCTCCGAGATCAAATACTAAAGGCTGACTTTTATGGCTCTGCCGCCATAAAAGTCAGCCTTCTTTCTGATACAAGTATAAAAGCCCATTTTCATTCCTTTACAGAAGTTCACCCCACTCAAATATATTATTCTACATGCAATTTATTAAACGCGTTGTCTTCGGAGCAGTGGCCATTGCGGGCTTAAGTACCCTCGGGGCATTCACCGGATCTTTTTTACCGTCAACTGATTCAACGGCTTCTCCCAACGTGGCGGCAGGGATCACAGTCCCGGCTGGTTTTACGGCTACGGTATTTGCCGAGGAATTGGAAGGTGCACGGCACATGGTCGTTTCCAGGGGCGGCGAGGTGTTTGTGCGGCTGTCGAAACCCAAGGATGGGAAAGGCACCTTCCGGCTCCGGGACACCAACGGCGATGGGACGGTGGATGAAAAAATGGGATTCGGGGATTTCAAAGGGACCGGGATATTTATCAAAAACGGGTACTTGTACACTTCTTCCAACAGCGGCATCTACCGCTATCAATTGAATGAAAAGCAAGAAGTGAGCCATCCCGATGCGCCCGAAACGATTGTGACCGGGCTGGTCGATACGGGCCGCGACAACGCGAAGTCGATTGCTCTGGACGATAAAGGGAACATTTACGTAAACGTAGGCTCCCCCAACGATGCCTGCCGCGAGACGGGTACCGGCAAAGGAATGATGCCCTGCACGTTGCTGGATACCGTGGGCGGAATCTGGCGTTTTCGCGCCGATGTCCAAAATCAGACGCGCAAGGATGGCGTTCGCTACGCCACGGGCCTGAAAAATTGCGTGGGAATTAGTTGGAACAATCAAACCAACAGCCTTTTTGTCCTCCAGCACGGACGGGGGCAGTTCCATGATTTTTACGCTGATCTTTTCACGCCGCAACAGAGTGCCCTCCTGCCAGCCGAAACCATGTACGAGATTCACGAAGGGGATGATGCCGGTTGGCCCTATGTGTACTATGACCCAACGCTGAAAAAGAAAATGCTCAACCCCGAGTATGGCGGCGACGGCAAGAAAACCGGAGGCGAAAAAGCCCTCACTCCGATTGCGGCTTTTCCCGCCCACTTTGCCCCGAATGCCCTGGTTTTTTACACCGGGAGTATGTTCCCAGCCCGCTACAAAAACGGCGCTTTCATTGCCTTTCACGGCCAGAATTCTGAAATGAAAAAGGGATATTTCGTGGCCTTTATGCCTTTCAAAAATGGCAAGCCGTCGGGTCCCTACGAAGTATTTGCGGATAATTTTGCGGGCATCGACCTGGCCCAACCCGACGGCCCCGTGCAGCACCGCCCCTGTGGACTCGCGCAGGGTGCCGATGGCTCATTGTACGTATCCGATGATTTGAACGGCACTATTTATCGGATTGCCTTTCAAAAGTAAATGAAAACAACCCTAACTCAGGAGAAGCCAATAGAGTCTACCAAAGATTTAAGTTCACAGCGACTCTATCACGGCACGAAGGCCAGTTTGAATCCAGGAGATCTTATCGAAACCGGCTTTAGTTCTAATTACGGTAGCGGAAAGAAAGCAAAATACGTCTATCTTTCCGCTACTCTGGAAGCGGCTACCTGGGGTGCCGAACTGGCTTGGGGCGCAGGGCGTGGTAGAATATATGTGGTGGAGCCGAGCGGCCCAATTGAAAACGATCCCAATTTGACGGACAAGAAGTTTCCTGGTAATCCAACTAAGTCATATCGTACCCGGCATCCGCTTCGGGTCACTGGTGAGGTCACGGATTGGCAAGGACACTCTCCCGACCAATTAAATACCATGAAAGAACACCTTGCGCGACTTAAAGAACTTGGTATTGAGGCAATCGAGGACTAAGTAAAGGGTTAAAATAAATGGGTAGTACAAAAATGACCAAATACAAAGACATAGCGATACTTCTCCTCCGCCTGGCCACCGCCGCCAACTTCCTGTCGCCCGTGGCCGACCGATTCGGACTGTGGGGGCCTCCCGGCGCGTCCAACGTCGTGTGGGGAAACTGGGAGAATTTCTTGGCGTACACGGCGCAAGTCAATGCCTTCGCTCCGGCGGCAGTCGTGCCTGCCCTCGCGGTAGCCGCTACTCTTCTGGAAATCGGGTTGCCCATCATGCTGATTTTAGGCTTTAAAACCCGACTGGCGGCACTGGGTTCAGCCCTGCTGACTCTGATTTTTGCGCTGGCGATGGCAATCTCTTTCGGAATCAAAGCCCCACTCGACTACGCCGTGTTCGTGGATTGTACTTCGGCCTTGTTGCTGGCAACGGTGGCTCGGTATCGATGGAGTATCGATGAAGTAATGGCAACTTCCAGCTAAGTTGGGGGAAATTAGCTGCCGGAACGGTTCTTTTATAGCCTTTCAGTAACGAAATTGCGAATTTTTAGACAAGCAGAGGAAGCAGTAATAATTTTTGTCTAAAATTTTATCTATTTTGTGCGAAATAAATCTTCCATTAAATTCAAATCAAGCATTATGGTAATCAAGGTAATCGAAATCATGGCCAGCTCACCCGACGGATGGGAGGCAGCCGCTCAGGTAGCCCTCGACGAAGCGTCAAAAAGTGTACGGGGCATCAAGTCCATCTACGTCAACGAAATGAGCGCAACGGTCGACAACAACAAAATCACCAACTACCGTGTCAATGCCAAGATCAGTTTTGAAGTGCATTGATTCCGACTTTTTAATACCGAAGAGAAGAGCAGCAGTTGTCAAACTGCTGCTCTTCTGCATTAATAGCCATTGATTGAGTTCAGGATTAGATTTGTACATTTCCGCGCGATACCTCTGCCGATTTGATTATCTTTGCATTTATTTTTAAATAAACCAAGATAAAATCAAGCCCTGCTACCTTGGCAGGCAAGTCTGAATGAACGCAAACGTCCACAAAGCCCACCCTTGGCACGGCATCCCGATCGGCGAAAAGTCGCCCGAAATCGTTACTGCTTTCATCGAAATTGTCCCAACGGATACCGTCAAGTATGAAATCGACAAGCAGACGGGTTACCTAAAAATCGACCGTCCGCAGAAGTACTCCAACATTGGTCCCGCTCTCTACGGCTTTATCCCCAAAACCTATTGCGGCGAGCAAATTGCCCTCCTGGCGCAGGAACGCTCGGGCCGCGAAGTCACGGAAGGCGACGGCGACCCGTTGGATGTCTGCGTACTCTGTGAGAAAATCATCTCCCACGGCGACATCATTTGCGAAGCCCGTCCCATCGGCGGCATCCGCCTGATCGACAAAGGCGAAGCCGACGACAAAATCATCGCCGTACTGAAAGGCGACGAAGTTTATGGTGCCTACCAGGATTTGAGCGAATTACCCGCCAATGTGGTTGAGCGCTTGAAGCACTATTTCCTCACCTACAAGAACTTGCCCGGTGAAACAGCCCTAATCGAAATCGCCAATGTCTATGGCCGCGAAGAAGCCCACGAGGTAATCCGCACTTCGGTGGAGGATTACAAGCAGTCGTTTTATTGATTGGTGAACGGCTTGCCCTGTCTTCGCTGCTTGAGCAGAGCGAGTTAATTCTGTTTCTTCCAACCAGTAATAAGTCCTTTACAACGCCACATTGAGCTACCAAAAAGAAATAAAAAGACGCCGCACCTTCGCCATCATTAGTCACCCCGATGCGGGCAAGACGACGCTGACGGAGAAACTACTACTCTTCGGGGGAGCGATTCAGACCGCCGGGGCGGTGAAGTCCAACAAGATCAAGAAAACCGCGACTTCCGATTTCATGGAAATTGAGAAGCAGCGCGGTATTTCGGTCGCGACGTCGGTGATGACGTTCGAGTATAAGGACTTGCTAATCAATATCCTGGATACACCCGGTCACAAGGATTTTGCTGAGGACACCTACCGCACCCTCACGGCGGTGGACAGTGTGATTCTGGTCATTGACTGTGTGAAGGGCGTGGAGGAACAGACCGAGCGCCTGATGGAAGTTTGCCGGATGCGCAAGACACCCGTCATTATTTTCATTAACAAACTCGACCGCGAAGGTCAAAGTCCGTTCGACTTGCTGGACGAATTGGAGGAAAAATTGCAAATTCGGGTACGTCCACTGACTTGGCCCATCAATATGGGGGCGGCATTTAAGGGCGTTTATAGTCTGTTCGACAAGAAGCTGTACTTCTTCCGAGTCAATAAAACAAAAATTGAGGAAGATGTTGTGGAGATCGGGTTGGACGACGAAAAACTACCCCAACTCCTCGGCGAGCGCGACGCCGCAACCCTGCGGGAGGAAGTGGAATTGATCGAAGGGGTATATGACCCGTTCTCAGAAGAAGCCTACGATAACGGAGAGTTGGCTCCCGTTTTCTTCGGCAGTGCCATCAATAATTTTGGGGTAAAGGAATTACTGGATACGTTCTGCGAGATCTCCCCCACCCCGCAGCCACGCCCGACCGATGTGCGGCCCGTGGCCCCGACGGAAGAAAAGTTGAGTGGATTCGTATTCAAGATTCACGCCAACCTCGACCCGCGCCACCGCGACCGTATTGCTTTTTTCCGAGTGTGCTCGGGCAAGTTCGAGCGGCGCAAGTTTTACCACCACGTGCGGCTTAACAAAGACATTCGCTTCGCGAGTCCGTTCACGTTCATGGCTTCGGATAAGAGTATTTTGGAAGAAGGCTTTCCCGGCGATGTAGTCGGCTTGTACGATACGGGAAATTTCAAGATCGGCGATACGCTGACCGAGGGTGAAAACCTGCAATTCTCTGGGATACCCAACTTCTCACCGGAGATATTTAAAGAGTTAGTCAACCTCGATCCCATGAAATCCAAGCAGTTGGATAAGGGTGTGCAGCAACTGACCGACGAAGGCGTGGCCCAGCTTTTCACGCTGGAACTGGGCAACCGTCGCATCGTCGGCACGGTGGGTGAACTCCAATTCGACGTAATCCAGCACCGCCTCGAACACGAGTACGGGGCCAAATGCCGCTGGGTGCCGATGAACATCGACCGCGCCTGCTGGATTACCTCCGACGATAAGCAAAAAATCGACGAATTTATCCGCTTGAAAGGCAACCAAATCGCCTACGACAAAGACACTCGTCCCGTTTTCCTGGCTGAATCAGAATGGATGATCCGCATGAACCGTGAGAATAACCCCGCCATTCAGTTTCACTTTACGTCGGAGTTCAAAACGGAAACAGTTGCTCAATGATGAGTGATGAGTGATGAGTGATGAGTGATGAAAGCAATAAAACCATTCATCACTCATCTTTCATCATTCTTCACTCCCTTGGTCCCCGCGACTTCTTGCCTTTCTTCTCGGTGCTGTCTTTTTTCATTTGACCGCCTTGCTGACCACCGCCCCGGCGTCCTTCGCGCATTTCGGCTTGCATGGTATCGTACTTCGTCTTTTGGTCAGCGGTCAGGATACCATCCATGCTTTTCTGGAAATCATCGTTAGCTGACTTCATTCGGTCGCGGGCGTCGGCACTTTTGTCTTGCGACGCGCGCATTTCCTGCATTTTTTGGGTACGCGTCAGTTGTAAGGCATACACCTGCTTTTGCTGGTCGGCTGAGAGGGCAAGTTTCTCCGTCATCATTTTCGTTTGGCGCTCGGCCCTTTTTTCGGGGGTCACGTCGCTGCCGCCGCGCTGGGCGAACGCCGCCGTTCCCAGCAGCATGAGGCCCATCATCATCACATTTTTCATCGTTTACATATTCGTTTTTATTGGTTAAAACTTAATACGCTGGCTTTGAATTGAAATGTTGCACCAAGTTTAACCTTGCCAAAGAAAAAACATACTCCTTATTACAAGCTAACTGCCTGGGTAGGGCCAGACATCCGATTGTTCGTCTATGAGGGTAAATATCCCTATCTTCGGTATCTCAATAAAAACTATTCTCTATTCTATGCGCCTTCACCGTGCCCTCCTTTTTTCCTGCTTCTCCTTATTTTTTTTAGCTAAAAATGGGCTAGCCCAGAAAAGCAGTGAAAGACCGCCCGCAGCAAAACCCAACATTATTTTCATCCTTACTGACGACCAACGCTGGAGTGCGCTGGGCTACGCGGGTAATAAGCTGGTTCACACCCCAGAAATGGATAAGCTGGCGCAGCAGGGGACTTATTTCAAAAAAGCTACTGTCACTACCCCTATCTGCGCGGCGAGCCGGGCCACCCTGCTGAGCGGTATGTACGAGCGCAGCCACCGGTACAGCTTTACGACGGGAAATATCAGGAGCGAGTACATGGAAACCGCCTATCCCAAAGTCCTGCGGGAGGCAGGCTATTACACCGGTTTTTACGGAAAATTCGGGGTAAAGTACGACAGCAAGGACAAGCTATTCGACGTCTATGACGACTACGATCGCGGACCCTACCCCGACCGCCGGGGGTATTACTACAAAACCATTGATAAAGACACCGTCCACCTCACTCGTTACACCGGACAGCAGGCCCTAGATTTTCTGGATGCCGCGCCCAAAAACAAGCCCTTCTGTTTGTCGCTCAGTTTCAGCGCCCCCCACGCCCATGACTCGGCCAAAGATCAATATTTCTGGCAAAAGGAAACGGATTATCTGCTCGCCGATACTACCATTCCCAAGGCTGACATCAGCGACGATAAGTACTTCAATATATTGCCCAAAATAGTCCGCGATGGCTTCAACCGTCTTCGCTGGCACTGGCGTTACGACACACCTGAGAAGTACCAGCACAGCGTGAAGGGCTATTACCGCATGATCGCGGGCATTGACCTAGAAATCGCCAAGATTCGGGAGAAACTCAAAAATACGGGTCAGGATAAGAACACCATTATCATTCTGATGGGTGATAATGGCTATTTTCAGGGCGAAAGACAGTTGGCGGGCAAGTGGCTGATGTACGACAATTCCGTCCGGGTGCCGCTCATCGTGTACGATCCGCGCCTGAACAAACACCAGGATCTGGAGGACTTTGCGCAGAATGTGGACGTTCCGGCCACGATCCTGGACATGGCGGGCGTAAAAGCCCCGGCCAGATGGCAGGGGAAAAGCCTTTATCCGCTGGTCAAAGGCAATAAGGAAAGCCTGCGCGACACTATTTTGATTGAACATCTTTGGGAATTCGCCAACATTCCGCCCAGTGAGGGCGTGCGGACGAAAGACTGGAAATATTTCCGCTACGTGAATGATAAATCCATCGAGGAACTGTATTCTCTAAAAGATGACCCGAAGGAAATCAACAACCTGGCGGCTGATCCTAAATACAAAACACAACTGCTGGCATTTCGGAAGAAAAACGACGAACTGGCCCGGCGGTTCAGCGACGGAAATTCCGCCCCGCCCGCTGGACTCATGGTGGACTATATCCGTGAACCGGGCAATACCCGCATTCGCAAAAGCCATCCCGGATACAGTTGGGTGGTTCCGGATTACGCCAAAGTGCAATCGGCTTACCAAATACAAGTATCATCTTCGCCCGAAAAGAGCGAGCAGAATATCGGCGATGTCTGGGACAGCGGGCAGGTGCGCGAAGCAAAATCCTCCGGCATCGTTCAGCGAGGTGCGGCTTTGCTCCCCAACGCAACCTTTTACTGGAAAGTCAGGATTTGGGATGAAGTCAACCGTGTATCGCAGTATTCACCCGCCCAGCCGTTCCGCACCGGACCAACGCTGGATCAAAGCGCTTCGCCCAATGTCTTTCAAATTCAGCGCATTGCTCCGAAATCGGTGGCGGCTACGGCTAAGGGCAGTTACTTTGTGGACTTCGGGAAAGACGCTTTCGGTACTTTGGAGCTGAATTACAATGCTCCCAAGGCCGGAACGCTGACGGTGCGATTGGGCGAAAAGCTGGACGGGCAACAAATCGATCGCAAACCGGGCGGAACCATCCGCTATCAGGAAGTAAAACTGGACGTTAAGCCTGGCCAAAAGCAGTACACACTAGCCCTCACGCCCGACAAGCGAAACTCCTCTGGCGCGGCGGTGATGTTGCCCGACAGCTTCGACCTCATCACCCCTTTTCGTTACGTGGAAATTGAGAACGCGCAAACCGAAATCAAGGCCAATGATCTGCGGCAGAAGATTTTTCAATACTATTTCGACGATAACCAAAGCAGCTTTACGTCCTCCGACACCGTTCTGAATCAGGTATGGGATTTGTGCAAATACAGCATCAAGGAAACCACTTTCGCCGGTCTGTACGTGGACGGCGACCGCGAGCGCATTCCCTACGAAGCCGATGCCTACATCAATCAGTTGGGCCATTATTCTGTGGACCGGGAATACCCGATTGCCAAGCGGACCATCGAATACTTTATGGAACATCCCACCTGGCCCACCGAGTGGCTGTTACACACGGCTTTGATGGTTCACCAGGATTACCTCTATACCGGCGATTCTTCCCTCATCATTAAATATTACGACAAAATCAGGCACAAAACGCTGATCGAGTTAGCGCGGGAGGACGGGCTCATCAGTTCCCAAACCGACCAAGTCGATGATGCTTACATGGCCCGGATTGGCTTCAAGGATTCTACCAATCGCCTGAAAGACATCGTAGACTGGCCACCCGCCCAAAAGGATACGGGTTGGAAACTCGTCACAGAGGAGGGCGAACGCGACGGCCACGAAATGCGGCCCATCAACACGGTAGTGAACAGCTTTTTCTACGAAAATATGCGTATCATGGCGGAGTTTGCCAAGATTGCGGCCAAGCCCGACGACCGGATTTTCTTTGAAATCATGGCCTTAAAAGTCAAAGAGGCGATGAACACCAAACTTTTTGATAAGCAAAAAGGCATTTATCTGGATGGTGAAGGCTCTACTCATTCCTCCCTGCACGCCAATATGCTGCCTTTGGCCTTCGGCATTGTTCGACCCGAAAACCAAAAATCGGTGGTTGAGTTTATCGAGTCACGCGGTATGGCGAGCAGCGTGTACGGGGCGCAATTTTTGCTCGAAGGCTTGTACCGCGCCGGGGCCGACGATTACGCTCTCAAACTGATGCAGGCTACCGACGACCGCAGTTGGTACAACATGATTCGCATTGGTTCCACCGTCACGCTGGAAGCCTGGGATATGAAATACAAGCCCAATGCCGACTGGAACCACGCCTGGGGAGCAGTCCCTGCCAACATGATTCCGAGGGGTTTGTGGGGAATTAGGCCCAAAACGCCTGGCTTCGGAATTACCTCAATTAAGCCGCAGTTAGGGGATTTAAAAAACAGCACCATCACTGTTCCCACTTTGAAAGGACCGATTAAAGGCAGCTACCAACGCGTAAATCCTCGCTACCAAAAATATACGATCGAACTTCCGGCCAATGTTGCCGGGGAGTTTTACCTGACCACCGCTCCCGAGGACGAAGTGACGATGAACGGCCAAAAAGCCAGCCGGGCCTTTGACTCGTTGCGTTTGGAACCGGGGAAAAACGAAATAGAAATCAGGATTAATTCTTTTTAAGTAGCCAAAAAAGCCAGCCAGAAATAGTTTCCGGCTGGCTTTTTTGGCAATACTGTCTTTTATTGTTCGATCTTATTACCTTCCTCGTCGAACTGTAACGTGGCGGTTTCTTCGCCTTTTTTCACCATCAGCTCGTATAGGTTCGGCTTATTGTCCTCCGTAATCTTGAAGGCTTTCTCAATGGCCCAGCCTTCGTAGGCTTCACCAGCAAGCGTCTTTTTCACCGCGTCCGGAAGGTTTTCCGGTTGAATCGCGGTCTTTTCATTTTGCGCCTGCACTACGGCGGGTGTCTCTACGGCTTGGGCGCGAACGCTCGCGGGCCACGCCACGGCGAGGGCCGCTGAACACACTAAACTCATCACTACCTTTCTCATCGTTTCATCTCGTTTAGATGTTGGAAATAACGATAACCTACCTGGCCATCTTTGTTACTAACGACATGCTGGAGGATGGGTGATGAAATTATGCATTTATTGAGTGAACGGTAAAAAGGAAAATAAAATAGCGGCAACCAACCTGGTCGCCGCTTTCAACCGGAATTCTAATTCTGCAATTATACTGCCGGATAAGGCGGCGTTCCAGGGGTAGTCCGTCCGGCTACGGTTTCATCGCTACCAAGCTGTTCCACATCGACTTCCGTTTTGCGAACGGTTTCGCGAATTGTTTCGTCGTGGGCTTCCACTTCCTTACCCACCGACACCTCCTCAACCACATTGGCTTCCTTGGCTACCACGGCTCGCTCGGCGTGTTCGGTCATTACTACCTCACCTTCCTTGAATGCGTCAAGTTCGCCCGTAGTTGCGGGGCGATTTACGGGATTGCGGTTAACGTATACACGCTCTTCCCGCAGACGCACCGTCTCCTCTACTGGTTTTGAAACCACACGACTCCTGAGCCTCACTCCACCCGTTTCCACGGTCTGCTTTCCAACTTTGAGGTTTTCCTCAATGATCTTGATATTTTGACCATCGGTTTTATCATAATCGGCTTTATCATAATCGGCATCCATATCGGCCATTCGATTATCGTATCCGTATTGCTCGGCGCGGTCATGAACATTGAGCGCTCCACAATCGTCCAGTATATCGGCGGCTTCTTCGGCCCGATCCTCGGTCATGGCATGAACCGTAACAATGGAGCCACGGCTACCCACTGTGCTGTATTTTCTGTGGTCATTGTCATCGTCTCCAAACAGGTTTTTGAAGAACTCGACTACGCCCGAGTCTTGGTAATCTTCTTCATACGCATCGGTCTGCGCCGTGTGGGCCGACATGTCGATCTGGTCACGAGAGAATCCCTCGCTAACCAATTTATCTACTGCATTTTTTGCTTCGGTGGCGTCGTCAAATACGCCTACTACGGTAAGTTCCATGATATGTCTCAGTTTGTTTTTTGATGTGAAAATAATTAGGTAAAATATATAACGGAGGCCTTTTTCAGCCTGGACGTCCTTCGTTTGGCAGTTCACGTTCTACGCTGACCGATTCAGATCGCAGATTGACCGTTTCGCTGGTAATCGTGGTTCGCTGGCGTTTGGTGACGTGAATTTCTTCCACCAACATTAGCTTTTTTTCAACCACCAACACTTCTTTGAGTACCGGGTAAATCGTAGTGTCGCCTTCTTGCCTTACCACCGGAGCTTCTTCAACGTATCGGTCAATGGGTTTTCGCTCCACTGTTATCTCTTCCTCGGTCAAAGGAAAGCTTACATTTTCCTGATGTTCCTCAACCGTTTTGATGAGCCTGACGCGCCCCGTTTCCACCACGGTTTTTACAATTGTGGCCTTTTCTTCTATTACTGGAATGACCCGCTCTTGCTCACGATTGATTAAATCAATGTTTGGCTTTTCAGTCTGGTAGAGGTTGCTGGGCTTAGGCGGCTTATCGGAAGACATACCTTATTGCTAGTAACTATATTTTATAAAATGATTGTTTGTACTGAGGCGTAAAAGTACTTTCGTCCCTTTCTGCTGTACACAGATATTTATATAAAAAATTGTTCTATGAATTTCAAATACTTTCAAAATGCTAGCAGTCAACTTATTAATTGATTACTCTACAAAAAGCAATATGGGTAATTCGTAGAAGCGCTTCCACATATTTGGGAACTTCCACCTTGTTTTCACAAAAAATTATTTTAGTCTTATCAACAAGTGAGTCAATACAAATTATATTGCATTAAATTGTGACCGATAAAGTCATTTTATTTATACGGTCATTTTTCCATATTAGCTTTCACTAATGCTTCCCATTCTTCTTTCAAGCCATTCTCGGGCACTTTGACACCCGCCCGGCGGTACCAATAATTGGCATTCCCACTATCGCCCTCCGCCCGGTGCAGGTAGGCGTGGAGATGGTCGTACGCCCTGTTACCTTCCCTGGATTGGGCTACATTGTGTGCGGCTTCCCACTCTCCCTTGGCGTCGTGCCAAAGCCCCGTCAGGATTTCATTTATTTCAAGGGGGGGGAAATTATTTTTCAAAGATTCTTCAAATTCTTGGTAAGTCATTTTAGTCTGGATTTCGTTATACAAATGTTTATCGGGAAAAAGCGATCTTAATCGAGAGGACTCCCAGGAATCTACAAATAATAAAGTTTTTATGATTTGTCTGTCATTTTTAACTTAAATTTAATACATTTACGCATCTTAAAAATCCTATCATCAATTAGCTATGAATTTTAATCAAAACCTCGCTTATCTCCGCACCCAATACGAATCGAAACTTTCCCAACAAAAACTTGCCGACGCATTGGGTTTCAAAAAATCCACTCTGGCTGCCTGGGAATCAGGACGAGCAAATCCTTCTTACGCGGATATGCTCAAAATTGCCAATTACTTCAAAATTTCAACCGATGACCTTTTGACTTTAAACCTGAGCGAGGATCAGGAAAAACCATGGCTGCGAGAAGACAATCTGCGAGTACTGGTCACGTCGGTCAATTCCCAAAATCAGGAAAATATCGAATACGTTCCGGTGAAAGCGATGGGCGGCTACGCGCAGGGCTACGGCGATGTGGACTATATCGGCGAACTTCCCGCCTTTCAGCTTCCTTTTCTTTCGCAAGACAAAAAATACCGTGCCTTTCCCTACGAGGGCGACTCCATGCCCCCACTACGTGAGGGTTGCACCGTAATGGGAGAATTTGTGGAGAATTGGCACGAGATCAAGAGCGGTACGATATGTCTGGTCGTCACCCAGAACGAGGGGGTAGTTTTGAAAAAAATATTCAACTACCTGGAAGAAAAAGGTATCCTCGTTTTAAAATCCACGAATGAGCGTTACTCGCCTTATCCCGTTATGCTCAGCGACATCCAGGAAATATGGGCTTTTGCGGGGTATTTTGATACGGAGTTTCCTAGGTAAAGGCACAAAGGCACAAAGAAAAGATTTAGGACCACCCTGACATTTTTCAAAGTGAACTAAGTAACATTTTCAATCGTGCGTAAGCGCTGCTTTGCTGGTACGCCAGCCCGGCCCTTTGTGTCTTTCCCACTTTATGCCTTTAAGAACAACTTTTCCTCCCCCGCCCAATGCCCAACCGCAAAATCATCCATATCGACATGGACGCTTTTTTCGCCTCGGTCGAACAGCGGGATCATCCTGAGTTGCGGGGCAAACCTGTGGCGGTAGGGGGAGGTGGTGACCGAGGCGTGGTGGCGGCGGCTAGTTACGAGGCGCGGAAGCACGGGGTGCGGTCGGCGATGGCTTCGCGAACGGCGAAACAGAAATGCCCGCAGTTGATTTTTGTCAAGGCCCGTTTTGACGTGTACAAACAGGTTTCAAGCCAAATCCGCGCCATTTTTGCCGAGTACACGCCGCTCATCGAGCCCCTATCGCTGGACGAAGCCTATCTGGACGTAACCGAGAATTTAAAAGGCATGAAGTCAGCTACTTTAATCGCCAACGAGATTCGGCAGCGCATCCGCCAAACGACCTGGCTGACGGCCTCGGCGGGGGTTTCTTATAATAAATTCTTGGCTAAACTAGCCTCCGAGCATCGCAAGCCCGACGGATTTTTTGTCATCAAGCCCGAAGAAGGCGAGGCTTTCGTGGCGCAACTACCCATTGAGCGCTTTCACGGTATCGGTCGCGTCACGGCGCAGAAAATGCACAGTCTGGGCATCCAGTCGGGGGCGGATCTCAAACTAAAAAGTGAAGAGTTTCTACGACAGCATTTCGGCAAGGCGGGCGGCTACTACTATCGCATTGCCCGCGCCCAGGACGAGCGGCCCGTCGAGCCGGATCGTATCCGCAAGTCGGTTGGTTCAGAGAATACCTTTCAACAAGATCTCGATACCCTGGCCGAGATGCAGGGCGGGCTACTTCCTTTAATAGAAGATGTCTGGCGATGGGTCGAGCGCACCCGCGTGTATGGCCGGACGGTCACGGTAAAAATCAAGCTCAACGATTTCCAAACCCTCACCCGCAGCCGATCCTCCTTCCTGCCCATTCGGGAACGGAGGTTTTTTGAAAATCTGGCCTTTGAACTCCTGGAAGAAAACTTCCCCCTTCCCCTACCCGTCCGCTTACTCGGCGTTTCCCTCTCCAACCTGGAAGACTCAGAACCTTACGAAGGAAAACAACTTACTCTAACCTTTTAAAATACGCTAATCATTTCCCTTCTGTCATCCTGAACGGACCGCCGGGCGGCCGAAGAATTAATGCACTGACTTATCCGGTGCGGGGGCCGAGGCGTGGAAGTCGTTCTTAATCATTTCGGCATAATTCTCCAACAGGGTCAGCACGCGCTCGCGGTTGTCTGACTTTACCACGCATCCAATGTGGTACTCCTGATTCATCCGCCACACTACCTCGGAATCTTGGAAAACCGTGTGGTCAGGCCATGCCTGGCGAGCCAGCGAGACGACAATGCCGGAATAGTTACGCTGCGGACGGGGCAACTTGTAATCTTCGCCTCGTGCCACGGCTGTTTCCATTTTTGCCCACTCCTTCCAGAGATTGATGCCCGAGGCGGCTTCCACCATGTCGGACAGGTGCGCCCCACCCACGCGGGAAGAAGTTTCCAGAAAATAATACTGACCGTCATCGTGGCAGCGAATTATTTCGGTGTGTGAGGCACTGTGCTTCATGCCGAAGGCTTTGAGAACATCCACGGTCATGGTTTCCAGCGCGTGCCACTCCGCAGAATCGAAGGGTACCGTCACAGAACGAAAAATGCCCCCGCCGTGCGCCACATCGAAGGGCGGCGCGATGTACTGGCTGCTCCACGAAAAAATAACTCGTCCATTAAAACTCAGCGAATCAATGTGAAATACATGGCCTGGCTTGTATTGCTCCACCAGGTACTCGTGCCGTTTTTCGCCCAGAGAATTGATGGCGTCCCAAAGTTCGCTATCGGTGTGAAGTTTTTTAATGCCCGTCGCCGAAGCCTCGGAGCGCGGTTTGATCATCCAAGGTCCGGGATGACTTTGTATGAATTCGGTAATGGCGGCATCGTTGAACAAAGCCGAAAAGCCCGGCACCCGAATACCCGCCTCTTCGGCCTTGGTGCGCATGGCCAGCTTATCACGGAAGTAACGCGATGTCGTTTGTCCCATGCCCGGAATGCGGAAAGACTCCCGCAGCATGGCGGCCTTCTCCACGTCAAAATCGTCCAATGCCACGATGCGGTCGATGGGACGACTGCGCATGACGTGGGCCAATCCAGAAACGACCTGGTGCATATCGTAACTGCCGTGTTCGTTTTCTTCCACGAAAAAAAACTCGTCGATGGAGTCACGCACCCATTCGCGGTTTTCGAGTTTTTTGGCGGTCAATAAATAAACAGTGTTGCCTGCTTCCTTACAGGCTTGTAGAAAATCGTTTCCCTTAAAAAAAGTAGAAACACAGAGGAAGGTCAGGTTTTGAGACATGGTTATGGCATTGGTTGATTTTAGAATAGTTTTTGGGATGGGTAAAGGGTCAAAAGGTCAAACGGTTAATGGAACACGTATTCCGTACGACCTGAATCAAGTGGGAAACTAAATTGAAAATTTTACAAATTACCTTTCAACCGCCTCACCGTTTAACCCAGAGATGAATTCTGCCAGAAGCCGAACGCCAAACGCCGTTCCGGCGCGATTGGGCGTAAATTCCAAATCGCCGAAGGCAGTGCCGGCGATGTCGAGGTGGGCCCAGGCGCGGTGGTTTTCGGTGAAGGCTTCCAGGAACTTGGCGGCGACGATGGCCCCGGCGATGGGTTTACCGTGGTAGTTGCGAACATCGGCAATATCGGATTTTATCTCGTCCTTGTATTCGTCCCAAATCGGTAACCGCCACAGACGTTCGCCGGTGTGGTCGGCGGCGGCGGTGAGCTGTTGCGCGAGGTCGTCGTTGGCGGTGAAGAGTCCGGCGGCGGCGTAGCCGAGCGTCTGCACCACGCTGCCCGTGAGGGTGGCCAGGTCGAGCAGTACGTCAGGCTTGTAATTTTTCAGGGCGTAGCTCAGGCCGTCGGCCAGGATGAGGCGTCCTTCGGCGTCGGTATCGATGACCTCGATGGTTTTACCCGAAAGCGATTCAATGACGTCACCGGGCTTGGTACTTGAACCATCCACACAGTTTTCGGTGGAGGGGATGATGCCAATCACCCGCACGCCCAGTTCCAGCCGGGCGGCCAGTTCAACCGCGCCTAACACTGCAGCGGCTCCGCCCATGTCGCTCTTCATCAGGTGCATATTGGCTGAACTCTTGATCGAAATCCCACCCGTATCGAAGGTCACCCCCTTGCCCACCAGCACCACCGTTTTCTGGTAGTTGGCCGGACTGTATTCCGTCACAATCAGGACGGGCGGCTCGTCGCTTCCCTTGCTGACCGACAGCAAGGCATGGAGGCCCAAAGCTTGCAGCGAGTCCTTTTCCAGTACCGTGACCTTATAATTGTGGCTTCGGCCCGAGTCCAGCGCCCATTCGGCCAGCACACGCGGGGGCTTTTTGTTGGCAGGAGAATTCATCAGGTCCATCACGCGCATTTGTACGGCGGCAGTGGCTTTGCCTTTGAAAATCGCCCGTTCGTTTTCCTTGGATTTATCGTCTACCCAAACCGCCAAGGTGCCGTCTTTACCAAAAAACTTGCTGTATAATTTTTCCTCTGTCTTGTACAGATTCAGCTTGTAGCCACCCAGCATAATTCCGTTTACGGCGGCCTCGACCCATTCGTCAGAAAGGCCACGGGCATCGAAGGTAACAGCATCGGGCCAGCGGTCTTTGCGCTTGTGAAACAAAGTACGCAGGGCTTTCAGGACGGTAACGGCAGTCGGTTTTTTACCTAAACCCAGCCAAAGTTCTTCTTCAGAAGGCCACCACACCTCGTTTTTTTCGGCTTTAAAAACGCTGGGTTGTGGCGATTCGTGATCTTGGATATACAGGCTTAGGGTCAGGTCGGTCTCCTGCGGGGAAGTAATTAAGGATATTTTCATTTGTCAAAAATCAGTTCATAGGTCAAACCCAAAGTTAAGCAGACCTTTTCAGAAAGGTAGCCAACAACCGCAGCAATTCTTGCCAAGCTTGTTACCTTTACCAATTCACGACTCTTTCCACTTTGTGCCTCTGTGCCTCTGTGCCTCGAAAATATGCAAATCCTCTCCTACAACGTCAACGGCATCCGCGCCGCCATCCGCAACGGCCTGGTCGAGTGGTTGGCGGGCAAATCCTACGATATTCTTTGCTTTCAAGAAGTCAAAGCCCAACCCGAACAAGTCGATCTTTCAGGCTTTGAAGCCCTTGGATATCAGGTAGTCGGATGGCACGCAGCGGAGAAAAAGGGGTACAGCGGCGTAGCAATTTTATCCAAAATAACGCCCGACCGCGTCATCGATGGCTGCGGGCTATCAATTTATGATTGCGAGGGGCGAATTTTGCGGGCGGATTTTGGGGAAATCACTTTACTGAATTGCTATTTTCCTTCGGGAACGAGCGGAGAAACCCGCCAAGGCGTGAAGATGGCATTTTTGCAGGACTTTCAAGAATACGTAAACGAGCTGGGAAAAGAGCGTCCTAACCTAGTTATCTGCGGCGACTATAATATTGCCCACACCGAAAACGATATCCACGATCCTATTCGCAATAAAAACTCCACAGGATTTCTGCCCGAGGAACGTGCCTGGCTAACGGACTGGTTCGACAGCGGCTTCACTGACGCCTTCCGCTATCTTAACCCCGAATTGACCGAGTACAGTTGGTGGAGCTACCGCGCCGGGGCACGGGCCAATAACAAAGGCTGGCGCATCGACTACCACTCGGTCTCGCATTCTTTGCGGGATAGGTTAGCGCGCTGTCGGCACACGACCGACGCGGTGCATTCCGATCATTGCGGGGTGATTCTTGAAATTTTAGCATGAAACAATACTACGCCATTTACAAACCCTTTGGTATGCTTTCGCAATTCAGCCAAGAGGGCGACCACGCCACGCTGGCGGACTTGGATTTCGAATTTCCCAAAGATGTATATCCCGTCGGGCGGCTTGACGCCGACAGCGAGGGCTTGCTTTTACTGACGAACGATAATTTCTTTAAGACCCGCTTGCTCGATCCGAAGCAGCGGCATTTTCGCACCTACTACGTGCAAGTGGAGGGGAAAATCACCGAAGAAGCCTGCGCCGATCTGGCGGCGGGCGTCACGATTTCTATCAACAAAAAGAAGCACCGCACCTTACCCGCCCGCGCCGAAAAAATGGCCGAGCCGAACCTACCGGAGCGAAATCCACCCATCCGTTTTCGCAAAAATATCCCCACCTCCTGGATCGCGCTTTCTCTGCACGAAGGCAAAAACCGTCAGGTCCGCCGCATGACTGCCGCCGTGGGCTTCCCAACGCTGCGGCTCGTTCGCTGGAAAATTGGAGAATTTGAATTGGGAGAAATGCAGCCGGGAGAAGTTATTTTGGTTAAGGGTTAAGGGTCAAAAGGTTAAAAGGGAGTTCGGTCTTTCATTTGTTGAAGTTAACAAACCTTTAACCGTTTGACCTTTTAACCCAAAAACTAATTTTCCAACACCACAAACTCAACCCTTCGATTCTGGGCCTTGTTTTCTTCGTTGTCGTTGACGGCGACGGGTTTGGTTTGGCCGTAGCCTTTCCAGATGAGACGGGTATCGGGAATACCCTTATTGGTAAGGTAGCTGGAAATAACCTTGGCGCGATTCTCGGACAGGAATTGATTGAGCCGGGCGTCGCCGACGTTATCGGTATGGCCCCTGATTTCAATTTTTAGCTTGGGGTTCATTTTCAACGTCTTGACGAGTTTGTCCAGTTGCGGGTACGACTCGGTGCGCAAAATGTAGCTACTTTGGTCGAAATAGACGTTGTCGAGCCGCACGGCTTCTCCCACTTTCAGGTTTTCAAAAACGGTTTCGTCCACCTTGGCGGCGGTGGGCGCGGGTTTGGATTCGGCGGGCGCAGGCGTGGCGGCGGCAATTTGCACGGGCCCTACTGGCGACAATAAAATAGATTTGAGCAAATCATTAGGGTCGGTTGGTTTGTCGAAAGTCAGTGTGCGCTCGAAGATTTCGTAGCCGGGTTGACCCACCCGCAGGTCGTATTGCTTGCCAGGTACCAGGCTCACTTTCCGGGAGTTGGCCACACTTTGCAGATTTAGGTTTTTTCCAGCTTCGCCAATTTTGAACGAAGCCGGATCAATCGGCTTCATCGTAGCCGCATCCAGAATGGCGAAAGTTACCTCATATTCCAGCGGTGCCAGCAACACGATGCGCGGCTTGATGGGCTCGGCTTCTTTAGTATCTAGCGTGATTGGCGCGGAATATTTTACGTAGCCATCGGCTTCGACTTCCAGCAAATAAGGCTGTTTCAATTTCAGTTCGGTACCAAACTGCGGATTTTCTGCCGTGGTAACGGTGGCCGAAGTGCTGGTTTCCGCGCTATTGAGTCGGAAGCGAGCGGCGATCGGCTTTTTGGTGAAAGCGTCCTGCGCAATGAAGGCAATGGTTTGGGTTTGGGGAGTAATTTGCTGTCGCGTCATACCCACTTCCAGCAGACGGGAGGCGGGGCGTTCCATCGGAGCGGTCACGGGTTGGTACTCCGCTGCGGAGGCTTCGTAGGTAAAATTGCCCTCATCGGGTAGTAGCACCCTGGACTCGCCGGATACGGAGGAAACAGGAATCGGTTTTCGGTTTTGGTCAAAAACATTGACAGTAGCATTTGGCACGACGGAACGCTGCGCTTTATCCACCACCAGAAAGGTAAATTCCGTCACGGCAGGTTCCAGCGCAGGCTTAAAGGCGAGGGATTTCAACTCTTTTTCCCCAATTATATATTCCTTTTTAACGGGTCGATAACCGGGCGCGGTGGCCTCAATTTGATAAGTGCCGGGCATTCCGAAAACAAAGATTTCGTCCGCATCGACTTTACCTCCTACCACAAACAATTGCATGGTGGCGGGCAGCATGACTTTGAAAGTCGCGGCGATTGGCTTTTGGGTACGTTTGTCGGTAGCTGCCAACGCTACCAGCGATTGAACTTTACGGGGAAGCTGGACACCTACTTCATTTTCGTTCAATACTTTACCCAAATATTTTCGATAGGGTGTGTAGCCCGGCGCGTCTACGGCTACGGTGTAGCGGTGCGTTGGGTCAAGGGTGGTGCGGGCGTTCATAGTGTGCGGGTCGTAATCGAGCGGGCGGGTCTGTCCGGTCGTTTCGTCTTGCAGAATAATCTTCAAGCCCGGCACGGCCTGGTCGATTTCGGCGTCTTTCACATTGACTAGCAACGTCGAAACCAGGGTTGGCGGCAAGTAAGCGCGATACTCGTAGTGGGTGTCGCCGTTGGCTTCCACCTTCACCCAAAGTGGCTCGCTGACTTCGCCGTGTCCCTCGGCAGAAGTAACAATGTAGAGCGAATCCGATTCTGTAAAAGTCAGGCTTTGGGTGGGACGCTCTGACGTGGTGGTAATGGAGAATTTCCGCTTGGTTTGTAGGCCCAAAATTTGAAAAGTTGCACCGATGGTTTTGCTGGATTGCTTGTCGAATGCCTGGAAAGTCACGATGGCTTTGCCCGCCTGACTACTGGCCCGGATAACGGGTTGGGCGCTATTCGTAGGTGTTTTTGAAGTAATAACAATAGCAGGTTCAAGTGAAACCGAAGGAGCAAACCCGTAATTCTTCCCATCAGCACTTAATGACGCTTTATAGTCCGTAATTCTCACCGTATCGACTGAACCTGGAAACACCCACTTAACCTGCCCGTTCAGATCAGAGTGAACGCATAGCAACCAAAAAACCAGTAAATAGAATGAGTTTTTCATTTTAAGAAATAGCAAAACTCAAAGTGGTTGAAAGGTTAAAGATAAATCAATACCCGCCGCTTTATACTTTCCAATCGTAAAAAACTTTGGCGCGTTGTCGCTTGGTGATTCTGTTCCCTCTTTCCTTCACTTCCGTTCGTAACATTCGTCGATTTCCGATGGTCTTGCCAAATGAAGAAAGCAGGCACCGCCATATTAAAACGCCTCCCCAATCGTCAGATACAAATTCCCCTTGGCGTAGGGCGAAAATCCGTAATCGACCCGAATGTTGAGGTGGTTCTTCTTCTGAGCGGTGATGCGCAGCCCTCCACCGTAGGTGTATTTGGGTTTGTTGAAGCGGATGCCGTCGTTTTCATTGCCCAGAAAACCCAGCGAGCCAAAGCCGGTTGCCCCAATAAATTTCCAGATTTCCCAGCGCAGTTCCGCCTGACCGAGCAGGGCATTTTTATCACGAAAATATCCTTCATAAATCCCGCGCATTTTCTTAGCTCCGCCCAGAAAAGAAAGTTGGCTGAAAGGAATATTTTTTCCAAAAATCGCGCTGGCGGTGTAGTTGGTAGCCAAGACCACTTTGCTATGGAGTGAAAAGTAGTTGGCCACATCGAGATAAACCCGCGTGAAATTCCGGTCGGCCCCGAAGATTTTGGCAGTTGGCAAGATGTACAATTCCCCGAACATGCCTTTCCGGGGATAAAAAACCTGGTCGCGGCTGTCGCGCAGAATCGACGGCCCAAGGCTGGATGTGCGGCTAAAATCGCTGCCCACTATGCGACCCGTGGCTAGTTGGCCGTCCTCCGCCGTTCCCAATACTTTGTAGCTTTCGTACTGGTAGCGTAGTCCGAGATACGTTTGGGGAGCGATCAGATTAGCCGCCAAGAGACGAATACGGGGATAGGTCACGTCGTATTTTTCCTCCGGCACCCGGTTTTCCCCTATCCCGTAGTAATTGTAGTTGTACTTATACCAGCCATTGTCGCCGTTGAAATAATAGCGGTTGTTGTCAAAAAAGATGGTGAAGGGGATAAAAAGTAGAATCTGTTTCTTCTGGGTATAGGTAGCCCCAAAGGAAATCTGCGAGGGTTTGGTGCGAATCGTATCTTTGGCAAAGGAAAAGGTCGTCGTTCCCACCACGCCACCACCCCAGCCCGTCTCGGGCAGCCGGAAGGCCACGGGCAATGCGATGAATTTGGTATCGGCTAGGAGTTTAGTAGCTCCTTTTTTTCGGGTAGAGTCCTCTGGGAAAACAGCTGAATAGGATGCGAAACGGATACCGAAGAGAAGGACCAATAAAAGAAATCGCATAGATGGGAGTTTTGAACAAACCTACGAAAGAACCGCAGAAAGGTTTGCCTCAGGCTTTTTTTGGTTTCAGAACCCAAATTTTACTGATTTCTATAAAAAAAATGGCGAATCCATCGGTTCCTCTTTTTCCATAGCGATAAAATTGACCAAATCACGCGACTGATTGAACACCGGAAACAGATGAATGGCGCACAGATAGGCCTTCCCTGATTTTCGGTAGTTAATAACGGTGCCTGAAAAAGCCTGGCTGTCGGCCAAGTGCTGACGGATTTGCTGCCGCGTTTGAGATGAGGTTTTTTCTCCCTGCAAAAAATTAGGATGCCTGCCGTAAGCTTCCTCTTGTGCGTATCCCGACATACGCTGAAATCCCTGGCTGACCCAAGTGATTTTTTGGGCAAGATCGGTCACTATGATGGCACTTCTGTTGCTTTTCAGGTACGGTAACGCGGGTAGAAGGTCAAAATCCCATTGTCGCGCTGTTTTCAATTCAGACAGGTAATTCCACTCGGCTAAAATGGAAGAAGTCGGTTTTTGAGAAAACTCGAGCCCGATCAGCAGAGGCAAGGCTGGTTTGATGCCTATAAATTTGTTGCAATGAACGGAAGGCGGAAGGTCAATCATAAGCAATGAGTAAAAGTGACATTTCAGGGTAAGCCCCGATCATAATACACGACCGGGGCATGGATTGTTGGCAATTAAACTATTTCCACGCTGACTTTTTCGCGCAGGTACCGGCTAGCGGCGATCATGTTCCGCAAAGCGGCCTCCGTTTCGGGCCAGCCTCGGGTCTTGAGGCCGCAGTCGGGATTCACCCACAGGTTACGCGACGGAATCACTTCCAGGGCTTTCTCGAGTAGGCTTACCATTTCTTCCACCGAAGGTACGCGGGGCGAATGAATATCGTACACACCCGGCCCGATTTCGTTGGGGTAATGGTAATCGGCGAAGGCATCCAGCAGTTCCATCTGCGAGCGCGAAGTCTCGATCGTGATCACATCGGCGTCCATCGCTGCGATGGAATCGATCATGTCGTTAAATTCCGAATAGCACATATGCGTATGGATTTGGGTTTGGTCGCCCACGCCCGAAGCGCTCAGCCGGAAAGCATCCACGGCCCATTGCAGGTACACGGGTCGGTCGGCGTGGCGCAGCGGCAGCCCTTCACGGATGGCCGGTTCGTCGATTTGAATCAGTTGAATGCCCGCATTTTCCAGATCGAGTACCTCGTCGCGAATCGCCAGCGCGATCTGAAAAGCGGTGTCCTGTCGGGGTTGATCGTCGCGCACGAACGACCATTGCAGGATCGTCACCGGACCGGTTAGCATCCCTTTGACCAATTGGTCGGTGTGCGACTGCGCAAAGGTCGACCAGCGGACGGTCATCGGGGCGGGGCGCTCCACGTCGCCGTAGATTATCGGCGGTTTCACGCAGCGGCTGCCGTAGCTTTGTACCCAGCCGTTTTGGGTAAAGGCAAAACCCAACAGGCGTTCGCCGAAATACTCCACCATGTCGTTGCGCTCGAACTCTCCGTGCACCAGCACGTCGATGCCCAGGTCATTCTGCCACTGAATCGAGCTAAGGACCTCCTCCTGAATCCGGCTTTCGTACTCGGCAACGTTCAACTCTCCCTTTTTAAAACGCGCCCGTAGTTTGCGTACCTCCTCGGTTTGCGGAAAAGATCCGATGGTGGTCGTAGGGAAGAGCGGCAATTTAAGGCTTTCGGCCTGCACAACTTGTCTCATGACGAACGGGTTGCGGCGGGCCAAGTCAAGCTCAGGTACTGCCTGCATCCGTTCATTTACCCTCTTTTTATGAATCAGTTCCGACTGGCGGCGGCTTTCCATCGCGGCCTGGTTTTCCAGTAATACCGGGCAATCGGCCAGCGGCTTCTCTGCCGTAGCCAGTTGGATCAGCGTGGCGACTTCGTGCAGTTTCTGTTTGGCAAAAGCCAGCCAATTCTTGATCTCGGGCGTCAGGACTGCCTCGTCATTTTCCAGCGCCAAATCGTTTGGACTGTGCAGCAGCGAACACGAGGGTGCGATCATGACTCGGTCCGGCCCCAGTTTGGCAACTGCTTCCGCGATATGTTTTAGAGACGCTTTGTAATCATTTTTCCAGATATTTCGCCCATCCACGACCCCAAGCGATAGCATTTTGAAAGAATTTACAAAAGGCTCGTCCGCCAAAATCTGCGGCAGTTGGGCGGGTGCCCGCACCAAATCCAGATGCAGCGCCTCCACGGGGAGTTTGGTAGCAACCGAAAGATTATCTTCCAAAGCCCCGAAGTAAGTGGCCAGCAAAATTTTCAGCGATGGGGCGGCTTTTGACAACTGCGCGTAGGCCCGACCGAAAGCCTGCTTTTCTTGGTCGGTTAGGTCAAGCACAAGGCAAGGTTCGTCTAATTGAACCCACTCGGCCCCCTGATTGGAGAGTTCCCGCAGTAATTCAGTATATACCGGCAAAAGCTTGTCCAGTAACTCAATGCGGTGAAAGCCTGCTTCTTTTTCTTTCCCTAACAAAAGAAAGGAGACGGGTCCCAGCATAACGGGCTTAGTCGTAATTCCTAACTGGCGGGCGTCCTCAAATTCAAGCACGGGCTTGTCGGAATAGCGGAAAAAGTATTGATCCTTCGTGAATTCGGGTACCAGATAATGGTAATTGGTATCGAACCACTTGGTCATTTCCATGGCTTTGATATCTATTCCGATCCGCTGTACCCCCCGCGCCATCGCAAAATAGAGATCCAATTCAGCGTTGGATTTTCCATCGAATAGCGGCAGGTAACGTGGCGGAATAGCTCCAACCAGCAGCGCGGTGTCTAGTACCTGGTCGTAGAGTGAAAAGTCATTGGAAGGAATCAGGTCGATCCCTGCCGCGTGTTGCGTTTGCCAAGAGTCGTGGCGAAGTTTTCGGGCGGTGCGACGCAATTCATCGCGGTCGATTTTACTGGCCCAGTACTGTTCACAAGCTTTTTTAAGCTCGCGTTGGCTCCCGATGCGCGGGTAGCCGAGGTTGTGCGTAAGCATAATAAATTGTGTTTAAAGGTGTTTAAAAAAACGCCTTTGAAACACCCTACCCGTCCTGAATTGAGGGTTTTCGGTATTCGTTTTTCTACCCTAATGGGCCGAAAGGAACAAAGAATACCCGACAAACTGACTCTCAATCAGTACGTCCATATACAACACATCGGCCCCGACCCGCTTTTGCAAAAAGCGTACGGCCACACGATCCACTTCTGCGCAGACAGACGAAGCGGAACGATGTTGTTGAAAATGGTTGTAAAATCAATGCGTGGCTCAGCCCTATGCGTGAAGGCTAAGTCATTGAGAACAGGGGCAAGTCTCCTGGCTCGTACCATGTTTACCGCCCTTCTCATCTTGCCGGGCAAGACAATGGGCTGCGAGGGTAGACAGGTGTTTGGTAAACCAAACGGGTACTTACAGTAGCACGTCTGCTCGTGATTTTCACACGATTCCTTTTTAATTTCTGCGGAAGAGGAGAAGAAATTTTTCGGTTCTTTGACAATTTTTGTGGTCGATGCATCACCTGCTCAAATCTTGTAAGTAAAATACTTACAAGTACTTCATAAATAGATACTTGAACTTGTCCGTTTCTTAGCTAAAAGGCAAATTTTAACTTGCTCCACAAAAATTGTCAGAGAACCAATTTTTCTCCCGCGAAAACCACTATTCCGATTGACGGGTATTACAAAGAACGCCGCAAAGCTAACAAAAATAAAACGGAATAAATCAACTTTTGAACGGACACTAAACTCAGAATCCATACACCCAACTGAACATTTATCGGAAGAAACCAACTAAAACTCCCAGTTCTCCCCTATTTTTACATTTCCCGAAGTCAGTTGGTAATGTTCACTAATTCAAAACCGGGCAGGCGCTCCTGTCACTAATTCATAATTGATGGAATATCGCATAGAAAAGGACACCATGGGCGAGGTACAGGTACCCGCCGACGTCTATTGGGGCGCGCAAACGCAACGCTCGATCCAGAATTTCCCCATTGCGCAGGACATCAATAAGATGCCCAAGGAAATTATCAAAGCCTTTGCCTACCTAAAAAAAGCCGCCGCCATCACCAATGCCGAAGCTGGAGTCTTGGACAAAGAGAAGGCTGATTTGATAGGAAAGGTCTGTGACGAAATCCTGGAAGGAGAACTCGCCGACCAGTTTCCGCTCGTGGTGTGGCAGACGGGTTCCGGTACGCAGTCGAACATGAACACGAATGAAGTCATCGCTTACCGGGGCCACGTGTTGCACGGCGGCGAACTCGCGGACAAGCAGAAATTCTTGCATCCCAACGACGACGTCAACAAGTCGCAGTCGTCCAACGACACCTTTCCGACGGCGATGCACATCGCGACCTACAAGATTTTGGCTGAACTGACGATTCCTGGAATCACTAAACTTCGCGACACATTGCGGGCCAAATCTGAGGAGTTCAAGGATGTGGTAAAAATAGGCCGTACTCACTTCATGGACGCCACGCCGCTAACGCTGGGCCAGGAGTTTTCGGGTTACGCTTCGCAGCTTTCCCACGGTCTGCGCGCCATCGACCATACCCTGGCGCACCTTTCTGAATTGGCATTGGGCGGTACGGCCGTCGGTACGGGCATCAATACTCCCGAAGGCTATTCCGAAAACGTGGCCGCGCACATTGCCGACCTGACGGGTCTGCCCTTCATAACCGCCGAGAACAAATTTGAGGCCCTGGCCGCCCACGATGCTATCGTCGAAGCCCACGGCGCGCTGAAAACCGTAGCCGTAAGCCTAATGAAAATCGGCAATGATATCCGTATGTTATCGTCCGGTCCGCGCGCGGGGATTGGCGAAATCAGCATTCCAGACAACGAGCCGGGCAGTTCCATCATGCCCGGCAAGGTGAATCCCACCCAGTGCGAAGCTATGACAATGGTGGCCGCGCAAGTACTGGGCAACGATGTAGCCATCAGCGTCGGCGGGGCCAACGGCCACTTCGAGCTGAACGTGTTCAAGCCCATGATGGCCTACAACTTCCTGCACTCGGCTCGGCTGATTGGGGATGTGTGCGTGTCGTTCAACGACAATTGCGCCGTGGGCATCGAACCCATTCGCGAGAATATCCAGAAGCACGTCAATAATTCGCTGATGCTGGTCACGGCCCTGAATCCCAAAATCGGCTATTACAAAGCCGCTGAAATCGCCCAGACCGCCCACAAAAACGGCAGTACTTTGAAGGAAACCGCCGTGAGTCTTGGCTATCTCACGGCCGAGGAGTTCGATGCGTGGGTGAAGCCGGAGGAGATGGTCGGGAAGAAGTAGTCAAGAATAAGTAGTCAAATAGATTTTTCGTAGTTTTAGGGGGAAGCTGGTGATTTTCTACCTGCCCCTACTTTCAATTGAAGACATGGAAACGATAGTGATTCAGAATTTCAAGGCCATCAAGAATACCGCCAAGCGTGAAATCAACGTCGCCAACCTGACGATTTTAATGGGCGAGCAGGCAACGGGGAAGAGTACGGTAGCGAAGCTGGTTTATTTTTTTAAGAAGCTGCCTGAACACGTATTGGATGAAATATTAGGTAATGTTAATTTAGAAACTCAATCATTTGAAGAAAATGTAATCAGAAGAATAAGAACCTTATTTCAACATTTATTCGGCCACTCTAAATATTTAAATGATTTTAGTATTAAATATAAATACAAAAACAATCTTTCTTTGGAAGTAACGAATAAAAAGTCAGAAACTCTCATAAATATTGTTTGGTCAGATAATAATTTTATTGAAAATTTAAAAAACTCTATTTTACCTATACACGAACAATTATTATTATTAAAAGATAAATATGATGATATAGCACGGCGAGAGCGTCAACGATTAGTCGGAAGAATTACACAAAAGATTAATACAGCTTTTCAATATAATCAACTATCTTTATATATTCCATCTAGTCGAAATATAATAGTTGGTCTAGAAGATTATATTTTTGAGATATTTTCCAAATTAGATAAAGCTTTTACTTCTGAAAGGATTTTTTATAAATCCGAGAACGAATATATACTTTTGAATTTTATCAATCATGTTCGCGTATTAAAGAATAGATTCAAAGCTGGTGGTTTTCAACAAGCCCTGATTCAAGTAATAAATGCAACGGCTGAAAAAAAAGCCCCCCTGCCGGGTTCAGGCCCCGGGGCCT
>JBBSUC010000064.1:0-32612 GCA_038235275.1 Cytophagales bacterium | reverse complement strand
TCGCTAGTGGCACTATGTTCAAAATGTTTATAACTTGGGCTTTGATGATTCCTTTCATCCTTAAAGGCTGGTTTTGATGCTTCGTCGCTTCAAAGTTCAGCCTTTTTGTTTTTCATCCCAGTTTTCTTCGGGTACAGTAGAACAAGAGTATAAGGCTACTTTTTTCCAAACAAATCAGCAAATTGACGGACACTTATATTCTCGTATTACTTATTACTGGTATCGCCTCGCTTGCCATGGCTTGGATGCCCGCCGTCACGGAAAAGACTAAAGTGTCTTACGCCATCCTTTACGTGCTTTTTGGTGCGATTCTTTACGTTTTTGGTGATGGATTGCCTTTGCCCGACCCCATCCGTAGGCAGGAATACACCGTTCACCTAACGGAATTGGTGGTAATTATCTCGCTCATGGGGACAGGCCTGAAAATCGACCGACCTTTTTCGCTCAAAAACTGGAAATTACCCCTGCGACTGGTAAGCATCACGATGTTGCTGAGTATTGCAGCCATTACTTTTCTGGCCTGGAAATTCCTGAATTTCGACCCGGCTTCCGCTCTGCTGCTGGGTGCGGTACTGGCCCCCACCGACCCCGTGCTGGCTGCCGACGTGCAGGTGGGCGAGCCGCAGGAAAACAAACGGTAACGACGTAAAATTCGCCCTCACCGCCGAGGCGGGGCTAAACGACGGCCTGGCGTTTCCCTTTACCTGGCTTGCCATAGTGCTGGCCCAAATCGCTACGACGGGCGAAGGCAGCCTGACTGACTGGCTACTGTCCGACCTGCTCTACCGCATTGTGGTAGGCGCGGTGGCTGGTTATCTGCTAGGCCGACTGCTGGCGTATTTGATTTTTCGGAAATCCGAAGAGAAAAGCATTATCGAAATGAACAATGGCTTCATCGCTTTGGCCGCTACGCTGTTTATCTACGGCTTTACCGAAATGCTCCACGGCTACGGCTTTTTGGCGGTTTTTGTCGGGTCAGTCACACTGCGTAACTCCGAAATGCAGCACGAGTTTCACAACCAATTGCACTCCTTTACCGACCAAATAGAGCGGATTCTGGTGGCCATCGTCCTGATTTTGTTCGGCGGCAGTTTGGTCGGCGGAGTGCTGGAAGAACTTTCCGGGCAGATGGTGGTGCTGAGTTTGGTTTTTGTTTTTGTCGTCAGACCCGTGGCGGGTTATTTGGGTCTTCTGGGGACAAAACTACACGCGATCCAGCGGAGTGCCATCTCTTTTTTTGGAATCAAAGGCATTGGCTCCTTTTTCTATTTGTCTTTTGCCCTGGCCGAGGCTGAATTTGCCAACGCCCGCGAAATTTGGGCCATAGCGGCTTTTACAGTGGTGGTCTCGCTCCTCACGCATGGCTTCACGGCGGCCATCAGTATGGAGAAAATAGAAGAGAAATTTGCCGGACAACCCCCCGAAGAGGTTGACATACCCGCTAAGGGACCGTAACTTGCGGTTCTTCCTGATTTTTATTCCAAAATCATTTGAAAGCAATCTTCTTCAGTTCCCTCGCGCTCTTGTGCTTCTCCTGCCGCCAAATGCCCGTCAAGACCGTTGTTTTGCAAGAAGGCGTGTCCCAGGAACTTGCCCAGGTTCGTAAGCAAACGCTTAGCGACATTTCTTACGACCTGAACTTCGATATTCCCCAAAAAAAAGACGCGCTAATTCCGGCCACGGAGAGGATTACTTTTCACTGGCAAGAAAATCCCAATCCGCTCTCGCTGGATTTTAAGGAAAATAGCGATCACCTGCAGCGTATGCGGGTCAATGATCAGGAAACACCCATTGTCTTCGAAAAAGAACACATTCAGATTGCGCCCGAGTTTTTGAAAAAAGGCAAGAACACAGTGTACATCGAGTTCACCGCTGGGGATCTGTCGTTGAATCGAAACGATGAGTACGTCCATACGCTCTTCGTCCCCGACCGCACCCGCACGGTATTTCCCTGCTTCGATCAGCCGGATTTAAAGGCAACTTTCGTGCTTTCGCTAACGGTTCCCGAAGGGTGGATGGCCGTTTCCAACGCAACTTTGCGCGACAGTGTGATTTCGCGAAACCAAAAGACCTATAATTTCAAACCAACCGACCCGCTTCCGACCTACCTCTTTTCCTTTGTAGCCGGCGAGTTTGACCCCGTGACCCGTACCCTCGGCGGACGCGAAATGACACTCTACCACCGCGAAACGGATACGTCCAAAATCCGGCTTAGCCTGGATCCGATTTTTGAAACGCACAAAGACGCACTGGGTTTCATGGAAGAATACACCCAAATAAAGTACCCTTTCCAAAAATTCGACTTCGCGGCCATTCCCGATTTTCAGTACGGCGGTATGGAACACGCCGGGGCTATTCAATACAAGTCGTCGAGTTTGTTTTTGGATAAAGGCGCGACGCGCAGCCAGAAAATGAGCCGCATCAAGCTGCTGGCCCACGAAACCGCCCACATGTGGTTTGGCGATTTGGTGACGATGCGCTGGTTCAACGATGTGTGGATGAAGGAGGTTTTTGCCAATTTCATGGCCGATAAAATCGCCAAGGTCGCTCAGCCGCTGAGTAACTACGAGCTGGAGTTCCTGATTTCGCACTTCCCGACGGCCTACGGCGTGGACCGCACCGAGGGGCCGAACGCCATCGGCCAGCCGCTCGACAACCTGAACCAGGCCGGGACGATGTACGGGCCGATTATTTACCACAAAGCCCCCATCATGATGCGCCAACTCGAGCGCCTCATGGGGGCCGACGCCCTGCGCGACGGACTGCGCGAGTATTTGAAAAAATACGCCTACGGCAACGCCACCTGGCCCGACCTGATCGCCATCCTCGATAAATATACCCCCTCCGACCTCAACGCCTGGAATAAGGTGTGGGTGAATGAAACGGGACGACCACGCTTCGATTACGGTGTCGATGTTTCGGCTGGGAAACTCACCAATCTCACCATCATGCAGCAAAGCGAAGATGAGTTTGACCGCATTTGGCCGCAATTCTTCGAGATTGCCCTCATCTACCGTAACCGGGTGGAAGAGCTAACCGTGAATATGAACGCCGATACCGTGCTGGTGCCGGAGGTGGTAGGCCGCGAAGCGCCACTAAACATCCTTTTTAATTCGTCGGGACAGGGCTACGGGTTATTCCCGGTGAACCGAACTCTGGTGACGCAACTGCCCGAAATGATTCCTGATGGTTTGATGCGCACCTCAGCCTATATTAGTCTGTACGAAAATATGCTCAATAAGGAGCCTGGCTTTCTTCCAACAATAATACTTGACTTAAACGTCAAGATGCTGGATAAGGAAACGGAAGAACTGAGCCTGGACTTAATTGCCGAGCAACTCTCGACCATTTTCTGGCAATTCATGAAACCCACCGAGCGGGCGGACTGGTCGGACTATTTGGAAGAGAGAGTGTGGGGTGCCATGTCGCGGGTGGAGGACGACAATAAAAAGAAAATCATCTTCAAACTTTATCAAAACACCGCCCTCAGTCCTCAGGCCAAAGATCGCCTTTACGAAATCTGGCGCAAGCAGGAAGCCCCAACGGGCGTCACGCTCACCGAAGATGACTACACCTCCCTGGCTCTCGCATTGGCCGTGCGAGATTGTAACACTTCCGCTATTTCTTCAAAAGAAATTTTGGAACAACAACTCACTCGCATCAAAAATCCCGACCGAAAGAAACGCTTGCAATTCATGCTGCCCGCCTTGTCGGCGGATGTCGCCGAAAGGGACAATTTTTTCAATTCATTGAAAGAAGGAAAAAACCGCGAACACGAGTCGTGGGTGGCGGCGGCACTAGGCTATCTGCATCACCCGCTACGAGCCGAAACCTCGCAGAAGTACCTGCGCCCCAGCCTGGATTTACTAGAAGAAATTCAAAAGACGGGCGACATCTTTTTTCCGTCGGCCTGGCTGAGCGCGACGTTAGGCTCGTACCAATCGATCGAAGCCGAGCGCGTCGTCCGCGCTTTCCTACAAGAAAATCCTAGCTATAACCCCCGCCTGAAAGCCAAACTCCTCCAGGCAGCCGACAACCTCTTCCGCGCCGAACGCATCGTGAATTGAACGGAAAAAATGAATACAAGAGCTTCCTGCAAGAACTCACAAACTCATAGGCTTTAAACTTTAAACTCAGGAAATGGATGTAATCCAGGACTACCTAACCAAATGCCGCTCGATTACCGACACCGTCGAAGGTCAAAAGGCGGAAATCCAAACTGCTGCCCGCTGGTTTGCCGACAGTATTCTGGCGGGACGCATGGTCCACGTCTTCGGCAGTGGTCATAGCCGCATTATGGTCGAGGAGATGTGGCCGCGCTACGGGTCGTTTCCTGGTTTCAACCCCATCGTTGAGCTGTCGCTGACGTTCCATAATTTAGTAGTCGGGGCCAACGGACAGCGGCAGGCCATGTTTTTGGAGAATGTCCCCGGCTTGGCCGACCGCATCCTGCGTAATTTCGATTTGTCGAAAAAGGATTCCGCGCTGGTCATTTCGTCCAGCGGCTGCAACGTCGTACCCATCGAAATGGCGGAGTTATTTCAGAAGAGCGGCGTGAAAGTCGTAGCTTTAATTACCCGCCAGCACTCCGAGAAAAGCACGTCCAAACGCAATGACAGTCAGAAACTGAGCGATTTCGCCGACCTGATTCTCGACACGGGCGCCCCCGTCGGCGACGCGATGGTGCACATTCCCAATCTTGAAACGCCCGTCGCGCCGGGCAGCACCATCGGCGGAGCGATGCTGGTCAACTGCATCAAGGCCGAAGTGGCCCGCCTGCTCACCGAGGCTGGCCAACCGCCCAAAGTTCTCAGCGCGGGCGTGGTAGTCGGCGCAGAAAAAGCGGTAGAACTATTCGAGTCCGCCTACGACGAACACGCCCACCGCCTGGCGAAACTCTACGAAAACGTAGGAAAAAAATAGAAGCTCAAAAGCCGATTTCGTAGCAAAGCACTGTCAACCCGCACCGGCGTACCGGTCCACCGTCAACTAAATAATGCAGCCCATACCCATAAAAACCACCGTCGTAGGTTCCCTTCCATTCCCCGGCTGGCTCGAATTTGCCAGTATGAACCTCGATAAGCTCGGCCCCGCCGACCTGAGCGAAATGATCGACGACGCCGTTATCGCCGCCATCCATGACCAGGTGGCCGCCGGGCTGGACGTCATCACCGACGGCGAACAGACGCGCCTCGACTTTAATTTATCCTTTTACGGCTTTATCAAAGGCATCGAAAACGACGCCTCCGAAACCCGCAAGTACGGTCCACCTGCCCACGACCAGCGCGGCAAAAACAGCATCGTGGCCCCGCTAACGGCCCCCGACGGGCTGGGTGTAGTGGAAGAGTATAAAAGGCTGAAGCGATTGGCGCCGGTAGGGCAGGGGCTAAAAATGTCCATTCCCGGCCCCTACACGCTGGCCGGGCGGCTCAATCCGGGTAGTTTTTACAAAGACCGCTGGGAGATTACCGAGGCGATTCTGCCGCTTGTGAACAAGGAAATCGCCGATCTGGTCGCGCTGGGTTGCCCGGAGATTTGTGTGGACGAACCATCGATGAGTTGCTACGCCTACCGCGAGGATACGAAACGCTTCGTGGATATTTTTAACCGCACCGTGGCGCCGGGCGTGGGCAAGACGCGGCTGTCGATGCACCTGTGTTTTGGCAACTACAAAGGCCGCTCCGTGGGCAAAAAAACCATCGCCCCCATGCTGCCCGATTTCATGGATATGACCGTGGATGAGCTGCACTCCGAAATGACGATCCTCAATTTTGCCGAGGTGAATCTGCTGGAACGCTTTGCCGAAAAATTTGACGTAGCGGTGGGTGTAATCGACGTCAAAAGCTACTACATCGAAACCGCCGAAGACGTGGTCGAGCGCATCCGTAAGATTCTGCCTTACGTCCCCGCCGAAAAGTTGGCCGTGGCCCCCGACTGCGGCCTGAGCCAAACTGCCCGCTGGGCTACCAAGCTGAAATTGAAGGCCATGTGCGATGGCGCGAAGCTAATGCGGGAGGAGGTTTAATCGTAAAAAAAGCCCGGTCAAGCAATTGACCGGGCTTTTTACTTTGAAATCAATCACTTCCCGCCTGAATGCGACTTTGCATAATGCAGTTTGAGTAAATCTTCCGAAAAATCGTCCGTCAGGTCTCGCACGACGGTGTGGATGTGATTGGCGTCGTTTTGGGTGTTGTCGAACTCGATCAGGATCGTCGGGCCGTGGATGCGGTAGTAGTGGCCTTTGCCTTTACCCATCTCCAGCTTCGTGTCGCCCATCCAGGCAAAGTATAATTTGTCCATACCCGCTTTTTCCAACTGCTTCATCTGCTGATTTTTGAGCGTAACGTGGTAGCGGTCGAGGTAGAGAGCGATGATGTTTTTGAAAACCTTCTGCTGCGCGGCGGTCATGTCCTTCATGGCCACGCCCTCGAATTTTCCCTTCTCGATGCCCGTCACCTGGCGCTGATTGACTGAGAAAATCTCGTTGGGCGACTTGGCAGCCAACAGCACACGCTTTTTCTGGTCGGCATCCAGCGAATTGAGCAGTTCGTAGCCCATATCCTCTTCTTCGCCTAGTACGCGTTCGCCTTTCTGCGGTACGTCAATGAGGACGTGGCCGGGGTTGCTGCCCATGAAACTGGGTGTAAACGAGACATGACTATCCACCGAGGTGTAGTGGATCGAAATGTGGTGACCTTCCATCCGCCAACCCCAGGGATCTTTAACTGCCGGATCGCCGAACACCAGAAAGGCGTAGTTCTCCGGGTCGCGGCGGGTGTCGTTGGGCGGACGGCTTTCCAGCACGCGCAGGACGTTTTCCAAATCCATGATATCCTTAACCTTTTTATAGCCTTTGTCGGACATCACGACTTCTACCATGTGCATGGCGGCCTTACGCTGCGGCTCGCTCATGCGTTTGAGATTGAATCCCAGCCGCTCGCGCGGAATAAAGTGCCAGTTGAAGCGCAGGGTGTCGGCCAGTGGGTGCATCACTTCGGTCTTTTGCTCAGTATTGAGCGTTTCCAAAAAGGCACTGACTGCCTTCGTCATTTTTGGGTTAAGGTCGTCCTTGGCCATTTGCCCCGCCGCCGGACGCTCCGACGCGCAAGCACTAATCCACAGAAAAATTACAAAGAGATACGCTTTCATAAGTAGGTATGTTTTATAAAAAAAACTGATTTTCAAGAAACAAAAAATTATTTTTCAACTGTCAACCGCTCCGGCGGTCCGGTAATTTAAAGTTCTCGGATACGAATATTGTTGAACCACACCTCGTCGCCGTGGTCCTGCAAGGCAATTTTTCCTCGGGCATGGGGCGTGGCGTAGGGCCAGGTTTTAAATTTGCTTTTGGCCAGTTGCGCCTTCCAGTCGTCGGAGCCATAGACGTAGTCCACCACTTTCTCGCCGTTGAGCCAGTGCTCCACGTGATTGTCCTTGATTTTGATGCGGCCCTTATTCCATTGTCCGGCGGGCTTCACGACTTTCAGGTTGTCGGGTGCCTGCATATCGTAGTTGGCCCCCGTTTTCTGGCGGTCATTAATTTTAACCATCTTGCCGCCATCGTTGAAAGGCGGGTAGTTTTCGTCGTCGATGATCTGGTACTCAGGACCTGAGTAATAGGTAGCATCCTTAGGGTCTTCAACTACTTTGTAGATCACGCCGCTGTTGGCCTTGGGCGGAATTTTGAAATCGAATTCCATTTCAAAATCGCTGTATTCCTGGTCGCTAACCAGATCGCCGCTGCCGCCGTGGGACATAAGTGCACCGCTCATTACCATCCATTTCTTGGCGTTGTCGGGTCGGTAAGCGTGCCAACCATTGGTGGTCTTTCCATCAAAAAGCTTTTCCCATTTGCCGGGTTTTTGCGCCCAAACGGCGCTGGCAAGCAGGCAGAATGATAAAATCAAGCTAATTTTCTTCATGCTATTTTTGTAGTGGAAGTATCGGCTAATTAAAGAAACCCGCGAGCGGATTATACTTCATCCACTCACGGGTTTCTAGAATAGTCGCCCATTTTTTTATTTTGACTTCAATTTTTCTAAAATCATGGAAAGGGCTTCCTGGGCAAAATCCGACAACACGAGCGTGCCACTAATCGCGGCGCGTTGGCGCAACAACTCGTCCCACTGGTCGGTGCCTTCCCAAAAAACTTCCTTCAGCCGACGCACAGACTCCGGCCCGTACGCGGCCAGCCGCTGGGCCATGACCGCCACGTGCTGGTCCAGTTCTTCGGTGGTTTCCAGCACATCGTCGTAAAGCCCTTTTTGCCAGGCCCAAATCGCCGCCTTGAATTCAGTAGCATTGATCGTTAACTGGCTCGTGGCCGCCAGACCAATTTTGCGCCGTACCGCTGGCTCGATCACAAAGGGGCCGATGCCGACCGTCAGTTCGCTGAGCTTGATGGCGGCGTGGTGCGTGGCCAGGCAATAGTCCGCCGCTGCCAGCAATCCCACGCCGCCGCCCACGGCCTTGCCCTGCGCCCGCGCGATGATAAGCTTGGGACAGCGCCGCATGGCGTTAATGACATTGGCGAATCCGAGGAAGAAAGCCTCACCTTCCTCTGCGGTTTTGAGAGTGGCCAGTTCGGTGAGCGAGGCTCCGCCGCAGAACGCCCGGTTGCCGCCCGAGCTTAATACCAGCACGGCCACCTCTTCCGCTTCTCCAGCCCGCCGAATCGCCTCCGCCAGTTCGCGGAGCAAACCCAGGGGCAGGGCGTTGCCCGAGGGATGGTAGAATTCAATTGTAGCAACTCGGTTTTCGGTCGAGGTTCTTACGTATGCCTCCATGATTTGTAAATAAAATCTAGAATTTGATTCAAAGAATATACTCCCCATCGACGCTTTGTATCGGCTTGGGAATCTCTGCTTCTCCCAGCATTTCCAAGAGATTTATTTCAATGGTGCGAGTGATATGGTCCAGCGGAACCCCGGTGGGTAACGGCTCGAACGGATCGACCAGCGCCTGACCGATCGAGTGAGTGGTCAGGAAAACATATCCGACCAATGCTCCAAACAAAATAGACCAGTAACCAATGGCGTTGTCAGTCACCATGGTAGTGCTGACGATGAAAATCCAGATGAAGCCGCGGGTGTAGTAATTGTAGGTCGTAGGAAATACCGTGTTGGCGATGCGTTCGGATTTTCCCATTTCGTCGCAGAAATTGACAATCATCTGGTTCATTTCCGTGAATCTGAAACCGTCGATCGCTTCTTTTTTGTACAAATTCTCCACGAATGCGGTTTGGTAGGAAAGGATGGCGTTGGGAACGTTTGAGGCCTTTTCTACGTCGGCCAATTCCTCCGAAACAAGAAATTCACCGTGTTCTCTTGTGTCTGATTTCCGCAGATTCTTTTTCAGGGCGTACAGGAAAGCGATATGACGCCGGATGGCCGTGCGTCGCAAGCCGCTGAGTTCTTCCGCAGACAAATAGTCTGACGTGCTGGTGTAGTGCATGATTTGCCTGGCCCAGGTTCGGGAATCGTTGACCAGAGCGCCCCAGATTTTGCGGGCCTCCCACCAGCGGTCGTAGGACTGGTTATTGTTGAACCCTACAAAGAAAGCCAGCGCAGTACCCAGGATGGATGGGATGAGAGCAGGAAACACAAAATAATCCCTGACTATGTATTCGTTGACCAGATAGGCTGCGACACAGGTCAACAGATCGAACAGAGCGTACCAGCCCGTTCCCGATATGATTCGGCCTATTCTTACGTTTCTTGAGATCAACACGTTGCCGTAGTTTTTACGTAAAATTCAGATTTTTCACTTCCACACCAACCCCATATTCTTAAACATAAAAGCGTACAAATCCGCCGTGGTTTCCAAGGCCTTTTTGGTGTTACTGGCCCCGTGACCCGAGTTGGTGTCGATGCGGAGCAGCAGCGGATTGGTGGACGATGCCCCGGCCTTTTCCTGTAACGTGGCGGCGTACTTGAACGAGTGCGCGGGAACCACGCGGTCGTCGTGATCGGCGGTGGTGATGAGCGTGGCGGGGTACTTTCCGCTTTCCTTAATGTTGTGCAAAGGCGAGTACTTATATTGGTAGGCAAACTCGTCGGCGTTGTCGCTGCTGCCGTAGTCGGCGATCCAGTTCCAGCCGATGGTGAACTTGTGAAAGCGCAGCATATCCATCACGCCCACGGCGGGCAGGGCCACTTTGAATAGTTCGGGCCGCTGGTTGATGACCGCGCCGACCAATAGGCCGCCGTTGGAGCCGCCCTGCACCGCCAGGTACTCGGGCGAGGTGTACTTTTCCCTGATGAGGTACTCAGCGGCGGCGATGAAGTCGTCGAAAACATTTTGTTTGCTGAGTTTCATGCCCTGCTCGTGCCATGTTTCGCCGTACTCGCTGCCGCCGCGCAGATTGGCCTGCACAAATACCCCGCCCTGATCCAGAAAGGGAATGCGCGTCGAACTGAACGATGGGTCGAGGCTGATGTTGAAGCCGCCGTAGCCGTACAGAATCGTCGGGTTGGTGCCGTCCATTTTCAAGCCTTTCTTATAGACGATGAAAGCCGGAATTTTGGTGCCGTCCTTACTGGGGTAGAAAACCTGCTTCGTTTCGTAATCGGTAGGCTTGAAGCTGACCTCCGGCTGGCGGAAGACGCTGCTTTTCTTCGTAGCGATGTCGTAGCGAAAAATCGTGGGCGGATAGTTGAACGAGGTGTAGGTATAAAACACAAACTTATCGTCTGCCTCGCCACCAAAGCCGCCCGCCGAACCCAAGCCGGGCAGCTCGACTTCGTTCTGCGTTGTTCCATTCATGTCATAAACGTAGGCCCGCGTGGTCACATCCTTGGAATAAAGGGCGAAAAGGTTACCCCCGGCGGTACCCGCGTTGAGTAGCGGCTCGGGCTTTTCGGGCAGGAAGGGCTGCCAGCTTTTGGTTTTGGAAACATACTTCACCACTTTCCCATTGGGGGCATTTTCGTTGGTCTGCATAAGGAAACCACCGACGACATTTTCAATGATCCCGTACGAAAAATCCGTGATTTTTTCCTTGATGGGCGTGAATTTACTTTCGCCGCGCCGCATTACCCACAGGCCGTTGCCGTCCTTCCCTTTTCCCCGGTCGCTGACGTAGAGGGCGGCGTACTGCTCGTCCTCAGTGGTGCTTATCGTGTGAAAGCGCTGCGGATTGGCAGGGTCTTCGAAAATCAGTTTATCGGCACCCTGCGCCGTACCGACTTGGTGATAAAATACCTGGTGATTCTCGTTTTTGGCGGCCAACGCGCTGCCTTCGGGCTTGGGGTAGCGGCTGTAGTAGAAGCCGTCGCCCTGCCAGGATGCACCGGATACTTTCACCCACTCCACCCTGTCGGCGAGCATTTTCAGGGTTTTCATGTCCATGACCTGGTATTCCTGCCAGTCGGAGCCGCCCTGTGAAAAGCCGCAGACCGCGTAATCGCCGTTTTTGGACAAGTTAAAAACCGTAAGTCGCGTGGTGCCATCGGCGGAGAGTGTGTTGGGGTCCAGCACTACCTCGGGCGTGCCGTTCAGCCCCTTCTGCCGATACAGCACCGACTGGTTTTGCAGGCCGTCGTTTTTATAAAAATAAAAGTAGTCGCCCTTCTGGCGCGGGGCTGAGTACTTGGGATAGTTGTAGGCTTTTTCCAGGTCATCGAAGATCTTTTGCTTGAACGGAATTTTGTTCAAATAATCGAACGTCACCTCGTTTTCGGCCCTCACCCAGGCCGCCGTTTCGTCGGAGCGGTCATCTTCGAGCCAGCGATAAGGGTCGGGAACCCGGGTACCGTGGTAGTCGTCCACGTGGTCGATTTTCTTGGTGATGGGATAGGTTATTTTTTGCGCTATTCCATCAGGATGAAGCAGTGTGGCGGTCAATAGGGTCATGCCGAGTAGTTTATAGTTCATTTTTTTGAGGTTAGATCGATCCAGGAGCCTAAGGCAAAAGTACGATTGGTTTGGGTGACAAGCCGATTTAACGGATAAAAAAGTGCAATAGTTTGACTTAGGGAAACACCGTTTAATGAGTAAAATACAACTTTGTCGGCTTTTTCTATAACCAAATCATCCTATTCCTCTTCCTATGAACCAAGACAAAAACTCCCGCCGCTCCTTCCTGCGTAAGGGTACCCTGGCCAGCGCGATGGTCGCCTACGCCGGAAACACCTACGGCGATGGCCTGGTGCAAGCTATCGAGCGCACCCCGATGTCGTCCAAGCCTTCCGATTTAAGAATCACTGACCTGAAATGCGGCTTTATTCGGGGAGGTTATAGCCTTTTTGTAAAAATATACACCAATCAGGACATCTGGGGCTGCGGCGAGGGCGTGGACGCCGTGCCGGGTACCTACCACCTCGTCAAAACGATGGGTAAGCAACTTGCGGGTAAAAGTCCGCTCAACGTGCATCGCTTGTTCGAGGATATTCGCCGCGCGGGTTTCTTCAAAGGGGCGCAGGCAGGGATGTACATTTCGGTGCTCACCGCCGTGGAAACGGCCCTTTGGGATTTGGTGGGCAAAGCTTACGGGTTACCCGTGTACCAGCTTTTAGGCGGCAAATTCCGCGATAAAATCCGCGTTTATTGCGATACCGCTGCCTATCGCACCGAAGGTCCCAAGCCTGAGGATTTTGCCAAGGCAGCCAAAGATGCGGTAAAAGCGGGCTACACCGCCGTGAAGTTCGACATCGACGAGGCCAAGGACCCGGCTAAGTACGATGCCTACAACTGGACCGCCAGCCAGGGCGAACTCGACCGGATGTACAACCAAATCGCCGCAGTGCGCGAGGCCGTCGGCCCGTACATCGACATCTGCGTGGATGCCCACGGCCGTTACGATATGACCACGGGCAAGAAGATCGCCAAGATGTTCGAGCCGCTCAAACTCCTCTTCCTGGAAGAACCCATCCCCGCCGAAAATCCCGAGGCCTACCGTTTTATCTCGGAAGGCACCGACACGCCCATCTGCGCGGGCGAAAACCACTACCTCGCCCACGGCTTCCGCAAGTTGTTAGAGCTGGGCGCAGTGGACATCATCATGCCCGACCTCCAGAAAGCGGGTGGCTTGGGCGAAGCGCAACGCATCGCCAACCTGGCCAACCTCTATTACGTACCCTTCGCGCCGCACATGGTGGCTTCGTACCTGGGAGCGATGTCGTCCTGCCACGTTTGCGCCTCCGTCCCCAATTTTCTGATTCTGGAATGGCAGGTGTATTTCGACGAGAACCCGATGTACAAGGAAATCGTCACCTTCGACGGACCAATGGTGGAGAAAGGCTTCATCACGTTGTCCGAAAAGCCAGGCATCGGCGTGGAAATCAACGAGGAAGGATTGAAGAAATACGCCGCCGAAGGCGTGCCATTTTTTGAATAAAATCTGATTCCAAATGGCTTACAACGAAAAACTGGCCGACCGCGTCCGCGAAAGATTCGCCGAACTGCCGGAGGTGGAGGAAAAAAGATTGATGGGCGGCTGGATGCTGATGTACCACGGGAAAATGTGCGTCGGGATCTTCCAGGACGACCTCATGTGCCGCATCGACCCGGAGTTATACGAATCCTCCCTCGAAAAAACGGGCTGCAAACCGATGGAGCTTTCGAGTAGGATCCTGAAAGGCTACGTGTTGGTGGAGGAGCCGGGCCTGAAAACCCGGAAGGATTTTGATTATTGGATTGGGCTGGCTTTGGATTTTAATCAGTATGCGAAGGCCTCTAAGAAGAGGAAGAAGTAGTCTATTTCAGCGTCCTTAGTCATCTTTGTAGAACTCTAGTTAAGATTCTATGAACACTATTTTTGGTAATATCACCAAAGCTATGCTTATACTCAGTATAATATGGCCAATACACTCGTCATGCAATCGCAGTGAGTCTCTTCTTGAATCGGAAGGAGATAGCGCTAAGATTGTCAAGGCCAGTCTTGAAAACGTTTTCAAGATTGTTCAATTTGCTCCCGAATATTACGAGCAACCCGTCAGGATAATAAAATCCCGTAATGTTCCAGACGGATTGGATTTTCCAATCAATGGAAAAAGATGTCTGATTGTTGAAAAACCCAACGATTCCGTTTATGCTGATTGGCAAAACCCAGTTTCATTCGTCGAAGTCGAAAAACTCAAATTCAATAATAAAGAATCTGTGAATGTCGATTTAGTTTTCCGAGCGACGGGACACTGGTTTATGCTTACTCTGAAGAGAGACGAAAAATCAAACTGGGAAGTGGAGAAAATGACCCAGGCAACTATCTGATTTACCCCGCCTTCTCACCCCGAAACAACCGCTTCACCATCAGGTAATCCAAAAAGTAAATCACCTTCAACGACACGTTATTATTCTGGTCGGATTGCAGCGTGTTTTGCAGGTTCCCGAAGTAGCCAGTCCCCACTAAATCCGACTGGTTGACGGTCGCGTTTTTCCAGACTACGTTCAGGAAACTGCCCGGCGCGAACTGCCAGGTATAGACCATGTCGATGTTGAAGAAGTTGACGTTGCGGTCCAGGTTTTCGGCGTAGTCGGGGCGGGATGAGAGGGTGCCGTCTTTGTTCACTGAAAAGTACTTTTTGGCGTCCACCACGCTGGAATAATGCCGGGCGCGGAAGGTCAGCCCCATGCGGTTGGTGAAGCTGTACTTGAAGCTGAGGACGTTGTTGATGGTCTTGACGTTGCGCAGGGCGAACACCGGAGAATCGTCGTCGGCTTTGGCCATGTAGCCCAGGCCACGCGGCCAGGCGTCGTAGTTGATGCTGTGGCGGACGGAGAACCGGCTGTTGAAACGCATCTTTTGTTCAAAACCCAGTTCGTAGTTATTGACATTGTAAAAATCCTGATACACACGGCGGTCGGCGCTAATCTCCATCGAGTATTGGCGAGCGTCGTTGGTCTGGAACCAACCGCCGAACGACACGTAGCCGCCACGCTTAAAGTATAAACCTTCCACGCGTGGTTCGTAAAAATCGTTTTGGCCGGGACTGAATCTTGCATACGCCCCGAGCCATTGCAACTTTTTAGTTTGGGCATTGGCCCGCAGGCCGATATTAGAGCGCTGGTACTTGGTTTCGATATGGCCGATGGGCGCAAAGAGCGAACTGTACCCGGCGTCGAAACTGAATGACAGGCGATTGTACCAACCCTTGGGTTCATTGATTTGGTAGTCCGCGTCGAGGTCGTAGTCGATGTAGTTGGCGTATCGGAAATAACCCAAATCATTGCTGGTAAACTTGGTGTCGGTCAGTTGTTGTTGGACGCGGAAAGTGAACTTCCCGCTCGTCTTGCCGAAGCCAATCTCGTGACTGTAACCCGTGCGGTTGTCGGCGCCGTCGGTCTTGTACTTTAGGTGGCTGAGCGAAAACTGACCGTAGGCATTGTAGGTGTTTTTCCGGTCAAAAAGACTGAACAGTGCCGCGCTCACGTTGGCGTTATGGTCGGTGCCGCCGCGCAATACGCTGGTATTGATGAAGCTGACGCTGGAATTATTCTTCAGCGTCTGGTCCAGCACCAGGATATTGTAATTGGTCATCGGGTCGGTTTCGACTTTTCGGATTTCGCCCGTTTCGGTGTTTTCGATGGTCGCGAATTGCCTTTTGGTTAAAGCATTGAGTAACCCGACGCCCAGTCCGTTCCTGGTGCGGCCCGAGACCTTAGTGGCATTGACGAGTTTAGAAACAGATGGATTGCTCTTCACCTGTTCATTCTCGCCCAGTTCGTCGGCCGCATTTCCCCGGCGCAGGGGTGTGCCGCCAATGCGGCGCGAGTAAAACAGATTTCCTTTGCCAAAAAGCTCCGTTCCCTCGTTGAAAAAGGCCCGGTTTTCGTTGAATTTTACCTCGAAAGGCGAGAGATTCAGCACCTGGTTGTCGCTTTGCACTTGCCCGAAATCGGGAATCAGCGTAGCATCCAGCGTGAACGCCTGACTCAGGCCCAATTTCATATCCATGCCGCCCGTCACCTGACCCGTGAGGCTTTTCTGACCTGGTTCACTGGTGGGGAAGTGGTTGCCGTACATGGAGAAATAGGGCGAAAACTGCAACCGCAGCGGAGGTTTGATGTCGCTGATGCCCCGCCACAGTCCGGCCTGAGTCATGAAGCCGTTGACGTTCGGATCGATGGGACTCCAGGTGTAGCGCTGCCCCGTATAGGTGCGCTTGCGGGTGATGTTCAGGCCCCAATCCTGGGTTGGGGCCTTGCTGAATCGGATGGCGGCGTAAGGAATAAACAGTTCAAACGACCAGCCTTCGTCGTGAATGACAGCGGCGGAACGCCACACAGCGTTCCAACTGAAGTCTTCGTTGCCGTTGGACGTAAGCTTAGCGTCCCACTGCTCATTGAGGGGCGTCAGGAAATACTCGAAGCCGTTGAGTTCGTCGTGGTAGGTGTCGAAAACGATGCCGATGAAGTCGTTGTTGCCGAAGCCATCGCGACCCTGCAACTCGCGGGCGATGCTATCACGGCTCTGCTCGTAACAGGTACCGCCGAAGTAAATTCCGTCATCGCTATACGTCAGAAAGATTTCGGTGCGATTACCTTCGGCTTCTTGCTTGCCGATGGCGGGACGGTATTCCACAAATCCGTCGGCGCGGGCGGCGTCCTGCCAGGCCGCTTCTGTCAACCTACCGTCGATAGTGATAGCTTGACTCGTGCGCTTGGCTTCGAGAATTTTAGGGGTGAGTTGTCCGAAGGAAGGTTGAAGACCAATGAAAAGAAGTAAGAAAGGGAGGGGAAATCTCCGGAGCATGTGGGGTAGTGTCTGTTGGAACGAATTTCCTAAAAATTACAGAAATTTCTAATAATCAGACTACAAAAGCCATTCCAAGGATGCCCAGTTGCCGGGATTTCGGCCAAAACAGGGTTCAGGATAGCCGAAGTGTATGCCGGAAAGGCGTAAATCCGGTCAGATAGACCGTGGGTGCCTCCAAACGCGGCAAAGCGCCGCGCAAATGCAGGTCTTGGTGTTCGAAGCGTCCCGGTCCGAAGGTAATGGTGTCGCCTTGGTAGGTGTAGGTGCCTTGTTTGGTGGATTCGAGTGAGTAAGCGTTTTTCTCCAAAACATCGAGCGGCTTGGTTCCGCCGAAAGTGCCGCCTTCTCGGAAGATAAGCTCTACCGTCACCGGAACGCCGTCGGTACCCGCTATCTCGATGTCGGCTTCCATGCCGCTGCCAGTTGCCCGAATTTTTACTTTGGAAACGAGCCGTTGCACTTCGCTTTGTTCGCGCTCAGTATTCGGCAATTTCTCCCAGTTGCCACCGCTGCTTTCCGGGATTTTATTTGGGGGAAAAGGCTGGTAATATGGTGCTTCCAGCGAACGGGTCATTGTCCATTCGTCGCCGTTCTTGCCAATTTCTTCTCCTTCAAACTGCCCTTTCCCAAAAAAAGAAGCTGCAAACCGCACCCCCTGTAACACGGCGTTTCCCTTATGGAAGGTGAGCCAAACGGGATTTCGGGCTATGATTGTGGCATCCCATGCCCCGCGCCGAACGCGCACCAGCCCGGAGGACGGGAAAGCTTTGGCGTACTCGGTGGGGAGCGGCTTCGGCGCGGGCAATGCCTCCCAGAGCGACGGCTCTTCCAGAAAATAGTTGAGCTGTGAGGAGACTTTCGGCAAAGCCGTTTCCTCAATCAGTCGGCACATGGCCGCAAAATCCCCGTTCTTGTCCCGCAAGGCCAAGTAACGGTACGGATAATAGTAGCCTTCCATGGTCCCGATGGCTGCTTTGTCCTGCCGCCCCGAGGCTTCGGTCACCACTTCGCCATTGGGATGCACGTAATAGCGGGTCATGTCCAGATTGCGGCGGACATACTCGTAAAGCTCCGGTTTGTTCATCCCCCTGGCAATGGTAATCAGCGTACGATTGGTGAGCGGGGAGTAAATGTAGGTGCTGTGTTCCGTGTACTGTCCGTCTTCGTCCATGTCGATTTGCTCGGCCAGCCAAGCTTCCGTACGGGCCACATAGCGCGGGTCGGGCCACAGTTCGTGTAGTTTAGCTAATGCCGCCGACACCACCCAACGATGATTGGGCGTGTGGATGCCGCCCACAACGAGGGCTTCTCCGGCTCGTTGGAGGAACGTTTTCAGAGAGGCAAGCTGAGATTCGTAAAATTTCGCATCGGCCCGCTGCATCAGCGTGTACTCGGGGGCCAGCCATTTGACGATAAAAGCCACATCGGGCGTTGAGTGGAAATTAGTGGAAAGCAGGTTGATCGTACCGTCTTCATGTTGAGCGCGGAGCAGGTACTGTAACGCCAGCTCCACTTCCTCCGCCAATGCTTCCGAGCGATGGTAGGTGCTTTCGGGACTTACCAGGGCGCACACTACGGTGCGGACAAAGCCCGTGGTGCTGTGGACGTTGGCGATGCCGTGGCCGTCGGTCAGGCCGCCGAAAGCCGGTAAACGGGTGTCCGTTACCCGGTAAGCGCGCAGGGGTTCGACGCGTTCGTCGTTAACCCTGATTAAGGTCAGCAACCAGTCGGGCTTGTTTTCTTGGCTAAGATTTCCGGGAGGAGTCGACGTCCCCGCACCAAGCAGCGGCGCGACACTGAGGGCGATGGTCGTGGATTTAAGGAAGATTCTTCTTTGCATTTTTTTGAGGAAAAGATAACGGGAATTGGTTTTTCACAAACAAAACACCAGCGTGGAGGAAAAATACCGTCGGTAACTTTTAGTGGGGCTATACTATGCCTCTGCAAGTTTCAGGCCTTTACTTTTTCTGATCTTCTTCGCCAAACACAGATGAACGCGCATTAACTACTTTTGCAACTAGAAAATTATTGGTCAAAGGATTTTTACGGAAAGTTCAGATACGACCCGGCAAAGGGCTTCCCTTCCTGATGAATAACAACAGCCGGACATAGGTCTGACAGCGACGAACCCACCCCGACGCCTTGCTTGGTTTGGAAGCGGGGCGAATTCACCCGAAGTTGGGTGATGCGCGCGGCGGGGTCATTGCCGGGGTCTCGGGCGGTGAAAATAGCCAGCGAATGCCCCGATTTTGTTTGGTGATTGGCGTACCAAACCTGCACTGCGTGCATCATGGCTGCATCGCCAACGTCGGCAGGACCCAGTCGATTCTTCACCGATTCCGAAGTCTGACCGAGCTGGGTTTGTCCCGCACCTTTCCCCGGCGAAAGCAGCCAGTCTGACTCTATGGCCTCGGAGGGGATAGGAGTAGTATCGCCTGCGGCGGAGGACGCCTCACTTTTGATTGGATCTGCGACTTGCTCATTGGCTTTCCGGATAGAGGTATCCTGGGTACTACTTTGGCAAGAACCCAGCAATAGGACCAATAGGCAGAGCAAAATGATTTTAGAACCAAGCATACGAATAGGACGGAGGAGCGGTGGTTGATATTTTTCCGACAAAGCTAAAAAACTGAGAACCAAAAAAGCCGTCGGTTCCTTGCTGCCGCCAGTTTGCAACTGGTGGTTTCACTAAATACTTTACCGCTTTCCTTTCTCCGGCGTGAACATGCTCAGATCCCACTCCTTGTACCAGTGTAGTTCCATTTTACCCCCTTCAGTAATCGTAATCGGCAGAAACACGTATTGAGAATCGGGCCGTCCGCCGCCATTCCAGCGGTCGCCCATGTAAAGGTAGGCATCCTTGTAACCCGGAATTTTGAAAATATAACAGGGCTGCGAATTGAAGGAATTATTCCCGGCATCGCCGACGAATGGATTGCCCTGTTTGGTGTAAGGGCCCAGGATATTTTTGGCGGTATAGTAAGTGGCGGGATTGGGCGTCCAGCCGCTGCATCCGCTGGTGAGGAGGTAATAGGTGCCGTTTTTCTTAAGGATACCCGGCCCTTCGCAGTGGGCTTCGATGTCCATATCTTGGGTCGTGAGGCTGAGGTAGTCGTCCGATAGCTCCACCATGCGGATGGTGCGGTTGGTATGGTCGGCGGCGTAGCCAATGTAGGCTTTTTTAGTGTCCGGTTCCACGTACATGCCGATGTCCCGCGACTCGTGGCCGTTGGGTCGCGCGTGCTTTTGCACTACGAAAGGCCCGGTCGGCCGATCGCTGACCGCCACGCCCAGTTCCGCGACCGTGTAGCGGTTGCCGTCGTAGTGAAACCACATCACGTACTGTTGCTTCGTAGCGTCGTACACAACTTTGGGGCGCTCGAAGATTTCGATGGCCCCTTTTTCCAACACCACGCCTTCGTTCTTCCAATTGTAAAGATCCTTAGAAGAATAGCAGGAAGCTCCGCGCGGCTCGCCCCGATGTTCCCCGTACCAGTAAAATGTTTTGAGCGAATCGACGTAAATGATATTGCCGCCGTGACAGTCGATGTGGACGCCATCGTCGGCCAGCCACTCGCCTCCGGGCTTGAAGGTAGTGTATTTTGCGGAATTTTGGGAAAAAGCGGGGAAAGTTGAGACAGCCAGGTAAAACCCAATTAGCAGAAGCTCAAAATAGAATCGGCGGGAGAAATGGTCAGTCTTTGATTTCATTGGAGACGAATTCAGGTCGTTGTTGGCGAGAAAGTTTTTCAGATACCTTAAAAAGCGTCAAAATTGCCGGGGATACTTGGCTGACCCTCTCTATATCCTGATGGCTCACTTTGGCAGTTCCCGGTCCTCATTCGACATTCCCAAAGTTGTCGTGGTCGGGTCGAAGCGAAATTCCCGCAATTCATTCCGCACCTTTTCGGGCAAATAATTGAAAAAAGTCACCCCGGCGGCTCGCTCGATTTCAGCTGGCGTGGTCACGAAGTTGCTCCAGCTTTTATTATCCACCAGGTCGGCATCGTTCGGAAAATCCACGGCGATCACGGCTGTGTTCCCGTCGATCTGTCCGGCGCCTCCCGAATTTTCTACCGCCACGATAATCTTGTAATTGTGCGCCGGAACGCTGACCCGACCGTTCAGCGTGGTGGCAAAGCCTTTGCTGCCTTTTCCGCCAATGCCATACGTCCCGGCCACGATGAACAAGCGGTAGTTCTGGGTAGTCAGGGTACGGCAGTAGGCTTCCAGCCGGGCCCAGGCCTCACGGTTAAGCTGCGGAGCCTGCGGAACCATATTGCTCATCACAAAAGTCGAGGAGTTGTCCGCCTTCGACGCGGTGCGGGAGGCCGACGGGCAAAGGTGTCCCCGGTCGAAGCCCGAATTGGTGTAATCGTCGGGCCGCACCCGGTACCAGCCCGTTGGCAGGTCGGGATCAGGACGAAAATCGTCCCGACGGTCGGCGTCGCCCAGCCACTCGGCATCCAGTTCCCAGCTTACCCAGTTGGCGTGGCCCAGACTGCGATTGTAGCTGAGAGCGTATTGCTTTTTGAGAATGAGGTAGTTGTTCGCGTAGGCGGTGTCGGGTCGGGCGGCCGTGGGGTTCCCTAAACTCGTGTGGACACTCTCGGCCACGGGCCGAATCGCTGCTTTCCTGGTGCAGCCCGCTAACACAAGGGTTAGCAGGAGTAAGGTAGTGATGCTCTTGTTTTTCACGTGCGGACAGCAGTGGTTTTTATTCCAGTAATAGTTTGGCCGGACTGACCGACCAGGTACAGCCCGACCTCCACTTCTCCAACTTCGAAGTACTGGATACGTTCTGAATTTTCTTCCAGAATTCTTCTTAATTCTACAAATTGGGCGGTCCGTTCCCTCTCCTCTGCCCCGTACCATTCTCGATCGACGGTGACAGGCAACCAGAAATACTCCGGTGCTTTTTCCGCTACGCCTTCGGCGGTTTGCAGACCGAATAGATTCTTAAACTCCATAACGGTGAGTGTTCTGTCTCCGTCCCGTAGCTGGAAAAGAAATTGCACGGGTTCGTCCGATTCGCTGGGGTAGAGCAAGCCTTCCAGCAAAGGGGCAACCTTCTCGCGTAACGAGGGTGCGGTCTGCATTTCCTTCATTGGAGAGGCTTGTAATTCGCAGGGGTGAAACAGACTTCTCACCTAGTTTTAAAGGGCAGTAGCCCCGGCCTCAGCCACGGCGTGATCGTTCTCGACTGTACTTCCACTGACGCCAATTGCGCCAATAATCTCTCCCGAAGCCGCTTTCAGGGGAATTCCACCCGGGAATGAAATCAATCCATGGTTCGAGTGCTCGATATTGAAAAGTGAGCCGCCGGGCTGGGATAGCTTCCCGATTTCTCCCGTATTCATATCAAAGTAGCGGGCAGTTTTCGCTTTCTTAATGGCGATATCCAGCGATCCCAGCCAGGCACCATCCATACGCACGAAGGCCACCAGATTGGCGCCGGCATCCACCACCGCGATATTCATTTTCGTGTCAGACGCTTCCGCTTTCTGCTTGGCTGCGGCAATAATTTTTTCGGCTTGCGAAAGGCTAATGTTCATAATTCAAAGGTTTTGTTTGTAATGAAATTAATCTTGTTCAACCCCATGAGCTGCGTTATCGTTCCCCGCCACCTCCTTATTCAAGGTACTTCCCGCGCGAGACAGGAGTAGTAGAATTTTGCCTGGACCTTACTTTATGTATATTCGTTCTGATTCGGTAAGATGCAAACGATTTTTCTCAATGCTCACTACGTATAGCACCCCAATCCATGGAAAAAGTTAGAGTTTTCAGTTCACAAGTTGAGTACTACGACCACGCGTTTGCCACGTTTATTAAAAGTACCGATCAGAAAGAAAATGCGAAAGCCTGGATTACGGACTTTCTGAATGGGATCGAGTCGAAACAAACCGCCATTGACGCCGGAGCCGGCAATGGCGTACTCACCAGAATCCTGGCCCGCAACTTCGAGACGGTGCAGGCGGTGGAACCCAATGAAGCCCTGCTCGCCGAACTGGCTACGGCGGGCAAAAACGTGGAGGTGCTGAACCAGTCCATCGGCGAAGCTACCCTGGCGGAGTCGGTGGCCGATTTGGTGCTGTGTTCCCACGTATTGTACTATATCCCCCAATCCCATTGGGAGGACATCCTGCACCAAATGCTTTCCTGGACCAAGCCGGGAGGGCGCGTCGTCGTGGTATTGCAGGCAGAGGATACGGATTGCATGAAATTCTTCCGGCAACTCCGAAAGGAAGAATTTCCCATTATTCGTTTCATGGATGACTTTTCCCAAACAGGCATCGCCCAGTCCGTCGACGTATTCCGACAGGCCTCGACGATCCGCTGTCGTTCCGGGGAAGATTTAGAGTTGATCCTAGAATTTATGCTAAACCTAACCCCATTTCCCAACGAAGAAGCAGTTCCTACCAAAGCTGACCTCCGTACCTATCTCCATTCTTTACAGCGCGATGAATCAGGCGAGTACAGGATGTCGTGCGATCAGCTTTTCTATACCATAACCAAATAAAATGGCGGGGACGAAACCTGCCCTTTATTCCATTTTGGTTCCTGAATTTGACGCCTTTGCATCTAAAAAATACCAGTACTTATTACGTCCAATCAAACTCCGCTTCCTGTGCCGACACTGTTCCGGTAGCTCCCCCGCTGCTCCTAAACTGGCAACGAAGACGAGTGCAACTGTACTAAATCAGGTTCCTTACCAAACGACGATCCTTTCGTTTTCGGGTTTGTACATTTTGTCACCCGGCTGCACATTGAAGGCCTTGTAAAAAGGTGTGAAGTTCATCAGCGGGCCGTTCACTCGCCATTTGGCCGGTGAGTGCGGATTGGTGTTGACATACATACGCATGAACTCATCCCGGGTTTTTACCCGCCATATCCGGGCAATCGAGATGAAGAAACGCTGGTCGGGGGTAAAGCCGTCCAGTTTCGTAGTGCCTTTTCCCTGCTCGGTCAGTTTAAAGGCATCGTACGCGATGGCCACCCCGGCAATGTCGGCGGTGTTTTCGCCCACGGTCAAAGCCCCTTTCACGTGTACTGAGTCGAGCACGGTAAACGTATTGTACTGATCGATTACCTGCTGGGTTTTTGCTTTGAACTTGGCATAGTCTTCTGGCTTCCACCAGTTGGTGACGTTACCCACTTTATCGAATTGGGCACCCTGGTCGTCAAACGAGTGCGTTATTTCGTGACCAATCACCATGCCGATGCCCCCGTAGTTTAGCGCATCATCGGCATTTACATCGAAATAGGGAGGTTGCAGAATACCCGCCGGAAAAACAATTTCGTTCAGCGGTGGATTGTTGTAAGCCGTCACCGTGGGTGGCGTCGTGTGCCACTCCGTCCGATCGACGGGCTGTCCTACCTTGGCTAAGTTGTAACGATACGCGTATTGAGCCGCCGCCAACCGATTTTCAAAATAAGCGTTTCGCTTCACGTTCATACTCGAATAATCCCGCCATTTATCCGGGTAGCCGATTTTCTCGGTGAAAGCATAGAGTTTTTCTTTCGCCTTGGCCTTTGTGGAATCGCTCATCCAGTCCAGCCGGTTGATGCGGGCTTCAAAGGCTTTTTCCAGATTGGCGACTAAGACGGCCATGCGTTTTTTTGCCGCTTCGGGAAAGTATTTTTTTACGTATAACTGGGCCAGCGCATCGCCGAGCGATTGATCGACCGCCTGCGTCATTTCTTCGGCCCGGCTTTGCTTCACCGCCTGGCCAGTCAGAATTTTCGCGTACGCAAACGACGCGTCGACAAAAGGCTGACTCAGAAAATTGGCGTAGTGCGTGAGGGCATTGGCTTTTAAATAGGCTTTCCAGTCTTGAATGGGAACCGACGCTACCATCTGATTCAGCTTGTCATAATAAGCCGGTTGGGCTACGTTAACCGAATCAACCTGCACGCCCAGGTCGTTCAGCAACGTGGGCCAACGCAGGGCAGGCTGTCTTTCAGCCAAAGCCGTAACCGCCATTTTATGGTAGTTTGCCTTGACATCCCGGCGTTCGATATTGGTCTTATGGGAGGAAGCCAACTGCTTTTCGATGTCATAAACAGCGGTGGCATATTGGGTGGCAGCCGATGCCTCGATTCCGGTCAACTCAAACAAAGTAGCGAGGTAGTTTTTGTAAGCTTTTTGAATCCTAGCGGTCGACGAGTCGGTCTTAAAATAATAATCCCGTTCGGGCAAGCCGATTCCGGTCTGAGCAAGTTGCGCGATGTTGACCGAACTCTGTTTCTGATCGGGGCCTGCGTAAAGACCGATGATCGAGCCATTTCCCATCTTTTGCTCATCCGTCACTAATTTTAGTAATGAAGCTACATCCGTGACAGCATCGATGCGGGCAAGCAAAGGTTTGATGGGTTCATAACTGCGTTTGTCGATAGCCATCATGTCCATGCCCGAAGCATAAAAATCGCCCACCTTTTGTTCGATGCTCCCGGCTGGATTAGTGGTTTCCGAAACGCTGTCCAGGATTCCCTGCATCCTTATGCGCTGCGGGTAATTCATAAAGGAATAGGCTCCCACGCCCGTTTGACTGGCCGGGATTTGGATGCTATCGTACCAAATCCCGTTGGCGTAGGTAAAGAAATCATCGCCGGGTTTTTTGGTAGCATCTATGCCCGTTAGGACTACGCGGTCGGTATTCTGTGCAGAAACGCGGATACCTGCTCCGGCAGACAACAGGGCCAGCGCGAGAAGTATAAGTTGTTTCATGGTTTTTGGTTAAAAAATAGAGTCAGTGAAGTGAAGTCAATTCAGTCGAAACCATTGGGAAAGGTAAATATTTTGTCGTAAAAGAGCGATACTTCCTTTCCCTCAGGTGGCCGCCCACCAACGGTGTGAATTTGGCAGGGTACGCAGTCGCTCTTAGGAGGACTGAGACCAACTGGGGGCGCAAAAAAATGAATTTATGAGTATAAGAGATTAATTCAGTCCAAGCTACAGCAACACCTTTACATCTTTATTATCTCCATACTCTTCGGCAACTATTTCAATCAAACTGTCGATAGTTATATTACCTCCTCCACCTAATTTTAAAGCTCGAATAGCTTCGACCCACTGACCTTTACCTGATTGGCCTAGATTAATTAAAGATAAATCCCCCCCTGCCGCTATCCATATTTGATTATCTCGCAATCCTCCTGGATAAAGCTTACACATAATTTCAGCTAGCTTTTGCTCTCGGGTGCGTTCGGTTGTGGCATCTGAAAAATCCAGTTGCTCCAACAGACCGAACAGGAAGGCAGCTACATTGGCCGAGGCGTATGGTTGGGAGCCTTTGCCGTCCATTCGACCTTTATCGTCCACAAGATCGGAAATTCCGCGAAGCAATAGGGTTTTAACCAAGGGCCGCATACGACAGACTTCCAAAAAGCCAAGACCTTCCATTTCGATGGCGAGTGCATGACTAGCGTTTTGTTTAAGGAATTGATGAAGGTCTGAATCAATGGAAGCATCTACCTTTTCACCAGAAGCAATGGTACCGGTGTAGGTGCATATAACGGGAGCAAATTCTGGGTTCAGTAGTCTCTCCGTTATTTGTTTCCACGATTCACTTTTCGCATACTGACCGGCCAACCTTTCCAACGCGTAAGAGGAAGCACCAAATTGTGGCCGGGGTTTAAAATTATTTCCTATGGCCTTTCCACGCTCGTACCCGTAAACGTCCCGACCGATGACAATGTCTCCGACTTTTACGTCCTTCAATCCACCGGCTACACCTGCAAAAAAGACGTATTCGGGATCGAAATGGGCAATGGCGCGTTCGGTTTCAATGGCGGCATTTACATTGGTTTGATCGGTTCGAGCAACGATCACTTCAAGGGTTTTATCGTTGCAGAGGTAGGAACCTTTGGTGTAGTCGGTGCCGGTTGAGGGGTGCGCTATCGGCTCTATGTTATTTAAATGCTCCTCAATTGCTAGACGTTCCACTTCCAGAGCTGTGAGGATGAGAATAGGTTTCTTCATAAAATGTCTTGTAAATTTTTTAGTATTTCATTGCCGGGATAAGCGTCCCGCATTTTCTTGACTAACTTTTTTACTTTCGGTGACCCATTATTACGCAATATTCGAACACCATTGCTCCATTTTTCACGACCGGAGCCGGATGAATAAAGTTGCGACAAATCACCACCTGCACTTTCCCAAAGACCATTTTGTTCCGGGCCACCGGGAAACAATTTAGATGCAATTTCCAAAAACTCATCCCACCATTCCTCTAAACTAATAGCATCTCGTTTTAATCCGCTGGCAGATAGCTTAATGCGTTGCCAAAGTCCGAGTAAGTGGCTGCATTGCAATAAGGCTGGTACCAAGTCCTTTCTCTGAAAGCATTTATCATACAGCGTGTCAACTACTGTTATCCATTTCTTTTTAGAAACAAGCCGACCAAATTCTTCCGCTTCTGCTAGTGAAAAGCGATTGTCCTGTATCAACTGCTGTGCGTGATTTTCTCCCAAAACGGGCATTACATCGAACAGCCTTAGTTTCTTGGTGAGCGGAATGGTTTTGCCACTAATAACATGCTGTTGCACTTTTTGCAATTGCACTCCCCTTTTCAACTCAGATTCGAGGCCGTTGTAGCTTAATTTGCTGGTGGCAAGATCATCGATTAGCTCGACAAACGTTGCTATAATGAACTCGGTACGTGCTTTCTCAGGAAGCTCAGGCCAGATCGACGCCCGCTGGGGGTAGTCTTTCAGGCTGCTAAACTTTCCAATGCTTATGGCATTCAGCAAAGTCTCATTAAACGTATTTCCAGCCAGCACGTGATTGAGAATTTCGAACAGGGTTTGCTGTGGGTTAGAAATGCCCGACCACACTTCTTTGCCTTGTTCAATGGCTGCTTCCCAGCACTGCTGCCAACCTTCCTTCGCAATTTCGATTCCTTTCAGGAGCGTATTGTCTCCAGCAATCAGCTTTCCCGCAATATGGTACAACCTGGTATCCGTTTGATCGGCTGCTACAGACACAAATAAGTTTCCTTTGATGCTTTTGGACAGGGCTTCAAGTGCTACGGTATAATTTTCATCTGTGTCGATACGCAACTGAGCTTGTATGGCCTTTTCAGCAGTATAACATTGTGCAGCCACTTTCGCATGAAGCACGAGCCAGCCTTTTTGTTCGGACATTTGCAGTACCGCTTCAGCTATGGCCGTTTCCAGCTTTGGGATTTTTTTGGTCAGCTCGTTTTGAGCATCATCCGGTAACCAAGAATTGTGTTGGGCAATCAACGTAGGTTCACTTTTCATCCATTGCCACAAAATGGAGGCATCGCTGAGTTGTCGTTCTTTCAGCCGGTCGGTTACGAACTCCAAAACTGTTTTGGTCCACCAGTTTTTGGTTTTGGCTCCCATTACTTTTACCAGCACTCCTCCGCCGTCTTTCGCATGTTTCCCTTGAAGCAGATGGTTGGTAAGCCAGTCGCGTGCCGCATCCGATGCAGAGGTAATGGCTGCCGGGAATCCTTTCCAGCTCTGGTAAATGAGAGCCGTGAACATATTTACCGGTGCATTGGGAATGGCTTGGAGAATAGCATTCATCAACTTGGTTTTGCCTTTGATGCCAACCTTTTCATTAGGGCTAATCTGGGAAATAAAATTTGCCAATACCAATAAGCGGTTTAGCCTCGGATTCTTGTCAATTTGATGGTAATCCTTGCCATAATCCTGAAGCTGGTTGAGATTTTCAACAGATTCGATTTTCGGGGCAAAATCATCAAGTAAAACTTGAAAAGGTGCGGCTTCTTCAGTATTTCCCACTATCCAGTGTGCGGCTGCGGATTGGAGGGTTTCGGTTTCTCCTGAATCGATTACGCGAAAGTAATGCCGTTCCCACAGAGTTTTAGCGTCTTCTGGAATGTAAAGCAGGTTGAAGTAGTCTTTTTTTGCATAAGAGGGGCCGAATGCCGCTCCGATTTTCAGCGTGTTCCTTACCCCGGCCGGCAAGTGCGGCCAGATTCGGGCCATCCATTCCCAGTAGCCTGTTTCCCCTAACCAAACGAATGGCTGGTTTTGAAGCAAGGCATTGGTGACAGCTGCTTCCTTCCCAACCACTGCAGACTTTGTCACCACAGCTTCCTGCGAGTGGTACTCCAGTGGGTACATTTTCGCTTCTTTTTGAATACCGGGAAGATAATACTGAAACAGGTCATTGAGGTTGTACACACGGTGCAAGTCGGCTTGTGAGATAAATAGGGAGTGCGAAAACACTCGCCCTGAACGCAGCCCTGGACTTTTATCTGGAAATGATTTAATCAGCAGAAAATGATCTTCGGCAAAGAAACCACGCACTACGGGGCCAGACAAAACGCCTCCCTCCGGACGGTCGGCTAAATCGGTGTATCCGCTTACCCGTCTAAATAGGTCGTTTTTTTCATCGGAAGCCGCCAGCAGATCATGCCCGGAGGTTTTCCCCAGTACTTCTCCGTATGTGGCCTGGTGAATGACGATCATAGGCTCAAGGCTTCCTCGATGAGGCGCGTTAGGTCTTTTTCTTTTGGGTTATCAGCCAGCACCAGGTAGCCGAAATTTTCGGGCAGTTCATCTAGGTATTTTTCACTGTTCCCCTCTATTTTCAAGGAGAACTCCTGTGCTGAAATCCCGACGATTTTGCAGGCTTCAGGCAACCAGTTGGCAGTAATGAATTGGGCAAACAGCGGCATTTTCTGCTGCAAAACTGCTTCCGGGGTTGAATCGGTGCTCAGCTCGTCCCAGCAAGTTAAGGCGATAAGCAATCGTGGAGTGTCGAAGGGTTCTTTCATACCCGTACCGCGTGCATGCAACAGTGCCTGTACCAGCTCTATGAAATGCGTTTGGTCGGACGTGCCACTTTTCGGGGCCTCCTTTTCTTTCGGGTCTTTTTCGGCATACCCTTTCATGCTTAAATCGAAGCGATGTCCGATTTCTGACGGGCGAATGAAGAGAATCCAGCGGTCATTTGTTTTTGCCCGGTCGATCCAAGTTTTGTCGTATTCCATCAGGGCCACAAGGTCGCGTACCTGCTCTCCGCCATAATCTTTGCAATGCAACACAAATTCCTGCCCTTCGTGAATAACCGGGATTTTGACCTCCAGGTTATTGGTAGAAGCAGTCGGTTCTGTTTCTACCCCGTCAGCCAATCGATCGTAGGCACTTTTGATGCCATCAATATTTTCAGGTGCGGAAGCCAACTGCAACTTTCCTTTTTTTTCCATCAGGCGACCATATAATTGGGCCAAGAAGGTGGTTTTTCCCGATCTGGGCGGTCCGATGATCAATATCTCGTTATTTGCTGCCATAGATACCTCGGTATAAAAAGAAAAAATCATCTGTTTGAATGGCTGTGGGTGCAATGTGCAGCGGCTGCGGGTTGGCCAGTTGGTCGAGCACAGTTTTGGCCACGGCTATATTATTAATGTGACAAAGCTGGTCAGAGTCAGATTTTGAATAATTGCTGATCTCCAGTGATACAGCTTCGGGAAAGGTTTCGGACAGGCTTCCTTTGATGGCCTCCACAATGTTTTCACGCATCTCCTTGGCTAAGTCGGCTTTCGACCATACTATTACAACCGGTCTGCCTTGCAGTCCGCTTTTTACCTGTTCGGCCAATTGAACGATGTCGCGCTTCGCCCTGCCCCGCTGTTCAATGATTGCCTTGCAGTCCACAAACAACAGGAACGCATGGGCGTTGTCATAGATCCAGCGGGCATTTTCAGCAGCCGGATCGTTCACATTGTCCGCCCATTTTGAAAATACTTCGCCCGATGAGTCAGCAAACAAAATGTCGTGTAAAAAGCCATCGTGGCGCAGCGCCAGGTGGTAGAGACTGTAAAAATCTTTTTCGGAAGGCGTGGCATCGGGATTTCGAACCGTGCCATCTTCCTGCACCTGCAACGTTTTGGCCTGCAATTCCCACCCGAGCAGCGTATAGCTTCCCGCAAAATCCCAGTTTTCGATACGCTTACCGTTGAACAAGAGCGAGTACAGCATGGCAAGGTAGGTGGTTTTACCTACCCCAGACGATCCTACCAAACCGATAATCCTGGGCGTACCTCGGTGCGTTAGAAGGTCGAGCTGTTCGGGCCGCAACCATTCTCCTGTCCACGGAATAGATGTTGCTGCTGCCAACTTTTTTGGAGTTTTGACCGGTGCTTCTGCGACTCCTGCTTTTTCAAAATACTGACATTGCTCATGAAGTGGGCCAGCTAGTTCAAGACAGAAATCATCAGGTGCATGGCAACCTTCTTTGCTACATCTTCGCTTTGCCATATCCTGCCTTATTTAGCGGTTGCCAGTTTCTGGGCTTGCAACCCATGAAACAACCACACCGCCAGATCGGATACCGCCAGTTTGGCATTTTTGTCGATACCCGTTTCTGTAAAAAATCCGGTGGTTTCACCCGACCCCACGACATTGGCCCACGCACTAAGCAAGGGTTTGCGTTCGTCTCCTTCCTCGGCATAATTGTTCAACACCGATTTAATGTTCGTGTGCAGGCTGCTGCTGTCCTCTAACCAGTCGGTGAGCAGGCGTCCTTCCTCCGCTTGTTCCCCATGCACGTCTTTCAGCGTTTCCCGTAGCAGGTAATCCACACTTTCCGGGTAAATAGACTCTACCTGTTCGGCCAGGTCTAACGCCATGCAAACGGCTGCATTCAGTCGGTTTAGGCTGCGGTAACTGGTGTTCAGCGAACGGGAATACAGCGATTGCTTCCACCAGAGGAGTTCGCTACGCTTGTTGTTGGCGGTGATGCTGTTGGCGAAAGAACTACTCAGGTCTTCAAAAAACGGTTGAAGCTGGGCGAAGTAGGTATCCAAGTTTTTTTGGAGAGAACTACCCTGTAGGGATAAAGCTGAATTCACAACACTGGCTATTCCTTTTGCCGATTTATCAGCTACAAACTCACCCCATTCCGAATTATTACCGAGTCTATAATTATTGTAGCTGCCGACTAGTTGGACAGGTTGGTGCGGATTTTCTCCTTCGTTATCTTCATCGTCTTCATCCGAAGGTACAAAGGCACGCTTGAAGTGTTTTCCTAATAGAGCTTCGTCAATTGATGCTGCAGTTGAAAACTTACCTCCGTTGAATTCCACTGGTTGGAAATTGGCTTTTACGCCCCATGCAGCTTGTCCATTTTCCTCCGTTCGGTCGGCCAGTTCCTGTAAAAAACTAGTAATCACGCTCTCCTCCGCATCAAGCTGGTAATGCACGATCACATCACGGGCTGTAAGCCAGACCAACGCTGCCATAGCCGCATCATCCTTCGACAGTTGACTCAGCGATTCTAGAATGACTGCCCGAATGTAGGTGGTGGACTTATCCTTAGTGGCAGTCACACTGTTCTTAAAAGCAGGCCACTTTTTGATGATGATCGTTTCCACCTGATCCACGACCGGATCGCTGTCTCTCACCTTCGGGTCGAGTGCCACAAGCGTAAATGGTATTATGTCTGTCTTTACCTTTCTTCTCGTAAGGTAGTTGCTGACTTCCTTCACGGCCTTTTTCAGGCTTTCAATATTTTCTTGAACATCAGTTTTAATGTGCTGTTCACTAAGGTAAGCTTGGAGTATTGATTCAGTCATTCCTAGATATTTTTTTAGCTGTCATTCAATAAATAGATCACCAAGTATCCTATGTCTTTTTGACATGTTATTTAAATATCGATGTCTCTTTTGACAGGGCATTTAATTACGGTCAGAAATCCGCCTTCGGCTGTCGCTCGGTTTCACCGAGTGACGACTATCCCGTAGCCCTCCGGGCGGTCCCACTCTACCCCCCCTCGCTAACCCTGATTTGTAGTCCAGGCAATTAAGGATTAATAAAAGGCCACCTCTGGGTGGTGGAAGAATTTTTTAATGATGTCTGTTTTCAACTCCATTGTTTCCAAGGCCTCACCGACGGCCTTGGCCAGGGCGTCGATGTT
>JBBSUC010000063.1:0-33164 GCA_038235275.1 Cytophagales bacterium | reverse complement strand
GGCGAATAAAACGTTATCGAATTGCTTCAGACCGTTTGAGAATGCGCGATTTTGAGAAGTATGACGACACTTTGGAGGTGTGTGCTGGCCTTTGGAATTTCTATTCAATGAATTGATTTATAATATTGCAACAAGTCTACTGATCATATTTATATTCTGAAATAGACTGAAATATATAGTCGGCAATAAATTCATGATGCAAATTATATGAATGAATACCACTAGTAGGCCCAATCATATACGGACTTTTCTTTTCTTCTGGAGAGAGAAATGATTTGATTTCAGGATAGTAATTTCCATTTAATATAACTAAAAGCAGATCAGAAGGATGAGTCTGATTTTTTTTAATGTCTTGAAACAAAAGCTCAAATTCTGCTTGAACTTCATTCTTTTTCAAAAGCAAGATGTCTCCGAATAACATACTAAGGTATTTAGGATAGAATACTATCTGGTTTTTACAAAAAAGAACTTTCTATGGAAGAAGGTGACGATACAAAGTGCTAACTATTCCCCATCTGATACGCCGAAAGCGGCGAAAAGTCAAAACCATTCGGCCATTGTAAGCCGCCGATACGATCCAGAGAAACCTGCATAAAATAACGCTCGTCCAGAAGAGGCTTGACTAACTTATGATCAGATTTTTCCAGCAAATAAGACCGAAAATCAACGGTCTTTATTTTTTTGTCTTGAAAAATGCAGGTGATTTTGTAGGGTTCGACTGCTACAATTTCAAAAATACGAGTCGTAGGCTTCATTATTTTCTTTTGGTTATATTCTCGATCTTTGGACTTTTCTTGCTGCCCTTCTTACTGCCTTCGATTTCATCGATCATCTCTTGAATGAGCTCAGCGTAGTCAACTACGAATTTCCTGGCGATCTTCATCTTTTTCTTCGGCAACTTACCTTCCAAGAGTAAGCCATCCAGACTTATCACAGCGACATAATCCTGGTAGATCGCATGAACATGGGCAATTCCGTGTTCCTGGAAGTACAAGTAGAAGAAGACACCAAAAAGTTCTCCAATTCGGGGCATGGGCGTTGTGATTAAGCTTCAACTTAGAAAAACAAATATATGAAAAAATACCTCTGGTTGCTCATTGGATTCTGCCTATATACCAGCGTTGATGCCGACATCCCCGAAACGCTCCTCCTCACCCAATCACAGCAAAAGTATCTGGCCCAACTCATTCACTCCAATCCCGCTACGAAAGCATTGTGGCTAAATGTGGAGCAGGAAGCCAAAGGCTACCTGCCAGACCAGCCGCGTCCGTTGCCAGTGATCCACTATGAGGGCTTGCTGGATACGAACCCCGACCGCATCGACACCGAAAAGAATCTGCGCGATATGGACAAACTCGCCGCCTGGCTGTTTGCCTACTACACCACGCAGGACGACGTCTACGCGCAGAAGGCCAAAGCGTACATTCTGGCGTGGGTAGAAACTTACCAGCCTACGGGTAATCCCATCAACGAGAACAAATTCGAGCCGCTGATTCACAGTTACCAGACGATGAAAAAGCATTTTTCGAGAGCCGAACGGGAACGGGTGGAGCAGTGGCTTACGAAGATCGCGGAAGCCGAAATAGCTTACCCGCATATGCCACAGAACAACTGGAAGACCAAGCAAATCAAGTTGGTGGGGACGATTGGGCTGATCGTAGGCCGCGAAGATTTCGAGCGCTACGCCGTGGAAAACTTAAAAAAATACATCGACAGGGCTTTATACGCAGATGGCACCACTTTCGACCTGCGGCAGCGCGATGCCATGAGCTATCACGTGTCGGGGCTAAAACCACTGCTGGTTACGGCGATCGCGATGGAGCAATTTAGGAAAGGCCAAGGCGGGAGCAATATATTTGACTACCAGAATCAGGCGGGCGGCAGTATCAGGAAGTCCGTCGATTATGTGGTTCCTTACGCGCTGGGCGAAAAGGTGCATAAGGAGTGGGTCAACACGAAAGTAGCGCTGGATCGGCAACGGGCAGCGGCGGGACTGGCGCATTATCAGCCCGGTACGCCTTACGAACCGGAGCGGTCGCGCGAGCTATTCGAGTTGGCTTTGTACTTTGATGCCAAATACCAGGAAGTACTCCGGCACTTGGCCAAGGGAAACAGTCGGGAGTTCGATTCCTGGTTTTCGGTATTGGTCGCGGCGGCGAGGTGGTAGTTCTGAATCGCGGTAAAAGTTATGGTTTATTTGGGTTTGATTCAATGATCCCAAACGGGTTTTCGCGCCTGCCGCCGTTGATAAGCCGTGAAGTTACTTTCCTGTAAATCCAAAATCAGGCAAAGGAAAGAAAGTGCGGTCTTTTTGTAGTAGGCACCCTGTACCACTTCCTGGCGAACCCTCTCCAACCCGTAGAACCGCAACATTTCGATAATATCGGTCCAAAGACCGTAGTTCATGACTTTGCCGATGACGAACAGACTGTCGGCCTCAAAGTCGATGGACTTCCAATCCACGTCCCAGAAGGCGGTTTTGGAGAGGTTGGGTTGGCAAATAGAAGGATCGGATTGCATAGGATTTGCTCACTTTCAGGAAAGGTAGCCTTTCCGCCGGACGATGTCAAGCCAGCCGCGAAGAATCGGGCCTTTCTTTCGCCGCCAGCCAGACGAAGAAGCCCGTCAGCCCCACGATCGCCACCTGCATCCCGTAGTCGAGCAGGTAAGCGGGCGACGCCCAAATGTCAGCGGGTGCCAGGTATTTGGGCATATCCAGCCGCCACCAGTAGGAAGGGTGCACGACGCACAGCAGGTTGAATGCCAGCAGCAAAGCCACCTGCTTTTTGTCCCGCCAATCGATCACCACGAAGACGAGCGGAATCAGAAAGAGAAAGATATAATTGCTGTACGCGCTTTGCTGCACGATCATCATCGTGGCGTATAGCGCAATCCAGACGCGGGAGAGCATGGTCGCGAAGTCGGCGTTGCGCCAGCGCCAGGCGGTCCAACTGCCCAGGCCTACCGACAGCAGCAAACCGAGCCAGTTCCAAAACTTCTCACCGACGCCTATTTTGTTATAAAACCACGGGTTCAGCACGGCCGGGATGTTGGGCGCGCGCAGTGTATCGGCCTCACCGAGTGGCTGGGTGAATTCCCAGCCGACCAGTGGATAAAGAATCGCCAGACTCACCGCCCCGACCACCGCCAGCGTGACGACGAAGCGAATCTTTTCTTTTTCCAAAATAAACAGAGGCACAAAAATCAGCACCAGAATGGCCTTGGTCAGCAGCAGCCCCAGGGCCAGCGTGAGGGCGTACACTTCGACACGACCCGTGCGTTGCCGCAGTAAGTAGGCCAATGCCACGAACAGCCACATCCAAACGTCCTCCTGTGCCCCGACGACGCACAGCACCAGCGAACCCGGCAATAGGGAATAGAGCAGGGCTTTGAACAAAAAATCGGCGTCCGAAAGCCTGGAACGACAGAAATGCCAAGAAACCCACAGCGCCAGTGCATCCATGACGGTCATGCCCAACACGAGCATGCGCGGATCGTACCAGAATTTTAGCCAAAATCCCAGATAGTAGGCGTACAGCGGTGAGTAGGGTGACCAGAAATCGCGGTACACCACCTGGCCGATCGACGCTTTGCTGCCTTCGTCCCAAAAGCCGTTCACGTCGGAAGTGGGCGCGAAACCCGCCACCAGATACACCGCCACGAAGGGCAACAATCGGAAAAGCAGCCAGCCGATAGACAGCCAAAGCGGAGCATTTTTATTGGTGAAAAATTTTAGAAAAAACTCTTTCTTTCCCCAAACAGCCCCCACCAATAGCAGCAGAATAAAGCTCAGAACCGTTTTGATTAAGACGATATTCATGCGGTAGCCAGGGGTTGGGGAAGTATTGCGTAACGGTAGGCCTGTCGTAATATCCAAAAGAAACAGGCGACGCTGAGTAATTGCAGCGTGTACTCGAAGAGATAAACCGGATTGCCCAGCATCCCAAAACTGACGTAGGACGGCTGTCCGTTATAGACGTACACGAATGGCTGCACGACCGTCAGCCAGCTCAGAGCCAGCAGAAAGCCGATGTGCCAGAAATTTTTAACATCGATCAACTCAAAGACCACCGTCACCAGAAAAGCGATAAGGTACGCTCCCGGCGCGCTCGCCTGGAAAATCATCATGCACACAAACGTCGCCACAAACAAAGCGGGCAAGGTTTCGGCCACGGGCCGGTGGCGGCTGCGGTAGGCCAGATAAGACGGGATCAGAATGGTGAAAACCAGGCCAAACCAGTTGAGCAGCGGGGTATTTTTCTCGTCAATCGTGATGAATAATTCCACAAAGGGCCGCAGAACAGAGAACAGGTTCGGCGTCAGCAGTTGCTCGGTGTGCTGGATGGGCATCAGGAAGAGGGCGCCGATCTGCCAGTAGAGGAAAGCCAAAGCGGGCAACCCGATGGCCGCCATCGTCAGCAGCAATTTGACGGGCTTTTTTACAATAATTAAAAGGGGAAACAACAGGAAAATGAATGTGACCTTGATCGTCAACAGCGCGAGGGCGAAAATGACGCCGACGCCCACTTCGTAATTCAACGGATGCCGGCGCATGTGTCGCCACATGAGCAGCGCCGCGCCCCAAAACCAGACTTCTTCCTGGCCATCCACCAGAATGTACATGAAAGCAGCGGGTAGCAGCCAGTACAGGTAGGTCAGTTGCAGAGCGTTGGGTTTCTCGGATTTATAGGTGCGATACGTTAGCCAGAGAATCAACGTTTCCATCACGACCATCAGCAACACGATAGCCCGCGAATTGTGCCAAATCCACAACGGCAGACTGATGATGTATGCGAACAACGGCGCGTGGTACGACCAGAAATCCCGATAGACGAAGCCGCCCAGCTTGGCCGCCTCGGCTTTGTAGAAGAAAAAAGGCACGTCGCCGCGCGGGTCTTCGCCGATGATGAGGAATATGCCAATCCAAGGCAGCAGCCGGAACAGCATAAAGCCTGCGCTCAACGCCAGGTTATCGTTATCACGCTGCCACCTGGCGAACAGCTCCGGTTTGCTGACCACCCAAACGATGGCCACGGTCAGGATCAGATTCAGGAGGAGTTTTACGTAAAAAACGGTCAGTATTGGCATATTGATCCAGATTTCGGAGGACGGGATTTTAATAAAAGTGTACTCCGCCACTCGTACCGATAATTTCCGCAAAACTAGCAAGTTTCCCCCGAAACTGACCTTTTTGGAAGCGAGCAAAACCTATAACTTGCCTAATGCGTTCATTTAATCTATTTTGGAATACAAAACTTCATCCAAAACCACACTCAAAAAACTATGGCAGTGCTAACGGAAAGTACGGGGTTGGACTTCAATCTCAGCGAGGAACAGGAAGCAGTGCGGGAAGCGGCCCGCGATTTTGCGCAGACCGAACTGTTGCCGGGCGTCATCGAGCGTGATATAGCGCAGAAGTTTGATAAAGATCTGCTGCGTAAAATGGGTGAAATGGGTTTCATGGGCATGATGGTTTCGCCCGAATACGGCGGCGGCGGCATGGACACGGTATCTTACGCCATCGCCGTGGAGGAAATTTCCAAAGTGGATGCCTCGGCCTCGGTCATCATGTCGGTCAATAATTCGCTGGTTTGCTGGGGATTGGAAGCCTTCGGTAGTGAAGAACAAAAGCAAAAGTACCTCACCCGTCTGGCTACGGGCGAAATCATCGGGGCCTTCTGCCTGTCGGAGCCGGAAGCGGGTTCCGATGCCACCTCGCAGCACACGACCGCTGTGGACATGGGCGACTATTATTTATTAAATGGCACCAAAAACTGGATTACCAGCGGCGGCACGGCGTTGGTTTGTCTGGTAATGGCGCAGACGAATTCCGAAAAAAAGCACCGGGGCATCAACTGTCTTATCGTGGAAAAAGGCAGCGAGGGTTTCTCGCTCGGTCGGAAAGAGGATAAAATGGGCATCCGCGCCTCGGATACGCACTCGCTGATGTTCTCCGACGTACACGTGCCCAAGGAAAACCGCATCGGCGCCGACGGCTTTGGCTTTAAGTTCGCCATGAGTACGCTCAACGGCGGGCGCATCGGCATCGCGGCGCAGGCGTTGGGCATTGCCGCCGGGGCCTTTGAATTAGCGTTGAAATACGCCCAGGAGCGAACGACTTTCGGTCATCCGATCTTCGACCACCAGGCCATTCAATTCAAACTCGCCGACATGGCGACGCGTATCGAGGCGGCGCGTCTATTGGTTTACAAAGCGGCAAAAGACAAAGACGAAGGAAAAGACTACGTCAAATCCGCCGCGATGGCCAAGCTCTACGCTTCCGACGTGGCGATGTGGACCACGACCGAGGCTGTGCAGATTCACGGCGGCTATGGTTACGTGAGGGAGTACCACGTAGAGCGGCTTATGCGCGACGCCAAGATCACGCAGATTTATGAGGGTACCTCAGAAATACAAAAATTAGTGATCGCCCGAGAACTCGTCAAATAGGGTAAAATAGGGTTCCAGTTGAATTTTTCGGTAGATGTGTGCGCTATTTTAACAATAACGCGCACTTTTTTTTGAAATTTAATGTACAATTGCTTGTATTAGTTTTGTACAATTTATTAGATTTGTACAAAATTTGAATTTCAAGCATTTACGCGCCCCAAAAAATATACTATGGAAGATTACAACAAGATCATCGAATCCCTCGGAGTCAAGTTCGTGAAAGCCCGGCACATTCAGATGCTACAGCCCATTACGATTAAGAATTATTACGATGTCCAAAACTCCCTGACGATCCTTTACGACGGCGAGGTTTCCTTCGCCGTCGACGGCGACGATGAACCGCAGGAGGTGGAAGTTGGCGATATGCTTTTCATTCCCGGCGGCAAGCACGCCACGGTCACCTATGGCAATTCCAACGGAGCCAAAACGGTTTCGAACGAGGATTTCATGACCAACCGCGACAACTATATTCAGTCGGGTTATGATCCGATAACGATCGGCAGTTTGCCCAATTCGTTCGGACTGGTTTCCTTCGAGGCCAAGGTGTTCGACACGGTCAACTTTTTCACGTCGCTCGACGTGCCGCCTTTCCTCATCAAGCGCGACGACCAAATCGCTAACACGATCAACCAGATTTTGGCCGAGGACATGACAGACGTCGCGGGCAAAGGCCGGGTCATTAAGATCAAAACCGAGGAGGTCGTGATCGAGATTATCCGCTATATCCTGAAAAATAAGCTGTTCGTCGAGCAGTTGGTAACCAACAGCACCTACTTTAAGGACCCGCGCCTGATCGACATCTTTGCCTACATCAAGGACAACCTTGGCGGCGACCTGTCCAACAAAGTGCTGGCCAACGTCGCCAACGTATCGGAAGATTACGTGGGGCAGTATTTCAAAATGCTCACCGGCATCAACCCGCAGGATTACATCGAGTACCAGCGTATGGAGAAAGCCGTGGACCTGCTGCGCACGTCCAAGAAGAGCATCCGCGCCATCGGTTCCGACGTCGGCTACAAAGACACCGCCTACTTCTGCCGCCGTTTCAAGATGATGTTCGGCATCCCGGCCGGCAAAATGCGCCGCCGTGAGTCGCTGATGAACGTTTAATGAGTGGACGGTTGACAGCTATTTTGTCATAATATTGAAAAAGCCGCGAGACTCTTCTTGCGGCTTTTTTGGCTTCATGCCTTTCTCAGTTGGGTTTGGGCTGGGCTTTGGTGGTTCCTACGAAATCCTTTATGTAGTAGGGTTCAAAGGTGGCTAAATCCTCGAACTGACCTAATTTATAGGCTTCTGTGGCCAGAGTGCCGACGGTGCGGGCGGCGGGTTCTATGAGTTGGTTGAGGAAATGGGCGTTTGAATGCTTGTCCAGTAATGGGCGACTTTTGGCGGCGCCGTCGCCGAAAAAGATGACGGGATGCTTCTCTAATACTTCGGCAAACGAATTTTCTTCCAGGATTACGGCTTGGGTGGGCTGTACTTTTTTGAGATTTGTATCAAAAACGGCGGCAAAAACTTCCATGCGCCGGGCGTCGATCATCGGGCAAAAAAGGTAATTTTCGGAATAAAAGGGCATCAACTGGGCGGTCATGGCGGCCAGGGTTTCTACGCCGATCAACGGCTTATCCAGCGCGTAACACAATCCTTTGGCTGTGGAGACGCTCACCCGCAGGCCAGTGTACGATCCCGGTCCCTTGGCTACAGCCACGGCGTCGAGTTGCGGCAGCGCATGTCCGGTTTGCTCCACGGCGTTCTTCATCAGAATCGTGAGCAGGGACGACGACATCCGCTCTGTTAGCAAGTCATAGGCGGCCAGGAGTTGTCCGTCGGCGTGAACCGCCACCGAGCAGCCGCGCGTGGAGGTATCGATACTTAAAATTAGCATAGCGTTTCAATTTTCCCAACTTACCTTTTTCAATCTTATTTGATACAAAGTGGAAAATCAAACCCTCCACTTTATGAATTCTCTACCCGTCTCTCCGCCAGAAAGCGTCCACATCGGCGCACACATTTCTGTTCCTACCGCCAAGATCGTCTTCTGCGAAGGCGACCGCAACTATACCCAGGTGCATTTCGCCGACCGCCCGATACTGACGCTTTCCGTTACATTGCGCATTATCCACGAACGGCTGGGCGAGCAAGGCTTTTTGCGGGTGAGTCGCTCGGCGTTGGTCAACAAAGAGGCGATTGCTGCGTACGATGGTCAGGACGTGGTATTACTCGATGGCCTGGTTTTGCCGGTTGCGCGGCGGCGGCGAAGGTTTGTGCGGTGGACGTTGCGTGGTGGACAGGTGCGGATTCTGCGCGGACTAGAGCGCCAGACGCGATAAACGTATTTATTTACCCCCTACTACCACTTCGGTCATATCTTCCAGGGCCAGGTGTTTTTGGGCGATGGCCATGATGGCCTCGGCGGTGGTGGCGTGGATTTGCCGAATGTAGCGGTCGAAGAAATCGGCGGGCAGGTCGTCGGCAATGAGGATTTTCTGGCGGTCGGCCACGTCGAAGGCGGTGTTCAGCGACCCGGCGAATTCTCCGGCCAAGAAGTTCTTCACCGTTTGCAATTCTTCTTTCGGTACCGGAACGGTTTGTAAAATAGTGATCTCCTTGCGGATTTCGTCCAGCGTTTGCTGGGTGAATTCTTTCTTCACGTCGGTACCAACGACGAAATAGCCATCGTGCTTGAAAGCAAAAGCACTGGACGAAATGCCGTAGGTCAGCCCCTTTTCTTCCCGAATGTTCTTCATCAGTCGCGACCCGAAATAACCACCCAGAATCTCGCTCACGACCAGCATCTGGAAATAGTCGGGATGCTGGCGGGTGAATAGCCGCTTACCCAGCCGAATGGACGATTGAACGCTCTCGGGCCGCTCGATGATAGACGTTTTCTGACCGGATAAAATTGGGAAACTGGCGGCAGTGGCTTCCACCGCGTTCGCTCGTGACGCATCTTTGCCCAGAAAGGCGTTGACGGCAGCGATTTCTTCCCTGCCTACTTTACCCGATAAAATGACCCGATACCTGGACTGCTGGATATTATTCTGATAATGCGCCAAGGCGTCTTCCCGCGCCATCGCACTGATGCTAACCTCGGTGCGGCCGCGTCCGTAGGGATGCTCCGGACCGTAGAGTTCTTCGCGGAAGAGGGCCGTGGCGCGATAGGCGTTCTTCTCCTGGTTAACGCGGTGATTTTGCAGCGTAATGTTGCGCAGGTCGTCCCACTCCTTGCGGGGGAAGGTGGCCTCGGTAAGCAATTCCCGCACGATGGGTAGCACCTCGGGCAGGAAACGCGCCAAACAATACACGACGACGCCCGCCTGGTCAAAGGTGTTTTTCATTTCGGTAAAAGCCCCCACCCGGTCGAACGCCTCGCTGATGTCGGCGGACGAACGGGCGGCGGTGCCTTCGGTGAGCATCTTAAGGGCGAAGTGCGCCGCGCCGGGCTTAGCCTCCGACCAACTACCCGCCTCGAACATGCATTCCAACCGCACCACGGGCTGATCGCCGATGTTGATGACATGCAGCGGCAGGCCGTTATCTAGCGTGAGGGTTTCGGCGGGGGGAAGGCTGATACTTTCGATGACCCGGAAGGGCGGGGCGATGGTGCGGTCTAAAATCATGGTTGGGGGTAAAAAAAGAATGACATCCCGCAGCGGGACGTCATTCGCAAAAAAATTTTTACAAAAAAATCAATTCTCCGCTTCTTCCAGAATTGCGGAACGATTTTTGGATTTGAAGTTGGCCGCCAGCGAGATGCGGAGTGTTTGGGCCAGCGGGCTACCCTGGCGCTGCGGCATGAGGTAGGCAAAATCGACATTGTATTTCTGCTGGAAACGGGCCCCGAAACCGACGGTGAAATATTTGCGGTCGCCCTTCATGCGGCTCTCACTGAAATAGCCAAAGCGGGCCGCAAAGATGTCGTTGTACCAATACTCGACGCCCGTCGAGATCATGATTTCCTTAAATTCTTCACTGGCACCATTGGGTGCGTCGGCAAAGGAACCGAAAATACCACCCAGCAGCGAAAGATCCTTTGGATCGCGACCACTTACCACCACTCTGTTTCCATTTTGAAAACCGTAGATCGGCGGCGTGGGGACCATCAACTTGTTGGCATCCAGCACAAAGTTGAAGCGGTTGCGGCCATCGGCGGTGTAGGAAATTCCGGTACCGATTTTGAGATTGGTTGGGATAAAATATTTGTCTGCACTACCGTAAGAAATCTTACCGCCCAGATTTGAAATCATCAGGCCCCACGACCAGGTCAGGTTGCTGCCGATTTCCTCGTTCTTGTATTCTTTTTTGTAGTAGGCACTAATATCGCCCGCTGCCGTCGAAGCCGGTCGCACCGAAACGTTGTTGATCAGGCCACTGCCCGCCAGGTTGGAGTTGATATATTTCAGGGTGATTCCCACCGAAAGGTTTTCGCCCAATTGACGTCCGTAGGTTAGGCCGCCCATGAATTCGCGAGAGGGGAAGGTTCCCGTCGGTTGGCCTTGTTGGTTTCTGAATTCCAACAAACCCAGGTCAAAATAATTGATTTGCAAAGCCACCACCTGACCCTTAGCCACTTTTTTGTAGGCCGAAAGGTAGGTGAGGTACATATCGTCCGTCAGGTTACGCAGCCAGGGCGTGTAGGAAAGCGAAACCCCGTAATCATCTTTCAGATAGGGAAGTTTGGCGGGATTCCAGTAGGCAGCGTTGGCGTCGGGGCTGAGCGCCACGCCCGCGTCGCCGAGGGCGGCGGAACGGGCATCGGGGGAAAAGTTCAAAAAAGCCAGCGGCGTAGTGATGCTGCGGTTGGTCGTATCCTGTCCCGTGACGACCATACCCGCTGGCACTTGACCGTACGCGGTCATGACGCCGCCACAGAGGACGAGAGCAGAAGATAAGCTAACGAAAAAACGATTCATATTTCCTTGGTTTGACTTGACTGTATAAGGGCAACGGCAATTTTCAGATAGCGGGGGTCAAATTTACGACGAAAGTAACGAAACCATCAAACAATTGGCCTAAAATCGGCCTAACTAGCGGATATGTAGCAGTTTTCCGGTACGTCGGTCGGTCGTTTGATCTTTCGTAGAACGTATTTGTAGTTCGTATAAGTATAGGGTTCTTCCGGGAAAAGCTAAAGCACTATTCGGGCCAAATTGCAGCGTTTCGGTAATTGTCGGCTCGCTATTATAATAAATTTGGTGGAAAGTGTGAATAACCTGTCCAGATAAAGTTATCAAACGGACGATTATCTCTACATCTTCGCCCGGCCGATCGTGATGTACGTCAAAAGTCAGCCGATCGTCGAATGGATTCGGGAAAAAGTCGGCGGTACCCAGCGCAATGCCCGCCTTATCTCCTACCATAAACCGTAACGTGGCCTCGGCAGAATTCGTGTAGTTGTCCCAGATTTTCACGCGCAAGGTGTAATTTCCCGGTGGTAGCTCATCCAGCGGAAAGCGAATCGTCCCCCGCCGGAAGTCGTCGGCCTGCGCCTGAAAATAATCGTTGAGGACAAAAGTCGTAGTGTCGTTCAGCGTCGCGGTCAGGTTTTGGCCCAAACCCGCCGACGACACGCTAATGCCGCTGGCGTCGAATGCTTTTATCCACAAAATGGAACTGGCGGATACCGTTTGCCCGTCGCGAAAGGTGCTGTCGTTGAGGTAGGCGGTCAGGGTGGGTGGGGTACGGTCGGTGGCTTCCGGCGCGGCTCCGCCCACGATTATCGCCAGTTGTCCGGCGGCGTCGGCCAGGCTGTCGCTCCGCAAAGCATACACGCTCGCCCGGCCGGAGCCAAAGCGGTAGTCGATATTGCGCGGCACCACGAAGCTGACCACAAACTGTCCGCGCCGCACCGTCGCCTGACCTTCGTAGATTTTGTTGCGCAACTCGTCGTAGGTGGCCACGGCACCGCCTTCACCATTGGTGCGGAAGCGGACGGGCTTGTCGTAAATCGTCACGGTTGCGGTGCCGTCGAAGGTATCTGCCACTTTTTTATTTTGTAAAATATTCCCCCGCAACGTCACCTGCCGCAGCGCATTTAGCGTATCGGGCGGCGCGGCCCAGGCGACTTCGTAGGCGGGGCGGGCGAGTTGCATCGACGGGTCGCCGAGTAAGGCGAAGTTGCGGTTCAGGCTGCCGCTCAGGCTATTGTTCTTGGTGGCTTTCATCAAATCGCCCACGCGGGTCGTAGCGTCGGCAGTGTTCAGAGCCTCGTAGAAGGCTTTGTTCAAAGAAAAATTGGTACTCGAAAACACGGGCCGTGTGGTTGTGAGTGCGCCAACAGCCGCACCGCGCGGACTAAGTACCATCAATTCCGCCCCGGACACCAGGGCGGGGTCGTCGTAGCGGCCAAACTCGCAGGTGGCCGTCAGCAGCAGCGGCAGGTTGTCGTAGCCGCGGGCATTCTGCATATCGGCCAAGGTCAGGATTTGCTCTTCGGCCCAGCCCGTCGTGCCGCCGTGTCCGGTGTAATTCAGGATGAGCGTTCCGTCGCTAATCCGTCGCCGGATGGCGGCGTTCAGGTCGGGCGTTTTGGCTCCTTCGGGCGAGCCGACACGCGGGAAGGCATCCACAAAGAGACGCTGACTCAGAAATTTATCCCCGATTTGCTTCGCCAACAGGTCGGCGTGCTGCTGGTGAATGTTGCCGTCACCGTCGTCGGCCACGAAAGTGATGCGGTTGCGCCATTTGCCCAGCGTTTGGGGCGACGAGCCGTAGTGAACCAATTTGTCCACGACCACGCGTGCCTCCTCCGGCGTCTTGACGGGCAGGCGACCGATGCCGATGTCCAGCAGATGGTCGCCCGCGTTGGACTCGAGCCACTCCCCTTCGTTTTCCTGCAAAAAACCAAAATAATCATCGGAAGAATAAGTGTAAACCGGGTGCAGCGACTCGCGGCTTTCGTACACGGGCACCCACCGCTGCTGCTGCGTGGCCGACTGCGTACCGCTGCGATTGCGATAGTCATAAGTGGCGTCGCCGAAAAGCAGCAGGTATTTCAACTTTTTTGGATTCTGCCGATACAGGTGCCTTACGAAATCCCGGATAGCCGTCGGATCAGGTTTGCCCGAAGCGAGTTCGTTGAAAACCTGGTCGGTCGTGACTACCGCCACAGCCAAGCCGTCGTGCTTTTGGCGGAACTGCGCCAGCCGCGTCGCTTCGTTCTGCCAGGCTTTGGGCGTAACGATGAGCAGTTCAGGAACCGACAAGGCGTGCAGGTTTTGGTTCGTGATTTTTTGCCAAGAGGCTGGCTCCAAAGCTTGCTGAACAGAAAATCCGGCGTAGGCGCGAACGTTCCGGCCATCGTTGGCCCCAAATTTCCCCGTCCCATCAGCGGCGCGTTCCAGTGTCGCGCGACGTGGCTGCTGCGGATTGGAAACATCCCACCATTGCCAGTCGGCGGGAATATCTTTCAATAAATAAGAAGCGGAAGCTTGGTCAGAAGGCAGAAACCGATATATCTGCTGCGCCGGATAGGCGCGAAGCTGCCGTTTGATTTGCAGAGCGGCGTAGTCTAGGTAAGCCTGAGCGTTGCTTTGACCGTTTTTATCAAAATTTAGAGAAATATTGAACGTATTGGGCGGTGTTGCGCTCACAGTGAATGTATAATTTTTCTCGCTGCGTTGCGCCTTCAAGTCATAGCGGTACGTGCTCACCGCCCCTTGCGACTGTTCGCCGATGTCCTGCCCGTTGACCTGCCAGCGGAAGCGCGTCGTGACTTGCGCTGTGGCGATCCCCGCGCCCCGCAGCACGGCCGCCGAACCCGGCACCAGGCCCGGTAAATCGGCTTTCAACGTTAGTTGCCCCGATAGCCCCAGATACTCGCCCCACCATTCCCGCCCCGATTGCAGCAAATTGACGGATTCTTCCTCGTGAAACCAGTAATCGTCGAACTGATCCACTACTGCCCCCGTGCCGTTCTGCGAGGCGATATTCGCGATGCGCTTTCCCGGAGAGGAACTAAGGTTCAGGTAATAATAGCTACTATCGGAATAGTAGTTGATTTCGTGAAAAAAGGATTTTTGTAAAGAATCATAGCGCACCACCCGTGGCCCCTCAGCGTAGAAATAAATCGCGTCTTTGTCATCGAAGCGCCCATCCTCTTCACCAATTACCCAAATGGCGTTTTGCACTAAATCCACCGGGCGCGGCGTAGTGTTTGTTTGCGGCAGCACCCCGCCGCCATTACCATAGATTTGCAGATTTTTAGGATCAATCTTCGTCGGGTCGATTCCGATTTTACGCAAAAATCCCGCATCCAAGCGGTGTACGCCCGATTGTGTGATAGCTAGTTTGTACCAATTTCCTTCCGCTAGTACGGAAACGGACTGAGCATAAGAAAAATGAGAGAGGAACAACGGTAGTCCAATGAACAAGAGAATTGTCCATCGCAAACGTCCGCAAGTACCTAACCGCCAGGCGGCCTTGTGTTCACTGTCCATTGTCAACTGTCAACCGTCCACTAAAACGAGAGCGTGAGCGGGAATGGTGTAGCGGCGTTTTGAAGACTTTTCAAAACATAGTACTCGAGTGCGCCGCAGGGGGCCACGGGTAAATTCCCTCCGCTGGAAAACGAAATTTGCGCTTTCGCTTAGGTGCAACAGCGTCTTTTTGTTGGAATTAGCTTCGGTTTCTTCGCCGGTTTTTGTTTCCGCCGGGTTGTATCCGGCCAGGGCTAGCATCAGCGCGGCGTCGCTACCCGTAGAGGCTTTAGGGTTGATCGCGTAGCGTAGCAACGGGACTAAGATGTCAGCGGGAAAGCATTTTTCATTCAAAACCGGGCGAAGCAATTCTTTGAATGCATCCTTCCACTCCCGCCCGTGCGGAGCGATTTTTCTTCGGGGAAAAGCATCGTACACCACGTGGTGTGCCACTTCGTGCAGATAGGTAATGAGGAAGCTGTACGGATTGAGGTTGGCGTTGAGCGTAATGCGCGGGCGTTCGCGGGGCCTTTTGGTGAAGTCGCCCAGGCGGGTACGACGGGGACGTACAATGCGCAGCTCGAACTGGTGCTGTTGCCACAGCCTGCCGCAGTAAGACAGAGCGGCTTCGGGCAGGTGCAGCGCCAGGACAGCAATTTGGTTTTCCATACCCCAAAATAAAAAAAGATAGCCCTATTTTCATAGGGCTATCTTTTTTCAGGCGTCAGACGCCTCGATACAATGCAATTTCTTACAAAGTGTCAGTGACCATCATCGTGTCGGCAGCCATGTCGTCCATCATCATCATGGTATCGGTGTCCATAGTCATGGTGGTTGAGTCTTCCATAGCGGCGTCCTCAGAAGGTTTGCTGGTGCAAGAAGCGAATGCCATCATGCCGGCAACAAATGCGAATGCGAGTACTTTTTTCATTTTTTGTAGTGTTAATAAGGTTTTGATGGGACAAATGTACTACTTAAAAATGATCCGCAAAATTATTCGGCTTGTATTTTTCTTAGAACTTAAAATTTCCTTAGAAAATGATGAATGAGCGCGATTTTGTGCAATACGGCGCGTATCCTTACAATTTCATTCAAATCACTTTCTCGGCTTTTTGGTTGAAAGCCCTTACGCATTGTGCTATTTCGGGAAGTAGTAACGGATTACGCTCGATGCCGTTGCCAATCACGACCACATCGGCCCCTGCTTCCAAGGCATTGTAGGCTTTCTCACCGGAGTCGATACCGCCCCCCACGATAAGCGGGGTGTCGGTAGCCTCGCTGACCGCAGCGATGATGCCTTCCGGCACGGCGTACTGCGCGCCGCTGCCTGCGTCAAGGTACATGAGTTTCAGGCCGAGCATTTCGCCCGCCATCGCGGTGCAGGCCGCCACGCTGGGTTTATCGTGGGGCATGGGAATGCTATTGCTCATGTACGATACCGTCGTGAGCTTGCCGCTTTCGACCAGCATATAGCCCGTCGGCAGGATTTCCAGCTTGCTCTGTTTCAGAAGCGGCGCGGCAATCACGTGTTGTCCAATTAATAGTTCGGGATTTCGGCCCGAAATAAGCGACAGCAGCAGAATGGCATCGGCGCTGGGTTCGATGTGCAGGCTATTTCCTGGAAAAAGGATGGCTGGTATGTCGGTATGGACGTGAATGGCTGCCACCATCTGGTCGATGGCGTAGCGGGTAACGAGACTGCCGCCCACGAAAAAGAAATCGACGCCATAAGCTGCCGCACTCGCAAGAAACTCGGGAAAAACAGCGAAATCGACCTTGTCGGGGTCCAGCAGCACGGCGAACGATTTTTTTTGCTCACTGCGCTTTTTGCACAAAAGGGCCGCTATTTTATCATTCTTTGGCTGCATTCTTTCTTTCTTGGTAGTGGAAATAACTCTTTACGGGTTCCGAAAATCGCTCAAAAGTAGTGAATTGCCCGGAAACCCGCCCGACTGCGATGGCTTGTAGTATCCCGTCAATCCAGGAATATGCTCCCAATTCCTGAAATAATGGCGACAATGAGGGCGAAGAGAGCCGCCGAAATGAAGTCGCTCACAGCGAAGCCATTTACCAGGGCAGCGGCGAAGTACACCATCAGGATATTGATGACAAAATAAAATAGCCCGAGCGTCAGAATCGTAATCGGCAAAGCCAGGATTTGCAGGATAGGACGGACAAAAGCATTGAGAAGCCCCAGCACAATAGCAGCAATCAGAGCAGTGGTGACGTCGGTGACAACGACCCCATCAAGCAGGTTGGCAGCGATAATGATGGCGATGGTACTGATGACCAGGCGGATTAGTAGATTCATAGTTATGAATTATGACGGGGCAGCCCGTGCTGTTTGAATTATTAGATATGAGAGGATTGTACGCTCGAAAACATCATTGGTGACGGGTACGAAGAACGCTGATTATTTCGTCTAAGTCAATGTTTTTGTGTTCCAAAAGCACCAAAAGATGAAACATCAGGTCAGCGACTTCGCCTTTAAAGAGGTCATCGTCATTGTCTTTGGCCTCAATCACAACCTCTACGGCCTCCTCCCCTACTTTTTGGGCAATTTTGTTGACGCCTTTTTTGAATAAAGAAGTCGTGTAGGAAGTTTCGGAAGGATTCTGCTTGCGGTCGCGGATAATTTTCTTTTGTAGGTAATTCAGGAACAGCGCTTGTCCATCGTTGACTTCGTCAAAGCAGGTGTCGGCTCCGGTGTGGCAGGTTGGCCCGGCGGGGGCGGCTTTTACCAAAATGGTATCGCCGTCGCAGTCGGTCAGGATTTCTTTGACGTGCAGGAAATTATCAGACGTCTCGCCCTTGGTCCAAAGTCGCTGCTTGCTCCGGCTGAAAAACGTGACTTTGCCCTCGACTTTGGTTTTTTCGAGGGCTTCGGCGTTCATGTAGCCCAGCATCAGGACTTTGCCCGTGGCGTGGTCCTGGATGATGGCAGGGAGTAAGCCATCGGGGGATTTTGTAAAATCTAGGTTTTGGGACATTTTACATTGTATTATGTAGGGGCGAACCTATGTGTTCGCCCGGTGGGCGTCAGCCATTGGGTAAATTTTGCAATAGGGTGCCGTCTATGCGGCGAAAGGGCCGGGACGGCCGTACCACACTACAGCCGCATGGGCAGCCCTTGTTCGTGCAAATATTGCTTTAAATCGGGAATGTCGATTTCCCGGAAATGAAAAATACTGGCGGCAAGGCCGGCGTCGGCCTTGCCCGTGGTGAAAACTTCCCGAAAATGCGCCATGCTCCCCGCGCCGCCGGAGGCGATGACGGGAATGTTGGCGGCCCCCGAAATGGTGGCGGTCAGTTCCAGCGCGAAGCCGTTTTTGGTGCCGTCGGTGTCCATCGAGGTAAGCAGGATTTCGCCCGCCCCCCGGTCTTCCACCTCTTTGGCCCAGGGAATGGTCTTGATGGCCGTAGCCGTGCGGCCACCGTGGGTATGGACGAGGTGGTCGCCGCCCACGTCGGGTACGTCCTCGATGTGCGACACGTAGCGACTGTCGATGGCCACCACGATGCACTGACTACCGAATTCCAGGGCCAATTCGTTGATGAGATCAGGATTCCGCACCGCCGCCGAGTTGATTGAAACCTTATCGGCCCCGGCGTGGAGGAGCGCCGAGACATCGGCCTTGGACGAAATGCCGCCGCCCACCGTGAACGGTATATTGATCGTATGCGCCACGCGCTTCACCAGCTCGAGGAAAGTACCCCTGCCTTCCACCGTGGCGGTAATGTCCAGAAACACCAGTTCGTCGGCGCCCTGCGCGGCGTAGAGCGCCCCAAGTTCGACGGCGTCGCCCGCGTCGCGCAGGTTCACGAAGTTGACACCCTTCACGGTGCGGCCGTCTTTGACGTCGAGACAGGGAATGATGAGCTTGGTTAGCATTGTTCGTTCAGTTTGCTTAGTTCGGCCAGCGTGACGCGGCCTTCGTAGATGGCTTTTCCCACGATGACACCATAGAGATTCGTTTCGGCCAGTCGTTCCAGATCGCCCATTTTGCTAACCCCGCCACTGGCGATGATGTGCAGGTCGGGGCATTTGTCCTGCAAGTTTTTATATAAATCAAAAGACGGCCCCTGCAACAGACCATCCTTGGCCACATCGGTACTGATGATGTACTTCACGCCTTTTTCCTGATATTTTTCCACAAAATCGTACACCCAAAGCTCCGTACCTTCCTCCCAGCCACTGACGGCGATTTTTTCGTTTTTGGCGTCAGCACCGAGGATGATTTTCTCGCCACCGTAGGTTTTTAACCAATTCTCGAATAAATCGGGTTGTTTCACGGCCACGCTGCCGCCCGTCACCTGTTTGGCTCCGCAGTCGAAGGCGATCCGCAGGTCGTCGTCGGATTGCACACCGCCGCCGAAGTCCACGTGCAGGCTGGTTTTACCAGCGATGCTTTCCAGTACTTTCCAGTTAATGACCTTTTTGGCTTTGGCCCCGTCCAAATCCACGAGGTGTAGGCGCGTCAAGCCCGCGTCTTCAAATTGCTTGGCGACCTCGAGCGGCTTTTCGTTGTAGATTTTCTTCTGGGCATAGTCGCCCTGTGTGAGGCGGACGCACTTGCCTTCGATGAGGTCTATGGCGGGGATAATGTTCAAGAGAATGATGAGTGAGGAGTGATGAATGATGATTTGCGTAGCAGACTTGCAGACTTTCTGACACCCAGGACCTCGATTACTTGGTCAAAAAATTACGCAAAATCTTCTCGCCCACGTCGCCGCTGATTTCGCAGTGGAATTGGGCGGCGTAGAAGTTGTCGCGGTGGAGCAGGGCGCTGAATGGCCGGATGTAGTCGCAGGTGGCGATGGTGTGTTCGCAAACGGGCGCGGCGTAGCTGTGGACGAAATAGACGTAAGCCTCTTCGGCCAGGCCCGCCGTGATTTTATCTTTGTAGTCATAAATACTATTCCAGCCCATGTGCGGAACTTTGACGCCCGGCGTGGCTGGAAATCGCTTTACATTCACGTCGAAAATACCCATGCAATCAGTATTATTTTCTTCGGAGTAGCGGCACATGAGTTGCATCCCGATGCAGGTTCCGAGGACGGGCTGCTTTAAGGAAGGGATCAGCAAATCCAGTTTTTTACTGCGTAAGTATGCCATTGCGGTACTGGCTTCGCCCACGCCGGGAAAAATCACCTTATCCGCCGAGCGGATTTCCTCCTTATCGTCGGTGTAAAGGTAGCCGACGCCCAGTCTGTCGAGCGCGTACATGACCGATTGGACGTTACCGGCGTTGTATTTGATGATGACAATCTTCATGAATGTTGTTGAACAAAAAGAAGCCCGACTCTTCGCAGAACCGGGCTTCGGGGTACACTGTATTCAACCTTATTACACAGTATTCATTTTTGCAAGATACGCCACCCGAAACCTCAAAAGGTATTGCAATGGTGCAAGTGGTAGCGCGTCGGTGTTTTTATCATGGGGCAAAGGTAGGGGAAAATCCTGAACGAAAACAGAAATTTTCTCTAAAATAACTCCCCCTGAATCACCTGCGCCCGGATTTCGGGTGGTTGCAGCGAAAGACCCATTTTGGCGTTGAAACCTTCGATCCAGTATTTGGCCAATTCGGGTGAATAGATGTTGTCTTCGGTGTGGATAAAAATGTAGACCTGCTGCAAGCCCTGCTCCATCCAGGCTTTGATGCGTTGCAGCCAGGCGTCGGTGCGGGTATAATCAGTAGGGTGCAATTCGTTGCCCACGAAGCGCAGGATGAACGTGGGCGTAGTGAGTGCCATGTGCAGCACGTCGCGCCGACCCGAAACATCGGACATCACCGTGCCGACGCCCAATTCATGGAATAATTCCAGCGTCCGCTGCCAGGCGTAGTCGTCGGTAAACCAACTGGGGTGCCGGAATTCTACGGCGATGGGAAAGTCTTTGGGTAGGGCCCGCAGAAATCGTTCGAGATTGTCGAATTTGGCGGTGTCGAACGAGGGGCCCAATTGCAGAAAAGTCGTCCCCAGCTTGTTTTCCAATCGCAGCACCGCCCGCACGAATTCGTCCGATGGCAGCATCACGTTCACCAATTGTGCATCGTGACTAATAATCTGCGGCCATTTGGGGCAGTATTTGAAACCTTCGGGGGCGGTATCGCGCCAGCGGTCGATGGTGTCGTCACTTGGAATCTGGTAGTGCGTCACGTTCAGTTCGATGGTGTTGAACTGCCGGGTGTAGTAATAGAGGAAATCCTTGTCTTTGGCGTTGGTCGGGTAAATCTTGCCCACCCACTCCTTATTCGCCCAAATCGGCGGTCCGACGTACACTTCTTTTTTTGGTAAAGGCGCGGCGTTCGCCAGCGTTTCGGTCGTAAATTGATGCGTGTCGGGGAGCGTGAAATCTACGTCTTCTATGTTATCGAGTTTGCCAAAATCCATGGAAAATCAATGGGGGAATGAGTGAACGCCAGAGCGCTTATATTTGGGTATTTTTTTGACCTACCAAAAACAACAAAACTATGCCAAACTGGCTCAATTCCGTAAAATTGGAAGGCAAAAGAGTGGATTTGATTCCGCTGGAAAAATCGCACAGAGATGACTTGCTGAAAGCGGCAGCCGATGGCGAGTTATGGAATTGGTACACCTTCATCCCCTCCCAGGAAACCATAGATGGGTACCTGGAAACAGCTCTCCGTGAGCAAGCGGGCGGCAAGTCTCTTCCGTTCGCAGTAGTCAATAGAGCAGACGGTAGGCTAATCGGTACTACGCGGTACTGCAATATCGAATCTGAAAACCGACGCCTTGAAATTGGTCATACCTGGTACGCGAAGAGTTTTCAGCGAACGGGCGTGAATACCGAATGCAAGTACCTGCTGCTGCGCCACGCCTTCGAAGATCTTGATACGATTGCGGTAGAATTCCGAACCAACTGGTTTAACCATCGTTCCAGGAATGCCATTCTACGGCTCGGAGCCAAACAAGACGGCATCCTGAGAAACCACCGGATCGACCAACAGGGATTATTAAGGGACACCGTCGTGTTTTCCATCATCCAATCGGAGTGGAAAACGGTAAAAAAGTCGCTGGAATATGAAGTGAATTAGGCCACCTCTTTTCTTCCCAAAATTCCTCTACATTTGGTAAAAACCCTACTACCTCCTCCATGAGTTTCAGGAAGCCCCACCTCAGTTTCGGCCAAATCATTAACATGAATTTTGGCTTTTTTGGCTTGCAGTACAGCTTCGGTTTACAACAGGCCAATATGAGTCCGATCTACTCCTATCTCGGGGCCGACGAAGGCACTTTGCCATTACTCTGGCTGGCCGGACCGATGACGGGCCTGATCGTGCAGCCGATTATCGGGGCCATGAGCGACAGGACCATCACCCCCTGGGGCCGCCGAACGCCCTATTTCCTGATCGGAGCCCTCCTGTGCAGCGTGTCGCTGTTCGCCATGCCGTTCAGCAGCTCGGTTTGGATGGCGGCCAGCATTCTGTGGATTCTGGACGCCGCCAACAACGTCACGCAGGAACCCTACCGCGCCTTCGTCAGCGACAAGCTCGACAAAACCCAGCACTCCCTCGGTTTTTTGACCCAAAGTGCCTTCACTGGCCTGGGCCAAACGCTATCGTACCTGACGCCATTTTTGCTCATCACCGTATTCGCCGTTTCGGAGTCCGGCAAGGTAGGCCGCATTCCCACCTCCACTTTACTAGCCTTTCTGATCGGCGGCGTGGTGTCGATCAGTTCCATTCTCTGGACGCTCCGAACCACCAAGGAAATTCCATTAACCGAAGAAGAAAAGGCCAAAATCCGCGCCTCTCCTTCGGGTGTTGGCTCCACGTTTGCCGAGATTTTCGACGCCATGCGCGAGATGCCACTCACGATGAAGCGCATGGCACCGATGATGTTTTTCAGTTGGTACGCCATGTTTATTTACTGGCAGTACATTGCCAAATGCGTGTCGCAGACCCTCTTCGGCACCATCGACTCCGGTAGTCCAGCTTTCCGCCAGGCCGAAATATGGGTTGGGCCGATGGGCGCTTTTTACAACGCCGTGGCCTTCTTTGCCGCCTTCGGGCTGGCGCGGCTGGCCAACCGCTACGGACCGAAGTACCTGCACGGCATCTGCATGTTTCTGGCCGGGGTCGGGCTGTTGGCTTTACCCAATTTGCACGATAAGTACCTGCTGCTGTTGCCGATGATCGGCATGGGTTTTTCGTGGGCGAGCATGATGGGCAATCCTTACATCATGCTGGCGGGTAGCATTCCACCCGAACGGACGGGCATTTACATGGGAATTTTCAACATATTTATCGTGATTCCGATGCTGCTGGAGACTTTTACGATGCCCTTGTACTACAATAACTGGTTGGGCAGCAGTCCGGTCAATGCCATCAAATTGGCGGGGATTTTGCTGATTTTGGCGGCATTTTCGGTTTTGTTTATAAAAATAAACAAGAGCGCGGTGACGGAAGGGGGGACGTTTGGGGGTGGAGGAGGACATTAATTTTTGGGGGTTAAAGGTCAACGATTTTTTTGGAATGACTAGAAAGCACATTGCGGAATTATTGCTGAAAAGTACCACGAAGAAAAAGCTGGACATTGCCGGAGTCGATGCTAAGTTTTATACTGATTTGGCGTTGCGGATGGGTGATATTCAGGAATTATACGCCCAGCTTTATGCCGAGCATCCCGGCTACGGGGAGAATTTTGGTCGGTTGATCGAGGTTTTGATCGCGGCGCACCAGGCGCGGTCGGCGGCTTTGAAAAAGCGGGATGCGGAGAAGGCTGAAAACTGGTTTCTGAGCAATGAGTTGGCGGGTATGAGTTTGTACGTCGATCGGTTTTGTGGTACGCTGGCCGACCTGCCCAGCAAACTGGACTACCTGCGCGATTTGGGTGTGAACCTATTGCACCCGATGCCGTTGTTTGCCAGTCCGGCGGGGGAGAGCGATGGCGGGTACGCGGTATCCGATTTTCGGAAAGTGGACGAGAAATTTGGGACGATTCAGGATTTGAAAAAAGTGCAGGGCGCTTTAAGTAAAAAGAAGATGTTCCTGATGCTGGACATTGTCCTCAACCACACTTCCCACCACCACGAATGGGCGGAAAAAGCCAAAGCGGGCGACCCGACTTACCAGGATTATTTCTACTTCTTCGATTTCAGCACCATTCCCGAGCAGTACGAGCGAAGCATGCCCGAGGTTTTCCCGGAGGCCGCGCCGGGCAATTTCACCTGGGTACCCGAATGCAAAAAGTGGGTGATGACGGTTTTTCACAATTATCAGTGGGACCTCAACTACACCAACCCGCGCGTATTCGTCGAAATGCTCGACAATGTCCTTTTCTCGGCGAACCTGGGCGTGGACATCCTGCGCATCGACGCCCCGGCTTTTCTCTGGAAACAAATGGGTACCAACTGCCAGAATCTGCCGCAGGCGCACACGATTCTACAGCTCATCAAAAAATGCGTGGAAGCGGCTGCCCCCGGTATGGCCCTGCTGGGCGAGGCGATCGTGGCCCCGGCGGCCATCATGAAGTACTTTGGCGAGGGCCGTTACCGGGCCGAGGAGTGTGACTTTGCCTACAACGCCACCCAAATGGCCCTGCAGTGGGACGCCTTAGCCACTGGACAAACATCGGTCATGCGCGCCGCCCAACCCGTGTTGGCCCGCAAGCCCGTCGGCACTTCCTGGATCACTTATACCCGCTGCCACGACGACATCGGCCTGGCTTTCGACGATTACATGATCGAGCAAGCAGGATATGATCCTTATCCGCACCGCCTTTATCTGAAAGAGTACCTGTCCGGCGACTTTCCCGGCTCACCCGCCCGGGGCGCGTTGTTTTCGGTCAATCCCAAAAACCAGGACGCCCGCATCAGCGGCACTCTGGCCTCGCTCTGCGGGCTGGAAAAGGCGGTGGAAGAAAACGACGAAGCGGGCATTGCACTGGCCATTCAGAAAATACTGCTCATGCAGGCCAACAGTATCTTCCTGGGCGGATTACCCATGCTCTTCTACGGCGACGAAGTAGCTTACCTCAACGACTACGCCTACCAGCAAGACCCGGCCACAAGCTACGACAACCGCTGGATGCACCGCCCAGTAATTGATTGGAAAAAGAATGCTCGCGCAAAAGTGGCTGACACAGTGGAAAATCGGGTTTTTGTGGGGATAAAAAAACTGCTTTCGATTCGCAAGAAACTACCCGTCGTGGCCGATTTTGGTAACATTGCCTGGCTGCCCAGCCATAATATTCACCTCGCGGGATTTCTGCGATACAGCGAGGAGAAGCGTCTTTACTGCTTGTTCAATTATAGTTCCGAAACGGCTTTTCTAACCTGGTATGCCTTTAAAGAACACGGCGCGACTCCCGCAAAACTGTACGATCATTGGGGCGGGAAAACTTACGGAGTTGGGTACGATGAGGAGTACCTGGTTTTTGCGCCCTACGGTTTTTATTTGCTGGAAGTAGTGGGGTAGATAAGGGATTAAAGTCGGCGAAGCTGGTAATCAACGATTTTTCTACACCTTCCTCTTCAACTCAAAATGCTGCCCCAGGTACACCCGCCGCACGACCTCATCTTCGGCCAACTCTTCGGCGGTGCCTTGTTTCAGAATTTTTCCTTCAAACAGAAGATACGCCCGGTCCGTGATCGAAAGCGTTTCGTTCACGTTGTGGTCGGTGATGAGAATGCCGATGTTGCGGTGTTTGAGTCTGGCGACAATGTTTTGGATGTCTTCGACCGCGATCGGGTCCACGCCCGCGAAGGGTTCGTCCAACAGAATGAACTTAGGATCGACGGCCAGAGCCCGGGCAATTTCGGTGCGGCGTCGCTCGCCGCCCGACAGCACCATGCCCATGTTCTTGCGCACGTGTTCCAGGCTGAACTCCTCAATGAGTTCTTCGACCTTATCCCGCTGCGCCTGCTTCGGTAAATCCGTCATTTCCAGTACGGCCCTAATGTTTTCTTCGACGGTCAACTGCCGGAACACGGAGGCCTCCTGCGCCAGATAACCAAGTCCCAGCCGCGCCCGCTTGTACATCGGCAGACGGGTGATGTCGCGGTCGTCCAGATAGACGTGGCCGCTGTTGGGCTTCACCAAACCAACCGCCATGTAGAAGGAAGTCGTTTTTCCGGCTCCGTTGGGGCCCAGCAAACCGACGATTTCGCCCTGCTCGACTTGATAGCTTACGTTGTCGTTGACCAGCCGGGCACCGTATTTTTTGACAAGATTTTCGGTTCGTAGTACCAAGGTTGTGGATTTTGGACCGGTCCGCCGGTGCGGTTGGATTTTGGATGCTGGATGCCGGGTTTGAAAGCCTATTATCCAACGTCTAAAATCTAATGTCTAATTAAAACTTGATGTCTTTTAGCATGAACTGCAACGTTGTTTTATCCCGAAAGGTGTTTTCGTCCAGCGAATAGCAGATATCGAACGTCTTGCCGTCCATTAAATCGGGGTAAATGTGCGCCATGCTGAAGGCGATCACCGTGAAAGCGGGTGAATTGCCCTGATAGACGTTGAATTTGATGTGTTTTTCCTTCATGATCGTCGGCTTTCCGGCGATGGACACGCCCCGGCTTACGAACACGGGCAACATGTTGCCCGGCCCAAACGGCCCCATTTGTTTCAATACTTTGTAGGCTTTCCAGGAAATATCTTCCAAATCGAGTTCCTGGTCCACGCTGATCATCGGCGTGAGCTGTTCGGGCAGGATGCGGCCGCTGACAATTTCGTCAAAGCGAAGACGGAACGCATCGATATTCTCGACGGGCAGCGTCATGCCCGCCGCGAAGGTGTGGCCGCCGAATTGTTCAAGCAGGTCGGCGCATTCCTCGATAGCCTCGTACACATCGAAGCCCGGCACCGACCGCGCCGAACCGGCGGCTTTGCCGTTTGATTTCGTCAGGATAATCGTGGGACGGTGAAAATGCTCGATGCAGCGGCTCGCCACGATACCGATGACGCCTTTGTGCCAATCTTCTTTAAAAAGTACCGTACTCTTGGCCCCCGAAAGCCAGGCGTCTTCCTGAATCATGGCCAAAGCTTCGTCCGTAATGCTGGTGTCGAACTTCCGGCGGTCGGCGTTGTGCTTATTGATTTGCTGCGCAAATTCGTCGGCCTCGTCCTCGTCGTCACAAAGTAATAGCCGCACGGCTTCTTTGGCGTGTTTGATGCGTCCGGCGGCGTTGATGCGGGGCCCCAGTCCAAACACGACATTTTGAATATCCAACACGTTATGAATGCCGGCAATTTTGATCAAAGCCTTCAACCCGGCGCGAGGCGTGGAATTCAGGTGCTGTAAGCCGTAGTAGGCCAGCACTCGGTTTTCGCCCGTAATCGGCACGATGTCGGAAGCGATGCTCACGACGAGCAAATCCAGATAAGGATAGAGCAAAGCTAAATCTTGCCCATTTTGTTGGCAAAAGGCGTGGAGCAGCTTAAAGCCCACGCCGCAGCCTGTCAGCTCTTTGTAGGGATAAGCGCAATCGACCCGCTTGGGATCGAGAACCGCAGCGGCAGGCGGCAGCACGTCGCCGGGACGGTGGTGGTCACAGATGATGAAATCCACGCCCAAACTATTGGCGTATTCCACTTTATCCACTGATTTGATCCCGCAATCAAGGCAGACGATCAGCGAAAAACCGTGTTCCTTGGCCCAGTCGATGCCCTGCGTGGATACGCCGTAGCCTTCGGTGTAGCGGTCAGGAATGTAGTAATCGAGTTGATCGTAAATGGTGCTGAGAAAGCCGTAGAACATGGTTACCGAAGTGGTGCCGTCCACGTCGTAGTCGCCGTAGACCAGGATTTTTTCACCCTCAGCCATCGCCGCTGTCAGGCGCTCAACGGCTTTGTCCATATCCTTCATCAAAAAAGGATCGTGCAGAAAGGAAATATCTGGCCGGAAAAAGTCCTTGGCCTCGTCGAAATCATGAACACCACGCTGCACCAGCAAAGACGCCAGAAAAGGACTGACGTTGATCGCCGTCGCTAAAGCATCGGCAGACGCCTGTTCTTCGTTCGTCAGCTCAGTCGCAGAAATCCATCGTTTTTCGGTCATGAGGGCAAAGATACGGAAAAGGCGTGTTCCCAAAGCGAAGCTAAAAGTTCGGAGAATCTATTAAGAAACTTTAACATCCCTGCCCCACTCCCGGTTCTAACCCACTCAATTTGCCAAAAGCCACACAAAGGCTTTATCTTTGTGTGATCAATTTGGAATTACGCGGCCGCCCGTGCGGTGAATTATGGAATGTCGGACTCAATAGCTGGCGAAAGCGCTATTCACTAATTCACAATTCACTAATTCACTAATTCACTAATTAAAAAAATGCGTCTCCTCGCCATCGACTACGGCTCCAAGCGAACCGGACTGGCTGTGACCGATCCGTTGCAGATTATTGCCACGGCCCTGGAAACGGTGCGGACGCATTTGCTGTTGGATTATTTGAAAAAATACGTGGACCGCGAGGAAGTGGAGGCCATCGTCATCGGAATGCCGCGCCGATTGGACAGCAGCGACACCCATAATACTCAAGCAGTGAGGACATTTATTAAAAAATTGGAAGCTACTTTCCCAGCTATTCCCGTTCACCCGCACGACGAGCGCTTTACCTCTTCTATCGCCTTACAAGCCATGATTGCGGGCGGCAGCAAGAAAAGCGAACGCCAGGAAAAAGGCAACCTCGATAAAGTAAGTGCCGTAGTCATTCTGCAATCATTTATGGAAAGTCAGCAATTCAATCCCAGGCATTAACAGGACATTATGCCTGCATCATGGTAATGCTTGCAGATATAACAGTCAAGTATTAATATATCATACCTATTTATTTAATACATCATATTTAATTTTAATGATTTATCCCATAGTAGCTTACGGAGATCCTATTCTGCGAAAAGTGACCCGGCCATTGGAAAAAGACGAAATGGATTTGCAAAAGCTGTCGGACGATTTGTTTGAAACCATGCACGAATCGGCGGGCGTAGGTTTGGCTGCCCCGCAGGTCGGTTTGGGTATTCGGGTTTTCGTGGTAGATGGTACGGCCATGAACGAAGACGAAGAGGAGGAAGACAAAGACCCCACGTTGGAAGGTTTCAAAAAAATGTTCATCAATCCCGAAATCGTAGACGAAGACGGCGACGACTGGGCTTTCGAGGAGGGCTGTCTGAGCATTCCCGGCATTCGGGGTGAAGTGTATCGACCCGAGTTCGTGACGATCCGTTACCGGGACATCGATTGGAAAGAGCACGAGGAAACTCACGAAGGCATGGCCGCCCGCATCATTCAGCACGAGTACGACCATCTGCACGGAAAGCTTTTTACCGATTACCTCCCTGCCCTGAAACGCCAGCTCCTCAAACGCAAACTCAGCGATATTTCCAAAGGCATCGTGGACGTGGACTACCGGATGCGTTTTCATAGCCGCCGATAACTCACCAGCAATCATCTTGCCATGAATCCCCGCATTCTGTACGTCGAAGACGACCCCAACCTGGGTTTTGCCACGAAGGATAATCTCGAAGCCAACGAGTACGAGATCGTCCACTGCACCGACGGAAAGCAAGCTTGGGAAACTTTCCAGCAAGACCACTTCGATATCTGCGTGCTGGATGTGATGCTGCCCGAAATGGACGGTTTTACGCTCGCCGAAAAAATCCGCGCCGCCGACCAGCACGTTCCCATTCTTTTCCTGACCGCCCGCGCCCTGCTCGACGATCGTCTGCACGGACTGCGCCTGGGGGCCGACGACTACGTGACCAAACCGTTCAGTATTCAGGAATTAATCTTACGCATTGAGGTGTTCCTGCGCCGCTCCAAAACGGACAAGCCAACAACCGACGATGAGGCGCCCCGGCGGGTCGGAAAATATCTCTTCGACTTCCAAAAACTAACCCTCACCCTGAACGGCAGCATCCATACGCTGACATTCCGGGAAGCCGAAGTCATGAAGTATTTGGCCGAACGCCCGAATGAAGTCATCCGGCGCGAAGACCTGCTGAAAGCCATTTGGGGTGACGATGACTACTTCATGGGCCGCAGCCTGGACGTTTTCATTTCCCGGCTCCGCAAGTACCTCAGCGGCGACCCTAACCTCCGCATCGACAATGTGCACGGGGTGGGGTTTCGGATAAGCTGGTAGGTGGAACTACTTGGCTGGAAAACTACGGTTTATTTTTGCCCTGTTTCTCAGCTGGGCCTTTTTGCGACTAATGGAGGAAGTTTTCCCCTACTCAAACCAACCTACAACCTGATGAACAGGATTTTCTTTTCCGCCATAGCACTGCTGACTGGCGCAATGGCCCTTTCCCAGCCCGCCGTCAAACTACCGGACTCTCCCAAACGTCCCGTCACCGACACCTATTTCGGGAAGCAGGTGGTGGACAATTACCGCTGGCTGGAAGACATGAGCAGCCCCGAAACCCAGGCCTGGTTCAAAGCCCAGGGCGACTACACCAACGCCGTGCTAGCCCAGATTCCGGGCCGAGACAAACTCATCCAGACCTTTGTCGACTACGATAAACTGCTGAGCGTACGCTACGGCGAAATTAAGAAACGCGGCAACACCTATTTCTACCGCAAAACGCTACCCAACGAAAATGTGGGTAAGCTGTGCATGAGGGAAGGCAAAACCGGGAGTGCCACGCTAGGACCCGAAAAACTGTTGTTCGACCCGACAACGTTTGGAGAAGGGAAAACCTACGCCATGAGCGCGTTCACGCCCAGCCCTGACGGTAAACTGTTATGTATCGGATTGCAGGAAGGCGGTGCCGAACTCTCAACGCTACGGACGATGGATGTAGCCACCAAAACCTTTCGGCCCGAAAGTGTTGGGCCGGTGTTTGGGGGGCAGGTGGACTGGCTTCCCGACAACAGCGGGTTTCTGTACACCCCCAACAATTCGATGGACACTAAAGACCCAAAGGGGAATCTGGATACGAAGGCGCGGCTGCACAAACTCGGCAGCGACCCAGCCAAAGATCCTGAACTCTGGTCACGGGCCAAAAATCCCGGCATGGGCATCCGCCCTGACCATTACCCTATTATGTTTTTCTCTGACGATCATACGCAACTTTACGGCATCTTGGCTTCGGTGGACCAGCGGGCCGATGCTTTCATGGCCGACCCGACCGATTTGACTAAACCCACCCTTGCCTGGAGGCGACTGGCTGCCCCTACCGACAGCGTAATTTACTTCGTTAAGCTGGGGAACAAGATCTTCCTCCAAAGTATCAAAAACGCCCCTAACGGCCAGATTCTGGTGACGGACGCAGCCAATCCCAACCCCACTGCGGCTACTGTGCTGTTGCCTGAGAGCAAGCTGAATATCACCCGGATGGTGTCTAGCAAAGATTTTCTGTTCGTGACCTTGAGCAACGGCATCAACGAGAAGATCCGGCAGTACGATTCGCGCAACGGCCAATGGGCCGACGTGCCGATACCCGGCACGGGTACCATAGGCGTAGAACTCTACGACGCGCCCCGCAGCAACGACATCCTCACTTACATCACATCCTGGAACAATCCCAGTACGCTCTACGATTACGACCCGGAAACCCGTAAAATTGCAGTCAGTACCTTCGACGTGCAGCCTAACTACCCCGGCGTGGCCGATTTGGTGGTGGAAGAGCTGGAAATTCCGGGGCATGACGGGGTGATGGTGCCGCTGTCACTAGTGTACAAGAAAGGACTGAAGCGCGATGGCAGCGCGGTTTGCTTCATGATCGGTTACGGGGCCTACGGAAGTTCAGCCACGCCCTACTTCAGCCGACGAAACCTGACCTTACTGAATCAGCGCGTCGTGCTGGCAGTAACGCACCCGCGCGGAGGTTCCGAAAAAGGGCAAACCTGGTACAAATCGGGCTACCAGACCACCAAACCCAACACTTGGAAAGACTTTATCAGCAGTGGCGAATACCTCGTCAAGAACAGCTACACCAGCCCCCAGCACCTCATCGGCGAAGGCACCAGCGCGGGCGGCATCCTCATTGGCCGGGCTATTACGGAGCGCCCTGATCTTTTTGCGGCTGCCATTAGCAACGTAAGTTGCTCCAACGCCCTGCGGATGGAAGAAACACCTAACGGGCCGGTCAACGCTCCGGAGTTTGGCACTGTCAAAGACTCGGTTCAGTGCATGGCCCTCTACGAAATGGACGCCTTCCAACACGTGAAAAACGGCACGAAGTACCCCGCTGTACTGTGCGTCGGCGGCATGAACGACCCGCGTGTAATTGCCTGGGAGCCGGGTAAGTTTGCTGCTGCGCTACAAAACGCCACTACGTCGGGCAAACCCGTGCTGATGCAAGTCAACTACGATAACGGCCACTTCACCGAAGACAAGGCCGTAACCTTCCGCAACTTCGCCAACATGTACGCCTTCGCCCTCTGGCAGGCGGGCCATCCTGACTTTCAGCCCGCCACCCCAAAGAAGTAGCTGCCCTTTTAGTGTACAATACCAAATTCGGGGCCATGACTTTTGCTTCATTTTCCATCGTAATTTTTCTACTTGATGGGAACCGAAACCTTTGTCATATCCCAGGCCATTTCCATCGCCGGAACAGATTGATCGAATGAGATCGTGAACATTTCTACCGGAGAAGCAGTGGTTTGAGTAGGTACTTCTACTTTTAGAACGTCAGCTTCCGGCTCGCGGATAGAGGTACCGTCAAAATTAATTCCCCAACCATACTGCTTACTGTTAAAGATAACCGTCCACTTGTCGCGCTCGGGAATGGTCCAAAGAGTGTACTCCCCGGCGGGCAGCATTTTCCCGTCGATAACGAGTTCGCTTTTCGTCGTGAAAGTGGTAGCTTCATTGGCACCCGTCCGCCAAACCTCGCCGTAAGGCACCAGGCCACCAAAAATTTCGCGGTCCTTTTTGGAAGGTCGATTGTAATAAACTTCCACGTGTTTCGCTCCCTCGTTGAGAGTGATAGTTTCTTCGGGGCTGGCTTTTTTAGTATTGGCCGCCATGATTTTGAGACCAATGAAGGCGATGATGGCCAGGCTACCGACCACGATCAAGGTCCATTTTAGGTATTTGTTCATGAGTGTTAATTTTAAGGAAGGTTTATTAAAAGCTTTGCTCAAATATAAGGAAAATGGCTAGATAGGTATTTTTAAAAATAATCCATCCTCCTGGACGCAGGGAAGCCCCACTGCATCAGCATTGGGGCTTCCTGGCTTGTGATGAAAAAAGTGGCGGCTACCTACTCTGCCGGCTTTGAGACCGGTACCATCGGCGGTGCGGGGCTTAACTTCTCTGTTCGGGATGGGAAGAGGTGGGCACCCGCCCCGTGGCCGCCATCAGGGCGGTGGGGCAGCGCCTGCCGT
>JBBSUC010000062.1:0-33252 GCA_038235275.1 Cytophagales bacterium | reverse complement strand
GGCCGTGTTCTTCTTTTTGGCGAGCATAATATCTGCAAGGTTCTTAGATTGAAAAGCCGTTTTCTTGCATTTTCTACCCTAAATTTAACCAGTTAATCTACTGATAACAAATAATTTAACCCCTTTTTAAGAACCGACTATTTACTTTGCGGCCCTAAACTCCTCCCACTTCTTCACCCACGTATCCACCAACTTCTCCGTTTCCCCCGCCGCCTTCACCCCCTGCGTCGTAGGCGCAAAATCACTATCCTGCAAAATACCAAACACCACAGACAAACTCCGCTGCAAGGCAGGCAGCTCTTTTTCCAGCGCCACCATCTGTTCGAGTCGGGTAGCGAGTTTTGCCTTTTCTTTCTTTACGGCTTTGGCCAGTTGGCTATCGAGAGCCACGCGGAGGGCTTTGAGTTCAACCGCTGTGCTGCTCAGTTTCTGCCGCCCCTCGTACATCGTCTTAGACAAGTCATGCTGCTGTTGTAGTTTTTCAACGGGTGTAGGCACGCGCGGGTCCATTTTTACGGTTAACGGTTGTTCATATACTTTCCCGTTTACCGTGAGGCGAACCGTGTAGGTACCCGGCATCACCCAGGGCGAGGTGTAGGCGGGGGCCGTGTTGCGGTAGGTGGCCGCGATGGGGAAAGTCACCGGGCCGGGCAGCGGCGCGTAGTGCAGGTCCCAGAGGAAGCGGTGCGATCCGGCTTCGCCCGAGAGGATTTGCTGCGGGCGGGGCCAGTAGTCCGGCACGTTGACGGCGGGCATCGGGTAGGGTTCGTCGGCGGAGGTGTAGCGGCGCACAAGTTCGCCGCCAACGGTCAGGATTTCGAGCGTCACCAGTCCGGTGGCTTTTTCTTTGAGGGTGTAGTCGATGATGGCCCCGTCGGGTGGGTTTTGTCCGGCGGGTTCCTCCTGCGGTAGCGGCGTGTCGGGGTTCATGTTCCAGCGGACGCGGTAGGTAAGTTGGGGTCGGAAGAGCGTCACCGGGGCTTTGGCGACTTCGGCGGTCAACTGGCGCAGCGGCGTGATGTCGTCCAGAATCCAGAAACTGCGCCCGTGGGTACCGACCACGATGTCGTCGTCCTTGATGACCAGGTCGCGGATGGAGGTGGCGGGCATATTCAGCCGCAGCGGCTGCCAGTTTTCCCCGTCGTCGAACGAAACGGATACCGCCGTTTCCGACCCGGCGAATAGCATTCCCTTCCGCAAGGGGTCTTCCCGCACGGTGTTGATCGGCTGGGCTGGCAGTCCGTGCACGATTTCCTGCCAGGTGGGCCCGCCGTCGCGGGTGCGCAGAATGTGCGGTTTCATGTCGTCGAGCCGGATGCCGTTGATGGCGGCATAGACTACGTGGGCGTCGGTGTGGCTGGCTTCCAGTTGCGACACTTTGGCCCAGGGTTTCAGGCTCGGCGGCGTCACGTTCTGCCAGTTTTTACCACCGTCGCGGGTGACGTGGATCAGACCGTCGTCGGTCCCGGCCCAGATCGTACTGCTGTCCACGTACGACGGGGCCAGGGCGTAAATCACGCCCCGGCGGGGCATTTTCTTCAATTCTTCGGTGGTGTAAATTCCCACGCTGGCCGGGATTTCGTCGTAGGTCGGGCGGCTGAGGTCGGGGCTGATGACTTCCCAGGAATCGCCGCCCGTCCGGGTTTTGAACAAAACATTCCCGGCAAAAAAGAGCGTTTTGGGGTCGATGGGCGAAAACAAAACGGGGGCCGTGCGGACGAAGCGGTACTTGCCGCTGCGGACGGCCTCGGGGGCGATGTTCTGCACCTGCCCGCTGCGCTTATCGAAGCGGGTGACTTTTCCGCCGTAAATGATATTCGGGTCCAGCGGGTCGGCGGCCACGTAGCCGTATTCCTCCACGCCCACGGGATGCCACTCGCGGTAGGTGATTTGGCCGTCGTTGCCCCGGCTGGCGATGCCCACCGAGCCGCTTTCCTGCTGTCCGCCCAACACGTTGTAGGGAAAGGCGTTGTCGGTGCTGACGTGGTAAAACTGCGCCGTGGGCTGATTGTACCACGAACTGAACGTCTGTCCGCCGTTGACGGTGATGATCGCGCCCTGATCGCCCGCCAGCAAAATGATGTCGGGATTGGTGGGATTGATCCAGAGGCGGTGGTAGTCGTCGCCGCCCGGCGCGCCCCGAAAATCTTCAAAGGTTTTGCCGCCGTCCGTCGATTTCCAGGTCACGACGTCGGCGATGAAAATGATGTCGGGATTGGCCGGATGCACCTTCACTTCGGCAAAATCGCTGCCGCGTCCCCACAGGCGGGGATCGTCGTCGATGAGTCGCCACGATTCGCCCGCGTCGTCGGAGCGATAGACGCCGCCTTGCTCGGGCGCGTCCACGGTGGCGTACATTCGGCGCGAATCGGAAGGCGCGATGCCAAAGCCGATGCGCCCAACGCCCTGCGCGAAGGTTGGCAGTCCTTTGGTGAGTTTGCGCCAGGTGGTGCCGCCGTCGGTGGATTTGTAAAGCCCACTCTCGGGGCCCTGCCATTCCGCATTCTCCCAGGGACCTTCCTGCGCCTGCCAAAGGTCGGCGTACACGACTTGCGGATTGTTCGGGTCAATGGTCACCTGAATGGCCCCGGTGTCCTGATTTTTGTACAAAACCTTTTCCCAATTCTTACCGCCATCGGTGGTGCGATAGACGCCCCGCGTTTCGTTCGCGCCGTAGGGATGCCCCAACACGGCGGCGAAAACCCGGTTTTCGTCGGTGGGATCGATGCTGATGTTGCCGATTTGCTGCGCATCGGCCAAGCCGAGGTTGGTCCAGGTTTTTCCGGCGTCGGTGGATTTGTACATCCCGTCGCCCACCGAAAGATCGGGACGGTGCAGGCCCTCGCCGCTCGCCACATAGACCACGTTGGGATTGGAAGGCGCAACGCCTACGTCGCCAATGGAACCCGTGGGCTGGTCGTCGAAAATCGGGAACCAGGTGCGGCCATAGTCGGTCGTTTTCCAGACGCCGCCATTGTTGACGCCGATGTAGAAGACGTTCGGCTGCTGCGGGACGCCCACGGCTCCTACCGTGCGCCCGCCCCGGTGCGGGCCGATCATGCGCCACTGCATCGCGTCGAAAAGAGCGGGGTCGTAGGTTTGCGAGTAGGCCGCCGCGTGAAGCAGCAGGATGAGGAGGGATAGGGTAAAGTACTTGCGCATGAAGAGATGGGTTTGCGGATTGGGCGCAAAGCGGCCCATACTACGCAATGAAATTACAAAACGCCTTAAAAACAAGCCCTTCCTCTACAATATCTTGTTTCCCGCTGCGCTTCTTTTCCCAACGCTCAGCCTTTCTGCTCCTGATCACTTTCTTCACCTGCGGCTCAGTTATTACCGGAGGACACTACCGCGCCGGGGGGCTTTTCTACCCACACCCGAATGATCACCCCGTTTTTTTTGGGCTGGGTAATCGTATAGTCGATACTGACGGTCCAATTGTTACGGAAAGCATCCCGGAGCAGATCCAGCATTCCTTCCCGAGTCACGCGTTGGGCATCGTCCCGTAGTTGAAAACCGAAGGCCATGCCGGGTTTGGTATTGAGTTGAATCACCGTTTCCACATCAATCTGGTCGGTGGGTGGGCCGTACTTCGTACCTACGTCGTGCGTTCTGAGCAGGGTGATCTTACCTCGGGCATTAAGCAGGTCGAGGGGTTGAGCGCCAGTACATAAAGCAGCCAGTACTACGATTGAGAACAAGGTTAAGTAGCGCATGATTATCTGTTTAATTTTTGAATTAAGAAACTATTTTATTTGAGATTGAAACGTGGCCGAAACACCGACCTGTCATTTCAGCATGACCCGAATTATCCTGCCCGAATGAATGCCATTCCTGATGTAATCAATGCTGACAGGCAGGTTTGCCTCGAAAGCCGTGCGTAGCAACTGTACGGAAGCGGCATGGCTGGCTTCGGCGGAGCCGGGCCTGAGTTGTACCCCGAAATACTGCCCCGGCCTGCTTTCCAACCGAACAACGGCTTCGGCATCCAGCACGTCGTTGGGCGGGCCAAAACTGGTTCCCACGTCGTGGAGCCGTAGGAAATTGATTTTACCGTTGGCCGCCAGCACACTTCCGAGCGGAGATCCTGTATATACCTCAAATGCACTCCGGCCAAAAGTAGCTGCCCTTATTACCCCCGTAACGGGGTGAACCTCTAAATCCCGGACATCGGCCAGGGGCAGTCCGTCCATGTAAGTGTCCCACACCCACGACTGCCCGCGATCCGCCGATCTACCCCGATATACTCCCTGTGAAGTGCCGACATAGACAGTGAAATCATTCATCCGGTCCACGGCCAGGCACTGAATCGGTAGCCCGACCGGTAGATTCCCGGTGATATCGCGGGCTGTATCGGCCAGTACAGCGGGATTCCGCTGCAACCGATATACACGGCCGATAGTGCTACCCGCACAGCCCAGGTACAGGATGTCGGCCTGCTCCGGGTCAAGTTCGATATCGACCACGGAGGCTGACGAAGGGTGAGAAAAAATGGGCAGAAAATTGGAGCCACCAATACCTCCGACCAACTTGCCACGGGACGTACCAGCGAGGTAAAGGTCGGTAGTCGGTTCCACCGCCGAACAAGTCACTACTCCCACCGTCGGCGTAAAGATCGTTTGCCAGGTTCCCCCTGGGTCGGTAATGCGCCATAGATTTGTACAAGCCGCCAGCACAATGTTCATTTTCCGGGGGTGAAGGTGGAAACGCATGTTAAAGCACGTATCACCGCTCGGCAAGCCAGAGTTCATATTGTTCCAGTTGTTGCCCCCATTAGTGGATCGTTGGATACTTGGTGCATATTGCCCCATGGAGTACATGGTATTGGCATCCGTGTCATCTATGTCCACCGTAGCTCCGTCACCGCCCCGTTTGGCTTTCCAGGCGAGGGTACCTTCGGTTTTGATAATTCCATTGTCCTGGGTACCCCCAATGAGTACGTCGGGCCGGGTGAAGGCATCGGCTAGGTCATAAAACTCTACGTTGGCAATCCCTTTTCCGGCCAGGCTCCAGGTGCCTTCATTTCCATTTTGGGCTGACTTGTATATCCCGCCATCGTTGAGCGTAAAAATGGTACCCGCCGCACTCGGCAACACCGCAAATCCATGATGATCGGCGTGGGCACTACCCAAAGCTGTACCGTAATCACTCACTTTTGTGAATGAACTCCCCTGGTTGGTAGAGCGCCAGAACGCGGTCCCGCCCAAATAAAGGCTGTTTTCATCCAGCGGATTAGCCCAAAGCCCACTCCACAATACCGAAAAATCAGTCGTGGTGCCCCACGCCTTTTCCCAGGCCGATTCCTGAGTACTGCCGATGGAACACGCAATGTTCGTCGTGCGGTAGAGTTGAAAACTCGTTGTATCCCGGAAACTGGCGTACATTCTCGAGCCGGATAGCGCGATACTGATTCGTTTCGTCGCCCCCACCGCCGGCAGACTTCCCCCCGGACATCCCCTCAGCTTTCGCCAGCTGGCTCCCCGATCGGACGATGCGTAAATACCGGCCACGGCGGCATTGCTCAGATTCGATACCGCGCAATACAAGATGTCCCTGCCCCGGTCGATTTCCAATCCGGTGCCGGTGACGCCGGAGACACTCAGCGTCCAAGTCGCTCCGGCATCGGTGGAACGGTAAATTCCATCCTCGGAATTGAGCAGCATGATCGTTGGATCTCGGGGGTGAATCAGGAGTTTGCCCCCGTGTACCACGGCATTCAAATCCTGCATATTGATCTGAATCCAACTCAGCCCGGCATCATCCGACCGAAACACCCCCTGGTGCGCCGTTACCCAAAAAACCTGATTGGCATTCTGCGACGAAGTTGCGAGGGCTGCCACACTGACGGAAATATGATCGGTCAGCGGAAACCAGTTGGTACCTCCGTCTAGCGTTTTCCACACGCCACTACTTTGGCCACCAACGTACATCACCCGGGAATCACCCGGTTGAAAGGCAATGGCCGAAAGCCTGCCGATGGCCGCTGTCCAGGGATAACCAACGTCATTCACGCCCGAAATCTGGTCAGGGCCTATCGAAATCCAGCGCCCGACCGGAGGAGTTGGATTTTCGTAGAAAGTCTGGACGGTGTTATTCGCTTCATCGGTCTCCGCCACCGCATTGTCGGCATCGGTCCTGATCGAGATGGTGAAATGATCGGGGGCATCCAGAACCGGGCATGAAATATAGGCTGACTGACCAGCTCCCAGTCTTTCTGTCGTTATGGTGTACGTTTTTTTAAATCTGGTTTCTGAGCCCAGATCAACTTGAGTGCGGATAGGCTTTTTTTCGTCACTAGCTGAATGATTGGTTACCCTGAAATTAATCGTGACCAGGCGATTTTTGTCCTGCTGAAACCGGTGTCCCTGGACGGACACCCCTTCGATCACCAAATCAACGCCTTCGGGCAAGTCAGGGGTCGCTTTGTTTACCATTAGTATTGCCCCGGATGCGTTCGTGATGATGAGTTCGCTACTATTATCACTGCGGTTCGATTCGTGCAGCTTTTCATCCGGGTCGGCTATTATCTGAATCCGGTGTTCTCCGGGGGATGGATGTTGCCAATCGTACGTAACCTGTTCCGAAGCGTGAGCGCCCAGACTCAATTCCTGCCGGTCGATCAGTTTCCCATCGACCAATATGAATAATTCGAAGGAACCCGTTTGGCCCTCGGACGAATTTGCTACCTCTGCACGGATTAGTATTACAGCCGGGGATTGCCGCGAAGCCATTAGCTTACTTACCCGAATGGCAGGTAGCTCGTGGTAGGGCAATTCTTCCTTTTTCTGGGCGAAGCAGTACGTGAGACTAAATAATAGGACGAGTAAAGCCAAGGCGGAGGGAAGCATTTTTTTCATAACATTTCGTTTATCAGTAGGAATACACTTGGGGTAGCCGACAGAATTTTTTTACGAAAAGTATTGAAAATTAGACGGTTTAGTGCTCGAAGCGCGGAGATTTTATTAAACGGTATCGCCTCCCCCCAACGCCTGGCCGGGCTGGACACCAACGGTTTCCCGGGTTGGAAGTTCGTCACCGAAGGCGAAACCAAAACCTTTGCGTGCCTGCGGCAGCAATTCAAAGTCAGTTAGAAGAAGTAGAAATATTGTAAGTTTGGAAGTTTATCAGCGTTTTAGTATTCATTTCTATTCACCAGATCGTTTTCACTCCTAACCTATCGCATTCATGACATTCTCCAATTCAATTTCCCGCAAAGAATTCTTGAAAACCGGCGCCCTGGCGCTCGCGCTTCCGCTCCTGACCAAAAATATTTCCTTTGCCAAACCGCCCAAAAACATCGGATTGCAACTCTACACGGTACGCGACCTGATGGCCAAGGACCCCAAGGGCACCTTGAAAAAAGTGGCCGACATCGGCTTTACCGAGGTCGAGACGTTCGGCTACGCCAATGGTAAGTTTTTTGGCATGGCCCCCACAGAATTTAAGGACTACCTTAAATCCCTGGGCATGACTACGCCCAGCGGCCACTACATGCCCGCGCAACTGCAAACCAGCCTGAGCCAACTCGTAGACGATGCCGCCGCCGCCGGACAGAAGTACGTGGCCTGCGCCTACATTATGCCCAACGAACGGACGCTGGACAACTACCAGAAATTCATCGAACTCTTCAACAAATCGGGCGAGGTGTGCCAAAAAGCCGGGATTCAGTTTTGCTACCACAACCACGATTTCGAATTTCAGAACGTGGACGGAAAGATTCCCTACGATTTGATTCTGAAAGAAACCGATCCTAAACTGGTCAAAATGGAGTTGGATTTGTACTGGTCTTCTTTCGCCAAGCAGGATGCCGTGGCTTTATTCAAAGAAAACCCCGGCCGTTTCCCGCTGGTCCACATGAAGGACATGGCCAAAACCGAAAAACGCGAATTTGCCGAAGTGGGTATGGGCTCCATCGACTTCCAGCGCATTCTGGATGCGGGTAAAATGGCGGGAATCAAGCACCTCTTCGTGGAACAGGACGTTACGAAGCAGCCGCCATTAGAAGCGATTGCGATTAGCTACGCCAACATTAAGAAGATGAATTTTATGTAATGTTAGGAGAAAAAACTAAAAGTACAACCGCGTAACGCCCCCGACGTTTTGCACTTCCACTTCCATTTTGTACACTCGTCGGATAATTTCGGGTGTCAGAACCGATTCTCGGGGGCCATTGGCGAGGACTTTGCCCTCGTGCAGTACTACCAGATGATCGGCAAATTTTCCGGCCAGGTTCAGGTCGTGAACCACGCCCGTAACGACCAGGTCGGGTTGGGCTACCAATTCTACCAATTTGTGCATGAAATCGAACTGGTAGAAAACGTCCAGAAACGTAAGCGGCTCGTCCAGGATCAGGTAGCGGCAGCCATTGGAAGCCGGGTACCAGATTTGGGCGGTGACGCGGGCAAAATGGGTGCGCTGCTTTTCGCCGCCACTTAGAGTTAAGTAGTTCCTTCCGGCCATTTCCAGGACATCGAAAAACCGCATAGCTTCCTCACAGGCGGCCACGTCCTGCGCGGTCGGGCCGCCGGAGAAGTGGGGATAGCGCCCCATCATCACCACCTCGGCCACGGTGAGGGGAAAGGCTAATTCAACGTTTTGGGACAGCACCGCCCGGATGCGTGCGAGCTCCGCCACCGAAAAATGTTGGATGGGTTCACCGTTATATAGTACCTCGCCCTGCGTGGGTTTGATTTGTCCGCAGAGTAATTTGACCAAAGTCGATTTTCCAGCTCCGTTTGGCCCGATGATGAGGTTGATTTTACCGGGTTGAAACTTCACCGAGACGTCATCGAGTAGCTTTTTGCCCCCAACGTAAAAGGAGATATTTTTCGCTTCGAGCATATTTAGAAGAAGTAATCCTTTCTCCGCAATAAAATAATGAACACCGGCACGCCCACTACCGAAGTGACGATGCCGATGGGCAGTTCGGCGGGGCTTACTAAAAGGCGGGCGGCCAGGTCGGCCAGGCTAAGCAGCACCGCCCCCGCCAGGGCGCTGTTGCTTAGCAAAGCGCGATTGTCGGAGCCGTGCAGCATCCGCAGCAGGTGCGGGACTACCAAACCCACGAAGCTGATGACTCCGACGAAGGCGGTGGCCACGGCGATCATGATGACGTTGATCGTCAGTACAATCAGTTTCAAACGGCGAATATTGACGCCCAGAAATTGTGCTTCCTCTTCGCCCATCATCAGGGCATTGAGGGGTCGGGCGTAGCGAAGCGCCAAGAGCAGGCAAAGTCCCGTGGAAACGCCCACTACCCAGACCGAATGCCAGTTTGCCCCGGAAAGCGTTCCCAAACCCCAGAATGTGATGGAGCGGGCCTGCGGATCACGGGCGATGTAGGAAAGAAAGCCCACACCGCTCATAAACAGAGCGTTGATGGCAATGCCCGTCAGCAGCAAAACGACGATGGAGCTTTTCCCGGTCTCCTGCGACTGCGACAAAATAATGACCAGAAATGTCGAAACCATTGCCCCCGCGCAAGCTGCCAGTGGCAGCGTCCATTCGCCCGTGTTGAATTGGAAGGTCGCCCCCAGCACAAAGTACAGTGCCGCCCCGAACGCCGCCCCGCTCGATGTACCGATCAAGCCCGGCTCGACGATGGGATTGCGAAACAGCGCCTGCATTAGCGCTCCGCCCACCGCCAGACTCGCCCCCACGAACACGCAGAGCAATGCCCTCGGCAGCCGAATGGTCATAAATATCCGCTCGTTCAGGGTTAGGGCCTCGGGTGAATTGAAATAATGATTGAAAGCCGAAATGATTTCGGCCAGCCGGATCGACACCGCACCGTAGCGGGCCGACAGCAGTGTGGTGAGGACCAATAATCCCAGCAAAATCAAGAAGGTCAGACCACCCGGCTTACTGCTTATCACCTTCGTGGATTAGTTTCTGGAGCGTAAGTACGTTCTCCCCGGTCCTTGGTCCCAAATACACCATATCGTGTTCCTCCACGCGGTAAATGCGGTTGTTTTGGGCGGCTTTCGTTCCGGCGATGCCGGGAAGTTCCTTAATTTTTTCGAGTGAACCCAGGCGGTCGTAGCCAAAACCGGTGAGTAGAATCACATCGGGATCGGAAGCGGCTACGACCTCGGCCGAGAACTGCCGCATTCCTTTCTGGTCGTCCACGGCCATCGTGCCGCCAGCCCATTGCACCATTTCTGCCGCCGTACTTTTTTGGGTCATCACCAGGAAAACGTTGTTGGCCTGGCCGAAATGAATCACCAGCACTCTCGGAGATTCGGGATATTTTTTAGCGTTTTCCAAAGCCTCTTTCATGTCGCTGTCCAGCTTTTGACAAAGTTCTTCGGCGTGTTCTTTCTTCTGAAAATATTCCCCCATTTCCCTAATGAGCATTTTGGTGCTGTCCAGGCCCGGCCCGGTATTGGCGAATACCTTCATGAGAATTTTCAACTCTTCCAATTGCCGCATGACGGGTTCGGGGCCAATGTTATTATCGTGCAAAATCAGCGTCGGTTTGGCAGCCAGGATTCCCTCGGCGCTCAGCGCCCGGTGGTAGCCGACGGTGGGAAGACTTTTAATTTCGGGCGGATACGTACTGGTCAGGTCTACCGCCACGATGTCTTTCTCGGCACCCAACGCCCAGATGATTTCGTTGTACTGCTTGGCGATGCACACAATGCGCGTGGCTTGGTCTTGCTTTTCGCCCTCATTGTTGAGACGTCCGCAGGCGGAAAAGGTGGCGGCGAGTACGATTAGGGTGAGTAGTCTTTTCATTTTATTTGGTGTAACGTGGTAAGTATTGCGACAAAATTAACTTTTTCAAAATATAGAAGGTCAATTCACTGATTAGGTCAGTAGGCGCTAAATGATTGACATCGTTTACCTTGTTCATTCAGGCTGAAACATTATCTTTGGGTATGAGTACGGCTGTTTTAGAAACCGAGAAATTATTGAGTCGCCTGTCGCGGGCCGAGAAAGCCCAGATTCTACAATGGATTGTGCAGGATCTGGGCGATGTTTTTCCGGGTATAGAGCGCGTTTCGGACGATGAGACGGGTACTGCGTTTGTCGTCCGCACCCGCATTCCCGTCTGGCTGCTGGAACAGCTACGCCGTCTCGGTGCCACCGATGCCGACCTGCTACAGGCGTATCCGATCCTTCGGGCGGCCGATTTAGCCAATACCTGGGCCTACGTTCGCGTCCATACGGTCGAAATAGACGAAGCCATCGCCGAAAACAACGCTGATTGATGGCTCTGCTATTAGCCGACGAAAACTTGCCCATGCCGACTGTAACCGCATTGCGCCAGTTGGGCCATGATATTCAAACGCTGTTGCAGCTTGGTCAGGCTGGTTTGGCGCTGCCCGATAGCGCAGTCCTCCAGTTGTCCACCTCACTGAACCGCTGCCTGCTGACGCTGAACCGAAAAGATTTTATCAAACTCCACAGCCAGCAACCCGATCACGCGGGTATCATTATCTGCAAGACCGATCCTGATTTTGCGGCCTTGGCTCGTCGAATTGATGATTGTTTGACAAATCAGACGGAAAGCGTTCATGGTCAGTTATTGCGTGTGCAACGACCCGCTGCATAAAACAGCACTCCAATCACCTACTGAGGCGACAACGCCTTGGTATAAATAGGGGAATGGATTATCTGGGATAATTTCGTCAACAACCCAAACAATATTCGTCCTAAATTTTAGAAAATATAATTCAAAGAAACTCCGCCAAAAAGGCTGGCCTCTCGAGGGGCGGGCAGATAAGCGTCGGGCAATTGATTTAAGAATACCATCGCGTAGTTCTGGTGGCCCGTGAGGTTGCTGACGCCCAGGTACGCATCCAGCCGGAAGTGACTGGCGATCGTCCGCGCGAACCCTACTTTAGCGTTCAGTAGCTGGTAAGATTTGGTTTCGTTCTTGTTGTCGGAGGTGTAGAACATGGCGTCGCGGTAGGAATACGTCATATTGGCGTAAAAGCCCGGCCGGGTCGTGAGGTCGAAACCCGCGTTGAACGTCACGGGCGGCACACCCGCCACCACGTTGTTGTCGTAAGCCACCTCGGTAGTCGATTTCTTGTCGCCGCTCAACTGCTGGAACTTGAAATTACCGTAACGGAAGTGCGAGTAGGTAAAGTTGGCAAAGGGCGAAAACGATTTCAGGAACTCATCCGATTGGTAGGCATTGGCGCGTATCGCCACTTCGATGCCCGCGTTGTTTTGCTCCCCGGCGTTGGCCACGTACACGTAGGAAGTCGCGGTATTGGCGGCATTCGGCACGGCGATACTCGTCAACTTGTCTGTGTATTGGGTGTAAAAAGCCGCGATCTGGTAGTTCAATTTTTCCCGGAACAGCGAACCCTTGGTTCCCACTTCGTATTGCGTCCCCACTTCCGGTTTTAGGTCAGTAAGCACTTGTCCCGTAAGCGGAATGAAAAAGTACGAACTCGTTGGTGCCTTGTACGCCCGGCTGAACGAGGCATACACCGACAACTGTTTATCGATGACCTTATTGATGGCCAAATGCGGTGAAAACATATTATTGAACGAGTTCTTGAACTGCGAGGGCTTGCGCGTTACCTTCGGGTTGGAAGGATTGTTATTACTGGCCGCATATACCCGGTCGTTCAGTTCTATACCCATCATGCTATATCCTACACCCGCCGTCAGCGAAAGATCAGACGGCAGCGAAACCGTCCATTCCGTGAAGGCCGAGAGTGTTTTCGTGAGGGTATATTGGTTGCTGCGCAAATTGCCGATCAGGTTATACCCTTTTAAATCAAAGCTGTCGGCGACCATTGGGTAGCCGAGCGTTTGGGCATTTTGCATTTGGGCTTCCGTGCCCGTTATTCCCGAAAATGTCACCCCGTTGCCCAGCACAAACCGCGTATCGAAGGTAGAGCGGAAGCCGTAGTTGATAGTCGATTTATCCATCCAGCCCCCCGCTGAACTTACGTTGCTCACCAGTCCCGTTCCGAAGACGGAGGTAGTATTGGCAATGGCTTCACTAAAACGGTAGGTATGTCCCACGCCCGTCCGAAAAGTGATGACATTGGAATGCGCGTTATTTTTGATATATGCCGGGTTTCCGGAATAATCCAGCGTCTCGTACTGCTCTTTGGTGAGTTCACCGTTGCGCTCGTCGTAGCTGTTGCTGTACCCAAAATAACTGTTGATGCTCTGCTTTTGATTGGGCGTAAAGGCACCTACCACGTTGACAAAATCTTTTCGCGATTTGGTGTGTGGCATAAAGCCGTCGTACTTCTGCTTGCCGTAGTTCACCAGCAGCGAGGCTCGTTCTTTGCTTACCTGCAAATGCGTCGTATAGCGTTGCAGACCGTAAGCTCCTACCAGCACGTCCTGCCCCAGGGAAGTTTTGCCCGGCTGCGGCTTCAAGGTCGTGAGGTTGACGACCCCGGCGATGGCCAGACCGTAGAGCGAACCCGCCGGGCCTTTCACCACCTCCACGTTACCGATGGAGCCAAAGTCGATGTCGTCCATCAGCGTGATGCCCTCCGCGTCCGTAACCGGAATGCCGTTGAGATAGACCTTATAGCCCTGTCCGTCGAAGTTGCTATTGATGCCGTTGGTACCACGTGCGCCATTGCCGTAGCCCCGGATGTTGAACTGCTGACCCGCCGAGAACGTCCGCCGCGCCATCAACACCCCCGGAATGTTGGTATTGATGGCGTCGTCCAGCAGAATACCCGTCCCGCGTTTTATTTCGGTTTCGCCAATTTTCGCGATCGAAATGGGTTGGTACAGCACCGCTTTATTCGGGCTGGACGTAGCCGTGATTTCCACCGTGTTCAGGTCGCGGGCGGCGAAAACCAGCCCGATATTGAGTACCTGATTGCAGGTAGCTTTTTGTCGGTACGTTTCGTAGCCGATGTAGGAAACCATGACTTCGGTTTCACCCGTGCAAGGCAGCGTGAATTGTCCGTCTTTATCGGTAGTAACGCCCGCGTTGCCCGAACTCCGCACGGTGGCATTGGCGAGCGGGGCGTTGGTAGCGGCGTCGAAAACCCGCCCGGCAATTTGACTATCTTGGGCTAATAGTGGAGTAGAGATAAGCAGCCCCAGCAGGAGAATTAAAAAATTTTGCATGAGAAATTTATAAAACAAATTTTGGATTTATTTAGACAGCTCTCTTCAATAATTTCCTCACGAAACAGGAAATTATTGGCCCCAACAAAGCACCTGCACAGCGATATTATCACGGCGATGCTACGTCTGGGTTTTCAGGAAAATCGGGATGAATTCAGGTCAAACCTTTGCCTCGGACGCTTGGGGTGGCGGAGAGGGAAGACTAAGAAATACTGACGCGTAATCAATGGTCAAGAACCATTTAGCGGCGGAAGTAAAAATAAGGGGAAAGGTCAGAGCGTCTTTATCTAAAAAATAAAGACTGGCTAGAAAGTCGGCTAGTTTTTTGGCTATGTCGCCCAAATGCTTACTACCGGGTGGATGCTTTTTTACCAGCCCATCAAGATTATCGTAGAGCTTTTTTTCCAGCACATCGTTGATGCAGTAATAGACGGTTTCGTTTTCGCTGAGCGTCCGTTTCTTTACCACATCGTACATCGCCCCCCGGTAGAAAAACTCGTCCTCTTCCAGCCACCAAACTTCGGCGTCGTTCTCCTCATCGACGCGGATCGCGCATAGCTCATCCTCCCGGACACCCCACTGAATCTGGCGTTTGATGGTACTCCTGATCTGGTGCTGCTGTATCTTGAACAGGATCGTCACCCCCGCCAGGTTGAAGGCAAAAACCAAGAGCAGGAAGAAGCTGATAATTCTTTTCAAAGGAAATTAGCTAAAAATCAGATAGCCACAGCGGAGGCAGGTCGGTACACTTGTTCCAAAAATACGCAACACCACCCGTTATCAAGTCGATTATATGTTTTTTGTAATAAACTTTTTCCTACCTTCGTTCAATCAATAAAATATAGTGTCACATGATACCGAGGGCGAACACTACGACAGAACACTACCGAAACCTGACCAAGCTGCTGGGTAAGGACTATGTCAAGGGTAAAGTGGAAAGCTCTTTTGACTTTTTGCTCATCGCCACGCGGGGGGTCAATGCCAATGTCATCAAGAATTTCCGGGACGGCTTTAACCTGTCGCTGGAAACCACCGCCCGGATGCTCAACACTTCTGAACCCACGATTTACCGCTGGACGCGGGACAACCGGAATCTGGACCGCAACTTTACGGTGAAGCTATTCGAAGTGGCCGATCTGTTTTTGTACGGAACGGAAGTATTTGAAAGCCAGGAAAATTTCTTCAAATGGCTGAACCTGCCTAACGCTGCGCTGGGCGGCATGGAACCGCAAGCACTCATCGAAATTCCCGAAGGTATTTCCAAAGTAAAGGACATTCTGGGGCGGATCGAATACGGGGTGTACAGCTAACGATGCTGGTTTACCGGATTACCAATAGAAAATACGCGCACGACCTCTCGGGTACAGGAGCGGCGCTATTCGGCGGACGCTGGAATCGGAAAGGAACGCCCCTGTTGTACACGGGCGAAAGCCGGGAAATAGCCCTGCTGGAAACGATCGTTCATACGCCGCCATTACTGATTCCCTCACTGGATTTGTTAATTCTGGAAATCCCAGACGATTCTATCACCGAACTGATCGCCAGGCAATTGCCGACCAACTGGCAGGGCTACCCGGCACCCGCCATCTTAGCACAGCTCGGCGAAAAGTGGGTGCAGGAAGGAAAAGCAATCGCGCTGAAAGTACCGAGTTGCATCGTGCCTTCGGCCCATAACTATCTGCTCAACTGTCGCCATCCCGAGTACGGTCGGGTCAAGCTGGTCGAGCGGAGTGCCTTCCGCTTCGACGGGCGATTGGTCAAATAAGGGTTCGATTTCCCTACAACGCCCCATCCGTATTTTACCAAACCTTTTGTTATAGACAGCCAAAGTCATATCATGCCAGTGCTATACATTCAACCGAAATAAGAATTCCACCCGGAAAAGCCAGGACTTGTGGTACGCTCCGGGCAGGTGGATTTTCTGGAAAAAATTCTGAATACACTTTATTGATAACACTAAAATCGTTACCTTCTACCATGAAAATGGTGGTTTTGACTACTTTTGACATAGTACTTCCGGCTTCCTCTAAAATCGTTTTGATATTGACAAAGCATTGTCTCGTTTGCTCTTCAAAGTCGTCACTCACTATTTTGCCGGATGCAAGATCTAATCCCGGGGTTCCGGAAAGAAAAATATAATCCCCGGCAATGACTGATTGCGGAAAGAATTCGCTCATTTTTGGCGCTTTTTCTGTGTTGAAATTTTTCCTGTCAACCATTGGATGAGTTTTTGAGGTGTCAACTGAGGTTATCTGATTTTAATTCTGGATTTGTGCGATGAAAAGTAGAGTTTTCGCCTGCACAAAATATTTTTTTTGTTTTTAAATGTCACCTAATTTTGTCGTAAGTAGCTTTCCTTAAATTAGTTGATGTGTCAAAATTGATCGCCGATAACGTTTTGGGCTTGGCGATGGGCTGGAATTCAATGAACTTTCCGCCCGAACGTCAGCCGATTGAAAAACCAAAGTCGAAGATAAATACAAAAAGCCGATATTTGTTCGTCTGCTGGGACTACTGCTGATAGAGAACTACAGCCGATTGATATTCCTTAAGCCAGCCTATTGCCAAACCTTTTGTTGGCAGCATTTTATTTTGTCCGATAAAAAAACCATCCTTCTTCAACAGTTTCTTTCCAGTACTCTTTTTTTAAATTGTCAAGTTGAAGTTCATTGAATATTTTCTTGCTACCTGTAATGGTCATTGTGAATTGAGTTTGGTCATTACGATTTTTCTCATTTAAAATGTAGCTAATTCTGTATTCATTTTTAAGTACTATTTTTTCAATCAATGGCGTTAGGTATTCACTAATTGCCTTTGGACTTGAAAATTTATTATCTCGTGGAAACTTAATTTCAAAGCTTCCTTCGTATTTAAACTGTGGCGCATAGTCAAAAAGAAACGATTTATCACTTTTTTGTTTTTCTAAATATTGCTCATAGTCCACCTTATTACTAAATGGTATTTTGTCAAACTTGTAGTCAAACGGATATTTCTCTGCTAACTCTTTTAATTTCTTAACATCAAATTCATAAGTGTGTCCGTCAGACATTACACTTTTTAAATTTGGATTTACTGTCCAGGTTTTTACTTCGTCGAAGTTCTGTACAACGTTAATTCTAAATTCAGGGTCTTCACCTATGTTTTCACCCTCTTTACCCAACGGCATAGTCATAATAACTGATTTTATGGTTTCTGGGTCCGTAATAATGAAATTGAACTCTTTATAAGTTTTTTGTTTGTCGTATTGAGGATACCGTCCAATTAATTTCGTTGTTGTATCAATCTTTGATGTGTCAAAAATGTATTTTTCTTGAGCTGCTAGTGATATTGGAATCGTCAGAAAGAAAATAAAGAATGTTGTTCTCATTAGATTTTAAGCGTTGAATTTAAAAATTGTCAAATTGCTGCCAACTCGTGTATACACGCAAGTTTTGCAGTACTTTTTGTATATCTGTTAAACTATTCTTCTGTATCATTGCATTTTTGATGCCGTACTTTTTGTATTGTTAGAAATTTCAGGGTTATGCTGATGCACTTGTCAAATTTCCTACTTTGATAAATTCAAAGTGTCAAACGGTCAAAAGCCCGTTTGACACTTTTGAAAAAAAGTGTCTTCCACTTCCACGGAAGACTAGTCAAATAAGCACCAGAATCCCCTTACAACGCCCCATCCTTAATCTCCTCCACGACCGCCGGGTCCAGCAGCGTGGACGTGTCCCCCAAATTGGACGTTTTGCCCTCGGCGATTTTGCGCAGAATGCGGCGCATGATTTTGCCGGAACGAGTCTTGGGTAAGCCTGTGACGAACTGCACTTTATCAGGCCGGGCGATGGGGCCGATCACGCGGGTGACGGTCGCGCCGATATCCTTGCGCATCATTTCGGGTTCATCGGGCTGGTTTTCGGTAATGACGTAAGCGTAAATGCCCTGTCCCTTGATGTCGTGCGGGTACCCGACCACCGCCGACTCCACCACGCCGAGGTGCATATTGATGGCGTTCTCGACTTCCGCCGTGCCAATGCGATGGCCCGAGACATTGATAACGTCGTCCACGCGGCCCGTGATGCGGTAGAAGCCGTTTTCGTCGCGCAGACAGCCGTCGCCCGTGAAGTACATGCCGGGATAGGCTGAGAAGTAGGTTTTGCGACAACGGTCGTGGTCGCCCCAGGTCGTGCGGAGCATTCCGGGCCAGGGGAATTTGATGCAAAGATTCCCGCTCACGCCGTTGCCTTCTATTACTTTTCCAGCTTCGTCCACCAGAACAGGTTGCACGCCGGGCAGCGGTAAGGTGGCGAAGGTTGGCTTTTCCGGCGTCACGCCCGCGATGCCCGTAATCATCATGCCACCCGTCTCGGTCTGCCACCAAGTATCTACCAGTGGTGCTTTGTCGTGGCCGATGTTGTGCTTGTACCACTGCCAGGCCTCCTCATTAATGGGTTCTCCGACGGAACCCAGCTTCTTCAAGGACGATAGATCGTAGTCCTTCACGAACTGCAAGCCGTAACTCATCAGCGAACGAATGGCCGTGGGGGCCGTGTAAAGGATATTGACCTTGTGTTTCTCGGTAATGGCCCAGAAACGTCCGGCGTCGGGATAAGTTGGTACACCCTCGAATATCAGCGAAGTGGCCCCGCAACAGAGCGGACCGTACACGATGTAGCTGTGGCCGGTAATCCAGCCGATGTCGGCGGTGCAGAAGTAAATCTCGCCCGGCTCGTACTGGAAAACATTGGCAAAGGTGTAAGTCGTATAAACCATGTAGCCGCCGCAGGTATGCACCACGCCCTTTGGTTTGCCCGTTGAGCCGGAAGTATAGAGAATAAAGAGCGGATCTTCGGCGTCCATTTCCTCGGCGGGGCAATTTACGTCCACGTGTTTCACTTCCTCTTCCCACCAGTGGTCACGGCCTTTGAGCATCGAGACGGGCGTTCGGGTGCGGGTCATGACGATGACGTCCTTCACGGTGGTGCATTTTTCCAGGGCATCGTCCACGGTTTCCTTCATCGGAATTACCTTTTGGCCACGGAAGGCCCCATCGGAGGTGATGACCATCGTACAGGCGGCATCGTTGATGCGGTCGGCAATGGCGCGGGCCGAAAAGCCGCCGAACACCACCGAGTGAATGGCCCCGATGCGGGCGCAGGCCAGTACCGCAATGGCCAGTTCAGGGACCATCGGTAGGTAAATACACACACGATCGCCCTTCTTCACGCCATACTTTTTCATCACATTAGCAAACTGACAGACCCGGCGGTGCAGTTGGCCGTAGGTAATCGTGACCGCCTTGTCGTCGGGTTCATTGGGTTCCCAAATAAAGGCGGGTTGGTCACCGCGCTCGGCCAAGTGTCGGTCGAGCGCATTCTCCGTAATATTCAGCTTCGCGCCTTTGAACCACTCGATTTTCGGTTCCTCGAAGTTCCAGTCCAAGACTTTGTCCCAGGGCTTGCGCCATTGGAAATTGCTGGCTATATCGCCCCAAAAGCCTTCGGGGTCGTTGACGCTTTGGTTGTAAGCGGTTTGGTATTCTTCGAATGTGGTCGTTTTCATGGGGGGATAATGTTGGATTAAGGGTTTAATTTTTCAATAAATCTACAGCCTGGTTCGGGAATTTTTGAATTAGCCAACTCATTACATCAAGCTGATCTTTGGCGGGCGCTCTCCTTACTTGAGCAATGAGTTTAATGGCTTCGGGACGGTTGAGGGTGAGGTTTGACGCTCCTTCATTACAAACCGAACAGATTGCTCGTAGATTATTTGCTTCGTCGGTTCCCCCCATCGACTTGTCGATAATATGGCCGATGTGAAGTCGCGTTTTCCTGCCATTATCGTAAGGATGAATATCCCCAGCGGCTGCACCGCACATTTGGCAGGTGAAGCCGTTTCTATCTAAAACGAAAGCCCTCGTTTCTTTGGATATACCGCGTTCAAAAGCAGGAAGCGGTTTTAAGTTTACGAGCAAATATTGACCTGGTTTCAGCTCACTTCGATCATTATGAGTGACAATGTTGAAACCTTCTTCATTCCTAAGTTCCCGAACTCGCCTGGCCCACTCACTTGTCCCGGCTACCTCCCGCAAAGTATCCGAATCCAGAACTACACCGACATTTTCAGAAATGAAATCTCTTAGCTTCGCCCTTGACCCCTTGCCTTTTGGAGCTTTATTTGCCATATCTCAATGCTTTTATAATCGATTTTCCGATTGCCTCGGCGACTGGCGGGGGAAACGCGTTCCCCACTTGTCGGTAGGCAGGTGTCTTTTTTCCAACGAATTCCCACTCTTTTGGAAAACCCTGTACCAGCGCGGTCATACTTAAAGTAAGTCTTGGATTTCCCTGGAAGCCGTTTAAGGGTGGCTGGTTCGCTAATCCTTTGCCATCGACTCCCAGTTCGGCCCAGGCTTTTTTGGCTCGCGTTGGGCCGAGGTCGGCACCACCGTGTTTTTTGGAACCTCCTACCAACGTTGGGGCGATTTTATCGGCTCTCAGCTTCCAATCATCGACGCTTTCCCAACCCAGCGAAGCCATTTCTTCGTAAAGCAATTCTCCAATAGGTTTTGGCTCGGTAGTACTTCTTTTTGGCCACTCAAAATAGGGGGCGTACTCCTTTTTCAAGCCGACGAGAATTGCTCTGGGGCGAAGTTGAGATACGCCGTAATCCGAAGAATTGAGCAACTGCCAGTAGCATACGTAGCCTAATTCGCCCAGGCTGCGTAAAATGTGCGCCCGGTAGCTCTTGAATTTGGGGTCCAATATTCCTCGCACATTTTCGAGCAGTACCGCTTTGGGATTACACTCTTTGGCTAAACGCATCGCTTGCGGAAACAAGTCACGGTCGTCTAATTCCCCCAACTGCTTACCAGCAATCGAGAAGGGCGGACATGGAACCCCACCGGCCAGCAGATCGACCTGACCAGCAAAACTTATGGCGCTAAATTCTTTGACATCGTTTTCGACCACATTCCACTCAGGACGATTTTGCCGTAGCGTCTGACAAGCTAAAGGCTCTATTTCAACCAAAGCAATATGTTCAAAGCCAGCATTTTCAAGACCGAGTGCCTGTCCACCGGCTCCGGCACAAATTTCGAGCGATGTGAAGTTTTGCTTGGTTACGGCTTTTTTCAAAACTATTTTTTAGTTTTTTGTAGAATCCTGAGATCTACAGGAATCCATTTTTCAGGCTTAAATCTACAAAAGATTTGGGCAAACACAGAAAACCATCTGCTGCCACGTAAGATGAAAAGCCTGAGCAAAGACGATGGTTTTCAAAACCTCTCTAAGAAACAACCTCCTCCCGCTGCGGCCAAACCTGCTCGATCACCCAGGCAAAGCCAATCACCAGCGCACAGCCAATCAAATTGAGCCACAAGAAAGCCGTCAATTCCTGCCAATAACTCAGCACTACGAAGAATTCCCCAATCACCGCGCCCCAGAATACGGCCCGGCTGCCTAGAGACTTGAAATAAAAGGCGACTAAGAAAACGCCCAGAATTACCCCGTAGAAAAGCGATCCCAGCACGTTGACGGCCTCGATCATGCTGCCTAGCCGACTGGCGTACTGCGCCACGACGATGCAGAATACGCCCCAACCAAAAGTGGCCCAACGGGAAGCATTCACGTAATACTTATCAGAGCCATCTTTACTGACTTGCCGCTTGAAAATATCTATAATCGTGGTGGAAGCCAGCGAGTTGAAAGCCGCTGCCACTGACCCCATTGAAGCCAGCAGAATCACGGCGATCAGCAGTCCGACCAAGCCCGCCGGGAGGTAGTCGATTACGAAGCGAAGGAAAACGTAGTTGACGTCGTTGGTTTCCTCGCCATTGGCTTTGGAAATCAGGTCCTGGGCTTCCTGACGCACGGCTTGTACCTTTTCCTCAGCCGCCCCGAGGTAGGTGCGCTCGCGATCCACGGCGGCCTCGTCGTCTTTGTCGAGGGCCGCAGTCAGGGCTAGTACGTGGGGACGTTTTTCGCTCTGCAGGGTGGCGTGGCGGTCTTCCAGTTTTTGGTATTCGGGGGCATACTCGGTCGCCATCACCTGCTCGACCTTCACCTGGTTGAAGAACATCGGCGGCGTGGTGAATTGGTAAAACGCAAATACCAATGCCCCCACCATCAGGATAAGAAACTGCATGGGGATTTTCAGCAGACCGTTCATCGCCAGGCCCAATCGGCTTTGCCCTATCGAACTCCCCGTGAGGTAGCGGCCTACCTGCGACTGGTCGGTACCGAAGTAGGATAGCTGTAAAAAGAAGCCACCGATGATGCCCGACCAGACATTGTAGCGGTTGTTGAGGTCGAAGGTAAAGTCGATGACGTTGGTCTTGCCCATCTTGCCCGCCACGTGCAGGGCATCGGTAAACGAAACATCATCGGGCAGCAGTTTCACGACGGTAAAGCCCGCGATGACCATGCCCAGCGTAACGATCCCCATCTGCTGCAAGTGCGTGTAAGACACGGCTTTGGCCCCGCCAGTGACGGTATAGAGCATCACCAAACCGCCCGAAATGATGTTGGTCCACATAATGTCCCAGCCCAAAACGGCCGACAAAATGATGGAAGGTGCGTAGATGGAAAGACCCGTCGAAAGCCCTCTTTGTAATAAAAATAGCCCTGCCGTCAGGCTGCGGGTGCGGAGGTCGAAACGGCCTTCGAGGTATTCGTAAGCGGTGAAAACATTGAGTTTGTGGAACTTCGGCACGAAGGTGATGCACAGCACGATCATGGCGAAGGGCAGTCCAAAATAAAACTGCACGAAGCGCATGCCGTCGGTGTAGGCCTGTCCTGGTGCCGACAAAAAAGTGATGGCACTCGCCTGCGTAGCCATCAGCGACAGCGTGACGTGGTACCACGGCAGCGAGCGGTCAGCCAGCAGATAGGAACTGATGTTTTTGTTCTCGCGGCTTTTGTAAATGCCGTAGCCCACGATAAACGTGATCGACAACGCCAGAACGATCCAATCGAGATAACTCATTGGAAATTAATCATGAAGGCGTAGAAAAGGACAATCAGCAGCAGCAGGACGCCGACAATGATGGCGTACATCTGCCGCCAGGTTTTGACAAACGGCGGGAGTCCTTCGTTTGGGTTGGGTTCCGTCGGGCGGCGTTCAGTCGGGCGGCGATCCGTTTCGGGTAAGGGCATGAGGTAGGGTTGTGTTGGCAAAAGACCTTTCTCAAGGGATTGACAAAAGTCGCAGAGCAAAAATAGAACCCTTTTTGGAATGTAGAAGAAATTTCTCGGAATAAGTGCCTTTTCCCGACTATCCTACTACATCGCTCGACTTCACCGGCAAGTGCCGAATACGCTTGCCGCTCGCCCGGTAGATGGCATTGACTAGGGCGGCGGCGGTGGGTGCCTGGGCGGCTTCGCCCGCTCCGAGTGGTTCGAGGTCGGGATGGTCGATGACAGCGACCTCTACGTTCGGAACTTCGGTGTACCGAATAATCGGGTAAGAAGTCCAGTCCCGGGTATTGATTTGTTGCTGATCGAAGCCCACCTCTTCCTTTAAAGTCCAACTGGTCGCCTGAATAAGGCAGCCCTCGGTTTGGTTGATGATTCCGTCCAGATTAATGACCTGTCCGGCGTCGAGAACCGCCCACATTCGGCGTACTTTCACCACTCCCGAGTTTTTGTCCACCGCTACCTTGGCGGCCACGGCGCAGTAGGAGGCCACGTTTTTGTAGCGGGAAAAGGCCAGCCCAATTCCTTCGTTGGGTGCCGTCTTTTCGCCTTCGATCATTTTCTCTAACTTTTTCATCACGGCAATAGCGCGCGGGTCGGTAGAGTGCGCCAGCCGGAAAGCCAGTGGATCTTGTTGGGCTTTTTCGGCCAGTTCGTCCATGAGCGACTCGATGGCAAAAATATTGGCGTAAGCCCCCAAACTCCGCAGCGACGACACCCGTAGTGGCCCCACAAAAGCGTGGGCGTCGATTCTGAGATTAGGAATGTCGTAGTAGGGTTCGGAATTTCGGTACCCGCCGCCGAAATAGCCCATCGTGAGTTGAGGAAATGGTTTAGCCAAATACCAGGCTGCCAGTAAATTACCGGGTTGGCTGTTCGGACGGTTGCTGTGGCCGTCGGACCACACGGCGTAGCGCCAGTGCGAAATTTTGCCGTGTTCGTCCAGCCGGGCCTCTGCCTCCATACCCATGGCGCTGCCGTAGGGTTCCCAGGCGTGTTCGTCCTCCCGCATCCATTGCAGCCGAATGGGCGTTCCCGGCATCGCCATGGCCACTAGCGCGGCATCGGTGGCAGCGTCGTCGGCCCCATTATGGCCGTAGCAGCCCGAGCCGGGTGTCCCGATCAGGTGGACTTTTTCGGGTTCCAGGCCCAGCATTTTGGCCAGCCCATCCCGAAACGGGTAAATGCCCTGGCTGTGCGTCCATACGTGAAGCGTTCCGTCTTTGTACAAAGCCACGCCGCAAGACGGGCCGATGGAGCCGTGCATTTGGTAGGGTTTGAAAAAGCTGGCTTTCACCGTTTTTCCATCCGGCTGATCCAGCGCTTCGGTCGATCCACGATCCAATACTTTCTGGCTCTTTGCCGGAAGTTTTCTGATGTATCCTGCCAAATCCTGACCGCCGGGCAGCGGTGGCGCGTCCGACCAGCGGGCGTGTTCCAGGGCCGATTGCCGAGCTAAGATAGCCTGGTACTCGTCGGCGGCCACCACGGCCAGAAAAGTGCCGTCGATGACCGTTTTTAGCAGGTTCGGCACTTTGGCGGCGAATGCCTGCTCGTCGAACGACAGGAGCTTTGCCCCGTGGGCCGGAGGCCGCACGACTCGGGCGTGTACCATGCCCGGCATTCGCAGATCCTGCACGTATATCGCCTGCGCCCGCACCATCTGCTCGATGTCGGTTCGAGGAACAGCCTTGCCGACGTAGCGATAGGTTTCGGGTGCTTTCAGCTTCACGGGCAATTTCACCTCGCCTTGCAGTTGGTTGCCGTCAAGGAGTTGGGCAAAGGTCAGGATTTGTTTTTTGCCTTTCTGAGTGACCTTCCCGTTATTCATCGTGAGCTGCTCCGGCTGGGTTTGCCAGCGTTGGGCGGCTATTTCCAGGAGTTGCTGACGGGCAAAAGCCGCCGCGTACCGCACTGACATGGCGCTGTTTTCCATGGAGCCACTCCCGGCGGTGTAGCCTTCATTGGGCGTGCGTTCGGTTTCGGCCAAATGCACTTCCACTTGATCGAAGCTCAAATCCAGTTCTTCGGCGGCGACCTGCGCGATGGCCGTGCGGACGCCCTGCCCCAATTCCATTTTGCCGATCAATACCCGCACCCGCCCGTCACTCAGCACTTCCAGCCAGGCGTCGAGCCTCGGCTGGTGACGCAGACTGCCGGGAAGCGTTTCTTCCAACAGCGAAGGCCCCGCCTCGGCCCAGGCATTTCCCAGCAGGGAAAAACTGATCGTCAGGCAGCCCAGGCTGTTGATGAATTTCCGGCGCGAGAACTGCGGGTTGTACGATACTTCTTTCATGGTGATTTTTCTGTTGGTCAAATATTCAGAACTCGTTGGCCGCCCGCTGAACGGCTTTGATGATTCGGGTGTGGGTGCCGCAGCGGCACAGGTTCCGATCCAGACCGGCTCGAATTTCGGTTTCATCGGGCTTTTTGTTGCTTCCCAACAACGCCACCGCCGCCATCACCATGCCGTTGAGGCAGTAACCGCACTGGGCCGCCTGCTCTTTTACAAAAGCGCTTTGTACCGGATGCAATTTCCCGTCGGAAGCCGCCAATCCTTCCAGCGTCACGATGTCGCGCCCCGCCATTTCTACCACGGGTATCCGGCAACTGGGTACCGCTTGCCCGTCCATTAGCACCATGCAGGAGCCACAGACTTCGATGCCACAGCCGTACTTTGGGCCGTTCAGTTCCAGTTGGTTGCGTAGCACGTAGAGCAACGGCGTAACTGGATCGACGCGAACCGTATGCGTTTTCCCGTTCACCCGCAGGATGACATCTTTTTCCATGGTAAGCCTTTTTAACAAATTGAAAATCAATATATCAAAAATATTTCCAAATACATTATTCCATAAAATAAACGACAGCAGCGCATACCCTATCCACTCACCACCTTCACATTTTCTTTCACCAGCGCCACTTTTGCCCGCAAACTTTCCAAATTCTCATCCATGATCGTCACGTGGCCCATTTTGCGGTGGGGCTTGGTGACGGCTTTGCCGTAAAGGAAAGGAAAAACCTGCGCCATGGCCAGCAGTGTGTCCATGCCTTCGTAGCGGGCGGGGCCGGTGTGGCCCGCTTCACCCAGCAGATTGACCATCGCCGCCGGGGCGTATTGCGCGGTGCTGCCCAGCGGCAGGCCCAGAATAGCCCGCCAATGCTGTTCGTATTGCGAAGTGACGTTGGCCCGAATGGTATGGTGGCCACTATTGTGCGGGCGCGGAGCCACTTCGTTGATGAGGATTTCGCCCGTTTTGGTCACGAACATTTCTACCGCCAGCACGCCCACGATACCGAAGGCTTCGGCGGTGCGGGTGGCGATTTCTTCGGCTTTGTGCCGGATGTCGCTGGTGATTTCGGCCGGGGCAAAGAGGTAATCGACCAGGTTGTGTTCCTGGTGAAAAACCATTTCCACAACCGGGAAAGTCTTGATGATCCCAGCCGGATTGCGGGCCACGATCACGGCGATTTCTTTCTCGAAATCCACCGCCTTCTCCAGAAGTCCGGGGGCGTCGAAGGCTTTGTCCAGATCTTCTATCGTGTCGATGCGTTGGACGCCTCGACCATCGTAGCCGTCTTTACCGAGTTTATGGAAAGCCGGGAGAAAGTCGGCGTGCTTTGCTACGTCGGCGCGGGTTTTGGTCAGGCGGAATTCAGCGGTAGGTAGGTCGTTTTCCTTGTAAAACTGCTTTTGGATGCGTTTGTCCTGGATTTTGCGGATGACCGAAGGCTGCGGATAGACGCGCTTGCCCCTTTCAACCAACGCCGCCAGCGCGTCCACATTCACTTTTTCTATTTCGATGGTAATGACGTCGAGGTCTTTCCCGAAATTATAGACCGTGTCGTAATCCTGTAAAGAACCTTGCTTGAAATGCGGCGCTATGCTGCGGCAGGGGGCTTCGGGGTCGGGGTCAAGGATGTGGATGTCGAGGTGCCAGTCGATGGCGGCTTGCAACAGCATGAGGCCGAGTTGGCCGCCGCCGAGGATGCCGATTTTTTGTGGGAGCATTTCTTAAAGATGAATTAGGCCTGCGCGAGACGATTCGATTTATTCCAAATAATAGTCCTAAAGGAGCAGCGATACCTTAGTAGTGGACACAAATGATGCAGTGGATTCCCAGCCCCGCTAGGGTCGGCACATTCCATGATGAGGTTCCGCTCCTACGGAGCTTGACTTGGATTTCGGTCTAACCTTTCTACTACTAAGGTTTTGCCCCTATGGGGCTTGATCTTTCATTCGCTCGATTGGATTTATCAATAGATTGTTTTTTCGACAAAGTTGGGGCAAAAAGCGCAGACTTAAAACCTCACAATCCCATTTCCGCCGGATCATAGCCGAATCTCCGCGCTGAGTCCTTCATGATTTCCAGCATTTCGGTGTAGCTGAATAGCCGCCCGGCCAGGTAGTCCTGCTCGTAGGAAGCGGCATAGACTTTCTTGCCTTGCAGGTCGCGGATATTTTCGTGGAGGGTGATGAGGAGGTCTTGGAAAAATTCCTGGCTGTAGGCGTTCGGCATCTTCTGTTGAATGGTTTGTTATTAAATTAATTATTAGTAAGAATTTGATTATTAGAAAAATAGGATCTGAAATCACCCCAAAAGTAAAGTGTGTATTTCCCTAGTTTTACCCAAAAATCCATTTTTCTAAAAAAACTTAAAAAACCCTTCACATTCCCTTAACCAGTTCTGCTGATTGGTTCAGCGACTTTTGCGGTGTGAAAGAATCGGCGCTTCCGAATCTGTTTCTCAGCATCTAAAATCACGCTAACCAAACCAATCGCATTGCATGAACTTACGTGTACTACTGCCCCCGCTTCGGCTTGTCCGAACTCCGCTCCCTTTACTATTCCTAACCCTTTTTTGTTTGCAAAGCTTCGCCCAAACCATCGTGACGGGTACCGTCACCGACCAGGCAACGGGCGAAGCCATTCCCGGCGTAAGCATCCTGGCTAAGGGAACCACGGTCGGAACCAGCACGGCCATCGACGGTACGTATCGCCTGAACGTACCGACTAATTCCAAAACCCTGGTATTCTCCTTTGTGGGTTTTGGTACGAAGGAAATGGCGATTAACAATCAATCTACGGTTAACGTCGTATTAGCCACCGACCTCCGGCAATTGCAGGAAGTGGTCGTGACGGCTTTGGGAATTAAAAAGGACATTCGCCGCACGGGCGTCGCCATCCAAACGGTGGATGGTGCCTCAACGGTGAAAGCCCGCGAGCCGAACGCCATCAACGCTTTGGCAGGAAAAGTCGCCGGACTTACCGTCGGTGCGTCACCCGAACTGCTGCGCCGCCCTAACGTGATGCTGCGCGGCAATTCCGACATTCTGTACGTCGTGGACGGCGTTCCGGTCAATACCGATACTTGGAATATATCACCCGACGACATCGAGACGTACTCCGTGCTGAAGGGTGCGACGGCTTCGGCACTCTACGGTTTCCGGGGAAAAAACGGCGCAATTTTGATAACGACCAAGCGGGGTACTAAAGACAAGCGTGGGTTTTCGGTGGATGTGAATTCGTCCACGATGATCGACAACGGTTTTTACGCCATTCCCAAAGTGCAGGACGAGTACGGCCCCGGCGATCACGGCCGCTACGCCTTCGTGGACGGCAAGGGCGGCGGACTCAACGACGGCGACTATGACGCGGGTTGGGGGCCAAAGTTCGAGGGGCAACCGATTCCGCAGTACGACAGCCCCATCGACCCCGTAACGGGCCAGCGAATCCCGACGCCTTACATTGCTCGCGGCAAGGATAATTTGAAGCGTTTCCTGAATCCCGGTATTCTTTCGACCAATAATATTTCGATTGGTGCCTCGACCGAAAAATACAACCTGCGCTTTTCGACCTCGCACATTTTCCAAAAAGGCATCGTTCCGAACACGAAGCTGAATATCACAAATTTCAATATCACGGCGGATTATAATTTTTCCAAAAAGCTGACTTTCCAATCCGGTTTGCAGTACAACCGTCAGTACACGCCCAATATTCCCGACGTCAACTACGGTCCTAACTCCATCATTTATAATATGACGCTTTGGGGTGGGGCCGACTGGAACGTGGACGATATGCGCAACTACTGGCAGCCAGGCAAGGAAGGCATTCAGCAGATTTACGCCGAGTATCAGCGCTATAACAACCCCTATTTTATGAGTTACGAGTGGCTGCGTGGCCACCAGAAGACCGACGTTATCGGTCAGGCATCGCTGAATTACAAGATCACCGACTTCCTGGACGTGATGCTGCGGACGCAAGTGACGACCTGGAACCTGTTCCGCTCCGAAAAGATGCCCTACTCGGCGGGATCTTACGGTCGCGAGGAGCGGCGCGGCGACTATCGTGAAGATCGCCGCAACCTATTCGAGAACAACACTGACGTGCTGGTGAAGTTCGACAAGGACCTATTTCCTGACTTCAACGCCAAAATTTGGGCGGGCGGCAACATCCGTAGCTTCGAGTACAGCTCGCAGTATGGCTCGACGGACTATCTGAATGTACCGGGACTGTACAATTTCAGCAACTCGGCGCGGCCAGTGAAAACGTCCAATTACGGCTCGGCGATGCGCGTGAATTCGGCCTACTACTCGGCGGATTTCACCTACCGCAATCTGTTCACTATTTCGACCACGGGCCGGGTGGACAAGCTCTCGACGCTGCCCACGGGCAACAATACCTTCTTCTACCCGTCGGTGGCATTTTCTACGGTGCTTTCGGACTATCTCAAAATGCCGGATGTCATTTCGTTCTTCAAGCTGCGTGGCTCTTACGCCAACGTGAAGGATGCCCTAACCCGCTCGACCATTGGCACCACGCCCGCTCTGGGCGGCGGCAATCCGCTCGGCTACGGCGACCAGTACTACTCGCCCTACGACGGGCCGTCTTACCAAAACGCGGCGGTATATTCCACGCCTTTTGCCTACAACAACACGCCCGCCGCCTACTATACCAATACGCTGAACAACCCGAATCTACAGCCCAGCTCGACCTCTCAGTCGGAGTTTGGCCTGGACTTCCGCATTCTGGAAAACCGCATTGCTCTGGATGCTACTTACTTCGTATCCAACGAAGGTCCCCGCATTTTCTCGCTGCCCGTCTCTACTACCACTGGTTATTCTTCGGCCTTAGTGAATGGTATCAAAACCCGCAAGACGGGTTGGGAAGTGGCCTTAACGGGTAAGCCGCTGCGCTCGGCCACGGGCCTGAACTGGAATGTCGTCGCCAATTACTCGACTTTTAAAGAGGTGTTGACGGAGATTTATCCCGGCGTAGATGCCTTAGATACGTTCTTTAAAGTGGGGGATCGTTTGGATAAATTTTACGGTCGCCATGCATTTGCCAAAACCGACGATGGTCAAATCATCAACGACGCCTCGGGCCGCCCTGTTTATTCTCCAGTTAGGCAGTTCTTAGGTTACTCGAACCCCAAATTCGTTTTTGGTATCAACAACAAATTCAGTTACCATGACTTCACGTTCAGCTTCCAGTTTGACGGTCGTATCGGCGGTGTGATTGCTGACTACGTGCAACAGCAAACTTTCCGGGGCGGTCGTAACATCGCTCTGGTACAAGGTAAAATGGAAGAAGCGCGCTATCAAGATTACAAAGGCGTGAAAAGCTGGGTTGGTCCCGGCGTCCAAATCGCCAACGATGGCAAACTCAACTTTGACGCCGACGGTGAAATTACAAACCTGAACGAGTTGACTTTTACACCCAACACCACCAAGCAGTTTCTCCAAGATTGGGTAAGCCGCTATTATGATTCTGACGAAGGCAACTTAATGAGCCGCTCATTCGGGATGCTGCGCGAGGTAGTGATCGGTTACGCCCTGCCTGTGAGCCTATTGGAAAGAAGTAAGTTCATCAAAACGGCCTCTATCTCGCTCGTGGGCCGCAACCTGTTGTATTTCGCCGAAAAGAAAGACATTGACCTGAACCAGTACGTTTCCGGCGGTAATTCAGGATTGCAGACGCCCTCGACGCGGCGGTACGGAGTGAATTTGAGTTTGACCTTTTAAGGGGGCACAAAGTTCCAAAGGCACATAGGCACATAGGCACAAAGTAGGCTGCGCCTGATAGTTTTGAAAAATATATAATAACCTAACAGTTAAAATATTATGAAGTTTAAAAGTAGATTTACCTACGCATTTCTTGTCCTTGGCTTGGTGCTGAGCGGCTGCGAGAAATCTTTTGAAGACCTCGAAAAGGATCCGAACCGGGCCATTACAGCCCCCGCTTCGCTCGTGTTGCAGGGCATCGAATTCGACTTGTACGATAATACGGGCCGCCCGTTCAGTTCTGAGATGCGCTGGAACCAGTTCTACGCCATCAACTATAACTACTACGGCAACAATGAGTACCAGTTTCAGGAGATGCCGAACCACTTCTTTACGTTAAAAAACGTGGTGAAGATGGAGCAAGAAGCCAAACGCGCCGGGGCCGCCGACGTAAACAGCTACTCGGCTCTGGGTAAGTTCTTCCGGGCGTACTTTTACGATCAGATGTCGGCGCGGGTGGGTGACTTGCCCGCGATGGAAGCCTTGGAAGGCAGCGGCAACCTTACGCCGAAGTACGACACCCAGAAGCAGGTGTACGTGCAAATCCTGAAATGGCTGGACGAAGCCAACGCCGACATTACGGCTCTCGTTGCCAAGGGCGAAACCTCCGTACCCGGCGATTTCTACTTCGGCGGCGATCTGCGCAAGTGGCAGAAAGCCACTAATGCTTTAAAATTGCGCGTTCTGATACGCCTGAGCAAAAAGGCCGATGATGCTGAACTGAACGTGAAAAGCCGCTTCGCCGAGGTGCTGAGCAACCCCGCCAAGTTTCCCCTTCTGGAAGGCATGAGCGACAACCTGCAATTCATTTCCAATAACTTCAATAAGTACCCGTCCAATCCCGACAACTTCGGCTTTGACGCCACGCGCCAAAACATGGCTAAGACCTACATCGACCTCGCCGCCTCCCGTCAGGACCCGCGCGTGATGGTGGTGGCCGAACCCGCCGGGGCCGAACTGAAAGCGGGCAAGAAACCGTCGGATTTCACAGCTTTCGTAGGGGCCAGTTCGGGCGAGGACCTTACCGATATGGCCGACAAAGCAGGCCGCGACAATGGCGCGGGCTTCGCACCGGGCCTGTATTCGTTCCAAAGCCGCTCGCGCTACTACACCAATTACGTGGGCGAGGCGGTGTTCATTTTGGGTTATCCTGAACTCTGCTTCAACCTGGCCGAGGGCCTTAACCGGGGTTGGGGTAGCGGCGACGCTGAAGCCTGGTACAAGAAAGGTATCAAGTCTTCGCAGGAATTTTACGGCGTGAAAGACGGCACCCTCACCATGCGCTACTCCCGCACCGGGGGCCGCGACGCCGCCGACTTCGGAACCTACACCATCGATTTCAGCTTCGACAAATACTACGCCCAGCCACTGGTGAAATACGACGGCAACACAGCCCCCGGACTGGAAAAAATCCTGACGCAGAAGTACCTGGCCTTCTTCATGAATTCGGGCATGGAAGCCTATTTTAATTACCGCCGCACGGGTATTCCGAAGTTCTATACGGGCGTTGGGACAGGCAATTCTGGCCGCATCGCCGTGCGCTGGCTGTACCCTTTCTCGGAGCGCACAACCAACGAAACTAACTACAAAGAAGCCATTCAGCGGCAGTTCAGCGGCAACGACGGCATCAACGAAACGCTCTGGATTTCAAAATAAGGAGCGTTCCCCCATCATAGGTTTGGTGATTCTGAAAAGCGGGAGTAGATTACTCTCGCTTTTTTTGTACGATAACCTCAACCCCCTTGCCTTCCTTCTCCTGCCAGGAGAAGGGGGAACTTACACCAGAAAAGAAGCCCCTCTCCTTTTAGTCCAGGCAATTAAGGATTAATAAAAGGCCACCTCTGGGTGGTGGAAGAATTTTTTAATGATGTCTGTTTTCAACTCCATTGTTTCCAAGGCCTCACCGACGGCCTTGGCCAGGGCGTCGATGTTTTTGAAAACCCGG
>JBBSUC010000061.1:0-33438 GCA_038235275.1 Cytophagales bacterium | reverse complement strand
AGAAAAGCCACTGGCCAACAGCATCGCCGAGTGCGAGGTGATGGTAGCCGCCACCCGCAAGTACAATCGTGTGGTGCAGGTGGGTCAGCAGCAGCGCAGTGGTACCCACTGGATGAAGGCCCTCGACATGATTCGGCAAGGAAAACTCGGGCAACTGCGGAAGGTGAATGTATGGGCCAATTTTGCATACGGCATTGGTCAGCCCATCGTACCCGACTCGCCCGTGCCATCCGGCGTGGACTTCGAGCGGTGGCTTGGTCCGGCTCCCGAGCGCACTTTTAACAAAAGCCGTTTTCACGGTTCATGGCGAATGTTCTGGGACTACGGCGGCGGACTCGTAACCGACTGGGGTGTGCATTTGCTGGATATGGCTCTGTGGGCTAAGGACATCAAAGAAGTGCCACTGTCCATTACGGCCTCGGGCGGTAATTTCGCTTATCCTGACCACGCCCACCAGACTTTCGACACGCTCAGCGTCAACTACCAAATGCCGGACTATGTCATTAATTGGGAAAATGTTGCCGGCGTGGAGAGCGGCCCCTACGGCAAGAAATATGGTCTTGCCTACGTCTGTGACGACGCTACGCTGGTCATTAACCGCGAGGGCTGGGAGGTCATCCCTGAACTCAGCGGCGACCGACTTTCGTACAAAGTACCCGCTATTCCCTCACAGCCCGGCAAAAGTTACCACCAGGAACACACCCAAAACTTTATCGACTGCATTAAAAGCCGCGCCGAACCCAACTGCCCCATCGAAAACGGACGCTTAGTGGCCACCTGCGCCCACGCGGGTAACATTGCGCTACTGACCAAGTCGCAGTTGGTGTGGAATGAGGGGATGAAGAACTTTGGAGATAACGCGGCAGCGAACGCAATGATTACGCCGAAGTACCGGAAGCCTTGGATGATGCCGAAAGTTTAGAATCCTAAGATAACATTTTGCCAATAAAGGAAATTATTGCGTCACTATTTACCCTCGTTTCGGGCGGAATAATGGTCTCTTATATTGATATGTACACCACAAGGCATGAAATAAATCAGCCCTGTCTTGTGCAACCTGATCCGGGACGAGGAAGAACGCACCTTCACTACTTTTCGCCTCGACTGTGAATTTAAGGAGCTTTGGTGTGAATATAGCAAGGCTGGTTTCACACCGCGACCTTCTCCCAGCCCAGTCTCCTGATTTCTTTGTTCAAAAATAAAACCAAACCAAGAGCCAAAAGTAACAGTACCGGAATTACGTAGGAAGTTTGGCTCAGCGCCCAGTGAATCCAGCCGAGAATACCCACAAAAATTGTCATGGCCAGTAGCCTGACGAACTGTCCGCCGCTGTTCTTAGTGAATTCACGGGTAAACGGCAGGGCGTTGCGAAAAGTGAGGAGTTCGACCTGCTGGAAAATCAGCCCCACCATAGCCCCAAACGCCACATCGGCCAGGCTGCCCACGCCCCACACGTAGGAAATCACCACACCTAGAAAAATATAGACGGGGATCATGAACTTGACGAACATGGCCCACATCCTGCCGTTCAAAATTTCGCCGGGCGTGCTGAGCGAGGTCATGTGGTACACCCACGCCGCCTTAAATTGTTCGGAGAAAACTACATTCTGATTGACCGAAGCGATGATGAGCGAAGACAAATAGATCATCATGAATTTGGTAAAATCGCTCTCGCGGGCCACATCCATAAACTGATCAAAGCCGGTGATAGACTTGTTCAGCAATAGTAAGGGTCCAATAATGGCGAAATAGGCCATGCTCGGATAAACCCGCAGCTTGAACTTGCGGTCGCGCGAGGTGATTTTCCAGACCATCTCGAAGCTGCCGCGTTCGGTGGCGGTGCGGGTGAAGAAAGGCGCGAGACGTTCAGATAAGCTCTGATTGGTGGCGGACGGTGTTTCGGGTTCCTTGGATGCTGTGTCCATGCTGCCGACGTGGCTGCCGAAGTTTTGCAACAAACCACTGTTTATTGCCCAGATTGCCGCCGCCGGAACGCTCAGCAACAGGAAGATACAAGCCGCCGCGTGGACGGAGAAAGTTCTGCTCACGGCCGCCTCCATAACGTACCCCACCCAGAGTGGTGGCAAAAAATAATGCCACCAGGCAAAAGTGAGCAAGGCGGGATTGTCGAATATTGCGCCAAAATTATACATCCGCAGCACCACTTGGTACCCACCCATGATGGCAAACACGACGACGATCTGCACAGTATTGATAATGTTCTGCATCCGCTCGGGCGAAGCGAATCGCAAGATGAGAAGATAGAAAATAGTCGTGGCGATGAGGGCTAAAAAGGTGCTTATCAAACCCGCCAACAACAGCACGAACCCCGGTAAGATGCCATACTTCACCAGCGTAACAAAGACGCTCGGCAAAATGCAGGCCAGCGTCAATTGCAGCAAATAGACCGCCGCGTGAACGAGTCTTGATGCGAAAAGCGTTTTGTCGCTCACTGGGCGCGCCAGGATGATCGCGTTATCGGAACTATCCAGAATCACCTGTGAGAAATCGGTGATGAGGATCATCGTGATGACGACAATCGTATAAGCCGCCACGACGGAATAAGCCGCCATCGGCGAAGGTAAAAAAAACACAAGCAGGGCTATCCCGGAAGCCATCAAAAGCGTGATGCCCAGCGTCGCCAAAAAACCCCAATTGTTATCTTTCTTTTCCTGTCCGCCCAGGGTAGTGCGGCTCCGGCGATTATCCATCGTGAGTTTAACATCGACGATGGCCCGCAGTTGGTAGTAATCCACGCCCGCCCGCCGAAACAGCGACGCGAGGAGATCGAGAAGGGAAAGGATAGCGCGGTTCATTTAATTAGTGGGCAGTGGGCAGTGGACAGTGGACAGTGGACAGTGGACAGTGGACAGTGGACAGTGGACAGTGGACAGTGGACAGTGGACAGTGGAAAATAAGACATTCATTGTCAGAAAGTTAATGGACGAATAAAATTCACTTATCCTTCATCCTTCATCACTGGTGCGCCAGCCCGATCATCACTAATAATTGACACAAACTCCTCCGCCAGCGCCAAATGCTCGTTGTTGCCCGTCAGTTGGTTGAATAGTTGTTCCAGCGAGCCGGACTGCTGTTGGTTTTGCAATTCCTGGAAAGTGCCGTGGGCGATGACCGCGCCTTCTTTCAGCAGCACGATACGATCGCAGATTTTCTCGACTACCTCCATAATATGCGAGCTGTAAAAGAGCGTCTTCCCGGCCTGGCTGAGGCGTTGCAGGATTTCTTTCAGCAGGATTACCGAGTTGGCATCCAGCCCCGAAAGTGGTTCGTCGAAGAAAATGATTTCGGGATTGTGAATCATGCCCGAGATCAGCAATACCTTCTGCTTCATGCCTTTGGAAAAGGAGGTCATGCGGTTGTTACGGTTTTCGTGAAGGCCGAAAATCCGCAGCAATTCGCCGCCTTTCTGTTCGATTACGGCCTGGTTCACGCCGTACAAACTGCCCAAAAACCGGAAGTACTCGACCGGACTGAGCGTGTCATACATCACGGCGTTTTCCGGAACGTAGCCGATTATAGCTTTGATTTCCAGTGGGTGCTGGCTCACTTCCAGGTCGTTCACTTTCACCGACCCGCCGTATTCTGTCAGTAGTCCGGTCAAAATTTTGATGGTCGTGGATTTTCCCGCGCCGTTAGGGCCGATATAACCAATGATTTGTCCAGGCTGTACTTCCAGGTCTATACCTTTTAACACCAGGTTACTGCCGTAGGATTTGGTAAGGTTTTTTATTTGGATAATGGGTTCCAACGTGTGCGGGATTTCGTTGTAGCTTGCAAAGCTACAAGATAGAAATAAAGGATCAGGCGGAATTGAGTGATGCGAATTAATTTAGGTGAGAGCGGCAAAATTCGGAGAGCGTAAAGATTTCGATTCACGCAGCGAGTCTTTTTTTGCTATTCGGAGTATTTTTGATTGCTTGCGTCGACCTGTATAAGGTAGAAATTGTAAATCAACAAGTCGTATCTCATCGTGGAGGGAACCGTTAGCAATCTGCTTGAGCGCCAGATTATCTCCCTCTTTCGTACCAAAACCGACGCCATCTTCAATAGTTCGGAGTTCACCTCCACCATCGTGGCCCAAAAGAGAGGTTCTGAACCCGTGACTAAGGCTAAAGTAAGTGTCATCGAAAACGCCCAAAACCGCTACGAACGCACAGAATCCGAACCCGGATTTCACGCGCTGTGGGATCTTTTTTTAAGCAAAGTGGGCAGTACCTACCAATCTGAATCGGGCGTGGCGCGGGTTTACAAATTGTAGATTTTTGGCGCACCGACCATTGCGCTTTCTTACAGTTTCGTGTTTGAATGATTTTTACTCAACGTATTGAGTAATTTTACACATGATGTTAAGTAAAATTGTAGTGATTTGAATTACAGCAAGTTGAATAAACAATCCCTCTACTTTTTTAAAGCCAAAGCCATCAGCTTGTCGTTGTTGCGCACGACCAAATAAACAGTTCGATCTCCAGTCCGGATTTTCCTGATGCTCCGCACTTGCCCTTCTAGCCGCTCATCCAGTAAGGGCCGGGGCGCGAAAGGGTGTTTTTTATTCAAATCAAAAAGACTTCCGTTGTCGGCGTCATACAAGCCGAGTTGGATGTTGCCATCGAAAAAATTGCCGAGCATCAATAACTCCGGCGAATCGGCTGAATCTTTTTGGATCAGTTCGGCGGCGTGGTAGGAAGTGAACTGCGCCGGACCACCTAAGCTTTTCAAGATAAATTGGCCATTTCCCTGGTTTTCCAGGAAAGCGTTTTCAAAATAATTGGCTTCCAAAACTTTCGCTTGCGCCATTTTCTCGCTGCCAAACACCTGCGGTAAAGTCGCCTCGGCAAAATCCTTAGCGCGTTGAATTGATTTTCTGACGTAAGGCAATTGCCGTTCCACCTCGCGCTTATCGGCAAAAATCGTTTCCTTTCCCTGCAAATAGTAGGTCAGGATTTGATCGAGGCGGCCATTGTCGTCGAAGTCGTTGACGTACATTCGGACGGGTTCATTTTCGGAGGCATGCAGACGGCTGTTCAGGCCCACGTTGCCGCAGACCAAGTCCAAATCTCCGTCCTGGTCGAGGTCCACAGCTTTGATGAAGTTCCACCAGCCTTTTTTATCAGTCAGCCTTTTCTCAACCAACTTTCCGGCCTGATTTTCAAACAAAACGATAGAACCCCACTCGTAGGCTACTACCAAATCCTCGTCTCTGTCAGCGTCCAAATCCACCCAAAGAGCATCTTTGACTAAGCCACTTGGTCGGAGTCCGGACGCGCAAGCGTCGGTTTTTTCAATGAGGTGACCTTTTTGGTCATTGATAAAAAGATATGAATCCGGTGTTCGACCGTAAGCAAAAGGCACCGACCTTGCCCCCAGAAATAGATCAGGAAAGCCATCTTTATTTATATCCGCCACCCGCACAACCTGGGCATTGACATAAATCCCTGAAAAGGCGGTCGTGTCTTTAAGAAGTTTTCCCTGGCCATCATTCAAGTACAAGCGTGGGCGCAAGAATTTCGATTTGCCAAAATACTCATTGCCGCCCGAACCCACGATCAGGTCCACAGCGCCGTCGCCGTTGACGTCGGCCCAAGCAGCGTCGATGTCTTCGAAATCGGCGTCGGCATCCAGCGCGGGCTGTGGCAGATTCGTGAATTTTCCGTTGGGTTGCTGGACGTAAACTTTTGGGGCAAAACCCCGCGACGCGCCCATGAAAACATCTTCGCGTCCATCGCCGTTGACATCGCCCACGGCCAGAGCCGGGCCTTCGGTGGACATCAAGTTAGGAATCAAGGCTTCTCGATCAAATTCGTTGAAACGATTTTCTTCGTGCTTGATGTCCAGGCCAATTTGCGCAGCAATGTCTTGAAATTCGCCCCGCTGGGTTTTCAACTTTGCGTAATCGAATTTGGGCAAATTCTCGGCGTAACCAATAACCAAAGGTTTATCCAAGTCCGGCCTTTTTATCGTGGCAAAGCCATTGTCCGGCCAAACGATGACGACCGAATCCACTCGGGCTACTTCGCCTAAACCAAACAGCAGCGGAATTTCCGTACTGCTTTGGAAGCCGCGCACCGGGAATTTTTCCTGGTATTGCACTCCGCCGCCGCTGTACACCAGGCACTTGGCACCAATGGCGTAGCGGTTGCCCGTTGCGCCTTGCAGTTTTATCGTCAGACTTTTATGCGTTGGGGCGTAGGTTTCGGCCAGATTTTCGTAGATAAAGGCCGCTTCATTGATGTTGTTGGTGATAATGTCCAGGTCGCCGTCGTTGTCTAGGTCGGCGTAGGTAGCGCCGTTGGAGTAGGAATCCACGTTGCCCGCGATGCGGTCTGACTGATCCTGAAAAATCAGGGAGGGCGTGTTGGAAAAGAACTTATTCGGGATTTTCACCTCCGGCAGCAGGTTGATCAGCGAGGCGTCCGATTCGTCGAATTTCTGCTCGGTAATGCGCCGTTGGATATCATCCGAGGCTACAAAGTTAATGTAATCCATGTCGTTCATCCGTTTGTTAATGCCGTTGGAAATGAAGACATCCTTGCGCCCGTCGTTCTCAAAATCCAGCAGCAGCGCCGACCACGACCAGTCGGTGGCATAAACACTTGCGTACAGCCCGACTTCCGTAAAAACGCCCTGGCGGGTGTTAAGTTGCAGATTGTTGCGGGCAAACTGCACGTTGTAGCCCTGATTCAGCTTGAACTTGAAGTTGTAGTAGGCATCCTCGCCCTCCGAGCGTTTCAGGATTTTCGGGTCGTAGGGCATCATGTCGAGCGACATGATTTCAGGAAAAATGTCGTTGTTCAGATCAGCGATGTCCACACCCATCGTGAAGCGGCTGGTGTGGCGGGTACGAGCATCGATCTCGTCGCGGAAGGTGCCGTTTTTCTGGTTAATGTAGAGGTAATCGTTCTCATGAAAGTCGTTACCGACGTAAAAATCCGGGTAGCCATCCAGGTTCACATCGCCCAGCGAAAGCCCCAAACCGTAGCCGAGAGCGGAAGAATTGATGCCGACTTTTGCGGTCACTTCGACGTACTTTCCGTCCTGATTTGCAAAAAACCGGTCGCCCGCCAGCGGGTGAACTGTACCCATGAACTGCCCGCGCTTGCCGAAGGTGCCGTTTTGGTGAACCGAGTGATTGAGTTGAAAAAAGTCGAGGTCACCATCTAGATCGTAGTCGAAAAATGTCGCCTGCGTGCCAAAGCCGACCAAATCAAGGCCGTACTCCTGCGACTTTTCCACGAAATGTGGAACGCCCTGCGCGTCGATGTTTTGACAGACATACAGCAGATTATGACTTTCTGTACCGCTGTACTTGGCCACGCAACTCAAGTATAAATCCAGCATTCCGTCCTGGTTGATATCTACTACCGATACGCCCGTATGCCAGCCTTTGATTTTGTCCAACCCCGCCGCCGTGGTCACGTCCGTAAACTTCATTCCGCCCTGGTTTAGGTACAGCCTATCGACGGTCTGATTGGCTGTAAAAAGGAGGTCCGCTAACCCATCGTTGTTAAAATCGCCCACGCCTACGCCGCCACCGTTGTAAAAATACATGTAGCTGAAAATATTGAACTCGGGTGACGGCTTTACCTCATTCACGAAATCCACGCCCGTATTCCCCCCTTCCAGCAACCGAAACATCGGTTCCGGCCCGGAATGGCAGGCCAACAATCCGCCCAAAAGCAGCCATGAAAAGTAGTTAAGACAGAACTTCCTGAGGGAGTTGTTGAGCGAATTGACTGGGATAAAGCTTTTCATTCATCGATTCTCTTTATTAAATCCGCTGAATTTTGGTCAGAGAAGGTAGGCTTTTTTATTACAATCCAGCCCTTTACTGGGACATAGTTTTCCACAATGCTGGCTTGACTAGGTTTGACCATATTCCCCTCAAAAACAATTGAGATTAATTGTTGGCTCAACTCCGGCACTTCGATTTTACCATTCACCAAGAAATAGCCTTCGCCCCGCAAAGCCAATTTGTCGGTCAGTTTACCGATCGTCAGGAGCACCTGATCTCCGCCGCTTTCACCTAAGGCGCCATTGGTCAGAGTAAAAGTAATAGGCTTCGGCTCGAACCAGTTGTCTCGAATTAATTCCATTTCTACGTTGCTGCCTTCCTTGTCAGTAAAACTTAATTTGAATAATTGGGGCAGAAGCTGAATGTTGGATTTGAAGGGAAGTTTTTTTGAGTAGAAATTCTGATTATCCAATAAGACCTTAATTAGTGCTTGGTCGGTACTGAGCATTGACAGTTCCTCTTTTAAAACCTCAGTTTCACTCTGCTTTGTGTTTTCCTGATTAGTACACGAAGTAACAATTACAAAAAATATAGCAACCCAGACTAATGGAATTTTCATCAAAAGATTTGGCAAAAAAGCAGGAATGCCCGCAACAAAAAGTCCGGGCATTCCAAAGATTTCGGAAAACAATCAATACCCGGGATTCTGTTTCAAATTGGTGTTGGAAGCGGTGGCCGCGGATGGAATAGGGAACAGCACCGTATAGGGTTCCAAGTTCACGATGTCCTGATACTTACGGTTGAACTTGCCGAAGCGCACCTCGTCGGTTCGGGCGATTGCTTCCCAATACAACTCGTAACCCCGTTCTTTCCACATGGCCTCGTCGTTGAGGGAGGCCAGGATAGTAGCCTTGCGCATCGTGCGCAGATCGTTGACCATTTTTAGTGCCCCGGCAGCATCGCCGCCGCGCAGCATAGCCTCGGCCTTCATCAGATACACATCGGAGTAGCGCAGAATCACGTATTTGCCGAAGTCGGTCGGGTGGTACTTAATTACCCGAATGCCCTGGTTGGTGGCAGCCCCCGCTAAGGGAACCTCTTTGGTGAAGACCAGCGGCTTCTTGGAACGCGTATCTATGATTTCCGTTTTATCTTCCCGGTATTGCTGCCCGATTAGGAAACCTTTGTTCACTCCACCGTAGCCTTTGTCGAAGCCAACCCCTCGGAAACGACGGTCGTCGTTGGCCTCGAATTTCTCGTAAAACTCGGCCAAAGTAGCGAAGCCATTATTTGGACTCGACTTCTCGGCGGGGAAACCGCCCTGGTTGTAGTGTAAGGTCATCATCCAACGGATGCGGGGGGTACCCTGTAGGTCGGTAAATATCTTGTCCGTCGAAAGTCCCGCCGTGAAAGGGTTAAAAAAGTCAGGGTCTAAAGCATAGCCATCCGCCGCCACTGCGTCGCAGTATTTCACCACCTTGTCCATATCGGCTTTATCGAAAGTGTAAGGACCTTCGGGCTTGGCCGACTTGTAAACTGCCTTGTTGAGAAAAAGGCGAGCCAACAGCGCATTAGCCATCGCCTTGGAAGCGCGGGCGTTGATCGGGGCCGGGCCAAGCTTGGGCAGGTTGGGCAGCGCCTCTTCCAGATCCTTCACGATGAAGTCGAAGGCTTCGGAACGGGTCATCACGCTGGGTAGGGACTCCACTCCCTGGTCCACGGTGCGGCGAGGTACCTGCCCCCAGAGGTCCATCACGTGGTGCATAAACAATGCCCGCAGCGCCTTGGCCTCGGCGGCCTGCACCGGGCTGGGGTTCGAGCCCAGCAGCTGTTCACAGCGGTAGCTGTTACTGTTGAGCGTATTCCAGGCGTCCAGGATTCGGGGGTGAGTAGCGTCCCAGGTGTGGGCGTGCAACGTCCGCCACACGCCGTTATCACCCCAGTCTACGCCCCGTGTCGGCGGAATCATTTCGCCGGAGGTGTGTTCGCCCAATGAGTACAGATTGCCCTGGTTATTATAAAAACTCAGACCACTGTATAGGGCATTAAGCAATTCCGTGGGATTACCGGCGGTGAAGCCGCCCCCGGTCGACTCGATTACAATTGAGTCCTTCTCCTTTACTTTGAGATCGGTGCATGAAGTCAGGACAAAAGCCCCGAGCAAGCCGCTGAAGATTATTTTACTATAACTTTTTTTCATTTGTACGTATATTTTTAATCTTAAAATGAAACGCTGGCCCCGAAAGTAACGGAGCGTGTTCGTGGATATGCCGTGTAATCGATCCCCAGCGAAGGGACGCCGTCGATGGCCTTATTTGTATTCACTTCGGGGTCCTGACCGGTGTATTTGGTAAACAACAGTAGATTCTGACCCGTGATAAAGAGACGAACGTTGCGGAAGGCACTTTCACCTGTATTCAGGCGGTAACTTAGATTCAGGTTTTGCAGGCGAACAAAATCGCCCTTTTCCAAAAAGCGCGTGGACACGTCGGGCGCGTTCAGTGAGCCTTCCTTGCTACCGACCACGTTGGTGGTCACGTTCCGGCCATTAGATAGAGAACCTTTGGTGAAATACGCGTTAGCGGTGTTGTTGTAAACGAAGTTACCAAACACCCCATTGAAGAACGTACTCAGGTCAAAACGCTTGTATCGGAAGTTCAGCGTCAAGCCACCCGTTACCTTAGGTAAGGGGCTCTTGCCGTCGAGGAACCGCTGGAAGTCGCCACCCGTGTAGATCGAGTTGCCCGACTCGTCGTAGCCACCGAACTCCCGCAGGAAGAAAGCGTACAGAGGCTGACCGCTGGCAATCCGCTGGGCGAAGGCACCCGTCAATCCCTGGCCGCTGATTGCACCCGTATTATAGATGCCAAGCAGGTTTTTTACGGTATTTTTGTTAAATGCAGCATTGACATTAACTTCAAACCCGAAGTCATTTTTGTCGACAACAATTCCATTGGCGCTAATTTCAAAACCTTTATTAATAACGTCAGCATCTAGGTTAGACCATACGAATGGCGAAACGGCAGGCTGCGCGGAAGTGACCTGAATGAGCAAATCCTTCGTATTCTTAATGTAATACTCCAGTGAACCCGACAGGCGGTTGTTGAGGAACGCATAATCCAGACCAACGTTCAATTGAGTCGTCGATTCCCATTTCAAATTGGGATTAGGGAAAGCGACTGAGCCCAAACCCCCATTGCTTATGTTCGTCCCGTTGTTACCAATGCTGGCTCCGCCATACCGCTGTCGCTCAGTGTAGAGATTATGAGGAATTTCCTGATTACCCGTAATACCATAACCTACCCGCAAACCCAGATCAGAGAAGACATTCTTAGGAACGAAGTCTTCCTCGATGAGACGCCACTTGGCGGCAAACGACGGAAAGTAGCCGTACTTATTGCCTGAACCAAAGCGGGTCGAGCCGTCGGCCCGCAGGGTGGCGGTGAGCAAATAGCGATCGTTGATCCCCACGTTCACCCGGCCAAAGTACGATTGCAATTCGTCGAAAGTGGCATTGGAGTTTTGCAGAATACTACCTTTGCCGTTCGAGTTGTCCGCCGCAGATACGTTATTGATAATCAAATCCAGATCGTTGACCCGAAAGTTGGTGGCTTGCGCATTTTTAGAGAAGTAGTTGAAACTCTGGTAGGAGTAACCCAACAAACCGTCGAAAGCCACTTTACCGAACTGCTTGTTGTAGGTGAAATAGTTTTCCATCAAGCGGTTTTCTACCTCAATGTCCTTAAGATACAGTTGACCGTTCTTATCAATGTTCGAGACCACAAGCAACGGAGAAAAGGCCGACTTTCGCGCCGACATAGACTGGTCGATACCGAGGACAGTCTTGAATTTCAGGCCATCGATGATTTGGTATTCGGCGTTAATATTTCCCAGCACGCGCAAAGTGTTGGTAAAATCCTTGGTGTACCTTATTATTGCAACCGGGCTGGGTTCCAGCGAGGAAAATTGGTAAGGAGTACCGTCGTCGTTGTACACTTTGTTGGTCGGGTTTGACTTCAAAATAGCACCCAGTAAGTCACCCGTAAATCCGGCGTTGTCGGTCACAGGTACCGAATTGTCGGTGGTTTTGGCAAAGTTGACGCTTGCCCCAACCGTCAGCTTGTCGTGAATGAATTTCTTGCCGCCGCTGAACGAGCCGGAAAACCGCTTGATGCCCGAATTCTTGATAATCCCTTCCTGGTCGAAGTAGCCCATCGAAAAACGGTAATTGCTGCCGTTTTCTCCACCACTAAACGAAAGATTGTGCTGGTTGGTCTTAGCCGTGCGGAAGGCCTCGTCCTGCCAGTTGGTTTGAGCTCCGTTGTCGGTTCCTCCCGCCGCCGCGAATGCTTTGGGACCCAGCAGATCATATCTTTTGGAGATTTTGCTGATTCCCAATGAATATGAATAATCGACTGAGCCTTTGCCACTGCCTTTTTTGGTCGTAATCAGCACGACGCCGTTGGCACCCCGCGCGCCATAGATGGCCGTGGCCGAAGCGTCTTTCAAGATGTCCATGCTGGCGATGTCGTCGGGATTGAGAAAGTTGAGCGGGTTGCGGGCGGAGGAACTACCCAAACCACCATTGTCGCCTCCCCCTGACACGTCGTTGCCCGCCAGGGGTACGCCGTCCACTACAAAGAGCGGACCGTTACCACCGCGTACTGAGGACGTGCCCCGGATACGAACGTTGATGCCGCTACCGGGTTCGCCACTGCTTTGGGTGATGGCCACGCCGGCCACGCGGCCCTGCAATAATTGCTCGGTGGAGGTGATTACGCCTTTATTGAAGTCTTTGGCCCCGATGGCCGCAACCGCGCCAGTCGCATCCTTTTTCTTGACGGTCCCGTAGCCAATGACAACTACTTCTTCCAACGCACTGGCATCTTCCAACATGGTCACGTTGATCGACTTGCGGTTGTTGACCGCCACTTCCTGTGCTTTCATGCCCACGAAACTAAATACGAGGGTGCCATTTGCAGGCACGCTGGTGATGCTGTAGGTGCCGCTCACGTCGGAGGTAGAACCGATGGTGGTTCCCTTCACCTGAATGGTGACGCCGGGTAGTCCTGAGCCGTCGCTGCCAGTCACTTTACCCGAAACCTTGACATCCTGGGCACAGGAAGGGTAAGTGAAGTACAGGAGAAGAAACGCCAGAAGCGCCACTCTTTGCTGGTTTTTGCCGGGTGTCTTTTGGCAACGACCCGAGAGAAGAAATTTAAGCATAAAACTTTTCAAGTTAAAAATTAGACAAATTGAGGTATTACGGCCGTAATTTAGCACTGTAGCAGCATATGACATAATTTGTTTGAAAGAATTTTATTGACCCTCTAAGTAGAATGAGTGAACTCTGAAATGATCAAGGACTTATGCTAAATACTATTTCAGGATACGGCCCGGCAGCGGGCGCCCATCCCAAAATGGCCGGTGCATAACCTGACCCTGATGTCGGCTATATTGCAACGGCATATGTTATGTCTGAGGCAGAGGCCAGCCCTTAGGCTCCTTCGCTGTTTTGAAGCAGGATCCAGGGAAATTTGCATTACCTAGCCGAATTTTTGGTGTTGCGGATTTACTTGCCTTCCACTTGCATATTCCAAAGTTTGGTATCTTCCTTACGGCTAGGCTAGAATGTAGTATGCCTGCATACCATCTTGTTAATCAAGCAATAATGCTGAATTATTGACAATAATTCTTATTTTTAAAAAACTTTAATTATCTTTTGATTGTAGTGTTATAAGCAAAATTCTACAAAACCCCTCATATTTGCTACCTTTACAGTTCTGATATTCGATTGGCCCTGACCCTTTTAAATCAAGTCCGATTGAGTTTCATGAAAAACATTCTTAATCAATTACCAAAAACTATCTAATCCAAACTCTATGATGAATCTGTGCCTACGAATGGCCGGTAACCGTCAGATTGACGATTCCAGCTCCTTTCCAACAAAAAGGCGATCGATTTTCTTCGCCAAGAAGATCCTCTTGCTCCAGTTTATGTTCTTTTTCCTGGCGGCTACTGCCTTTGCCCAGGACAACGCCGTGACGGGTAAAGTCATCGACGGCACGGGAGGCGGCCTACCCGGTGTGACCGTCAAAGTCAAAGGCACCACGCAGGGTACTAATACTGACATGGAAGGCAAATTTACGGTCAATGCTGCACCGACGGCTACGCTGGTGTTCAGCTACATCGGCTTTTCTTCTCAGGAAATCCCCATTGGCAACCAGTCCACGATCAATGTGACGATGTCCGACGACGTGAAGGCGCTCGAAGAAGTAGTTGTAGTGGGCTACGGCACCGCCAAGCGGAAGGACGTGACGGGTTCCGTGCAATCCGTGACTTCTAAAGACTTCAACTCGGGCATTAACCCCAATCCGCTGCAAGCGATTCAGGGGAAAGTGGCGGGTTTGGTGATTACCCAACCCAACGGCGACCCCAACACCAGCCCTACCGTGCGGCTGCGGGGTTACACCTCTCTGGCGGGAGGCAGCGACCCACTTTACGTGGTGGATGGAATCATCGGCGTCCCCATCAACACGATTTCTCCCTCCGATATTGAGTCGATGGATGTGTTAAAAGACGCCTCGGCTTCCGCCATTTATGGTTCGCGGGCGGCCAATGGTGTCATCATCATTACTACCAAGCGCGGTAAGTCGGGACGCACCACCGTTACCTTTAACAACTACGTAGGGGCCGATGTCATTTCCAACCGTCTCGACCTGTTGGATGGCCCGGGTTATGTTTCCGAGGTCAAGCGGATCAAAGGCGATGCCTCGCTGGACGATAACCTCCGTTTCCCCAAGCCAGCCGGCGGCGGAAACTACAATACCGACTGGTGGGACGAAATCTCGCGGGTAGGCTACACCAACAACCACGATTTGGCCGTTTCGGGAGGTGGCCCCACTTTCTCCTATCGGGGTTCACTCAATTACATCAATCGCCAGGGGATCGTTAAAAATACGGGCTTCAACCGTATGACGGGCCGTATTAATATCGACCAGAAGGCGCTTAATAATCGTCTCAACATCCAGTATAGCCTTTCTTATACCAAACTGAATTCTGATTTGACCGATGGTGGCATCCTGGCCAACGCCACTACCTTCCTGCCCACGCTGCCCGTGCGCAATACTGACGGCGGCTACTACGAAGTTCCCGGCGCATTCGACCTGAACAACCCAATCGCCATGTTGGAGAACGAAATTTTCAAGCGCGAGAAAAACACACTCGTCGGCGGGGTTAATTTGAAGTATGAACTTTTCAGCGGTTTCACCCTGGGAGTGAATGGCGCACTTAAGAGCGACCAGGAAGTTACCAGCCGTTCGCGCAATGGGGCCATCAAGGCTTTTCAGATCACCAACGGTGAAGCTTCTCGAAATTTTGGTCAAACCAATGACAAACTGTTGGAACTTACCGCCAACTATATCAAGGGCTTCGGTGAGCGGGGCAGCAACTTCTCCTTGCTGGCGGGCTACTCTTACCAGGACATCATCAACGATGGCTTTGGTGCTAATAACCGCCAGTTCGTAGCCTCTGGCCTGGGGTATAACAATCTGGGTCTGGGTGCTGGATCACTGATTCTTCCTAGCAGTGGTTATACGAATTCATACAAAAACCGAACTTCACTGGCCTCTTTCTTTGGTCGAGGCACGGTGAACCTCAACGACAAGTACAACGTAACGGCCACGTTGCGTTACGATGGTAGCTCTAAGTTTGGTGATAACAACAAGTGGGGGTTATTCCCCTCGATTGCGGGCGGCTGGACGATTTCGGATGAGGATTTCTTTCCAAAGTCCAATGCGTTTAACTATCTCAAACTTCGCGTTAGCTGGGGCAAAACGGGTAACTCCGAGGGTCTTGCCCCCTATCAGTCTTTGCAGCTTTACGGACAAAGCGGCACGTACTATGATGGCGGCATCAACAACTTTCTGCCCGGCTACGCCATCACCCAGAACACCAATCCTAACCTGAAATGGGAGGTGGTATCACAAGCCAACCTTGGCCTGGATTTTCAGTTCGTAAATGGTCGTTTCTCCGGTTCGATCGACCTATTTAACAAGAAAACCAGCGACATGCTTTACCGCTATTCGGTACCAGCCGACGGCGTGAAGTACTTTGCCAACTTCATTTACGCCAACGTAGGCGAAATGAGCAATAAGGGACTTGAACTTTCGTTCGGTGGCGACATGGTAGAAGTCGGTGACTTCGTCTGGAACAGCCGGGTGATCGGTTCATTCATCAAGAATGAGATCGTCAGTCTGAAGAGCGATGAATTCGATTCGGGTATCATTCGCTTCAATGCTTTCGGGGGTCGGGGATTATCCGAGGTGTTTGCCTCTACGCTGACGCCCGGCCAACCTCTGGGTACGTTTAACAATGTTGGTCGTTTCGTGGGATTTGACGAGAAAGGACAGATGCAATTGCAGGGTAAGGATGGCAAACCTGTGACCAACCCCGCTGACGCTCAAGTTGGTTTTAACGATAACCCGCAGCCCTTCCTTACTGCTGCCTGGGTGAACAGTTTCAACTACAAGAATTTCGACCTCAACTTCCAGTTGCGGGGGGTGTTCGGAAATAAAATCCTAAACAACCTCCGTTCCAACTTGTCAATTCCAGGTTCCATCCTGGAAACGAATATGCTGAAAAGCGTGAGTGAACTACCCGCCGGGTTTAGCACCAATGCTCTGTCGAGTTATTGGCTGGAGAGTGCCACTTACTTGCGGCTCGACAACTGGCAGTTGGGCTATAATATGACGTTCGACGGCAAGTACTTCAGTAACGCCCGCATTTACCTGGGTGGCAACAATCTATTCGTGCTGACCAAGTACCGGGGTGTAGATCCCGAGTTGGAGGTGAAAGGCGACTTAGGCAACAACTCACAGCGCCCCAATAGCCTGGGTCTGGATGCTACCGGTATCTATCCCAAAACTCGGACTGTACAACTGGGCATCAATCTAACCTTTTGATCCAAACCCATCATACTGACGTAATTAAACAAAATTATAAAGACATGAAAATCAATTTCAAACAAATATTATTCGTCGCGGCGGGCCTGATGGTTTCGCAGTCATGCACGAATCTCACGGAGACGCCTTACGACGTCATTCCCACCGACGAATTCGGCTCCACGCCCGATCAGCAAGCTGCCCTGCTGGGGCCGCTCTATGGCTCACTGGGAGATTACTTTGACCGCTACGCGGCGCTGAACACGGTGACCGATGAGCAGGTGATTCCTACCCGGGGCGGTGACTGGAAAGACGGTGACGCCTGGAAGCGCTTGCAACAGCATAGCTGGGTACCGACGACCGACGATGGTACTTTCAATGGCTTGTGGACTTGGATCTACAACAGCATCACCTCCATCAATCAGCAGTTGGGAACGATAACTGATCCAGCTACTGTGGCAGAGTTACGCACTTTGCGGGCATTTTATCACTACGTGGCCTTGGATAACTTTCGTAATGTAATTATCGCTGATAAAGCGGGAAGCACGACGAATGCCCAAAAGACTCCCGCTGAGACCTTTGCTTTTATTGAGAAAGAGATCAAGGAATCGTACCCAAATCTGAGCGAAAACGTAGGCGGAAAGTTTTACGGAAGGATTAACAAGTACGTAGCGGATATGATCCTGGCTAAATTGTACCTCAATGCGCAGGTATATACCGGAACACCCAAGTGGGCCGAGGCCAAGGCGGAGAGTGACATCATTATCGCATCGGGAAAGTACTCGCTCGAAGCGAACCTGTTCAACAACTTTACAACGAATAACACGGGTTCTAAGGAAAACATCTTTGTTGTACCTTTCGACGCTTCCAAGCGCGGCGGATTTACTATGAACATGAGAACTCTGCATTACTTAAGCCAGTTGACTTATAACCTACCCCAAGCTCCCTGGAATGGTTATTGCACAATGACCGAATTCTACAACTCGTTCGATGAGGCTGACAATCGGAAAAACATGTGGATTATCGGCCAGCAGTTCACGTCGGGTGGAGCGCCCATACTGGACGACGGCAAGCCGATGATTTTCACGGCCGAAATACCCACCTTCGAAATGCCGGCTGGTCCAGTGGCCCGTTTGGCGGGAGCACGGAGCAAGAAATACCAGATTCAGAGCAATGGTGCCAGCAACGATCAGGATAACGACTTTGTCATTTTCCGTCTGGGTGATGCCTACCTGATGCGGGCTGAGGCTAACCTACGGTTGGGTAATGTTGCTGATGCGATTAAGGATGTTAACATGATCCGGGCCCGGTCGAGCGCCAAGCCCATAACGACACTAACGTTGGATAATTTACTGGCCGAGCGCGGCTGGGAAATGGCATGGGAATACACCCGCCGCCAGGATTTGATCCGTTTCGGACAATTTAACAAGGCGTGGCAGTTCAAGGATGCTTCTCCCGCTTTCCGGAATGTTTTCCCTATTCCCGCTACGCAGATTGCTTTGAATCCCAATTTGAAGCAGAATCCGGGATATTAATTGATTTTGGATTAGAGAATGAGTGAATGAGTGAATATTTTGCTTCACCAATTTCTGTTCTCATTTCATAAAGAAGGGAGCGGGCTTTTCGTAAGTCTGCTCCCTTCCTTTTTGGATAAAGGCACAAATTCTTGGAAGAGTCCGTTTTAAAGGTAAGAAATCTGAGAAGCTCCGTGCCAACTCCTTTGTGACACTATGTGGCCTGAAAATGAAGAATAAGTATAATGTTTGGGTTTGGATGGCAATTTGTCAAATGTTAATAAGTTGCTCCGAAAAGCCTGAGAACGTCCCTACCCTGTTTGAAGACATGCCCTCCACCCACACGGGCATCGACTTTCAGAACACGCTGACCAACAGCGAGGAATTTAATATCTTCAACTACCGTAATTTTTATAACGGCGGCGGCGTGGCCATCGGCGACGTTAATGGCGATGACCTGCCTGACCTGTATATTATTGCTAACCAGGGGCCCAACAAGCTGTACCTGAACAAGGGCGATTTCAAGTTCGAGGACATCACCGACCTAGCGGGCGTGGCGGGTACCAAATCGTGGAGCACTGGGGCCACCTTCGCCGATGTGAACGCCGACGGTCGACTCGATCTTTACGTCTGTAACGCCGGGCGATCGGCGGAGCGAGCCAACGAGTTTTTTATCAACCAAGGCAACGACAGCGCGGGCATTCCCACGTTCGTGGAAAGTGCCAAAGCGTACGGTCTGGCCGAGAAGGGCTACTCGATTCACGCCGCCTTTTTCGACTACGATCGCGATGGCGACCTGGATATGTTCCTGCTCAACAACAGCTTTACGCCCGTGGGCCAACTGGCCTACGCCAACCTGCGCAGCCAGCGCGACAAGGACGGCGGCCACAAGCTACTCCGAAACGATGGCGATCACTTCACCGATGTGAGCGAGGCGGCGGGAATTTACGGCAGTATCATCGGCTTCGGGCTGGGCATTACAGTCGGCGACGTCAATGGCGACAACTGGCTGGACATCTACGTGTCCAACGATTTTTACGAACACGACTACCTGTATATCAACGACAAAAAAGGCGGTTTTAAAGAATCTCTGCAATCGGCTATGGCGCATACCAGCCTTTCTTCAATGGGAGCCGATATCGCCGACCTCGACAACGACGGTAAGCTGGACATCTACGTCACGGATATGCTCCCTGCCACCGACCGCCGCCTGAAATCGACCTCCACTTTCGAGGGCCACGATCTGATGAAATTGAAAGAGACACGCGACTTTCACCACCAGTACATGCAAAATTCGCTGCAACTCAACCAGTCGGGTGGGCTGGAAGGCAAAACCTGGTTTAGCGAAATTGCCCGCTTCACGGGTACCGCCGCCACCGATTGGAGTTGGGGGGCGCTAATTTTCGACATGGACGCCGACGGAGAAAAGGATATTTTCGTCGCCAATGCCATCAATAAAGACCTCACCAACCAGGACTTCATGGCTTTCCTGGCCGACCCAGCCAACATTGCGGAAGCACAACGTACTCAGAAATTCGATTACCGAAAGTTCATGGATAAGATGCCTTCCGAGCCGCTGGCCAACTACGCCTTTCACAACGACGGCAACCTGGGTTTTACCAATAAAGCTGAGGAATGGGGATTAGCAAAGCCTTCTTTTTCCAACGGCTCGGCCTACGGCGATTTGGACAACGACGGTGATCTCGATTTGGTGGTCAACAATGTCAACAGCCAGCTATCGGTGTTTCGCAACCGCGCCAACGAGCGGTCTGATTTTCATTTTGTCAAATTCAAATTGCGGGGGCAAGACAAAAACCTAAATGCCATCGGCGCGAAGGTGTACGTTTACCAACCCGGCAAAATGCAACTGATGCAGCAAATGCCGAATCGGGGATTCGAGTCGTCGGTGGATTTGCGGCTGGTGTTTGGGCTGGGGAAAAACCCAAAAATAGATTCGGTGAAAGTTGTTTGGCCCAACGACCACCAGCAGTTGCTGCGCGGGCTGCGGGCCGATTCGACCTATGTGCTGAGTCAGCAAAACGCCCAGGACGTGTGGACACCCGAGCTTGAAGAGCGCAAAGCGGCGTTCGAGGACATCACCGCCACCAGCGGTCTGAATTTCACCCACCGTGAAGCCGACTACGTGGACTACAACCAGAACCCGCTCCTGAAGCAGATGTATTCCCGGCTAGGCCCAGCGCTGGCCGTGGGGGACCTGAACGGCGACGGGCTGGACGACGTCTATGCGGGCGGGGCCATCGGGCAGGGCGGGAGGCTCTTTTTTCAAAACAAAAACGGCCACTTCACCGACCGGACGCCCGAACTTTTGCGGCAGGAAACGGATATGGAGGCGACCGACGCGGCTATTTTCGACGCCGACAACGATGGTGATGCCGATTTGCTGGTGGTATCGGGCAGCAACGAGTTCAAGGACAACGACCCCACGCTGCTGCCGCGCCTGTACCTCAACGACGGTAAGGGAAATTTTACCCGCAGCAAAACTTTTCCCAACCTGACCATCAACGCATCCTGCGTGGCCGTGGCCGACTACGATAAGGACGGCGACCAGGATGTGTTCATCGGTTCGCGCCTGAAAGCAGGACAGTACGGCCTCGATCCACCCAGTTACCTTTTCACCAACGACGGCACCGGGACTTTCAAAAACTACACCCGCCGCTATATCCCCCAAATCGCGGAATTAGGCATGGTCACCGACGCCTGCTGGGCCGACCTGGACGGCGACACCTACCCTGAACTCATCGTGGTGGGCGACTGGATGCCGATTACCGTTTTCAAAAACAAGCGTAAGTCGCTGGAATTGCAAGCCGCAGGTTTTATTAAAAATGAAAAAGGGGAAACAATCCGCACCAATGGGTGGTGGAACACCGTGTCTGCCGTGGACACCGACGGCGACGGCGACCTCGACCTGGTGGCCGGGAATCTGGGCCTGAATACCAACCTGAAAGTTAGCCAGCAAACGCCTGCCGAACTGTACGTGAAGGACTTTGACAACAACGGGCAAGTGAAGCAGATCATCACGTGTCCCGATGAGAGTGGCGTCCCCTACCCGATGGTCATGAAACCCGATCTGCTGCGGGCCATGCCGGGCCTTAAGAAGCGATTCGTGATGAACGAGCAGTACGCGGGCAAGAAACTCGACGAGATTTTCACCCCCGAGGAATTGACCGGAGCGGTGGTGAAGCAAGCCTTCACGGGCGAGTCGGCGTTACTGCGCAACGACCAGCGCGGCACCGCCTTAACCTTTCTGCCGCTGCCGCGTCTGGCGCAGTTAGCCCCGATTTACGCCATCTTGCCCTACGATTACGATGGCGATGGCCGCGTGGATTTGCTCTTAGCGGGCAACAACTACGACGTGCTGCCGGAACTTGGCCGCTACGATGCACTCCGGGGATTGGTGCTGAGGAATACGGGCAAGAATGTTTTTGACGTTAAATCTCCCGCAAAAACTGGTTTTTGGGCCGAGGGTCAGGTACGGGCGATGCGGCTGGTTGGGCAGGGGCAGATTGTCCTGGGCATAAATAATGATATGTCTCAAGTTTTGAAGGCTGTTAAAAAACCCTAATAATATTTAAAATCTATTACCGTGGTCTGTGTCCCCACAGACCTGCGTCGGCATAAGGTCTGTGGAGACACAGACCAAGGACACGGTTCTGTACGCAGTTTCTCAGAATATTTAAATGAAAAATTTAATAGTTGCCTGCACCGTCCTTTTGCTAATTCAGGCTTGCAAATCCAACGAAGAATCCGCAGAAAATCCCCTTTTTGTTCTCAGAGACTCCTCTGCCACGGGCGTAGACTTCGTCAACCACGTCGTTGGTAATGATAAAGTAAACCTACTCGATTACCTGTATTTCTACAACGGCGGCGGCGTGGCGGCGGGCGACATCAACAACGACGGCCTCACCGACGTCTATTTCGTCTCCAACCAGGGCAAGAACAAATTGTACCTCAACAAGGGCAATTTTAAATTTGAGGACATCACAGTAAGCGCGGGGGTGGCGGGCTTTTCCGATTGGCAGACGGGCGTCACGATGGCCGACATCAACGGCGACGGGCTGATGGACATCTACCTTTCGGCGGTAGGCAACTTCCGGGGTATGGAGGGATCCAATGAGTTGTACATCAACAACGGCGACCGGACTTTTACCGAAAAAGGGGCCGAGTACGGACTGGATTTCACCGGATTCTCCACCCAAGCCGTTTTCTTTGACTACGACAAGGACGGTGATCTCGACTGCTACCTACTAAACCACGCCATTCACACCTCGCGCAGCTATGACCGCGTGACGACCCGTAATTTGCGCGACCATCAGGCGGGCGACCGGCTTTTTCAAAATCAAATCAGCGACACCAAAGCCACTTCCGGCGTTCCCGTCAAGTTCAAGGACGTGAGCGAAAAGGCCGGAATTTTTGGGGCGGCAATGGGTTACGGTTTAGGCGTAGCCGTGGGCGACATTAACAACGACGGTTGGGACGATCTCTACGTTTCGAACGATTTTCACGAAGACGACTATTGCTACATCAATAACCGGAACGGCAGTTTTTCCAATAAAAACCGTGAACTGCTGCGCTACACCAGCCGATATTCGATGGGCAACGACCTGGCCGACGTCAACAACGACGGCTACCCCGACCTGATGACGCTGGACATGTATCCCGAGGACGAAGCCGTGGAAAAATCGTCCGTCGGGGAGGATTCCTTCGACATTTTTCTATTCAAGATGTCCTATGGCTACATGCCACAACTAAGTCGTAACTGCTTGCAAATAAACCAATCAGGCCAAGGATTCATGGAAATCGGTGCGATGGCGGGCGTGGCCGCGACGGATTGGAGCTGGTCGCCGCTGTTGGCCGACTACGACAACGACGGCATTAAGGATATTTTCATCAGTAACGGCATCGCGCACCGCCCCAACAACCTCGACTACGCCAAGTACGCCGCCGATGACTCGCTTCGTTACGCCCCCGAAACCTCCCTCGCACTCGACAAGCGCGCGATGGCGATGATGCCCGTGGGCAAAGTCCACAATTACCTTTTTAAGGGGAGCAAAGACCTTGTCTTCCAAAACAAATCCGCCGAGTGGGGCTTTGCCAAACCCACCATTTCCAACGGAGCAGCCTACGCCGATTTTGATAACGATGGTGATTTGGATTTGGTGACTAACAACCTCAATGCCCGTTCGGTTTTTTACCAGAACCAAAGTCGACGCGACTCAGCTTCCGGCGGATATTTGCGGGTAAAGTTGGCGGGGTATCCAGGCAACACCTTTGCGCTGGGTGCCAAGGTAATCGTGAAGTACGATACGACGCTGCAAATGCAGCAGCTATCCACCACACGCGGCTTCGAATCGAGCAGTGAGCCCGTGGCGCATTTTGGTTTGGGAAAAAGTGCGAAGTTGGACACCCTCATCGTGGTGTGGCCCAACCAGAAAGTTCAGATTTTTACCAATGTCGCCGCGAATCGCCAATTGGTCATTAAATACAGCGAGCGGGCAAAGTCGTTTCCCAATCTGGCGTCGCTTATCGTCAGAAAACCCGACACGAAATATTTCACCGACCGCAGCAAGGCGTACAAAATTCCTTACACGCATGAGGAAAACACCTACTACGATTTCTACCGCGAGAGCCTGATGCCTTTCCTGGTGTCTACCGAAGGGCCGAAAGTTGCCGTGGCCGACGTGAACGGCGACGGGCTCGAAGACATGTACGTCGGGGGGGCCAAGTGGCAGATCGGGGCGCTTTTTTTGCAGGAAGCCAACGGCACTTTCAAGCGGAAACTCCAACCCGACTTCCGCACCGACTCGACTTTCGAGGACACCGACGCCACGTTCTTCGACGCTAACGGCGACGGCCACCCCGACCTTTACGTGGTATCGGGCGGCAACGAGTTTTACGACCAAATGCCCGAGCAGTGCGACCGCCTGTATTTGAACGATGGGCAGGGAAATTTCCGGCGCGACGCGAAAGCTCTGCCGCCGATGTATGACAACAAATCATGCGTCCGGCCATTCGATTTTGATAAAGACGGGGACCTCGACCTATTCGTTGGCGGCCGCGTCGTGGCGTTTGCCTACGGCGAAATCCCCCGCTCTTACCTGCTTATCAACGACGGCAAGGGCCATTTCACTGACCTAACCGATCACCTGGCCCCGGAACTCCGCCAGGCAGGCATGGTGACGGACGCCCTTTGGGCCGACATCGACGGCGACAAAGTGGCGGACTTAGTCGTGGTCGGTGACTGGATGCCCGTGACGGTTTTTTTGAACAAAAAAGGCAAACTCGCTCCCGCCGGAGCCGAAAAATATGCTGCGCCCGCCGGACTATGGCAATGCGTCACGGCGGCGGATTTCGACGGAGACGGTGACATCGACCTGGTAGCGGGAAATCTGGGAGCCAATAACAAATTCCAAAAAACGCCCAGCTCCAAATTAAAAATGTGGGTGAAAGATTTCGACGGCAATCAGGGCATGGAACAGATTCTGGCGTACAGCGTCGGTGAGCGCTGGTACCCGGTTTCGACCAAAGATGAACTCGGCAAGCGGATTCCTACTATCGTCAACAAGCGCTTTCCCGACTACCAATCCTTCGCCGGAAAAACTATCGATCAATTATTCAAACCCGAAGAGCTACGTGATGCCCGCAAACTGGAAGTGAACAAGTTTGAATCCGTCTATCTGGAAAACCGCGACGGCGGCTTCGTCGTCCACGACTTGCCCTGGCAGGCGCAGGTTTCCAAACTTTTCACCCTGGCGGTGACCGACATCGACGGTGATGGCCGCCCCGACGTTCTTGGCGGTGGGAATTACGCCGGGGTCAGCCCCTATCAGGGTCGCTACGATTCCAGCTACGGACTTGTGCTGCTGAACCAGGGAAAAGGTGTTTTCAAATTCCTCTCTTCAATCGACGCGGGATTCCGGCTGGATGGCGAAATCCGGGATTTGAAAAAGATTATGATTGGCGGTCGTCTCGTTTGGGTTGTGGCGCGAAATAAAGGGCCATTGGGCTTTTATGAACCTGTTGCTGAGAAAAAAGATAACTTATTGTCAGCGCATTAAGTAAGTTCATGGGCAATTGAGCTTTTTAATTTTGTAAAACCTCAATCCTCTCGCCCCATGCTCAACCGCCGCGACCTCATCAAGCATCTTTCCTCACTGCCGCTCGTCGGCGGATTTTTGAGAGGAACCGCCCTCAACCTCCCCGCCCCTCCTCTTCCCGCCGGAAATCTGGCCAAAGAACTCGGCATTCGTACCTTCATCAACGCGGCGGGTACCTACACCGCCATGACCGGTTCGCTGATGCCTGACGAAGTGATGGATGCCATCCGCGAATCGTCCCATAGCTTTATGATGCTTGACGAGGTGCAGGATAAAGTCGGCGAGAAAATCGCGGCCATCACCCACGCCGAGGCGGCAGTGGTAAGCGCGGGCTGTTTTTCGGCCATGACCCTGGGTCTGGCGGGTGTACTGACGGGCATGGACAACGAAAAGGTAAAAGCCCTGCCGCACCTGGAAGGTACGGGGATGAAGTCGGTGGTCATTTTGCAAAAGGGCCATGATGTGGGCTACTCGCACGCCCTGCTCAACACAGGCTGCACCATTGTACAAATCGAAACGCTGGAAGAACTGGAGAAAGCAATCGACGACAAAACGGCCCTGCTCTGGTTTCTGCACATCCAATCGGATCGGGGAAAAATTAACCATGAGCAATGGGTGGAAGTTGGCAAACGGCGTGGCATTCCGAGCATGATCGACATTGCCGCCGACGTGCCGCCCATCGAAAATTTGTGGCGGTTCAACGATATGGGCTTCGACCTGGTCTGCCTGTCGGGCGGCAAGGCATTGCGCGGCCCGCAGAGCGCGGGAATTTTGATGGGCAGGAAAAAATATGTGGAGGCCGCCCGGCTGAGTATGCCGCCGCGCGGCAGCACCATTGGCCGAGGCATGAAGATCAACAAGGAGGAAATTCTGGGCATGTACGCCGCCCTGGATAAATTCGTCAACACCGACCAGGACCAACTCTGGAAAATGTGGGAAGACCGCACCGCTCGTATCGGCAACGCCGCCAAGAGTGTGCCAGGCGTGACCGTCGAGACGCACGTCCCCGAACTCGGCAACCACACTCCGACGCTGAAGATTTCCTGGGACAAAGCAAAAATCAACCTCGATACCAAAGGTTTGCAGGAAAAATTGCGCAGCGGCGATCCTTCCATCGAAGTGGTATCCGGCGGCGAGAACGCCATCGGGATGACCGCCTGGATGCTGCAAAACGGCGAGGATAAAATCGTGGCGACGCGGTTGAAAGAGGAGTTGATGAAGGCTTCGGTTTGATTTTTACGCAAAAAACTTCCTTCATGAAAAAAATTCTTGTTCCTCTCCTGATCCTTTTCTTTTCGTGTTTCGCCCACGCCCAAACCTACTCTGTTCTCATCAAAGGAGGACAGGTCATCGACCCGAAAAACAACCGCAATGAAATATTGGACGTGGGCATAGTCGATGGTAAAATCAAGAAAATTGCCAAAAACATCGATCCCAAAGAGGCCAAACAAGTCGTGAACGCCAAGGGAATGTACGTCACGCCGGGTCTGATCGACATCCACGGCCACGTATTTTACGGCACCTCCGACAACAGTTACCTTAGCGACGGTCTCTCCGCCCTGCCGCCCGACGGCTTTACTTTTCGCGTGGGCGTGACGACGATCTGCGACGCGGGCGGTGCGGGTTGGGAGTCCTTTCCACTTTTCAAGAAAAATGTAATCGATAAGTCTAAAACTCGAGTGCTGTCTTTCCTCAACATTGTGGGCGCGGGCATGAAGGGGGGCCAGGCCGAGCAGGACACCAGCGACATGGATGCCAACAAGGCAGCCGCTGCGGCATTGCAGTATAAGGACGACGTCGTGGGCTTCAAAGTCGCGCACTTCTCCGGGCCGAACTGGAAGCCGGTCGATCGGGCAGTCGCGGCGGGAAATTTGGCCGGAATACCCGTGATGGTGGATTTTGGCGGCAGTAATCCACCTTTGCCCCTTAAGGAATTGTTTCTGGAACACCTGCGCCCCGGCGACATTTATACCCATGCCTACACGCTTTTGGATGGCAACGTTCGGGAAACCATCGTAGATGAAGCCACGCAACAAGTCAAGCCGCACGTGCTGGCGGCCCGAAAGCGGGGCATCGTGTTCGACGTCGGTTACGGTGGAGCAAGCTTCAATTACACACAGGCGATTCCGGCCATGAAGGCGGGTTTTTACCCCACCACCATTAGCACTGACTTGCACACGGGCAGCATGAACGGCTCCATGAAGGATATGCTGTCTGTGATGACAAAGTTTTACAACATGGGAATGCCTTTGCCAAAGGTTATTGAGGCCAGCACCTGGATGCCCGCCAAAGTCATTAACCGCGAAAATTTGGGCCAAATTTCCGAGGGTGCGATTGCCGATGTGGCTATTTTCACGATGCGAAACGGAAACTTTGGCTTCTACGACAAAACGGGCTACAAAGTGACTGGCAAGGAAAAACTGGAATGCGAAATGACGATCAAGGCCGGCCGAATCGTGTACGATTTAAACGGAATCGCCGAGCCGGTGTATGCGAAGTAGCTGTTGGCTTAAAAATCATTTTTAAAGCTTTTGGTAACAATTTAATTTATGTCCAATCTGCTTCCAAAACTTACAGCTTTCTTTCTGCTGCTGGCGGTGGGTTTTGCGCCACCTGATAGTAGGGAGACTGAAAACGGCGGCCTGTTCCTGCCAGAAGGCTTCGAAGCCATCGTGGTCATTGACAGCCTGGAAGGCCGGGCGCGGCATTTGGCCGTGAACGACAACGGCGACATCTACGTCAAAGCCCGCCGGGCCGACGCGGGTACGTCCGTCACCGCCTTACGCGATACAGACGGCGATGGCCGGGCCGATATTATCCAGACCTTTGGCGGAGTGCAACGGGAAAGAAATTACGGCACCGCCGCCCGAATTCACAACGGCTACCTCTATTTTAGTTCGGAACTGATCGTGTACCGCTACAAGCTCACGCCTGGTAAGCTGATCCCCGAGGGCGCAGCCGAAATCATCCTCACCGACGACCACCCGCACGGCATCAGCGAACACATCGCCAAGCCCATTGCTTTCGACGGGTTGGGAAACATGTATGTTCCCTTCGGAGCGCATTCCAACTGTTGCCAGGTCAGCAATCGGATACCCGGTTCGCCTGGCCTGGATCCCTGTCCGCTACTGGAAGACCACGGCGGCATCTGGATATTCGACGCTAACAAAATCGGGCAGACGCAGAAAGATGGCCAACGCTTCGCTACCGGGCTTCGCAGCATCGTGGGCATGGACTGGAACTCAGCAGATAATAATCTATACGTCGTGCATCACGGACGCGACGACTTACTCCGGTTATGGCCGCAGCTTTTTTCGCCCTGGCAAAGCGCCATGCTACCCTCCGAAGAGTTTTTTCAAATCAAAGAAGGTTTCGACGGCGGTTGGCCTTATTGTTACTACGACCAAATGCAGGGCAAAAAGGTCCTGAATCCCGAATACGGCGGTGACGGGAAGCTCGTGGACCGCTGCGACCAAGCCGCCAAGCCTTTGATCGGCTTCCCCGGCCACTGGGCCCCCAACGACTTGCTCTTTTACCGGGGGAATCAATTTCCCGAACGTTATAAAAACGGCGCATTCATCGCCTTCCACGGTTCCACCAATCGCGGTCCTTACCCGCAGTCGAGTTATTTCATTGGTTTCGTGCCCTTCAAAAACGGCCGACCTTCAGGAGAGTACGAAGTTTTTGCCGACGGCTTCGCGGGCCGCGAAATCATTCCCGGCCCTAGCGACGCCAAGTACCGTCCGATGGGCATCGCGCTGGGTCCGGACGGTTCGCTCTATTTTGCCGAAACCGAAAAGGGTAAAATATGGAAGGTGGCCTACACAGGCCACAAAAGAAAGTTTCCAAAATCAGCTTTGGTTCAAATGGAAAAGCGCAAGTCCCTGGCTAATATCCGTACCCCCGATCCGGAAACCGACGACCTCGACCGGGGCAAGCCCGTCGCCGGAGGACAGGTTTATCAAGTTTACTGCGCGGGCTGCCATCAACGCGATGGCCGGGGCGACTCGCAACGTTTTCCACCGCTCAGTGGCTCCGAATGGGTCACGGGTAATAAGTCAAAGCTTATCAAACTGGTTCTAAAAGGTATGGAAGGCCCAATTGAAGTAAAGGGACAATCGTACAACGGCGTCATGCCACAACATGGTTTTTTGGAAGACGAAAAAATTGCCGAAGCGCTTACCTTTATCCGAAGTAATTTTGGCAATGAAGCCGATGCCATATCCGTCGCAGAAGTTGCGGAAGTACGAAAATCAATCCAAGATCCCTGATCTTATTGTAAAAGAATACTTTCAAAGATTCAACATATACATATATAAATCAAACAATGAAAACGCAACGCAGATCAACCATCAAGAAGTTATTCGCCTCCATCGCCGGAGCCATTGGCTTGGGAGCCGCCGCAAAAGCCGCTTCTCTGAGCCCCCAAAAAGAAGTGGGCGATGTCGTTATGAATGAGGACAAGCCACTTTATTCTTCTTTCACAAAGTTCAACAATATGGTGTTTGTGTCGGGAAAAGGCGCGCACTTCGAAGGTGACATCACTGCCCACACTAAGCACGTACTGGACGAGTTGGAAAAAGAATTAATCAAAGCCGGTTCGTCAATGGACAAGGTGTTAAAGGCCAGCGTGTTTCTACACGACCTCAATGACTATAAGGCCATGAACGACGCTTACAAAGGGCGCTTTGGCGACAAACCTCCCTGCCGCACCACCGTGGCCGTGTACGGCGGGGTGCCAGGCACCTCCCTCGTGGAGATCGACTGCATTGCGTATATCTAGCCACGTTCACCAACCGTTCGTTTTGACACCAGCCGTGCGATTTCGCACGGCTTTTTTGTTTGAATTAAATTGTAAAATACTTACAAACAGAAGTTTAACAAATGGCATAAAGTTAGGATTAACTAAGGAAAATTAGCCACGAATTACTTTTCCCGAATTGATGGATCGCGAAGTACCAGTTGAACAACTTAACAAAACCAGAAATCGAAAATGGATGCTCGGAATCCTGGCGATGCTAATCTTGGCCGCTCTGGTATATTTTTTCAAAAAGTCCATCAGTAGTAGTATTGAGGCGTCGCGCATCCGAACTGGCATGGTACAAAAGGGTAATGTCGAAAACACCCTGGACGCCACGGGCGAGGTCATTCCGGCTTATGAGCAGATTATCACCAGCCCCATTCGAGCCACCATTAAGCGCGTTCTTCTGACGCCTGGTACGCGCATCGAACCCGGTCAGGCGATCGTGGAACTGGACAAGTCTTTGACTCAAATTGAGTTCGAGCGCTACGAAGATCAATTGGCTTTGAAGAAAAATAGCATCGAGCAACTACGCATGAAGCTGGATAGAGACCTCTACGACGCCGAAATCAGCGACAAAATCAAACTTCTGAATATTAACAAGCTAAAAGCTGATTTGGATGATGCTAAACGCTTAGTCAAGGTGGGCGGAGGAACTAACGAGGACGTGACCCGCGCCGGAAACGCCCTGAAAATTTCTCAACTCGAAAAACAGCAACTGGAAAACGACTTGGCCTACAGCCGGAAGTCGATGGGAGCCAGTCTACGCGAGACCGAGTTAGGCGCGCAAATCGAAAGTAAAAACCTTAAAGAGCTTTCCCACAAACTCCGCATGGCCGACATCGTTGCCGACCGCCCCGGCGTGTTGACCTGGGTCAACGAAAACATCGGCTCGTCCGTAAACGAAGGCGAAATGCTCGCCAAAGTCGCTGACCTTGGCAGTTTCCGGGTCGAAGGTTCGTGTTCAGACGTGTACGCCGATCAGGTAAAGGCAGGTCTCCCAGTGATTGTCAAAGTGAATGACTCGACGCTGCGCGGCGTCATCACGCAGGTGAAACCCGCCGTAAAGGACGGCGTAGTTAGCTTTGTGGTAGAACTAGACAACGCCCGCTCCGAGTCCCTGCGGCCCAATATGAAAGTGGAACTGTACATTGTGACCAGCCGCAGCACGAAAACGCTGCGGGTCGCGAACGGCCCGGCCTTCAATGGCAAGCGGAAGCAGTACGTCTATGTGCTTGATGGCAACACCGCGCATCGTCGGGAAGTGGAAGTCGGTTTATCGAATTTTGATTTTGTGGAGATAAAGAGTGGTCTTTTGGCGGGCGACAAGATCATTCTAACGGATATGAACGAGTACGAGCATTTGGCGGAAATTGAGGTAAAGAAATGAGGATGAAAATGACGCGCGATATTCGACTTTTGACTTCTTGGTGGTCTGTGCTATTTTGCCTTATGCTGCTTGCATTTCTGGCTGAAAGACCCGCTTTCGCCCAAACCCAAAACTATACTCTCGACCAGGTAGTGACTCTGGCTCGTGAGCAATCGTTGGCCAGTAAGCAAGCCGCTACCCAAAAGAAAACCAACTTTTGGCAGTACCGCTCGTTCGTTGCCAATTACAAGCCCCAACTGAGCCTGAACGGTACTTTACCCGGTTTCACCCGCTCATTCGTGGAGGTCGTACAACCGGACGGAACGGTGGCGTTTCAGTCGGTATCCAATAATAATTCGTCGCTGAATCTCGCGCTTAGCCAGAACATCGCCCTCACGGGCGGGACCATTTTCGTTCAGCAACAACTGCAACGCTTCGACGATTTTGCCCGCGACAAGACGCGCTACAACGGTATTCCCTTCGCGGTGGGCATTAACCAGCCACTGTTCCGGTTCAACGCTATGAAGTGGGAGCGAAAGATCGAACCCCTGAAATTTCAGGAAGGCAACCAGCAGTACCTGGCCGATCTCGAAGGTGTCGCGCTCGACGCCACCGGATATTATTTTGATTTGTTGGTTGCGCAAGTCAACCTACAAATCGCCGAGAAAAATCGCAGCAACAACGACACGCTCTTTAAAATTGCCCAACACAAACTTGAATTGGGCAAGATTTCTCAGAACGATCTGCTGCAACTTCAAATAGGCGTTCTGACCGCCCAAAAAGATCTCGCGGCGGCAGAGCAGGCGGCCGCGGTCGCTACGCTTCGACTGAAAATGTTCCTCAGTTCGCGCGATGAACGGGATTTGGCCTTGGAAATACCCCAGGAAGCCAAAGCATTTGAAATCGACCCGCAGCGCGCCCTCGACGAAGCCTTCGCTAATCGCGCCGACGCCATCGGCTACCGCCGCCGCCTGCTGGAAGCGGAGCGGGAGTCGCAGCGCGCAAAAAAGGAAAACGGTCTGAACGCTTCGCTGGAAGCCACGTTTGGTCTTTCCAACCAGGGGACCAGGCCGGGCGATATTTACGTCGATCCGCAGAATCGCCAATTCGTGCAGTTGCAGTTCAACCTACCTATTCTGACTTGGGGCCGGAACAAAGCGCTGACCGAAATTGCGAGGGCCAATCAGGAATTCGCCCAGCAATCCGTGGAGCAGGATCGGCTATCTTTCGAGCAGGAGATTTTCACCCAGGTAACGCTGCTGCAAATGCTGCAAAAGCAGGTGAAGCTCACGAAACTGACCGACGGCATTGCCGCCAATCGCTACCAGATCGCGCGAGACCGTTTTATCCTCGGCAACCTCAGCGTCACCGACCTGGGCATCGCCACCCAGGAAAAAGACCGCGCAAGACGCGATTACATTGTGGCTTTAAGGGATTACTGGCGGGCGTATTACAGCCTCCGACTGCTGACATTGTTTGACTTTGAGAGTGGCGTTCGATTAGGGGTTCAAGGGTTGAAAGGTTAAACGGCGGTTTACGCTTTCACTTTTCATCTATTTTACCTGTCCTCGATATTACTAATCAAGAACCCCCTTTAACCTTTTAACGCCACGGGGCGCCCCGCCTTAACCGTTTAACTGTTTAACCTTTTAACCTTTTGACCCAAAAAATAATGTTACAATTAACCAACATCGACAAAACCTACCGCACCAGCACCATCGAGACACTGGCGCTAAATAATATCAATCTGAATGTCAAAAAGGGCGAATTTATTTCCGTAATGGGGCCTTCGGGCTGCGGGAACAGTACCTTGCTCAACATCATGGGCCTACTGGACGAACCCACGGGCGGCGAGATTTCGATCGACGGCAGCCGGGTGGTGAACTACCGGGACAAGGAACTGGCGCATTTGCGAAATGAGAAGCTGGGTTTTATTTTCCAGAGTTT
>JBBSUC010000060.1:0-33917 GCA_038235275.1 Cytophagales bacterium | reverse complement strand
CGACTATCTCACCTATCTGCGGGATCATAAACCAGAGCAGGATGCTTTGTACCAGGACCTGCTGATTCCCGTCACGGCATTTTTCCGGGACCATCCCGTATTTGATAACTTATGCGAAAAGGTTTTCCCGCTCATCCTGAAAAATAAACCCGCCGGAGCACCCATTCGGATTTGGGTGGCGGGCTGCAGCACGGGCCAGGAAGCGTACTCCATGGCGATGTGCTTAAAAGAACACTTAGGCGATCGGCCGGAACGGGTACAGCTCTTTGCCAGCGATTTGAGCGAACCCGCCATTGCCAGGGCCCGCACGGGTATCTACGCAAAAAATGAAGTCGAGGGGGTATCCCCCAAACGGCTGCAGGAATTCTTCACCAAGAGCAACGGCAGCTACCAGGTCAATAAATCCATCCGGGATACGTGCGTCTTTGCCGTACACAATTTTTTGAAAGACCCGCCCTTTGGTAAACTCGACTTTATCAGTTGCCGTAATGTGCTGATTTATCTGGAATCCTACCTGCAAAAAAAGGTCTTTGCCACGTTTCACTACGCCTTAAACCCAGCCGGCTTTTTACTGCTGGGCAAATCAGAAACCGTTAGCCATGTGCAGGGCCTGTTTGCCGTGGCCGATAAGACCGATAAATTATTCACCCGCAAAGACGGCCCGGGCCGGTTTACATCAGAGTCCACGCAGCGAAGCGAGCCACTGACCAACCGGGCCACGCCCACCACCGAAACCTTGAGTACGGGCTTTCAAAAAATAGCCGATGAGCTGATTCTTAGCCACTACACCCCTGCCGGTGTATTGGTCAATGAAGCGATGGACATTGTTTATTTTCGGGGCATCACCGCGCCCTATTTAGAGCAGGTATCCGGCAAGCCGACCCATAATTTGTTACAGATGGCAAAACACGGGCTGGCCTTTGAACTGCGCAACCTGTTGCACAAAGTCAAAAAAGAGCAGGCAACGGTTATCAAAGAAGATATTCCCCTACAGGTCAACGGCAGTTTGCAGACCATTTCCATCGAAGCCCTGCCCCTGCCGGGTACGGTTGAGCCGCATTATCTGATTCTGTTTCACCCGGCTCCTTTACCCACTACCACTCCCTCCGCCATTGCCCCTCAGGAAGCCAAAACAGGAACAAAAAAAGACGACAAAGACCTGCGTATCCACCAATTGGAGCGGGAGCTGGCCCAGACCCGCGAAGATATGCGGAGCATCACCCAGGATCAGGAGGCCGTCAACGAAGAACTGCAAAGTGCCAATGAAGAGCTGTTGAGCGGCAGCGAAGAATTGCAGAGCCTGAACGAAGAGCTGGAAACGGGCAAAGAAGAGCTGCAAAGCACCAATGAAGAACTGACGGTAGTCAATCAGGAAATCAATGGTTTGAATGAGCAGGTAACCGCGGCCCGCAATTATGCCGAAGCCATTATTGCTACCATGCGGGGACCGCTGTTGGTGCTGGACACCAGCCTGCGGATCAGAACGGCGAACGCAGCTTTTTATAAAACCTTCCGGGTCAATGAACTCGAAACGGAAGGGGTTCTCCTGTATGAACTGGGTAATGCCCAATGGAATATAGCCGACCTGCGAAGGCTGCTTGAAAAAATCCTGCCCGAAAAATCGACGATTACGGATTTTGAAATGACGCATACATTTCCAGACATTGGGGAGCGGGTCATGCTGTTGAATGCCCGTGAAATTCTGAACGAAACCAGCGCCGAGAAATTAATTCTGTTGGCCATCGAGGATATAACGGCCGCTACCAAGGCCCATCAAGTCGAAAGGCAGGCGCAGGAGCGCGTTCAGTTTATCGCCGATGCCATGCCGGAGAAAGTGTGGGCCGCCGATGCCGACGGCAAGGTCACTTATTTTAATAAAACCTGGTTTAACTACACCGGGCTTTCGTTTGAGGCCCTAAAAGATCGGGGATGGGAAAAAATTGTTCATCCTGACGATTTGGAAGAAACCAGAAAACGCTGGCAACATTCGATTCGCACGGGTACAGAATTCGAGACGGAACACCGGTTCCTGAATCGGGACGGGGCGTATAAGTGGCACCTCAGCCGGGGTATCGCGCAAAAAGACGTGTACGATAAACAAACCCTGTGGATCAGCACCGACACCGAAATTCACGAGCAGAAAGCCCACCAGGAAGCCTTGGAAAAAGCCGTGGCGGAACGAACCCACGAGCTGCAGCAAGCCAACGAAACCCTGAAACATAAGAACAAGGAGCTGGAATCCTTCACCTACGTATCCAGCCACGATTTACAAGAGCCGCTCCGCAAAATACAAACCCTGTCCGGTCTCATCTTTGACAAAGAACATCAAAACCTAACCGACAGCGGCAGGGATTATTTCGGGCGCATCCAAAAAGCAGCCGGGCAAATGCAGCAACTGATCCTTGATTTGCTGGTCTTCTCCCGGTTGAGCACCGAAGAGCGGACATTTGAGACCACCGACCTGAGCGGGCTGGTCCAGGAGGTCATCAGCGAGCTGAGCGAAACCATTGGCGAAAAACACGCCACCATCGACGCAACTGAACTCGGCACTGCCCCCGTCATTGTGTTCCAGTTTCGTCAACTGCTGCACAACCTGATAGGTAACGCGCTTAAATTTTCCCGTCCTGGCGTCCCGCCCCATATTACGATAACGAGTGCATTGATAAACGGGGGCGAGCTCGCGGACGGAACGCTGTTGCCCGAAAAACGCTATTGCCACCTGACCATCGCCGACAACGGTATCGGCTTCGATGCCCAATACCGCGAAAAAATATTTGAGCTCTTCCAGCGTCTGCACGGCAAAGCGCAATACGCCGGCACCGGCATCGGGTTAGCCATTGTTCAGAAAATCGTGGCCAATCACAACGGGCTTATTGCGGCTACCAGTGCGTTAAACGAAGGCGCACGTTTCGATGTGTACGTGCCGATTGCCTGAGGATTCATTTCGGTTGGCCAGCTAAACGCGGGCAGTTCCCGTTTCCATTGGTTCGTAATTTTTCGGCCAACTGATTTACAATCAGATTATTGCCCAAAATTTTATTTTTATTTGGCAAAGCAAAGCCCTAGTTTTGTCCGTTGTAAAAGCATTGCAACGCGTTCTCAAAACTTTCTTTGTAGCCGATGACCAGACGACTGATTCTTTTCGCAGCCGTAATTTCCCTCCTCCTTTTCGCCGCCGCCCAAGCCTTTCTCTTTGATTCCAGCGGCCTGTTTTTTAGCCCAAAAACCGAAGTCCCGGTTGCCAAAAAAGCGCCTCCGGCCCCCGTCGTGTACGGGATCGCTACCGACTCGCTGGATATTTTGGAAGGCGTCGTCGAGTCGGGTGAAACCATTTCGACGCTGCTTGGTGAGTACAACATTGGTCTGACGCAAGTCAACGCCCTTTCTCTAAAAGCCAAAGACGTTTTCGCCCTGCGGAGGATGCGGGCCAAACGTCCGTACACGTTGCTTTACGACCGCGACGCCTCGCGCACGGCGCGGTACTTCATCTACGAACCCAACGCCACCCAATACGTTGTCTACGATCTGCGCGACAGCCTTTGCGTGACCCTCTGCCAGCGCAAGGTGGATGTCGTGGAGCGCGAACTGGTGGGCGAAATCCACGGCTCACTCTACAAATCCATTCTCGACGCGGGCGGTTCGGCCGGTCTGGTCGATCAACTGGCCGACATTTACGCCTGGCGGCTTGACCTCAACCGGGTGCAGGCGGGAGACGCCTTCAAGCTGATTTTTGAGTCGAAACAAGTAGACGGCAAAACCATCGCCGATGGCAAGTTGAAGGGGGCGTACATTCTGCACCGAGACAAGCCGTTGTACGCCATCGCGCTGGATCAGGGCAAAGGCGTCACCTACTTCGATCAGGACGGCAAGAGTTTCAAGAAGGCATTTTTGAAGGAACCCGTCGAGTTCAGCCGCATTAGTTCGCGCTACACCCAGCGGCGTTTTCATCCTATTCAGCAGCGGTTCAAGCCCCACCTCGGTACCGACTTTGCCGCCCGATCCGGCACCCCAATCCGTAGCGTGGGCGATGGCGTGGTACTCGAAGCTGCCCGCACGAGCGGCAACGGCAACTACGTCAAGATTCGTCACGACAAAACCTACACCACGCAGTATCTGCACATGTCGAAATTTGCTAAGGGCATCCGTCGGGGTGTCCGCGTGAGTATGGGGCAAACGATCGGCTACGTGGGCAGCACGGGCCTTTCCACCGGGCCGCACCTGTGCTACCGCTTTTGGATGAACGGTCGGCAAGTGGACGCTTTGAAAGTGAAACTACCCTTGGCCGAACCCGTTCGGGAAGAATACCAAGCCGCTTTTCTGGCCAAAAAAGACAGCATCATCGGGCGCATGGAAGCAATGGATACCCAGCAAACGAAGGCAGAAATGCTGGCTGCTCGTGAAGCTGCATCGGATAATTCCATCTAAACAAATCAGACAAAGGCTTTATTCTTTTTTATCCTGTCGGAACGGAGCCAGCACTTCCTCGGGGAACGGGAACAGAATGGTCGAATTCTTCTCGGTGGCGATATTGGCCAAAGTTTGGTAAAGCCGTAGCTTGATGGCCGAGGGCGACTGGTCGATGATTCGGCCCGCCGCCAGCAGATTATGGGCGGCTTGTTCCTCGGCCTGGGCCAGAATGACTTGCGCTCGCCGCGACCGCTCGGCTTCGGCCTGGTTGGCCATCATTCGCCGCATATTCTCGGGAAGCTGAATGTCCTTGATTTTCACGTCGATGACGATGATTCCCCACTGCACGGTTTCCTCGGCCACGGCGTCCCTGATCGTTTGGCCCATCTCCTCGCGCTTCGACAGAATCGTGTCTAGTTCCACCTTACCGCACACATCCCGCAGGGCCGCCTGCGCCAACTGGCTGATGGCAAACTGAAACTGCTCGACTTCCAGCACCGCTTTCTCGGGGTTTTCGACTTTGAAAAATACCACGCCGTCAATGCTGCACGGTACGTTGTCTGAGGTCATAACCTCTTGCGAGACGATATTGATGGTAATAACTCTGATATCGACGGTTTGGATACTCTCCACGAAAGGGATAACCCAACGCAGGCCAGGTTTCAGCGTGGAAACATAACTACCGAAGCGGAATTTCAAAGCTCTTTTGTATTCAAAAATAATGCGCACCCCGGAGAGCAAAAACAGGATGATAAAAACGACTAGAACGGTGATGACGAGATTCATAGGATTTGGGTTTACAAGATGGAGGAAGAAGCGTTCAAGATACCGAATATCGGTGTAGAAGCAAAACTGAGGTGCCAACCACGGCTACACGATTTCTTTACCAAAGGGTGTAAAAGACAAACTCATCAATTTGAAGTGTTGTTTGGCGAAGGGCAAGCCGATAATAGTAATTGCCAGCAAAACGCCGAAAAGCAAGTGCGTGAGCGCAATCCAGATACCTCCAACCACGATCCAGATAATATTGAAAATTGTGGAAAGACAACCCGAATTACCGGCCACCTCCCGCACTTCCCGCCCAAAGGGCATCAGACTCAGAAAGCCGATCTTGAAACATTGTAGTCCGAAAGGAAGGCCGATAATGGTCACGCAGAGAATAAAACCCGCGAGGATGTATTCGATGAAGACAATGAAACCACCGAAAATAAGCCAGATAATGTTGCCTAAGAGGTTCATGTAGATTTCCATTTATCGAGTAAAAACAAAAAAATAGCCGCTCGTTGAACTGAGCGGCTGTCAAAGTACTAAAAAGGCAAATCATCACGGGGCAGATTTTAGCATCGGTCGATTTACTATTTGGTCTACTTATTTTCGGTTTGGACGGTTGGCCATTCCGGTGTCGTACTCCTGCTGACTGATCCTGTTGTCGCTATCGCTGTCCCAGGCTTTGTACCAGCCGCCTTTGTTGTAGCCCGTCCGATATTCACCGTCGTTCAGGAAGCCGTCGCGGTCGATGTCCCAGTCGGCCCAGCTCTGGCCTTCGTAATTGTTGTCAGTGTTGCCTTTGCTCCATTCGGCTTCGTCTAGTTTGCCGTCGGCATTGGTGTCCCAGGACTTGTAATAACCGCCGGAGTACTCGTTTTCGTCGAGGTAGCCGTCGGTATTGGCGTCCCAGTCTGCGAAGTAGTTGTCGGTGGTCGTCATGTTGTCGTCCATCGTTTCGGTGGTCGCCATTTCGTTGTCCTCAGTCGCCGAATCGTTATCGCCGCAGGCTGTAACGCCCAGCATCAGGAAAAGGCTCAAGCCGCTGGCGGTTAATTTCATCAAATTGCTTTTTGTCGTTTTCATAGTCGGTTGTAGTGTTTTTGTTTCAAAAAATTCTAACTACCACTGAAACTGAAAAAATTGTGCCGTTAATCCGATAAACAATAATAGGCAACCTCCCAAAGACGAAGCAAAATAGACTTTATGACGGCTGAGAGGGTATTTTTAGCCATTGCCAGCCGATGGTCTGGCAGGCTAACTCATATAATAGACAGGAAGTTGGGTTGTGGGCGAAAAACCTCAATTCGTTGGAATTTTATTGCCCATTGATAGTCGTTAGACTGCACCCAGGCTAGCTTCGATTTCAGCTCGGTGAGCCAGGTTTTGCAATCAGGATGGGATAAATTCACGGATATGGTGAGACAGTGTAGGACGGTTGAGAAAGCGACAAAGCTAAATTTGCATTAAAACCAGTAAATATTAGAAAGAAGGCAGGATCGATAGAGTATAATTATTGAAAGTCTGTATCCTATAATGAAGTATAGGGCTGCAACAATTGCCTTACTTAGTCATATCGACCCGTAACTTATCACGAACCACTGTCTCCACCCCGATTTTGCCTATGACGAAAACCCAAAACCCAAAAATAGCCGACCGTGTGTCACCACGGTCGGCTCGAATCAACACCTTCATTTTGCATTTTTCTGGGAAGAACCCTGCAAGGTGCCACGTTCCATTTTTCTCAAAACAAAACTTTCAAACTTATGAACGAATCGCGACTATTACAATTTCGTGGATCGGAGCGCCCGTCATCCAGACCGGGTTGGCTACCGTCCCTACTGCTTTCACTTTTTTTGATTACGTTTTCCTCTTCACAAATTTTTGCCGAAACCCCCGTCAGTGCCTCTGCTTCGGCGGCGGCGATTACGGGGAAAGTTACCGACGATGGCGGGCAACCGCTGCCGGGCGTAAGCGTGGTGCTGAAAGGCTCCAACACCGGGACCACCACCAATACGGCGGGAGAATATTCCCTGACGACGCCCGGCGACAACGGTACTTTGGTATTTTCCTACGTGGGTTTTCTGAGCGTAGAGGAGGCCATCAAAGGCCGCTCGGTTATTAATATCAAGCTGCTTACCGACACCAAGTCGCTCTCCGAAGTGATCGTGGTGGGTTACGGCAGCCAGGTGAAAAAGGAGGTCACCGGGGCCGTACAAACCGTCAGCGCGGCGGAAATCAAAGACGTTCCGGTGTCGCAGATTTCGCAGAAATTGCAGGGCCGCCTCGCGGGCGTTCAAATCAACCAGACCACCGGTAAGCCCGGCCAGGGCATGAACATCCGCATCCGGGGCCAGTTGTCGGTGTCGGGCGGTAGTTCGCCGCTGTACGTCATCGACGGCTTCCCGATTTCGGGCGACATCAGCAACATCAACCCCGACGAGGTAGAGGAGATTACGATCCTGAAAGACGCAGCTTCCACTTCGCTCTACGGTTCGCGCGCGGCCAACGGCGTGGTGCTGATTACCACCAAAAAAGGCAAAACGGGCCAAACTAACGTAAGCCTGAATGCTTACTACGGTACGCAGAATGTACCCATGCGGGGCCGTATCAAAATGTTGGACGCCGTGGGTTTTGCCCAGTTCAAGAAGGAATATTACGAAGACGCCGGGCAGACGGTCCCGGATATTTTCCAGAATCCCTCGCAGTATGAAGGCAAGAACAACGACTGGTATGGCGCTTTGCTTCGGCGCGCTCCCATGCAGAGCTACAACCTCACGATCACGTCCAACAAGGAAAAGGTCAACACTTCCATCATTGCCGGCGTTTTTAACCAGCAGGGCGTAGTGCTCAACAACGAGTACAAACGCTATTCACTGCGAATGAACCTCAGTTATCTGTTATCCGATAAAATAACGATTGGCTTCAACATCGCGCCCAACTACGTGTTTGATAACACGCCGCGCACCGACGGCGACCGGGGAACGGGTATTTTGTTCAATGCCCTGCACACCTGGCCCATCATGCCGATTTACCAGGACAACGGCGAGCTGACGCTCTTCAACAAATTCCCCGGCAACACGGGTAACATCTTCGCCTACCCCAACTGGGTGCGGGCGGCGCAGGAGCTGACCAACGAGACCAAGGACGTCAATATCCTGACCAACGGCTTCGTGGAATACCGTCCCATCAAGGGCTTGATGATCAAATCGACAATCAATGCCGAGTTGCGGAGTTCCAAGTTCTTTTTCTTCAACCCATCTACGGCTACGAGCCGCATCAACGTGCCGATCCCCACCACGGCGGAGTCCATCCGTGAGAATATCGACGACTTTTCATGGCTGAACGAAAACCTGATTACCTACGGACGCAAATTCGGCGAACACAATTTCGAGGTACTGGGTGGATTTACCAACCAGCGTTTCCGCCGCGACCGGGCCCGCATCCAGGCTGATACCTACGCCGACGACCGTCTGCCCACCGTGCAGGGCGGCATCAACATCAACCGGGCCGGTACCAATAGCGGCGTGGAAGAATGGGCACTTACTTCCTTTCTCTCACGGCTGACCTACAACTTCAAGGGCAAGTACCTGCTGACCGCCGCCATCCGCACCGACGGCTCGTCGCGCTTCGGCACCGACAACCGCTGGGGTACTTTCCCCTCCGTATCGGCAGGCTGGGTGCTTTCGGATGAAAACTTCATGCAGCAAATACCCACAGTTTCTTTCCTGAAATTTCGCACTAGTTACGGCATTACGGGTAACAACAACATCGGTAACTACACCCAGTACGCCCGGATCAATAATACGACCAATGCTGTTTTTGGGAACAACATTGCGCCGGGGGCCAGAGTGTCGTCATTGTCCAACACCAATTTAGGTTGGGAAACCACCAAGCAATTCGACTTCGGCGTGGACGTGGGCTTTTTCAACGACCGCCTCCAACTTACCTACGATTACTACACCAAGCGGACGACCAATCTTCTTTACAACGTGCAGGTACCACAGGAGTCGGGCTTCGGCAGTTTCGCCGACAACATTGGCGAGATCAAGTTCTGGGGCCACGAGTTTGCGGTGACGAGCCGCAACACGACGGGCAAACTGCAATGGACGACCAACGCCAATATTTCGTTCAATCGCAACAAAGTACTCGCCCTCGCGGAGGGTATCGACCGTGTGTACGGCGACTTCCACATCACCAAGGTGGGCGAACCCTTCGGACAGTTTTACGGACACGTGGCCGACGGAGTGTACCTGAACAAAGCTGACTTGGATGGTTCACCGCAAGTACCGGGCCGCTCGACGATAGGTAGCATTAAGCTATTGGATATCAACGGAGACGGCGTAATTACGCGCGGCGGCGACAACGACGACCGGACGATCATTGGCAATCCTTTCCCAAAATTCATCTACGGTATCACCAACACTTTCCGCTACGGAGGTTTTGATCTGAGCATCGTGGGTTCGGGTTCGCAGGGTAACCAATTGCTGGTTCGTCACCTGTACAGCACGGCCAACCTGGATGGTGTGTTCAACCTGGTCGATGAGGTGAAGTACCGCTTCCGTTCGGAGACCAATCCGGGCAAAGGCTTTTACGGCACTACCGTGGGGGGCGGCAACGTAACGGGCATCGAGCGCGACTGGCTCAACAGCCGCTTCATCGCCGATGCTTCCTTTTTCACAATCAAGAACGTCACGCTGGGCTACACCTTCGGGGTACAGAACAAGTACTTCAAGTCGGCCCGCTTGTACGGCTCGATTCAGCAGCTTTACATATTCACGAAATACTGGGGCGGCCCCAATCCCGAAACCAGCGCCCAGGGCAACGGTCAGGGCGACGGCGGCAACCTGAGTCCCGGCGTAGATTTGTCCAACTACCCCGTTCCGCGCACGGCCACAATTGGCGTCAATCTTAATTTTTAAAAGAGTTTAAACTTTTTGATTCATGAAAAAATCAATCATTATATCCTGCTTCGTGGGCTTGGTTCTCACGGCCTGCAACAGCAAGTTTCTGGAAATACTACCCGAAACCGAGCTGAGTTCACCCGTTTTCTTCAAGACCGAATCTGATTTTCAGCAAGCGGTCAATGCTGCATACGTGCCGCTGCGCGACATTGTCAACAGTCGCGCCTACCTGCTGGGAGAAATGCACTCGGACAATACCTACTACGCCCGGAACCCGCTTTTTGGGGCCACCGAGCAACAGGAGGACATCGCCGACTTTGCCATTCCCACGTCGGCGGATGGCTTGACCAGCAACACCCATGTGCTGAACCAGTACCGCCTCGACTACCAGATTATCGCCCGTACCAACCAGGTGCTGGCCCTGATCGACGACGTGGATTTCGACGCTACTTCCAAGGCCAATTCGAAAGGGCAAGCCCAATTTCTGCGGGCTTACGCTTACTTCGAGTTGGTGCGCTACTTCGGCAAAGCCCCGCTGCACCTGACGCCGGTTACTGATCGGGCCGGCGCTGCTGCCGAACTGGCCACCGCCGAACAGTTGTACGCCCAAATCGAGAAAGACGCTTTGGCCGCCACTACTGCCTTGCTGCCCAAATCCACGCAGGAAGCTGGCCGGGCCACTTCGGGTGCCGCCAAAACTCTGCTGGCCAACGTGTATATTCAGCAAAAGAAATGGGCGCAAGCCGAGCCATTGCTGCGGGATGTTATCACCAGCGGCGAGTACTCTTTGATCCCAGCTTATGCCGATGCTTTTTCTACTTCCACGGGAAACAAAAATAACAAGGAGTCCGTGTTCGAGGTGCAGTTTTTGGAAGGTTCGGCGGGTTTGAACGGCAGTTTTCTCTACAACTTCCTGCCTCGTCCGATGACCCCCGAAGAGCTTAAGCCCATCACTGGGACCTCGAACCCGCAGCCCCAGACCGGAGAGGGCAACAATATCCCCACGCCCGACATCATCGCGGCCTACGAAGCGAGTGACACGCGGAAGGACGCTTCCATCGGTTACGTTACGTTGAGTGGCAGTTTGCGCAAGGATAAGGTGTATCCATACATCAAGAAATACGCCAAGCCCCATGCACTCAACGGGAACCACGGCACCAATTGGCCGATCTATCGTTACTCAGAGGTGCTGCTGTTCATGGCCGAAGCATTGAATGAGCAGGGTAAAGCGGGCGAAGCCGCGACCTACCTCAACCAGGTGCGTAAGCGGGCAGGGCTGGCCGATAGCAAAGCTGCCGCACAGACCGATATGCGCGACGCTATTTTTCAGGAAAGAAGGGTAGAACTGGCCTTCGAAAACAAGCGCTGGTTCGACCTGTTACGTTCTGGTAAAGCGGTCGAGACAATTACGGCTTACGGTAAGCGGATCAAAGCCAACCCAGAAGCTTACTATTATCCGGTATCGGAAGGATCGCTGCCCCGCAGCAACGCCTTTTCGCAAATCGACCTGTTGTACCCATTGCCCGCCGACGAGTCGTCTTTGACGCCCTACTTTTGATTTAATTTTGAAAAGAGTGGACTTTCCAAACTTGGAAAGTCCACTCTTTTCGTTTTTCCAAATTGACCGACAAAACGATAAGTAAGAATCAAGGCCGACGCGCTTATTTCTTCCTCTGTCAAAAAGTAAATGAGATTTAAGGTTAAAACATCGTTCGCTCCGTCTCCGTTAAGTAGCTATTCCCAAATTTTTTTATAAAAACCAAAACTTATGTCCAGCAAACGCTTCTCCCTGCTCATTCCAAAACTCCTGCTCGGGCTGGGAGTCATTTTGGGATTGGGAGCCTTTTACGTGAAAGTCGCTCCCTTCGCCCCCACGCACATCGCAGACGACGACAAGGCCAGTAAACTGAAACTACAGCCTGGCTTTGCCGCCGAGCATTTGTACAGCCCCTCGGCCAATGGGCAGGGTTCGTGGGTGTCAATGTGTTTCGACAACAAAGGCCGCCTCATTACCTCTGACCAATACGGAGGGCTTTACCGCCTGACGCTCCCGGCCCTAGGCTCGGGTTCGACCAAGCCGACTAAAATCGAACATTTGAAAGTGGGTACCCCCGGCGACACGTCGGGCATGGGCACAGCGCACGGGCTGCTGTACGCTTTCAACAGCCTGTACGTGATGGTAAACAACCGCGTCACGAAAGATTTGCCCGTCCACAGCGGCTTCTATCGTATGCAGGATACCAACGGCGATGACCAGTACGACAAGGTGACGCTACTGAAAGAACTGGAAGGCAACGGCGAACACGGTCCGCACAGCATCAAGATATCACCCGACGGCAAGTCGCTGTTCGTGATTTCGGGCAACCACACCGACGCGCCCCAAATGGACGACTATATGCTGCCCAAAACCTGGAAACAGGACAACCTTTTCCCGCTGATTAAAGACCCGCGCGGCCACGCCAACGACCGCATGGCCCCCGGCGGCTGGGTCGCCAACGTGCAGCCCGACGGCAGCGACTGGATTCTGTACAGCGCGGGCTACCGCAACGCCTTCGACATGGCTTTCAACGACACGGGCGATTTGTTTGTGTACGACGCCGACATGGAGTGGGATATCGGCTCACCCTGGTACCGCCCCACGCGCATTTGCCATGCTACTAGTGGCAGCGAGTTCGGCTGGCGCACGGGTAACAGCAAGTGGTCGCCCGCCTTGCCCGACAACCTGCCGCCTATTATCAATATCGGGCAGGGATCGCCTACCAGTATGCTCTTTGCCAGCAACGCCAAGTTTCCGGCCAAGTACAAAAACACCCTGCTGGCCTTCGACTGGAGTTTCGGTATTGTCCACTCGATTCACCTGAAACCTAGTGGCTCTACCTTCACGGCCGAGCATGAGGAATTCCTCTCCGGCGTACCGCTACCGCTGACGGATGGCGTGATCGGTCCCGATGGCGCTTTATACTTCATGACGGGCGGTCGCCGTCTGGAATCGGATTTGTACCGGGTTCATTACACGGGCAACGATGCGCTGAACGCTTCCGTGAAAGTGTCGCCCGTCAATAAGGAGAACGAACTACGCCGGAGTTTGGAAAAATACCACACCGGCCCCAACAAAGCGGCTGTTGCCGCCGCCTGGCCCGAGCTCAACAACCCTGACCGCTTCATTCGCTACGCCGCCCGCATCGCCGTAGAACACCAGCCGCTGGGCGAGTGGAAGGACAAAGCCACGAGCGAGAAAGATCCTATCACGGCCATCGAAGCTGCGATTGCCCTGGCGCGAACCGACAGTGTCGATAGCGATATCAAGAATAAGCTGAACGCCAATCTTTTGAAGATCAATCTCAAAAGTCTGACCGAACCCCAGCAAATCGACCTGATCCGCGCCTATGAACTGGTAACGCTACGCCTGGGTGAACCAGACGCTGCTCATAAAAAACAGATCATCGCGGCTTTGAACCCCAGCTACCCGTCTAATTCCGGCGAACTGAATCGCTCACTGGCCCGGATGCTGGTAACGCTGCAAGCACCCGGTGTGATCGAGAAAACGCTGGCGCTCATGGACAAAAAAGAGGATACCAGCATGATGCCCGGTGGTGCGACTGCCACGTCCTCGGCCGACCTTATAATGCGCAATCCGCAGTACGGTCTGGACATCGCCAAAACTTTGGAAAAAATGCCGCCGCCCCAGCAAACCTACCTGGCGGTGATGCTGTCGTCGGCCAAGGACAACTGGACGCCCGCCCTGCACGAGCGGTATATGAAGTGGTTCCGCAAAGCATTTGAGTACCAGGCGGGCCGCAGCTACATTGGGTTTATGGACAAAGCCAGGAATCTGGCGCTGACCCACGTTCCCGCCGACAAAAAAGCGGCCTACGACAAGATGTCCGGCGGTGAGTTGGTCACCAAAAACGGCAACGATCTGGCGCAGAGCGTGTATCCCAAAGGACCTGGTAAAAACTGGAAAGTGGAAACGGCGTTGGCTGTGGTGGACGATGCCCACCTGACGGGTCGTAACTACCAACAGGGTAAGGATATGTACAACGCCATTACCTGTAGCCGCTGTCACGCCATCGCCGGGCAGGGCGGCAACATTGGTCCCGATCTGACTCAACTCGGTACGCGTTTCACGAACAAGGACATTTTGGAATCGATCATAGAACCCAATAAGGTCATCTCCGACCAGTACGCCGCCACGCGCTTCGAACTCAAGAATGGCGAGTCGATCGTGGGGCGCATCACCAACGAGGACAAGACGAACTATACGGTTTCGCAAAATCCCTTCGCCCCCGATATGGTCGTGAAGGTGGCTAAGAAAGACGTAGCGTCCAGTCAGTACTCTCCGTCGTCGATCATGCTGCCCGGACTGATTAACAGCCTGAACGAGGATGAACTGAAAGATCTAATCGCCTTCTTGAAATCGGGCGGTAATGAGAAGGATAAGATGTTCTCATCTTCTGCTTCTGGTACAAAAGGGGGTAAATAATTGGCTAATGAACTTCCCGAAAGCTTTGAGGCCAGACGGCAATTCCATTGGGACTAGTGCTTTCGGGAAGTTCGTTATCCGCAACTTTTAGCAAAAAAATATGAATTCTAAAAAACAGCATCTCAAATATTCGCTGGGAATTGTCCTGGCGGTTTTCCTGACGACCGTCAGTTTTACTTCCTGCGTTAGCCAGAAAAAAGGTGAAAAAGGTTTTGTGAAGATATTCGACGGCAAAACCCTGAACGGCTGGAAGGGCGACCCGACCTACTGGCGCGTGGAAGACGGGGCGTTGACGGGTGAAATCACACCCGAGACGCTTCTGAAAACCAATTCTTTCATTATTTGGCAAGGCGGACAGCCCGGCGATTTCGAGCTGAAAGGTGAATTCAAAATCACCGAAGCGGGCAACTCCGGCATCAACTACCGCAGCGACCAACTCACCGACGTCCCCTACGCCCTGCGCGGCTACCAGGCCGACATCGACGGCAAGCGGACCTACACGGGTCAGAACTACGAGGAGCGCAAACGTACCACGCTGGCCTATCGCGGCGAAATTTCAACCATCAATGCCTACGACGGTGACGATTCCATGGAAGCAGTACGCAGCAAGGTGGCGAAGAATAACTGGACCAACCGCACCGTGACCGGTTCACTGGGCACGTCGGACGAGTTGAAAACCCTCGTCAAACCCGAGGACTGGAACACCTTTCACATCATCGCCAAAGGCAACCGACTGCAACACTACATCAATGGCAAACTAATGAGCGACGTAACGGACAACGACGCTACCAGCAGCATGAAAAAAGGCCTCCTCGGCGTCCAGGTCCACGTCGGCCCGCCCATGAAAGTGCAGTACCGGGATTTGATGTTGAAGGAAATGTGAAAAAGGGGCAAAGCGGCCCGTGCCGCACGAAGTTCCAAAGGCACAAAGTGGTTTGGACTGAAGTGGGTATCACGGGTTGCTAACCTACCCTAAACGCCTAAACAATTCAACAGCAATTATTCGATTACACGATTCAACAATTCAACAACCTTGACAAAGATAGGTTTCAACGTACTTGCCTGGTCGGCGGTGGTTTCGGAGGATTTGAATCCGATTGCCGAGCGGCTGAAAAAGATTGGCTACGATGGCGTGGAGTGCTTCGTGGGTGCGGCGGAAGATCCGGCGGCTTATCGGAATTTTGGTAAACACGCGGCAGATTTGGGCTTGGGTATGACGGCTGTCACGGTCGTCAGTGCCGAGACCAACCCGATCAGTGAATCATCGGCGGTGCGCGCGAAAGCACTGGAGCGCATCAAGTGGTGTATCGACCGGTCGCACGATTTGGGCGCTACGATACTTTGCGGGCCGTTTCACTCAGCCCACGCGCACTTTTCCCGGCAACCTGCCCAGGACGATGAATACGGTCGCGCCGCCGAGTTGCTGCATGATGCGGGCGTTTACGCCGCGCAAGCCAACATCATTCTCGCACCGGAAGCTTTGAATCGTTTCGAATGCTATCTGTGCAACACCGCCGAGCAGCTTTATCGGCTCGTGAATATGGCCGGGCATCCCAATGTGCGGGCGATGTTCGACACGCATCATGCCAACGTGGAGGAGAAAAGCTATTCTCAGGCGCTGGAAACTCTGAAATCTGTTTTGGCACACGTTCATATCAGCGAGAATGACCGGGGGACGCCCGGCGGTAGTCACTTGCCCTGGGACGAGATTTTTGCCAAACTGGCAAGTATCAAATATGACGGCTGGCTCACCATTGAGGCATTTTCACGCACCGATCCCGATTTTGCCAACTCTATCGGCGTGTGGCGCGAGTACAACGACCCCTGGGACATTGCGGAGGACGGATTTAAATTTATCGAACGGATGGTCTCTAAACACTTCCCTAGTGCAGGGCCGCTGCGGCGTACCGACCCCGTGGCGACAATTGACAGTTGACAATGGATAGTTCTTTGAGATCGCTATTTTCTTTTTGTTTGGCTTTTTTTGCCTTGGTTTGCACCGCCTTTGCCCAAACGGATTTTGAGAAATATCGGGTAGTGTATAAAGGCGATAAGGGACCGGGCGTGGGCAAGAATATTGTTTTCATTGCCTCCGACCATGAGTACCGCAGTGAGGAAAGCTTGCCGGAACTGGCTAAGATTCTGGCGAAACACTACGGATTTACTTGCACCGTGATCTTTGCGCTCGATGAGGAGGACAACATTCTGCCCGGCGGGTCGAATCTGCGCGGGCTTGAAGTTTTGGACAAAGCCGATCTCATGGTGCTGTTCACCCGCTTCTCGGATTTTCCCGACGAAGAAATGCAGCATTTCGACGACTATCTGAAACGCGGCGGTCCCATCGTAGCTCTACGCACGTCGACCCACGCTTTCAACGTAAAAAACCACCCTAACTGGCAGCATTACGATTTTCGCTACGACGGGTCGAAAACAGCCTGGAAAAATGGCTTCGGCAAGTACGTTTTGGGCGAAACCTGGGTTAGCCATTACGGTACCAATCACAAACAATCGTCGCGGCTGATTATTGAAGAAAATCAAAAGAACAATCCTATTCTGCGGGGCGTCAAGGATATGTGGGTACAATCGGGTGCTTACACCGCCAACCCCACCGAAGGTAGCGTGATTCTGGCCCAGGATCAGCCCCTGAATGGCATGACGCCCGGCTCGCCCGCTGACCAGACCAAGCCACCTGTTCCTGTCATCTGGACGCGGACCTACCAAATCGAAGGCGGAAAGCCGGGCCGCGCCTTCACCACTACGCATGGTGCATCTGAAGACATCCTCAACGAAGGTTTCCGCCGAATGCTTATCAACGCCGCCTTTTGGGGAATGGGCATGGAAAACAAAATCAAAGCCACTAACGACGTGTCGCTCGTTGGCCCATATAAGCCTACTACTTTCAACTTTGAAGGCTACAAAGCCAATGTAAAACCCAGTATGCTATCGGGCTATAATTCGTTAATCCTGCCCGGAAAAGTAGTAGAGAAAAAGTAAAATTTTTCTCTTATTGCACGGGCGACCCCGTCTCAAATTCAAAATCAAATGAACGAACTTTCATTTCGCTTCGGCTCCGAAGTATATACCTGGTTCATGGCTGGCAACGGCACCGTTCACGCCAACCGTCTCGACCACATGATCGAGGTTATTGCGAAGGCTGGCTTCACCGGAATCCAGCCCATTTTCTCCTGGATGGGACCGCTGAAAGACGCTCATAAACTGGCCGACAAACTCCAAGAACAAGGCATCGAACTGGCCGCACTATCCCTGCCTTTCGAGTGGAACGGGACGGAAGAATCCGCTACCGAACGCGCCGAGGCCGATCAGGCCATTGAACTTTTGCAGTATTTTCCCGGTGCTATCCTCTGCACCGTACAAATCCCGACGGGTCGCCATGATTTAGCGGAGCGCCGCGAAAGCCTGGTCAGTATTGTAAACGGCATTTCGGCGCGAGCTTCGTACAAGGGCATCCCGTGCAGTTTTCACCCTAATTCACCCAAAACCTCCATCATCCGCACCGCCGAGGATTATCGCGTGGTGCTGGGAGGCTTGGATACCTCCGTCACGGGTTGGACACCCGACGTGGGCCACATCATTAACGGCGACATGGATCCGCTCGAAGTGATGCAGGAATACGCGTCACTCATCAACCACGTCCATTACAAAGATTGGGACGGTGAGCCGGAATTTGCCCTCATGGGCCAGGGAAAAGTAAACCTGCTGGCCATTACCCAATGGCTCAAAGATCAGAATTATTCGGGCTGGATCATCTGCGAAGACGAAGCCGAAATGGCCATCGAAGAACCCGATCACGTCACTCTCCACGATGGCCGCTGGATTACCCACGAGCTGATTCCGGCGCTGAAGTAAGGTGGTACTGGCCGGTCCCCTGGTGCGGGCTTGCCAGTCTTTATAAGATCCGACAAATCAAGAAGAATGCCGATTATTAAGTCCAACGGAATAAACCTCCATTACCAGGAACGCGGCGTCGGCGACCCGCTGCTCCTCATCATGGGCATTACGGCTGACCACTCCGTCTGGGAACCACACGTGTCAGCTTGGGAAAAAAACTTCCGCTGCCTCCTGCCCGACAACCGGGGCGTCGGCTTGACCGACAAACCCTCGGGCGACTACACCACCGCCGAAATGGCCGACGACCTCGCGGGTTTACTCGATCATTTGGGTTTGGAAAAAGTCCGCGTCGTGGGCGTGTCGATGGGTGGAGCCATTGGCTTGCAACTGGCCCTGCGGTATCCTGACAAGATAAGTTCGATGGTGCTGATGTGTCCCTGGGCGCGTTGCGACGCGATGGCCCAGGGCATTTTTGAACACATGGTGGACTGCAAAGCCCGCTTCACGCCCGAGGAATTTAGCCTGTACATTCAACTGCTTATTTTCTCAAAATCAACCTGGGACAATGATGAGAAACGCGCCGAACTGGAAGAAGGCCGAAAGGAAGACCCACCGTTCCCGCAACCCTTACACGGTCTGGCCGGACAAGCCGCCGCCTGCATTAATCAGAATGTGTACGACGATTTGGGCAAAATAAAAACGCCTACGTTGGTCATTGGCGGCGACGCGGATATTTTCACGCCCCCCTGGATGGGCCAAGAAATCGCAGCGGCCATGCCCAACGCCGAAATTTATTTGTACGAAAACCTGGGCCACGCCTTTCACTTTGAAAACCTGGAAGATTTCAATCCTAGAGTAGAAAAATGGCTTCTGAACAATTGACCGGGGCCGACCGCGTGATTGGACTTTGAATTTTCAAATTCCAACATCCGAAGTCCAGCATCCAACGTCAACAAAATATGAATCTCTCAAACTGGCATAACAAAATCGGCAACCCCGCCCAACTCGGTGGCATCGAAACCTCCGTCCTAGACAACGGCTTAGGACGCGGTACCCGCATCGCTTGGATCAACACCGGAACGGGCCTACGCTACAAAGTGGTGTTGGATCGCGCAATGGACATCGCCGATGCCTTCTACAACCAGCACAGTCTGGCGTGGCTGAGCCACAGCGGCGTCACGCCTCCGCAACCTTTTTCAGATCGCGGCATCGACTGGCTGCGCACTTTCGGGGGCGGCTTACTCACAACCTGCGGTTTGTCAAACGTGGGTGGCCCCAATCAGGACGAATACGGTGAGCGCGGCCTGCACGGAAAAATCAGCAACGTCCCCGCCGAAATCATCAGCATCATCCAGCCCGATCCCCAACGTCGCCAACTCGACATGAGCATCACGGGCCGAATCCTGGAAACAACCGTCTTCGGCCCGACCCTGGAACTGCGGCGGACGATTTCGGGAAAGCTGGGAGAAGCCTTCATCAACATTCAGGACGAGGTAACGAACCTGGGCAACGCCGAGGTACCGCACATGCTGCTGTACCACCTCAATTTCGGCTATCCGCTGGTGGACGAAGGCGCAAAAATCACCTGGAAAGGCGAGTGGAAAGCCCGCGAAGGCGATGACACCAAGATTTTCCTGAAAGGCAACGACTACCGTACGTGTCCGGCCCCGCTGGACGATCACGCCGGGACGGGCGAAGAGGCCGCCTTCATCCAACCCGAAGCCGACGAAAACGGAATTTCCCGCTGCGGAATTCACAACGCACGGTTAGGAATTGACCTGGAAGTGTCTTTTAATAAAAAACAACTCCCGTGGCTGACCAACTGGCAGCACTGGGGCAAAAACGAATACGTTACGGGCCTTGAACCCGGCACCAATCCGCCCATCGGCCAAAAGAATGCCCGCGAGCAGGGTGAATTAATTATGCTGGAACCCGGCGAAAGCCGGGAGTATGATATGAGGATTGATGTTGGACATTAGACGTTGGATTTTGAATATTAGATCGGTTCGTTCGTACGGCTACTTTCTTAAAGCACTAAGAAATGTGCATTAGTACGAGTAGTTTTAGTCCAATGTCCAAAACCTAATATCCATTTAGAATAGTATGCACAATTTTAAAGAACTTAAAATATGGCGTTTAGGAATGGATCTGACTCGAATGAACTATGAGGTGTCTCGTGGTTTTCCGCCGGAGGAAAAATTTGGAATTACAAGTCAAATTCGACGCTCTGCCGTTTCGATACCGAGTAATATCGCTGAGGGATGCGGAAGAGGTACAGATAAGCAACTTGTTCATTTCTTAGACATTTCTCTCGGCTCAGCTTGCGAGTTAGAAACTCAAATGATCTTAGCCCTTGAACTTGAATATACTGATCAAAAAAACTTTGACGTATTCAATCTTCTTCTTGGTGAGTTTCAAAGAAGAACCAGAACATTTAGAGATAAATTAGCCAATCAAATTTCATAAGCCGTGTCAGCTACTATATCAAGCCTAGCCGCCAAATCAGTCCAAAATCTAACGTCAAAAATCCAAAATCCAAAAAAATGAGTCTTTCCACAAAAGCTTTAGAAGAAGGAAAAGGAATCCTGCGCCTGGCCCCGACCTGGGTACCGCGTTCATTTTGCGTACCAGGGCGGCGCATCAAGCTGCACCCTGACGATTATTACGTTTTGGGCGGTGAGCGCGGCGGCATCGACGAGCGCTGGCTGTCCAGTACGACGCCCGCCAAAAACGGCCCGCTCACGGGCGAGAACGAAGGGCTGAGCGCCGTAGTAATCGGCGATGAGCAGGTTTTGCTCAAAGATGTCATCGACGAATTGAAGGGTGAAATCATTGGCGACCGCCTGTGGGACGAGCATAAAAGCTGGCCGATGTACTCCAAGTTTTTCGACAACATGGGGCCGCTGCCGCACCACATCCACCACAACGACGAACACGCTGCCAAGATCAACCAACTCGGCAAACCGGAGGCCTACTATTTCCCACCACAATTGAATAACCACGGCGGCGATTTTCCCTACACGTTCTTCGGTATTGCTCCTGGCACAACTAAGGAACAAATCAAGGAATGCCTGATGAGTTTCTCGAAAGGCGATAACAAGATCACCAACTTCTCCCAAGCGTTTAGGCTCGAACCCGGCACGGGCTGGGACGTGCCGCCGGGTATGCTCCACGCGCCGGGCAGCTTATGTACTTACGAGCCGCAAAAAGCCTCCGACGTATTCGCGATGTACCAGTCGCTGGTCAATGAGGCCATCATTCCCGAAGAACTCCTCTGGAACGGCACTCCCGAAGACCGTATGGGCGACTACGATCAACTGATGGAAGTCATCGACTGGGATTTGAACACTAATCCCAACATCCTCGAAACCCGCTTCATGCGCCCCAAGGCGGTCCGCGACCAATCTGAGATGGAAGCGGCGGGCTACGTAGAAAACTGGGTTTGCTACCTCAACGACGCGTTCAGCGCCAAGGAACTCACGGTTGCTCCCGGCGCGACGGTCACGATAAAAGACGCCGCCGCCTACGGCCTCATCATTATGCAGGGCCACGGCACACTGGGCGCTTGGAACGTAGAAACCCCCGCCCTGATTCGCTACGGTCAACTCACTTTCGACGAGTTTTTCGTGACAGAAAAAGCCGCAAAGGAAGGCGTGGAAATCACTAACCACTCGTCTGTCGATCCGCTGGTGATGCTGAAGCATTTTGGTCCGGGAAACCCTGATTTAGTGGACAGTTGACAGTTGCTGATTTCAGCGAAGTCGACAATTTTTTGACCCAACACCTAACCACCTAAAACCTAATAACCTACGATGAATAATTTCCCTAAACTACACAACGCCACCTGGCCCGGAATCGTGGGCAAGGGTGACGATTCGCAACCTGTCATTCCCTTCGATAAAATGCTCGAAATGACTGCCGCCGCCGAAGTGGACGGCGTGAAATTCGACGGCGTGGACATCGGGCTGCTCGATCCGCACGTGGACATAGAAAGCTCCGACGACGACATAAAGCGCCTCGCCGACAAGATTGGGAGCCACGGATTAGTAGTCGGCAGCCTGGTCGCGCCCATCTGGGGTGGCCCCGTCCTGGGCAGCGACGATGACCGCAAGGTATTTATCGATATGGTGCGCAAAGCCTGCAACTTCGGCAAAGTGCTGCGCGAGGCGGGCATTCGTCCCTACGGCGTCATCCGCATCGACTCGGCGAGCAGCCCCGAAGAATGGGCCAAAGATCCGGCCAGGAATACCAAGCTCATCGCCGACACTTTCCGCGAAGCCTGCGATGTGGCGGCGGAATTCGATGAGAAACTAGCCGCCGAGGGTGAGATCTGCTGGGGCGGGATGCACGGCTGGAAAACGATGGTCGAAACCCTGGAAATGGTGGATCGGCCCAACATGGGTTTCCAGGCTGATATGTCGCACACGCTGCTCTACACCATGGGCTACAACCGCCCCGAAGAGCGCCTCTTACCGAAAGATTACGACTGGCAAGACCGCGACGTCCTGACTGCCGCTCTCAAAGAAATGTCCGACGCGCTGCGCCCCTGGACCATCGACTTTCACGTCGCCCAAAATGATGGTACTGTCCACGGCTCGGGTTCGCACGACAAAACCGGACGCCACTGCCTGGCCACCGACCCCAACGGCAAATTGAACGTGGCCGAAGACGCGGGTTTCTGGCTGCGCGACGAGAACGGCAACCTCACCAAGAAATTTAAGCACATCTGCTGGGACGGCTGCATGTTCGACAACGATGTGATGGAAAACCAGCAAACCTGGAACGACATCCTCGCCACCCTGATTCAAGTGCGGGAGAAGCATGGATGGTCTGAATGATGAATGATGAGATGCGCTGGTTTGTGTTTGTAACGCGGTAGACCTAATAACCTAAAACCTAACAACCTGTGAATAAAAAAGAAATTAGAATTGGACTCATTGGCTGCGGGCTGATGGGTCGGACGCATACGAATGGCTACAAGCGCCTGGGTGATTTTTTTCCCGAGTACGAATATCGTCCCGTATTAAAAGCGGCCTGTTCGCGGAGCGAGGACAAAGTGAAGGCGTTCGCCGAGCAGTGGGGCTATGAGTCCTACGAAACGGATTGGAAAGCCCTCATCGCCCGCGACGACATCGACGCGGTGGACATCTGTACGCCCAATGATCTGCACGCCGAAATCGCCATCGCCGCCGCCGAGGCGGGTAAGATGATTCTATGCGAAAAGCCGCTGGCCCGCACCCAGGAAGAAGCTCAGACAATGGTGGACGCCGTCGAAAAAGCGGGCGTCAAGAATACGGTCTGGTACAACTACCGCCGCATTCCCGCCGTGACGCTGGCGAAGCAAATCGTGGATTCAGGAAAGCTGGGCAAGATTTTTCACTACCGCTCCAACTTCCTGCAAGACTGGACCATCAGCCCCGATTTGCCGCAGGGCGGCACGGCCCTCTGGCGCCTCGACGCCGATTCCGCCGGTTCGGGCGTGACGGGCGATCTGTTGGCCCACTGCATCGACGCTGCCATGTGGCTCAACGGCGCAATTACCGATGTGTCGGCTATGACCGAGACTTTTATCAAGGAAAGAATGCACCAGGAAAGCGGCAAGGTACAGAAAGTTGGGATCGACGATGCCTGTATTTTCCACTGCCACTTCAAAAACGGATCCCTCGGGCAGTTCGAGTCCACGCGTTACGCGCGGGGACACAAGGCGCTGTTTACCTTCGAGATCAACGGCGAACACGCCTCTATCCGCTGGGATTTGCATGACATGAACCGCCTCGAGTACTTCGACCACGCCGACGACGCCATCGTGCGCGGCTGGCGCTCGATCCTCGTCACCGACAGCGACCAACCCTACATGGATCGCTGGTGGATACCTGGTACGAGCATCGGCTACGAGCATTCGTTCGTGCATCAGGTCGCCGACTTCTTCAAGAGTTTGGAAACGGGCGAGGATTGCCACCCAACTTTTCAGGATGCGATGGAGACGCAGAAAGTCTGTCAGGCCGTGCTGGATTCGGCCGCTTCGCGGAGTTGGAAGGATACGGGGGTGACGGAGGATATTGGGTAACTGGTTCGCGGACGCCACCAGTTGCAAACTGGCGGCAGCAGTTGTTTTTTGAGCATCGGGAAATTGCCTGTAGTGGCTTCTTTTCCGATGTTTTTTGTGCCAAACAATCCTTCCTGAAAACGATACTGTCAAAAATGAAGCGATTTTCAACCCTTGCTTTCTGCCTACTGCTTTCCCTCACCGCCTCCGCCCAAATCCAACACGGCCTCCGCGACGAAGCGGGCCGCCACGTGGTGGCGCGGGGCTTTGTGATCAATACCGACGATGGGGTGGGGGAGTTGTTCTATCGTCCCGACGACTACACCCGCATGGCGCGTATGGGAGCAAACTACCAGGTCTTACGGCTGGCTTTGGGCAGGTTGAGTACTTTTTCGGGGAATAAGCCGGATGCTAATTACCTGCGTAAACTCGATTCGTTGGTGGCGATGGGCCGAAACGCGGGCATCGAGACCGTCTTTAAAATGACGGTGTACGGCGTGAAGGATTGGTCGTGGGAGAAATTTTATTTGAATAAACAGCAGGAACAGCAGACCTACACTGAAGCCTGGAAACTGATTTGGAACCGCTACCAGAATGATCCTCACGTGCGGGGTTACGACCTGGTGAACGAACCCCGGAAACTGGACATGGCCATCTCGTACGGCGATTTGACCGACAAGTATTTGATCCCGATTTACCGTAACCTGATCGACGAAGGCAACAAAATTAATGCCATGAAAACCTACTTCGTACAGGCCATTTTCATGAACAAGGGTGAAGCTATCGAAAACAACCAATACGCCGAAATTACGACGCCAATCGACCGGAGGAATGTTATTTACACTCCGCACATCTACCAAAACAAAAACGAGTTCGTGAAGCCGATCATTAACCGTTTCAACCAGGAAGCCACCCGCATGAACGGGCTGATGTTCGTGGGAGAATGGGGCTTTCCGACTTTTGACAGCACTGATTCCAGCGTGGCGCAGCAGGCCAACTACCGGGATTTTTACATCCATATCGCCGATGTGTTCGACAGTCTGGGCGTGGGTACCATCAAAGCCTGGTTCACGGGTAACCGCAGCAAGCAGCATTTCCTGAGCGGCGGGCCTTCGACCTGGGCCATTTTTTCCGACGAAAAGGGCGTCGGAACTGTGGAGCGCAAGTATATTACCGACATCATCGCGCGGCCCTACCCGCAAGCCATCGCCGGTGATATTCAATCCTTCAAGTTTGACCACGCCACCCGTACCCTCGACCTTTTCGTGCAGACCGACAACAGCAAAGGCGCATCGCAGATTTTCGTGGGTGCCAACCGGCATTACCCCGACGGCTTCTCAATTATGTGCGGCGATTCGCTGGTTTTAGTCCACAATCCGCTCAAAAATTTGGGGTTGGAAGTGACAAAAGCCAACCAAAACAGCAGTCCGGCGGACTTCATTTGGGACGAACACCTGCAGCAACTACACATCCTCCAATGGCCCGAGGACAAGAAAAGACTCCACCTGAGACTCATGCCGGGGCTTCGCGACTAACAAAAGAGAAAGTGAGGGCGCAGGGAACTGATTTAGCCATAAAAAGGTAGCTTTGCTGATAGTTATAAACCAAAACCAACCTTTTTTATGAAAAAGCTAAGCACCCTGCTATTGTTGCTGCTCTTTGTGGCGAGCGGCTCTCTTTTTGCCCAAAACAAAATCGATCTCAGCGGAACCTGGACTCTCGACGTGCAAACCGACATGGGCAGCGGCTCGCCCACTTTTGTTCTGCAACAGGACGCCGAAGGTAAAATCACGGGAACTTACGCGGGGCAACTCGGCGAAAGCCCGCTGACGGGTTCGATCAAGGACAACGTCTTTCACATCGAGTTTTCGGCTCAGGACAATCCGGTAAAATACGACGGGAAAGTCGAGAACGAAATCATGAGTGGCAAAATGGAGATCGGCACGGCGGCCAAAGGTACTTTCACGGGAAAGCGAAAGGAATCGTGATTATTGTCAACAAACTTTTTCACAATCTGTTCCTGCTCCGGTTGGCCCTGGCGGTCATACTTTTTATGCACAGTGTTCCGGGGATGTTCGATGGTGGAGTCAATGACTTTGGTGAGGGGTACCTCAATGCGGTAGGCTTCGCCCCGTTTGGGATAGCTTTGGCCTGGCTCATCAAAATTTCTCACCTCGTCAATGCCGTTTGCCTGATCCTCGGCCGGTACGTGAAGTTATCGTCGCTACCCGCGCTGTTGGTTTTGATAGCCGGGATCGTGATGATTCATTTTCAGGAAGGCTGGTTCGTGGTGGGCGGAGGGCGCAACGGCGTGGAGTTCAATTTCCTGCTGATCGCGGCACTGCTAACCGCTATGTTTCCAAATCTCAAATCCCTAGTCTGAGTCCCCTCCGAACACTCCAAAACAAAAGCACCGTTCGGACGGCTCCGTCTCCACTCTCCACTAAATAAAATGCCCCGAATCAAAGTAGCCACCGCCGTCCTGAATCAAACGCCGATGGCGTGGGAGTCCAATACCAAAAACATTATAGATGCTATCGGCGACGCCCGTCGGCAGCGGGTGAGTCTGCTGTGTCTGCCGGAGTTGTGCATCACGGGCTACGGCTGCGAGGATTATTTCTTTGCCTACGATCTGGAAGAGCAGGCCAAGAAATGTCTGCTGGAAATCGTCGGTCATACTGAGGGTATAATCGTGGCCCTCGGGCTGCCGCTGCGGCACAACAACCGCTTGTACGACGTGGCCTGTCTGGTTGCCAACAAGCGCATTCTGGGTTTTTACGCCAAGCAGAATTTGGCCAACAACGGCATTCACTACGAAACGCGTTGGTTCCATCCCTGGCCGGCGGGAATTGTGGAGCGCACCACCATCGACCACATCGACTATCCGATCGGCGACGTGATCTTCGATTTGTCGGGCGTCAGGATTGCTTTCGAGATTTGTGAGGACGCCTGGATAGCGAACCGGCCGGGGCGGCGGCACTACGAGCGCGGTGTGGACATCATGCTCAATCCCAGCGCCAGCCACTTCGGTTTCTTCAAGTTCGTGACCCGCGAGCGTTTCGTCATCGACGCCTCACGGTCGTTTGGGTGCAGCTATATGTATACCAATATGCTGGGCAACGAGGCCGGCCGGGCCATCTACGACGGCGACGCCATGATCGCTTCCAATGGCGAATTTTTGAAATCAAGCAATCGGTTCAGCTACGAGGATTTCCTGCTGACCACGGCGGTGATCGACACCGAGTACACGCGCCTCAGCCAGGTACAGAATATCGCCGACCTGCCGAAAGACAAATTTTGGAAAGTACCCGGCACCTTCGACTTCCCGGACATCGAACCCGTGCTTTTGCAAGTAGCCGACCTGGAAGCCTTTGAGGGCGGCGGGGCCTTAAAAGAAGAAGAATTTGCCCGCGCGGTTTGTCTGGCATTATTTGATTATCTGCGCAAAAGCCGCTCGCAGGGTTACACCGTGTCACTGTCGGGCGGGGCGGATTCGGCGGCCTGCGTGGCGTTGTGCGGACTGATGATTCGGCTGGCCGAGGAAAGCATCGGATTGGATCGTTTTAAACAGAAGTTGGGCCACATCGAAAAAATTCAGAACTGCGAAACCGTCGAGGAAATCGCCAAAGAACTCATTCATACGATTTACCAGGGAACCGAAAACAGTTCGGAAGATACGCTCGAGTCGGCGCGTTCGCTGGCCGAATCCATCGGGGCGACTTTTTATAACATTGACATCAATGGCCTGGTCGAAACTTATACCGGACTGATCGAAGGGCAAATTGGCCGCGAACTGACTTGGGCGCAGGACGACATCGCCCTGCAGAACATTCAGGCGCGGGTGCGGGCTCCGTCGGCTTGGTTACTCACCAATTTGACCAACCACCTGTTACTTTCCACCTCCAATCGCTCGGAAGTGGCCGTGGGCTACGCCACAATGGACGGTGACACGGCAGGCAGCATCAGCCCCATTGCAGGCATCGACAAGTTTTATCTAAGAAAATGGCTGGTTTGGCTCGAAAAAGTAGGCTGCAACGTGCAAGGCAAGCACATCAAAATCGAGGGACTACACAAAGTGAATAGCCTGCAACCCACCGCCGAACTACGTCCCGCCGATCGCAAGCAAACCGATGAGGATGACCTGATGCCCTATGAGTTTCTGGACGCGCTGGAAGAAAGCGGCATTCGTGACAAAAAGCCGCCCGTGGAGTGCTACCGCATCGCGTTGGTAGTGTTTAAAGACCGCTACACGCCCACCCAAATGCTCACCTGGACGGAACGCTTTTTCAAACTGTGGAGCCGCAACCAATGGAAGCGCGAGCGTTACGCGCCGTCGTTCCACCTCGACGACCTCAGTCTCGACCCGCGTACCTGGTGCCGCTTCCCGATTTTGTCGGGTGGCTTCGAGCGGGAAGTGGCTGAGTTGCGCCAGTACGCCGCCGAGGAGAAGGGGGTGAATAAGGGGCGACGGATTGGGTTCTAGGGTTGATTTTGGAGAGGTTTTGCACCGCTTGATAAGATTATTTTGTCTATTGCCAGAGACACGATAATTTAAGGCACTCAATTCCTCAACCAGCCACTCACCACCATGAAAGCTTTACCTCTGCTCCTGTTGGCGGCCGGGCTAACCACCGCTGCTTCTGCCCAGTCTATCCCGACTTCTTCGAATCTGCCGATAGTCATCGTAAAAACCAACGGCCAGTCTATCGCGGATGAACCCAAAATCATGGCCGACATGGGGATTATTTATAATGGAGTAGGCGTCCGCAATAATATTGCCGATTCTCTCAACCATTATAATGGCAAAATAGGCATCGAGTTCCGGGGGAATTCTTCCCAAAACTCGCCCAAGAAGCCTTATTCCATCGAGACTAGAAAATCCGATAGCACCAATCTCGACGTGTCGTTGTTGGGCTTGCCCGCCGAAAACGACTGGATCTTGTACAATACCTACGACGATGAAACGTATATGCGCGACGTGCTGCTGCATACTCTGGCTCGTGGCGTGGGACTTTACTCGCCTCGAACCGTCTTCGTGGAGCTATTCGTGACCTCGAACGATACCCTGGAATATGAAGATCATCGGGGAGTTTATGTTTTGATGGAAAAAATCAAGCGGGACAAAAATCGGGTGGACATTTCTAAATTGGAGTACAAAGACAGCACTGGGAATGCCCTGACGGGCGGCTATATCTTGAAAATCGACCACCACGCGGGCAATCCCGGCCCGGTGTGGGAGTCGGAGTACCCCAACGAATGCGGTGATTTCAGAACTGACTTCGAGTTGCAGGAACCCAATGACGAAGACCTGCATCCGGCGCATCTGGCCTACATAAAAGACTACATCCATCAGTTTGAAGCCGCGCTGCACGGTCCCGACTTCGCTGATCCCGAGCGGGGCTTCCGCAAGTATGCCGATGAGGAGAGCTTCGCGTACTACTTCTTATTGTCGGAACTGGCCCGTTCAACGGACGCCTATAGTTTCAGTACTTATATGTACAAAAATCGCGACAGTAAGGGTGGCAAGCTGACCATGGGGCCGCTTTGGGACTATAATTCTTCGATGGGCAACGCGCCCTACAATTTCTGCGCGGCCAATGACATCGTCGGCTGGCAGTACCAGGCACAGCGTATTTGTCGGGTGGATCGTAAGCCGCCTTTCTGGTGGAAAAGGCTGATGGACGACCCTGCTTTTGTGCTAAAAGTGCAGACGGTCTGGCAAAACCTCCGCGATAACAGCCTAAAAATCACGGCGATCAATGCGATGATCGAGGAAAACCTCAGCCACGTGGCCGAAGCGCAACCCCGTGACTATGAACGTTGGAACACTATCGGTGATCGGGGAGATTTTCCCACAGAAATCGCCTTCCTGAAAGATTGGCTGGCGCAGCGTATGAATTGGATGGATGAGAATATTCCTTTGCTGGGCAATTTTATCCGAAGCCCCTTTGTGATTGAACCCATCACCTGCGAGAAGTCCGTACCGCTGGCTACCTACACGGGCAAACAGCTTACTTACCAATGGAAACTGGACGGAATGCCCCTGCCTGGTGCGACGCAAAGTAATATTATGGCCACCATGCCCGGCACTTACTCGGTGGCTGTGACGCTGGCAGATAGCTGCTATACCGAAACGCTTACGACGCCTGCGCTGAGTCGGATTGTGAGCAGCCAGCAGAGTGGAAATTGGCAAACGCCCGACACCTGGGAGTGTGGAACAATACCGACTGCGTTGGACGAGGTGATTGTCCGAACCAATCATACCATTTCCCTCGATGGTACCGGCAAGGCTTTAAGCCTGCAATTGGAAAGCGACGCCCGAATCGTGCAACAAGCCAATACCGAACTGAATATTGGCCACTAGTTTTTAGAGTATTCGATTGCAAAGCCGCAATCCCGCCTGAAAGCCGATCCAGCCGTAGGCGCTCCCTTCTCCGTTGGTGTCGGTGGTAACATTGATCGGCGGTGAGTTCGACTCGTTTCCTTTCAGCAATCCAGTGTAGGGAGAGAAAAATAAATTGAAAGTCGGCCCCACCGATAGCGCCAGGCGTGGCCCGATTTTGCGTTCCAGATTCAGAGAAAGTCGCGGGTGAATGGCGTAGGGGGCTTTCAGGAATTTCTTTTCCAAAGCCACGCGGCTCGCCACGAAATTCAGGTCGAGCATCCATTTCCGGGCGTCGCCCCGGTTGCGGGGGCCCAGGTGCCAGGCTGTACCGATGCCGTAGCCAATGCTGCCGATAGGTTTGTTGGGCAAAAAGACGTTGGTGCCGAAGGTGAAAATATTGTATAATTTCCTGACGCCGGTTTTGAAGATGATGTTACCGTAGTTCAGCTCATCGGTCGTGAGTTCCAGACGGCGGTAACCGTTGACCCGGACAAAACTAAAATAGCCGAAAGGCACCGTAGCCGACGAGTCGGCGTAGTTGACAAAACCCACTTGATGGCCGCTGCGCACCCGGTTGGCAATATTCACCACGCCCAGGGCCTGCCAGCCTTGCAGTACTCCGCCCGCCACGTTGACGCCGCCGATTTGCAGGCCCTGGAAATTTCCGGCGGTAATATTGAGAGCAGGGGCAGTTTGGAAACCCACAACATCGCCGATGACCAAATTGGCCACGCCCGCCGCCTGCACACCCTTGACCTCCCGGCCCACCACGTTGGCAATTCCCGCCGCCTGAAAGCAGCACACGTCGCCCCGCACCAGGTTGAAGCCCAGCCCTGCCTCAGCCACATCCACGCCCAGCGAGTAGCCCGCCAGCAGATTGGCAGAGAAGTCGTTGACTACGTTGCCGCTCAATTCTCCATTGGTACCCAGGAACGGCATCAGCGAAGCCTGGAACGGGCGGTGCAGCGAATCCTGAATATTTTCGACGTGAACGGCTTGCCGGGCCGTCGAAAGGGCGAATACCAGGCCGTCACGCAGGTCTTTCAGGTTTTCAGCTAAAGTCGCCTTGTCCTTTCGGCGGATGGGAATAATGCTATCCGGGTCGGTCACCTCGGCGACCACGACCACGGGAATCTCGATCTGTGGTTTTGACGAATCAGGCCTGCTGGTAATTCTGGGCTCGCGCGGAGCAATGACTTTGATCGTGTCTGGCAACGTCCGGGTCAGGAGCGCGGGCCGCAGCCTGTCCGGGGCCAGGGTAATGGGAAAATAAGCATTGCTGCGCGAAAGGACCTCGACCGACCGCCCGGCATAATCTTCCTTTCGCACTTCCAGTCGTAGTTTTTCGGACTGGGCCGGAAGTTTTATTTTGTAAAAACCGTACTGGTTGCTCACGGCAGAGGCCAGCGTTACGGGTTCGTAAATACTGGCGTTGGCAAGTTTTTCTCCGGTCGTCTCGTCGATCACGTAGCCGTTGAGGTAAAAAGCTTCCGGCTTTTTCTCGGCTAACTCCGGCGCTTTTTGTAGAATAATGTACTTACGGCGTTCCTTGAAAAGCACCTTACCGTCGAACAGCACGTTCAGGATTTCCCGTACGCTTTGGTTACTGGCGTTCAGCGATACCCGGCTATTGACCGCAATAGCGTCGGGGCTGTACGAAAAGCTGAAGCTGCCTTTAGCCGCAATTTGCCGCAGCACCTCGTCCATGCGTTCGTTGCTCACGCGGAGGGTTATTTTGGTTTCCAGCGGGGAAGCGCTTTGGGCGTAAGTGGCCTGGAAGGGCCACCACCCGAGCATTGCCAGAAAAAGCAGCCTGAAAGAGGGGGATATTTTCAAAACTTCGGAAAAATAACAGCACAGACCCTACTGACAGCCCGGCCCATCGAGTACATAGGAGTTGCCTTTCTTATCAATTTTCAGCCCATCTATTGTCTCAGCCATGAGCGACAGGATGGCATCCAGGCTTTCGCGCTCATAGCGAACGGACAGGCGGCAGTTGGCCAAGCGATCGTCGGCGAGTTTCACCTCGACGTGGAAACCCTGACTTAGTGACTGCACCACGTCGCCGAGCCGGGTGGCGTTGAAATCGAAAATCTGTGTACCGTAGGCGGCTATATTTGGATTGGCGGATAAAGTCCTGAATACCGTATCGGACTCCACCTCGACACCTTCACCGGGCAGCAATTCCATTACTTTCACCGACTTGCGGACTTCTACCTTACCGCTTTTCACGTCCACCCGTACGGCTTCGTCGTAAGCTTTCACGTTAAAGGAAGTTCCCACGACCCGAATTTCGGTACCATTGGCGTCGATCACGAACGGATGCGCGGCGTCGGGTGCCACGTCGAAAAACGCCTCGCCTTCCAGGCTCACTGCGCGGGTGGTTCCGGCCAGTCCTTCGGCAAAAGTCAGCGTCGAGTTATAGTTCAAAAGCACCCTGGTGCCGTCGGGCAAAGTTTCTTCCCGCGTGTTTTCCTGCGTGCTGACCGATACCAGCGTTGGCTTTTGCATTTTGTAAAAATAAAAGCACCCAAAAGCTACGGCTAATAAAGCAACTGCCGCCGCTACCCACCTCGTCGGCGAAAAATGGCTTCGGGCCGGGAGTGGTATTACCTCCTTTTCTGCTGTATCGACCCTTTCGTTTGCCTTCATTTTTGCCCGCATTTTCTCCCAGGCAGCGTCCGTATCGACGGGTGCCTGCTGGCTGGCGATCATGCCGCTGCGTTCCCAAAGTTTGCGGTAGCCCTTCAATTCATCCAAATGCTCCGGCGAGGCATCGAGCCACGTCTGCACCCGCTCAATTTCCTCGCGCGTAGCCGTGCTGGCCAGATAGCGGGCCAGGAGGTCGTCGGGTAGGATGGAGGTAGAGTCGTTCAAGATATGAGATAGGAGATAAGAGATATGAGAAATACCACGGGCAGGTAGTCGGCTAGTTCTTTGCGCATGATTTTCAGAGCTTTGCCAATTTGATTCTCGATGTTTTTGATGGAAAGGCCCAGTTGGTCGGCGATCGCCTGGTACTTCAATTCCTCGACACGACTCATCCTGAACACTACCTGGCATTGCTCGGGTAATTTG
>JBBSUC010000059.1:0-36088 GCA_038235275.1 Cytophagales bacterium | reverse complement strand
GACTAACGCGGCCACCGAGGGGCTGAACAACGTCATCCGCTACGTCAAGCGCATCAGCTACGGACTGCCCAAATTCGAGCATCTTAGGCTACGTGTTCTGGCCCAAGCCATCTGACCACAAAAATTGTCAAAGAACCAAAAGTTTTTTGAACGACCACTTAATGATAGGCGCAAAATCACTTTACTTTACCCTACAGCAACAGATCAGGAAAACCGCTTTCCCATAAAATCGCCAGATCATAAGAGTGAATGGGTTCGTGATCGGAATTTTTCTGGACTTGAATCACAATGGTTTTCGGATGATGACACGAAGCTTATTTATGAATTAATAGAGGAGGATAAATGGATCGAGGAGCAAAAAAATGATCTAATAGAGATGGTATTGCAGGCTAGAAGTGTGTTGCATTGATTCGAATCATCGTTCTGTTTTCTGGTACGATCGGACAACTCCCTGATTAATCCCAAAAAGCACCTTATCCCCAACCAGCATAATACTCCGCACATCCCCCGTCAGGCGAAAGCCCGACTGCTGCTGCGGAACCGCCGAAAAACTACCTTTCCCGTCTCCTTTCAGCAAAAGTCCGTAATTGGCATCATATTTCCCCAGCCGTAATCGTCCCTGACTGATGTTGCCGCCGAGGAGCAGGTCTTGCTTGCCATCTTGGTCGTAGTCCAACGAAGCGATGGCAAAAACGGGCGAGAACTGTGTTTCCAGCGGTAGTTCTTTGCGTTGGAATTTATTTCCGGCATTGATGAAACAGGCCGTTTGTAGATAATTCGCTGCCAGTTTTCCGGCGTCTTTTAGTTCCGGGGCGGAGAAAAGGTCATTGAGTGTGACGTCGGCGTAGCTTTTATAATCGGGATAGCGTGCACCCATGCTGCTCATTTGCATGACGAGTTCGTCACGGGTGATATAGGGATAGTTTTTACCCTGCACGTAAAAACTTAGAATCGGGTCAATGGTGCCGTTGCCATCAAAATCCTTGTAGTGGAGAGCCGCCATTTCCTTGTCGCTGGCCCGTACCTGGGAATTTAGCCCCTGATTTCCTGCAACCAAATCGGGTTTACCGTCGCCGTTCAGGTCATCTACCAAAAGTGTATTCCACCAGCCTTTGTATTCTTTATCGAAATAGTCTTTCGTCTTGTTGGTCAACTTACCATTTTCCTGGATAAAAACCGTGATGGGCATCCACTCGCCCACAATTACCAAATCCGCCTTGCCGTCGCCGTTGAGGTCGGTGCTGGCGGCGTCGGTGACCAGGCCGATTTTGGCAAGCGTAGGTGAAATTCTTGCGGTTTGATTAGTGAAATTGCCTTTCCCGTCATTGACCAGGAGATAGCTTTCGGGTGTCTCAGGATAGCGACCCGGCACCACGCGACCACCGACGAAAAGGTCAGGCTTGCCGTCGCCCGTGAAGTCACCCGCGCAGATGGCGCCGGTGCTGGTGAGCATTTTGGGCAGGGCATTCGGGCTGGGAGTAAAATTCCCCTGGCCGTCGTTCAGGTATAATTTATCCTGAAAACGGGCGTCGTTGGGCGCAAAATCTGCGTAGCCACCGTGGGCGATGTAGAGGTCGGGTACACCGTCGCCGTTGGCATCAAAGAATACCGCGTCTGTCACCTGGCTGGCGGCGTCGGCGGCGAAGGCAGGGGTAGCTTTCTTGCTAAAATTCCCGCCTTTTAATTGAAGATATAGTTCGCTGGCCTGGTCTTTTCCGCCGCCGACAAATACGTCTTCCAGCCCATCGCCGTTCACATCGGCTTTCACTAAACAAGGGCCGGAGAAAGAAAGCGGATTAACCAAAAGTGGTTGGCGATAAAAATCGTTGATTTCTAATTTGACATCCTGATGCGCGATGGGAGAGGGGATTTCCTGAAAAATTGCGTTGGCTTTTTCGCCCCATTTGAAAATACCCGTGGCGTCGATCTCCGATACGAGCAGGAGTTGATCGACTTTGGGATTCATCAGCATCTGCATTTTACCCGAAGTCCACACGACCCGCAGCGAATCTACGCCCGCTTTTTCGCCCAAACCAAAATGCAGAATCGGTGATACGCTCGACTGGTAGCCGCGCGTCGGCATTTGTTCCAGGTACTGTTCCTGACCACTGCTATACAGCGTCAGTTGCGCCCCGATGCCCTGCGTGTTCGCGCCCTTACCCTGAGTTTTTATTTTCAGGAAATGGTTTTTTGTTAAAGTGTTGGCCTGATTCTGATAAATGAAAGCGGGGAGGTTGACATTGTTGACGATCAAATCCAAATCGCCGTCGTTATCCAAATCGGCGTAAGCCGCGCCGTTGCTATTCGAGGGACGGTCGAGTCCCCAGGCACGGGTCACGTTCTTGAATTGTAAATTCCTGCCGTTCTGAAAGACGTAATTCGTCAGGTTTGAGGACGGGATTTCGTACACCAGTTTCAACACGTCGGCGCGTTGAATGCCGCCCTGCTGGTTCTGCACGTAGTCGCTCATGTGTTTCAGGAAATCCATATTGGTGTAATCGCGCAGGTAGCCGTTGGTAATGTGGAGGTCCTTCCAGCCATCGTTGTCAAAGTCAGCGAACAGGGCCGACCAACTCCAATCGGTGTTCGACAGCCCGGCCAGTTGACCAATTTCCTGGAAATTGCCGTTGCCGTCGTTAATTTGCAGCATATTGCGCATATACTGATGATTAAAGCCCAGCCGCACGTTCAAGTCGAATTTCTGGTAGTTGTCCGGTGCCATCAGGAGTTTCTGGCGGCTATTGCTTTCGGGCAGCATATCGAGGGTCAGGATGTCGGGCCGGGCGTCGTTGTTGATGTCGGCCACGTCGCTGCCCATCGAAAAGTGCGAGGTATGGCCGATGCGGCTGCCGAGTTGGTCTTTGAAACCGCCCTTTTTATCATTGATATAGAGGTAGTCGGGTACCTGATAATCGTTGGAAACGTAAATGTCCGTCCAGCCGTCGCCGTCGACATCCGCCACGCCCGCGCCGAGGCCGTAAGACAGAGCGGAGCTTTGCAAACCAACTGATTGCGTCACGTCCCTGAATTTGTTATTGTCATTGCGATAAAGCCGCATCCCGTTCATGGGGTCATCCTTTTTCAGGAGTTCGGCGGTGCCCATCTCGTTCAGTACGGGCAAGGACTTGGGATTATGGTTAAGCAAAAACATATCCAGATCGCCGTCTTTATCATAATCAAAAAACGTGGCTTGGGTACTCGTGCCTTCACTCGCCAAGCCGTACTCAGCGGCCATTTCGGCAAATTTTGGCAGCCCGTGTGCGTCGTTGCCCTGGTTGATGTAGAGTTCGTTGCGGCGTTTCTCGGGCAGTAGATTTCCCGAGAAACAAACGTAAATATCCAGCTTCCCGTCGCCGTTCACGTCGGCCATCGTCACGCCCGTTTTCCAGCTACTCTCGCGACCCGCCACGCCTGCCAGCGTCGTCACGTCCTCGAACTTCATCGGTTCGCCGTCGCGATCGTTTCTATTGATATACAGTCGATTGGGTATTTGATTTCCCGAGAAATATAGATCGTCCAGCCCGTCGCCGTTGAGGTCGCCCACGGCCACGCCGCCGCCGTTGTAGAAGTACTCGTACATCAGCACATTGCCGTTCAGGCTTTCAGTCAGCGTGTTCTCAAAGGCGACGCCCGTTTGTTCGGGAGTCAGGAGCGTGAAAAGTGGATTTTCGGGAGCGGCTTCCTCTTGCCTCTCATCGGTTTGTCTCTGGCAACCTGACAATACTACAAAACAAAAAAACAAGGCTATTCCACGCCAAAGTAGGGTATGCACCGACATAATTCCAGAAGGATGGGTTTATTCAAAAACAGTTGTTTTAAAAATGCAAAAAAGAATCCGGGCCAACAAACTGCCGACCCGGATTCTTAAAAAAACGTTGGACTGCTGTTATACTACTTCGTATAACCAGGATTCTGAACCAGCTTTTCGTTCCGGTTGGTTTCCGCGCGCGAAATTGGGAGGAAATACAGCTTGTCGTCCCAGTTACGGTTTTCCTTGCCGGGATCTATCTCGAACCTGGCATAGCTATAATCGTAGTTCTCCTTGCTGTACTTGTACACATTCACCGTTTTACCGGGTTTGAGCGTACCCACGATCTGAATGCCGTTAGCTTTCCGGCCCAAAGTACTTGGGGCAATCATCCAGCGGCGGGCGTCGTGAAAGCGCTGCTCTTCGTAAACCATTTCGATTCGCTTCTCGTTGCGGAAACGTTCTACCAGGGCTTGTCCGGCGTCCGTGATGGCGGGCATTCCGGCGCGGAAGCGGATTTTGTTGAGCCAGTCACGTGCTTCGGCTTCCTGACCTAGATTGATACAAGCCTCGGCGTAATTAAAAATAGCCTCTGTGTAGCGGAAAAAGGGCCAGGGGATCTCCTGCCAGGTGTTCTGGTCCACGATCGCTGGATTAGGATCGGTGAATTTTCGCATGTAGTAGCCCGTATAGCTACCGTTCCAGTCCTCGATAGAACTGTTGCGGGTATCGAGGCCGAAGTGAGTCACTTTTTTGCCAGTAGCATCGATAACCTCATAACGGCCTGTCTGAATTTGGCTGGCGGGATCCTTGGGTAAGTTAGCATTGGAGCGAACTTTCCAGGGCGAACCCTCGTGCAGAATGGTGGCGTCGAAACGGGGATCGCGGTTGGCGTAAGGATCGGCCGCCTCTTTTGCATCGTTCCAGTTGAACTTAGTGCCGTCCAGCATTTCGTAGTCATCCACCAGTAGTTGGATGGGCGAGTTGCCCGCCCAATTGTTATAGCCGTTGGGACCGTTATACAGCCCGATGCGGCCGCCGTTCTCCTGCTTGGCGTTAATAAAGTAGCGGGCGAACAGCAATTCGGTCTCACCGCCGTTGCGGGCTAGCGCTATGTTCATGTAATTGGTCGTTCCCTGGGCGGGCGGGGTGGCTGGTTCCGTGAGGTTGACTTTATAGCCTCTGTTCAGATCCAGAACCGCCTTGGAGGCATCCTGCGCTTTCTTCCAACGATCAGCCCGGCTGCCGGACGCATAACCTATAAGCTCCGGATTGGTAGCTGAGGCGATGGTCGTTGATTTTGACTTGGCCGTGGGGACATCGTGTAAATCACTGGCCGCGTACGTCAGGATGCGAGATTTCAGGGCCAGCGCAGCTTCCTTAGAAGCGCGTCCGTTGGCCAGTTTCTTGCCATCCAGCAGTTTAGCTGCTTCGTCGCAATCCTTCACAATGAAGTCAACCGTTTCTGCCCAGGTATTACGGGCAGCCAGGTAATCAGCCTCGCCCAGTTTGTATGGACGGTCGATGAGCGGGACACCACCGTAATAGCGAGCTAACTGGTGGTAGTAGTAGGCGCGCATGAACTTAGCTTCACCCTGCAACCTTTCCACAATATTATTATTGTTGGGAAACTGCGGATCAGCCAAATTTTCGAGCGCCAGGTTGGTGGCCCGAATGCGGGAGTACATATTATCCCAGCGGATGTTGCCACTCACCCAGCCGATGTCGGCGGGGTTGGAGCGGCCTTCGGTGATCGTCGTGATGCCCCGTCCGGGGTGCGTAAACATGGTCTCGTCAGTCAGCGAAGACAGCGACTGCTCCTCGAAGCCACCGACGCCCAGACCTGCGTAGATTTCTGTGACGAAAGCTTCGGCCAGGGCCGCATCAGACCACACGGTGGACTGCGAAAGCTGGTCGAGCGGGGTCGTATTGACGAAGTCATCGTTGCAACTGGTGAAAGTCACCAGTCCGGCAATGAACGCCAAAGCAAGAATTTTAATTTTTTTCATAATTACTTTGGTTAAAGGATTTAGAATGTAGCGCTCAACCCGAAGTTGACCACTTTCGTTTGTGGGTAATAATAACCCGTTGCGTTGTTCGATTCAGGGTCAAACACTTTCAACTTGTCCCAGGTGAATAGATTCAACCCGTTGAAGTAGAACCTTACTTTGCTCATTCCAACCTTTTCCAGAATTGTGGTAGGGATGGAATAACCGATTTCAAGGTTCTTGAGACGAATGTAATCCGAACTGCGCAGCCAGTAATCGTTGCCGCCTGAGTAATACTGGTCACTCCTGTTAGCTATACGTGGATGAACGCTGCTTGGATTGTCAATGGTCCAACGATTTTGGTATTGGTCCAATAAAAAGTTGCCAATATTCCCGGCCTCGCCCGTGCTGATGTACTGCTTGGCACCGGCGGCACCCTGAAACAGGACCGTCAGATCGAAGTTCTTATACTGGGCGCCTATGTTCATACCGCCCTGGAAAAGAGGCAGGTTGGTGTTGTTCAACCGCACCCGATCGTCGGGAGTGATCTTGCCGTCGCCGTTGTAATCCTGGTACTTCATGTCGCCGGGGCGCAGTGTTTTCACGATGGCCGAGTAATCCAGTTTGTTGGCATCGATTTCACCCTGATCTTTGAAAACACCATCGTACTTATAAACCACATAGGTATTGATGGGCTTGCCCGTCGAACGCTGCCATTCCGGGGCGCCGGGAGCTTCATCCCAGAAGATAATTTTGTTCTGAGCGTAGCCACCGTTGACGCTGAAGTTGTACTTCAAGTCTTTATAAGAGTTGCGGTAGCCAAGATTGAACTCGAAGCCTTTGTTCTTCACCTCGCCGATGTTTTCGGCGGGCAGGTTCAGGCCCGTGCTTTCAGGGACAGAAGCGTTCTTGAAGTACAGGATATTGGTCCGGTGGTTGCTAAACGCGTCTAACTCTACGGTCACTTTGCCATTGAATAACTGGGCGTCGAGACCGATGTTCGAGTTGGTGGCTACTTCCCAGGTAATGTTGGGGTTGGGTACCCGAGTTTCGTACAGTGTCTTTACTTCACTACCACCGATAACGTAGCTGCGGAAGCCGTACGTGGAAAGGTACTGGTAGGTAGCAAGGTTACTGGTGTTCGGATAATAGATTTGATCGTTCCCCAATTGCCCCACCGAACCCCGAATTTTCAGGAAATTGACGGCCTGCACATTGTTCTTCCAGAAACCTTCTTCCGACACGACCCATCCCAACATGATACCAGGGAAGAAACCGTAGCGGGTTTCTTTGGGGAAAATATCTGAGCCATCGTAACGCCACAGAAACTCGGCCAAATACTTTTCCTTAAAGTTGTAGCCCACCCGGCCGAAGTAGTTGATTCGGGCGGTATTAAAGGCACCGCCATCATTGTCCTTGGACTTGTCACCCCCGGCAAAGAGTTGATCAAGCGCAGGAGAGATATAGTAGCGTCGGAAGGCGCTGAAGCCGTCTCCTTTGATCGTTTCGCGGTTCATACCCGCCAGCAGATTGAAGGTGTGATTACCAATTGTTTTGTCGTAGGAAACAACAGTGCCCAACAGTATATTGAGCCGGTTGCTGTTACTCAAAGACAGGCGGGGTTCAGAAGGGCCGCGTACGCTGGCTACCAATTTGGGCGTGGTTCCATCGGCCTCAAAACCACTACCCCGCTGGTAGAGCGTCCAGGGAATTTGCCAAAATTTGCCATTGTCGCTGCGGTTGTCGATGGCCGCCGTTCCGGTCACTTTAAGTCCTTCCACTCCGGGAATCTTAATCTCCAGGGAACCGTTGGTTTGCACGAAATTGCGGATATTGTTGTCGTAACCGCTTAGGTCGGTGGTGATAACGACCGGGTTTTCCCCGTTCTCGATGTCGGGACCAGGTCGTCCGTCGGGCCAGTAGGCGGGTTCCTGCGGCTTGCCACGTTGAAGCATTCGGAAGATGGTACCCGCTGACTTGGTTGGATAAGACCGGTTTTCCTGGCGACCCAGAATACCCAGCGTTACCTTTGCGTATTTGTTGATGTTAGCGTCCAGGTTGATACGAATGTCGTACTGCTTATAACCCGTGGCCGAATTGATGTAATAAGCATCCTGATTTTGGTAACCCAAAGAAGCCAGGTACCGGAAAGTTTCCGTTCCGCCCGTCAACTGCACATTGTGGCGCGACTGCGGCGAATTTTTCTTGAAAGTCTCTCCGTACCAGTCGGTATTGGGGTGGCCCCAGGGATCGGAACCGTCGGCGTACTTTTGCAAATCCTCGGGCGAGTAAGGTGCCTTGCGCACGATGCCGTTGGGGCGGGTAAAGCTGCCCGTGGTTTTGTATGCCTCGTTGGCCGCGGCCCATTCGGCCACGGGTAGTTCGTAGATGTTCAGGTCGTTCAACATGCTGGTGTACTGCTGAGCGTTGGCCACCTTGGGGATTACCGTTGGATTGGCAAAGCCCTGGTTGAAGGAGTACGTCAGCGAAGGCTTACCCGTCTTGCCACGCTTGGTGGTAATCAGGATAACGCCGTTGGCCGCCCGCGAACCGTAAATGGCCGCCGCCGCGTCTTTCAGTACCGAAATGCTTTCGATGTCGGCGGGGTTAATGCGATCCAGACCCCCTTCGCGGTTAGGAATTCCGTCGATTACGATCAGGGCATTGTTGTTACCCAGCGTGTTGGAACCCCGAATGCGAATCGTGGCACCGTCAGCACCCGGTTCGCCCGAGCGATTGACGACCGTCACGCCCGGCAAACGACCCGCCAGCGTATTGGCCAGGTTCAAGGCGGGCGATTTCACGAGTTCGTCTCCCTTGACAGATACGACGGAACCCGTCACCGTTTCCTTCTTTTGAGTACCGTAGCCCACGACCACAACTTCTGAAAGCGACTTGGTGTCGGCGGCGAGTTGGACAGTCAGGTTGGTACGGCCATTGAGTTCGATGTCCTGGGTAGTAAAGCCAATCGACGACATGGTTAGCGTGGCTTTGGCGCTGGGCGAGTTGATGGAAAAATTGCCATCGGCATCGGTGGTAGTGCCTCGGGTCGAGTTTTTGACCACGATGTTCACGCCGGGTATGCCAGCCCCGGCTTCGTCGTTAACTTTGCCCGTGACGGTCACGTCCTGCGCGAATGCGCCGAAGGCTGCCGTCAGGAGCAGAGTCAGAGTGAGTAGCCAAAGTCTGCCGAGCAGACTGGCCCTTTGGGTAGTATCTTTCATAGATTGGTGTTTGAAAAAAAAATGAAGTTAAGCGGAGTGCTTGGTGAATTGCTTGGTTAGCCTAAGGCTAATTAATCGTAGGTCGGGCGAGGCGGAGGAACTTCCGCTCTGGGCTGACTAATGTTTTGGTTATCATTTGTACTCTGATTGTTTACATAGGCGACATTGTTTGTAGTTCATCCCCAAAAGAAACAGAAACCTCCCATTTACTATGAAGGTTGAATTTTTTTTGAAAAAACTTTAATAAAGGGAGCTTTACGGAGCCAGAGCGGGCAATGAACTGATTTTTTCAAATCAGATAACCTTCCAGATCATAATCGGTGATCCAGATAGGGAGGAGAGCGGTCATGAGGTTAAGCACACGGACCGCTTTATCCATCATACCGATCATTCTATTTCTTTCTTAGCTATTTGCGTCGAGTCTGCCTTACCCGCCTGCAGGAAAGCAGCGACGGCGGCTTCGTCCAGGCCGGTGACGATATTTAGTTCGGGGCGCGCCTTGCGCAGTTGAGCGATACCCGCTTCGGTGACGCCCGATTTCCAGACAAAAACATCCTTGATGGCTTTCAGGCTGCCGAGGCTTTGCAGTCCCGCGTCGGTGACTTTTGTACCGACGAGGTTGAGATATTGAAGGTAGGGGAGATTCTGGAGGTTTTTCAGCCCGGCGTCGGTGACGGCGGTGTACTCGAGGTGCAGTTTGTTGAGGTTCTTAAGTTTAGCAATTTCTCCCATCGCGGCGTCGGTGATTTTGGTGTCACCCATTTTGAGCCAGATAATCTGCTCGGCCAGTGGCGTGAGCAGGGCTACCTTGGCATCCGTAAATTCCGGAGCGTTCACCGCGCTCACTTCCAGGAAATTCTGCTCGGCCGCCACGGGATTCACCAGCAGGCCAGCCGATTTGAGCGAGGCCACAGCCTTTTCGTTGGGTTCCGGTACTTTCAAACTCAGCACGGGCGAGCCAGTGGCATTATAGCCATCTCCTTCTTTGGCGTTTTCGCCCACGCTGAGCGAAGCCAAAGCGGGTTTGATCTTCTCGTCGGTTTTGAGTTGGGCCACTTTCTTGTCCACGGGGGCACCCTGATCGATCCACCACGCTAGTAAAGCGATCTGGTTGTCGGAAAGTTGAGGCTTGCCTTTGGGCGGCATGTGGTCGTCGTCATTGAGCGGCAGCAGACAGCGTTTGAGCATTTCGCTTTCGGCGCTTTTGCCCGCCACGAAAATGGGGCCGTCCTCGCCGCCTTTGGTTAGGTAGGCGAAACTATCCATCCGTAAGTCGCCCTTCTTCTTGGTGGCGTTATGGCATTGGGTGCAATGGACGCTGAGCATCGGCTGCACGATGTCCTGATACACGATGGCCTCCGGCACATTGGCGATAGGCTTGATTTCGGTGATTTCCTCGCGGCGCGGTTCCATGCCCGCCAGCCCACGAAATGGTTCAGGCGTGTAGGCAGTCAGGTATCCTTCGCCGTGGGTCAGACTGCCGCCGTGGTGGCCGGCGACCATCGTCAGAATTGTGGCAAGGCCCAGCGCGGGTAGGTACACCGCTCGACTGACGGGGAATTTTTTATAAGCAAAATCGGAATGAACGACCCAAGCCACCCAGGCAAAGGCCGCCACGCCGAGGCCCTGCCACATGTGTTCATCGAGCAGTTCTTCGTCGTAGCCGCCGCCCAGCGATAGCAGGTAGCCCGCGCCGCAAGCGAAGGTGGCGCTGATGGCTGACACCAGCAAAATTAGGGAAATTGTGGCGTCGCTGATACTTACTTTACCCAGTCGCTTGCCGATGACCAGCAAAGCGGCCAGCAGCAGAAAGCCGATTGGAAAATGCACCAGTACGGGATGAAAACGGCCAAAGAAAATAGCCCAGTCGGAAACTTGGAGGAGAAGGATCAAGAACATGAAAAGCGTGAATCACCCCTGACGCCAGGTTGACATCCGGTCAATGAGAAAGACGAAGAAATTAGAAACCTACCCAACGAAGCGCTACGCCAACACCGGCTTGATCACTTTTCCCGCCACATCGGTCAGTCGGAAGTTACGGCCCTGGAACGGATAGGTGAATTCCTCGTGATTGAAACCCATCAAATGCAGAATCGTCGCTTGCAGGTCATGAACGTGGGTTTTGTCCTTCACGGCGTAATAGCCCAACTCGTCGGTTTCACCGAAACTGAAACCCTTCTTGACGCCGCCCCCCGCCATCCAAATCGTGAAAGCATCCAAATGGTGGTCGCGGCCCATGAAGGGCAGCACCTGGCCGTTGCGGTTTTCTTGCATGGGCGTCCGGCCAAATTCTCCGCCCCACACGACCAGCGTTTCATCCAGCAAACCACGCATTTTCAGGTCTTTCAATAAGCCTGCCACCGCTTGATCGGACTCGCGGCATTTGTTATGGAGACCGATTTCGATGGCTCCGTCGGCGCTCGTGCCGTGGGTGTCCCAGCCCCAGTCGAAGAGCTGTACGAAGCGGACGCCGTTTTCCACCAACTTTCTGGCCAAAAGGCAGTTCATGGCAAAGGTCCCGTCGCCCGGCTTGACGCCGTACATATCCAAAATATACTGGGGTTCTTTGGAAACATCCATTACCTCCGGCACCGACATCTGCATCCGAAAAGCCATTTCGTACTGACTGATGCGGGTCAGGATTTCGGGGTCTTGTACTTCCTCGTAGGTTTGGCGGTTGATTTCGTTGATGGCCTCGATGGTATTTTTACGAATATCGCGGTTCATCCCACTGGGATCTGACACGTACAACACCGGGTCACCGCCCGTGCGGCACTGCACGCCCTGATACACTGAGGGCAAAAATCCGCTGCCCCACACGCTCTTACCCGCGTCGGGCTGCTTGCCGCCGGAGGCCAGCACGATAAAGCCCGGCAAATTTTGATTTTCGGAACCCAGCCCATAGATCGACCATGCGCCCAGGCTCGGACGTCCCAAACGCGGGCTACCCGTGTGCATCAGCAGTTGTGCGGGAGCGTGGTTGAATTGGTCGGTGTACATGCCTTTGACAAAAGTGACCTCGTCGGCCACCGTTTGCAGGTAGGGCAGGTAATCCGAAATCCAGGCCCCCGACTGCCCGTGCTGGGCGAACTTTCCCTGTGGACCGAGCATCTTGGGAACGCCCTGGATGAAGGCGAATTTCTTGCCTTCCAGAAACTCCGCCGGACAGTCCTTGCCGTGGTACTTTTCCAGTTCGGGCTTGTAGTCGAAGAGTTCGAGTTGGGAGGGCGCGCCCGCCATGTGGATGTAGATCACGCGCTTAGCCTTGGGCGCAAATTGCGGCATCCGCACGGCCATCGGATCGTCGGGCAGGGCGGGGGCGGCCGTTTCGGAGCCGGAAGTACCACAACTTCCCAATAGCGAACCAAGGCCGATAGCCCCCAGGCCGAAACCGCATTCTTTGAGGAAATGTCGCCGGGTTTGGCGTTGCAGTTCGGCGTGCTGGAGTTCTTTGAGCAGGTTGTTCATAGCAGATTCAGGATTTTCTTTGGCGGCTAAGGGCTAACAGTAAGAGGAAAAAGAAAGTTTTCACACCTTCACTTCCCGCCCCGTGCGGGCGGCTTCGTAAATCGCCTCTACCACTTTAATGTCCCGCATCCCTTCCTCACCCGGTGCCAGCATAGGTTTGTTTTGCATAATGGCCAGGGCATCGTCGTCCATTTGGTTGGCCTGTTGATTATCGAGCGGAACGGGAAAATCAATGATACCGCCGTTGGAGTAGGTTCCCTTGTTCCCGCTATAAGCTGAAAACGGCTCCATCATCAGAGTACCTTTCTCGTAGTTCACTTTCAGGAAATTAGTATTGAGGCCAAAGCTGGCGGTGCAGTTGGACAAAGCTCCGCTCGGGAAGTGCATCTGGTACATGCTCGTCTCCTCCACCTCATTGTAAATCTCTGGGCGGTTGGTGAAAAAATGCGCCGTCACCAGCGTCGGTTCCTCACCAATCGCGTGGCGCGCACCCTGAATGGAGTACACCCCCATATCGCCCATCACGCCGCCGCCCATTTCTTTTTTCTGCTTCCAGTGAGTGGTGCGGTTGTCCACGTAGCCCGCCGCGCAGCTTACCAGTCGCGGCTTGCCCATTGGTCCTTCCTTAGCAAGTTTCATCCAGGCCTGCATATTGGGGTCGTGCAGGTTGCGGTAGCCGATGGCTAGTTTTTGTTTGTTTTTTTCGCAAGCTTCGATCATGGCCTTGCAGTCGGCCACGGTGGGAGCCATGGGCTTTTCACACCAGACGTGCTTCCCGGCCTGCGCGGCCCGCACCACGTACTCGCGGTGCATGGATGGGGGCAGCACCACATAGACCACGTCGATGTCGGGGTTGTTGGCGATCTGGTCGAAGGTTTGGTAGTTGTAGATGTTTTTGTCGGGAATCTTGTATTTCTCCTTCCAGGTTTCGGCCTTAGCGGGCGTTCCCGTCACGATGCCCGCGAGGTAGCAATTTTTGGTGAGTTGTAGGGCGGGAGCCAGCAGGTCGGTGCTGTAATAGCCCAGGCCCACCAGCGCGACGCCGAGTTTTTCCTTGGCTTTGGTGCGGCCAATCACATAAGGGGAGAATGCGGCCGTAGCGGCCAGGCCCGCCCCGGCGGTCAGGAAATTACGGCGGGAAAAAGAAGAAAGCGCGTTGTTATCGTTCATCGATTCGAGTGTTTTTTGAGTAAAAGGACAATTCGGCAAAGTCTTACTTTCAGGATGAAATCCACGCATCTCCTTGTATCGTTTATTCGTATAGGTATTTAAATAAAATAAATATTTTATTGGAGTAATGGTAGAAATGACACGTATCATCTTTTAACAATCATACACTAACCTCTTTCAATTATGAAAAGAACCTCTCCTTTTAAATCCTTGCTACTCTTTGGCTTGGCTCTACTATTGGGTTTGCCGGGCGTGGCGCAAGTCAGCCGGGTGACCGGAACGGTGACTGCCGCCAAAGACAACCAGCCCCTGCCGGGGGTTTCGGTGCTGGTGAAAGGCACCAACACGGGTACCACTTCCGACGCCGACGGTAAGTTTTCGGTCAACGCCGAGCCTTCCGCCACGCTGGTGTTTAGCTTCATCGGCTACGGCACCAAAGATGTGCCGCTGAACAACCGCTCCAACGTCAGCATAACGCTGGACGAAAGTTCTACCGCCCTGAACGAGGTGGTCGTAACCGCTCTTGGTATCAAGAAAGAATCCAAGAAACTCGGCTACTCTACCACCACGGTCGGCTCGGAGGCCATCACCGTCAACCGGACGCCGAACTTTATCAACTCGCTCCAAGGCAAAATCGCGGGCGTAAACATCACTAGCCTGGGTACTGGGCCGGGCGGTACGTCCAAAATCCGTATCCGCGGCCAGTCGTCGTTCTCGGGCCAGAATTCACCGCTGATCGTGGTGAACGGTGTGCCCATCGATAACACCAACTTCGGCACCAACCCCAACACCAGCGACGGTTCCATCGGCAACCGCGGCGGCGGCAACACCTCCGACGGCGGCGACGGTCTGAGCAGCATCAACCCCGACGACATCGAAAGCATGACAGTGCTGAAAGGCGCTACTGCCGCCGCCCTCTACGGCTCCCGCGCCAAGGACGGCGTCATCATGGTCACGACCAAAACCAAGGGAGATGGCCGGGGCATCGGCGTGAGCTACAACTCCAACTTTACGGTGGACACGCCGCTGGACTACACGGATTATCAGTACGAGTACGGCCAGGGCGAGAGCGGCAAGCGGCCTACGACGCCCAACCCGACCTCGGGGCAGTGGTCGTTCGGGGAGAAAATCGTACCCGGCATGACGCAGGTGCTGTTCGATGGCGTAACGGTTCCTTACGAAGCGGTGCATGACCGCATCCGCAAGTTTTATCGCAACGGCACCAACTTCAACAACACGCTATCGCTGTCGTCGGGTGGCGACAAGGGTGGCTTCAACCTCTCGCTGGCCAATATGGACAATAAGGGCATTATGCCCAATAACAGCTTCAACCGCAAAACGGTCAACCTGGGTTTTGCCTACGATCTCTCCAAGCATCTCAGCGTGACGGGCAACATCAACTACTCCAACGAGTACAACAAAAACCCGCCCGTGATCGCCGAACAGGACAACTCGGCCCCCACTTCGCTGGCCAACCTGGCTAACACCATGCCGCTTGAGTTACTGGACGAGCAGAAGTATAATGCCGATGGCGACGAGTTCGTTTATTCACGCTTCAAGAACCGCACCAACCCCTACTGGGTACTGGCCGAGCAGTTTCAGAACATTCGGCGCGACCGCATTTTTGGCAACGTCGCTGTGCGCTACAAGTTTACCGACTGGCTTTACGCCCAGGTGCGTGTGGGACAAGACTACTGGTCGCGCGACCAGGAAGTCAACAACTTCCCCACGGGAAAGGCCTCGTTGGGTCCCGCGCCCGAAGGCTTCGTGAACGGTGTTTACACGCAGGAGGCCCGCCGCTTCCGCGAAGTCAACACGGATTTCCTTATCGGGGCCAACCGCAAGTTCGGCGTGTTCGGTGTGGACCTGACTCTTGGTGGTAACCAGATGTCGCGCCGCTCCGACCTGAACAGCACCCAAGTCACCGACTTCGTGGTGCGTGACCTTTATACGGTGCAAAATGGTCGGGTGAAAGACCCCTTCTATTCGCTGAGCCAACGGGCCGTCAACTCGCTTTACGGGGCCGCCGAGTTTTCTTTCAAAGATTTCCTTTACATCAACGTCACAGCCCGAAATGACTGGTTCTCTACGCTGGCACCCGCCAACCGCAGCATTCTGTACCCGTCCATTTCGGGTAGCTTCGTTTTCTCGCAAGCGTTGGCAAGCGTTCCCAACTGGCTGAGTTTCGGCAAGGTGCGCGTCGCTTATGCCCAAGTGGGTAGCGATACCGATGTTGGCCCTTACTCCAACAACCTGTTTTACGGCATCAACGCCAACCTGTTTCCCAACGTGGCGGGGGCCAGCCAGCCCGTGGGCAACATTGCGACCGGCACCGTGCCGAACGCTAACCTGAAACCCATGCGGACCACCGAATCCGAGGTAGGCTTGGAGTTGAAAATGTTTAACAACCGCGTGGGAATCGACTTTGCCCTTTACAACAAAATCACCGAAGACCAGATCGTTTCGGCTCAGATTTCTAATTCTTCCGGTTTCAGCAACACCCTCATCAACAGCGGCCGCAGCCGCAATCAGGGCGTGGAACTGCTGCTGAATTTCGGCCTTGTGCGCAGCAATAATTTCAACTGGGACTTTACATTCAATGGGTCTTTCAACGAAACCAAAGTGCTGAGTCTTTTGACCGATCAGGTGGGCGAGCGCATTACGGTGGGTACGCACGTCTTCAACGGCGAGTTGCGGCAAGTGGTGGGCGAGCCGATGGCCTCGCTGTACGGCTTCGGTTACCTGCGAAACGACAAGGGCCAGATCGTATTTGCGAACACTGGCGTAGCCAAGCGCACCAAAGACTTGATTTCCTTTGGTACGGCTATTCCTAGGTACGTGGGTGGTTTTACCAACACGTTCAACTACCGGGGCGTAAATCTTTCTTTCCTGATCGATTTCAAATTGGGCCATAAAATGATGTCGGGTACCAACTTTAACGCCACCCGCCACGGCCTGCACAAGCAGACGCTGCCGGGCCGCGACACGGGCGTGACGGGTGACGGCGTCAACGAGCAGGGCGAGAAAAACACGGCGGTCACACCTTCCCAGCAGTACTGGGAAGTGGTGCGGTCACAGGCCCTGGTGGAGCCGATTATCTACAACGCGGGCTTCTGGAAGCTGCGCCAGGTTACGCTGGGCTACGACTTCACAAAGTTCCTGCCCGCCAAAGCACCCATCAAGGGACTGCGCCTGAGCCTGGTTTCCAACAACGTGCTGCTGCTCAAAAAATGGGTTCCCAACATCGACCCCGAATCGTTCGGCTACGGCTCGGACAACATCGTGGGTCTGGAATCGACGGGCCTGCCTACGACCCGCAGCACGGGCTTTAATTTGAATGTGAAATTTTAATTGATAGAAAAATGAAAAAACTACCTATATACCTCGCCCTCGCCACCTGCCTTTTCGCTACTTCCTGCGATAAGGGCTTTGACGAACTGAATACCAACCCGACGGCGGCCACCACAGTCAACCCGGCCTTTTTGCTCAACAATGCGATTATCAGCTCATCGCACGTATCTACTACGCTGCAATACGATATGAGTATCGTGCAGCAGACGGTGACGCCCAACTCCGGCGTACTGACGGGGGCCAACTTCAATCAGGACAACCGGGACTATACCCAGCAAACCTGGAATAAATACTATCCCAACGTAATTCGCAACACCAAGACGGCCATCGACATCGCTTCCAAAGACCCGGCCCGCAGTAATCTGGTGAACATGGCCCGCATCTGGCAGGCGCACGGCTTCATGGTACTCACGGATACTTACGGAGACATCCCTTATTCCGAGGCAGGCGTTGGCTTTATCGATGGAGTAACAAAGCCAAAATACGATGCGCAGGAAGCCATTTACAAGGATATTATCAAGGAGTTGACTGCCGCTTCCGCCGCCCTGGATGCATCCAAGCCCAAGGAAAACGCCGATATTCTCTATCAAGGCGATATTTCCAAATGGAAAAAGCTGGGTTATTCCCTGCTGTTACGGGCAGGAATGCGGCTCACGAAGGTCGATCCAACCCTGGCGCAGGCGACTGTAAAAGCGGCTTTCGCGGGTGGGGTGATTGAGGACAACGCCAACAACGCGGTGATTCGGCACAACGCCAATTACCAGAACGGTATCGGCAGTACCCTGAACGGTACCGAGGCTAACAACTATTATCTGGCCGCACCATTCGTCAGCTACCTGAAAAGCAACGACGACCCCCGGCTGGGTTCGATCGCGGTCCGCTACGTCAGTGCGGTTTCTGGTCCAGACCAAAAAGCGGCCAATGCGGTCATCGACCCGAAGGTTCAGATCGGAATGCCCTTTGGTTTCGATGATGGCGGTATTAAGGCCCAGGCTACTAAGGAGGGACTGCCTAGTTTTTATTCGTATAGCCAAATCGACAAAACCCGCCTTGCCAAGCAACAGGCACCCATGTTCCTGGTCACTAACGCGATGAACAAACTGTACCTAGCCGAGGCGGCTCAGCGTGGCTGGATTACCGGCACAGCGGCCGATTATTTCAGTGCCGGAATTCGGGCGCACATGGAGCAAATGGCGCTTTACGACGAAAAGGCCGCGATTCCCAAGGCGTCGATCGATGCTTATGTCGCAGCCCACCCACTTGATCCGGCTAAGGCTTTGGAGCAAATCAACACGCAGTATTGGGTGGCATCGTTCCTGAATGGTCCCGAGTCATTTGCCAACTGGCGGCGTAGCGGCTTTCCGAAGCTGACGCCCAATCCATTCCCCGGTAAGTCGATCAAGGGGGATTTTATCAATCGCTTAACGTACCCGAACGCCGAGATTTCGGTGAACAGCGAAAACGTAAACGCCGCAATCAGCCGAATGGGTGCCGACAACCTCGATACCAAAGTATGGTGGGATAAGTAGCGGCAGGGGGTTATCTTTGCGAGAATATCTGGCAAGAAAACCAAGCCCCGACCCATGACGAATCCCGAAATCATCGAAGCCCTCGAACTGACCACCCGCCTACTGGAACTGCACGGCGCGGATGCCTTCAAAATCAGAGCGTACAGCGCGGCGGCTTTCAATCTCGATAAATTGACGAACCAACAGATCGCCGGACTCTCGTTCGGCGATCTTGTTAAAATCCAGGGTGTCGGCAAGGGCGTGGCCGGGAAAATTATCGAGTTGGTCGAGAAGGGGAGCATAAAGGAAACCGACGAACTGCTGGAAAGTACCCCGCCGGGGGTGCTGGAAATGTTCAAGATCAAGGGCATCGGTCCCAAGAAAATCGCCGCCCTATGGCACGAAACAGGAATTGAAACCATCGCCGAGTTGGAAGCTGCCTGCGAGAACGGCAGCATAGCAAAACTCAAAGGCTTCGGCGAAGGTACCCAGCAAAAAATCCTCGACTCGCTGGCATTTTTGCGCAGCCAAAAAGGCAAACTGCGCATGAATCAGGCCGAGACGCTTTCGCAGTTGATCATCGATGTTTTGGAGCAAAATTTCGACCGTGTGGAAGTGGCGGGCGAAGTCCGCCGCAAGACTGAAACCGTCGAAACGCTTCGCTTCTTGATTCCCGCCGACTCGCCTGTGGCGACGCAGAAGGTACTTTCCAAAATTGAAGTACTCCATCAGGATGTCAGGAACTCCACGCCTTTCGTGTGGCGCGGCAAGGCGTTCGATCAGGATATTTTGGTAGAAATTGTGGCGGTTGCGCCCGAGAAAATCGAGAACGAACTTTTCATAAGAAGCAGCGCGGAAGGTCACCTGGCCCAGCCAACCAACAACGGGGGTACTTTGCTGCAAGTTGCCCGCTCCGAAGCAGTAGCGACGGAGGAAGAAATCTACGAAAAAGCCGAACTCCCCTATATCGTCCCCGAAATGCGCGAGGGCTACGGCGAATTCCTTTGGGCCGAAAAACACACGCCCGCTGACCTTGTCACCTGGGACGATCTCAAAGGCATCCTGCACAACCACAGCACCTACTCCGACGGCAACGACACATTGGAAGAAATGGCGACTTTTTGCCGCGACCTGGGCTTTGCGTACCTCGGCATCGCCGACCACTCCCAAACCGCCAGCTACGCCAACGGCCTCCGTCCCGACCGTGTCCGGCAGCAACACGCCGAAATCGACCAACTCAACGCCCGCTTCGCTGCCGAAAATCCTAAGAAGCCTTTTAAAATTCTGAAAGGCATCGAATCCGACATCCTGGGCGACGGAATGCTCGACTACGCCGACGACGTGCTGGCGACCTTCGATTACGTGGTCGCCTCCGTCCACAGCAACCTGACGATGTCGCTGGAAAAAGCCACTGAGCGACTCTTGGCGGCCATCGCCAAACCCTATACCACCATCCTTGGCCACCCGACGGGGCGGCTGCTCCTCTCCCGCGACGGCTACCCGATCGACTACCGGGCCATCATCGACGCCTGCGCCGAACATAACGTCATCATGGAGATCAACGCCAGCCCCTGGCGGCTGGATTTGGACTGGCGGTGGATTGGCTACTGCCTGGAAAAAGGCGTGAAGCTGAGCATCAACCCCGATGCGCACAGTACGCAGGGCTACTACGATATGCACTACGGCGTGGCGATTGGCCGCAAAGGCGGGTTGACGAAGGATATGACGTTCAATGCTTTATCGTTGGGGGAAATGGAGGGATATTTGAAAACAAAAAGACCGTAAATCGCTTCCTAAGACTAATTATTTCGAAATTCCTTCCTTTCTCTTTTTGCATGAAATTTTGTCGTTGGTTTCTTTTCAGCATGCTTCTTATCGTTTTCAAGGCCGAAGTCAACGCCCAGGCGCCCAAAGCAACCACCCTCTTCGGGGCAGTTACTAATGCCTTGACAGGAGAGAAGATGCCCAACGTTTCGGTTTTTCTGATCGAAAACCGGAAAGGCGCGCAGACCGACCGGGAGGGGTTTTTTATTCTAACGGTGCCGTCGGGTAAATACACAGTTAAGTTCAGCGCCATTGGTTTTAAGCCCATTCTTCGGGAAATGGCGCTGGACAAAGACCGGGTGAACCTGTCGGTGGCGATGGAGGAAGACACCAAACTCCTCGACGAAGTGACGATCACAACCGGCAAGCCGGAGGAAAACGTGCAGAAGGTCGAGATTGGCGCGTCGCGGCTCAACATTCGCAGCATCCAGAAAATGCCCGCCTTCATGGGCGAGGTGGACGTCATGCGCAGTCTGCTGATGCTGCCGGGCGTCACGACGGTGGGCGAAGGTACTTCCGGCATCAATGTCCGGGGCGGCAGCATCGACCAAAACCTGGTGCTGATGGACGATGCGCCGCTGTTCAACACCTCCCACTTGTTCGGCTTTTTCTCCGTCTTCAACCAGGACGCCGTGCGCGATGTCACGCTACAGCGCGGGGGCATTCCCGCCGAATACGGTGGCCGGGCCTCGTCGGTGCTGGACGTGCGGCTGAAATACCCCAATTCCGAAAAATTTTCCGGCAGCGGCGGCATCGGTCTCGTTTCCAGTCGCCTGACGCTGGAAGGCCCGGTCGTGGGCAAAAAACTCTCGACCCTGTTGGCTATGCGGGGCTCGTTCAACGATTTTTTATTCAATATCGGACCCATCGCTTTGCGCGACACCAAGGCCAACTTCTATGACATTACTAACAAATGGTACTGGGTCATCGATCCGCGCCAGGAACTTACTTTTACGGCCTATTTCAGTCAGGATCATTTCAAAATTCCTTCCGACTCGCTCTCTTCGGTGGACGTCAACGCCTCCTCGTCGCTCTTTGGCTACCGCACGGCCAGCGGCACCCTGCGCTGGCAGTTCAATGCCCGCGATAAGGTAATGTGGGAAGCCGCCGCCGTTCTCACGAATTACCGATCCAGTACCATGATTCCCGACTCGGCCAATCAGCTCGACCTGGTGTCGTCGGTGACGTACCAAAACCTCAAATTCCAATACAGCAACCAGACCCGCGACCGCCACCACTTCAAAGCGGGCGGCGCGGTGACGGGCTACGGCATCCAGCCCAACACGCTGACACCCGGCCCATTTTCCAACGTACTTCCGCTGGACATTGAGCGCGAGCGGGCCGTTGAAGCCGCTGCCTTTGTAGAAGACGAATGGAAACTGACCCGCAATTTTTCGGCCGTACTGGGGCTGCGCTACTCGCAATTTCTGCGCCTGGGGGCCGCGACGGTGCGCCGCTACGCGCCCGGCGGTCCGCTGGCCGAGGACGTGATTACTGAAACGGATAAATACAAAAACGGAGAAACCGTGCAAAGCTACGGCGGCATGGAACCGCGCCTAGCGCTGCGCTGGACACTGGGAGCGAATACTTCCGTGAAGGCGGGCTACAACCGGATGCGGCAATACCTGCAACTGGTTTCCAACACCACCGCCGCCCTGCCCACCGCCCGCTGGACGACGGCCGGACCGTACCTAAAACCGCAAATCGCCGACCAGGTATCGCTGGGACTTTTCAAGAATTTCCAGAGTGATGTCTATGAAACCTCCGCCGAGGTGTATTACAAGCAAATCCAAAACGCGCTGGATTACAAAGATGGTGCCGACATTGTGCTGAATCCCAACCTGGAAACGGCGGTTTTGCAGGGCCGGGGCCGCGCCTACGGCCTGGAACTTATGGCCAAGAAAAATACCGGATTCTGGACGGGTTGGGTCAGCTACACCTACGCCCGCACTTTTTTGCAAATCGACAGTCCTTTCCCCGAAGCGCGGGTCAACGGCGGACGCTGGTACCCGGCCAACTTCGACCGCCCCCACACGCTGAACGCCATGACGGTGTTCCGGCCCAACCTCATGGTGACAGTGGCGTTCAATTTCACGCTCAGCAGCGGTCGGCCCGCCACCTACCCATTTGGCCGCTACACGCTCTTCGAGCCGACGATTTTCGGGGCCAACATTCCCATTTACCTCGACCGCAACCAGGACCGCATCCCCGCCTACCACCGGCTCGATTTCTCTGTGACCTTCGATCAGAACCCCGACAAGCATCCGGGCCGCAAGTGGAAAGGCAGTTGGGTTTTCTCGCTCTACAACGTTTACGCCCACAAAAATGCCTTTTCAATATTTTACAACCTGCGTCCTTACGCCCTTACCGAGGCCAATAAACTGTCGATCTTCGCCACGGTATTTCCATCCTTGACGTATAATTTTAAGTTTTAAGGGAAGGAAGGGACAAAGGCACAAAGGGGAGCAACTCATCGCAAAAGCGGTATTTCCCAACTGAAAATCAACTCCACGATTACACGACCGCGCGGACGGCCCAGTCCACATTTCAACAAACAACAACCTTGTCAACTATCAATTATCAACTATCCTTTAAAAAAGCTACCATCTGGCTGCTGATTTGCCTGGTGGGCTGTGTGACGCCCTACGAGGGTGATTTCAAGCAGCAGCCCGAAAATGTGGTCGTGCAGGGTTTCGTCTCCAACGAGCCGGGGCCGTACACCATCCAACTCGTTCGGCCCGCCAACTACTCCTTTGCGGGATACAGCATCGGTATCAATGGGGCCAAGGTATACATCACAGACGATAAGGGCTTACGGGAAGATCTGGTGGAAACAGTGGCCGGTGGCCAGTACCAAACCCAAAAACTGCAAGGCATTACCGGGCGAACCTACCAGTTGCATTTTGAAGTAGCGGGTAAGGTGTATGAATCAAAGCCTGAACTACTGCGCGAGGCAGGTACCATCGAGCGCATTTATCATGAACCTTACCAAAGCATCAGCCCCACCACCAGCGAGCGGCAACTTGGCGGCTGGCGTGTGTACATCGATACGCAGGATCCCGCCGAACGCGGCAACTACTACCGCTGGAACTCCGTGCATTACAAGCGTTTGCTAACCTGTGGCTCCGTCAAGGACCGTAACGGCAACCCCATTTACCGAAAGTTTTGCTGCACCAACTGCTGGGATATCGTCCGTTGCCTGGGACCGAACTGCATCAACATCGCCAACGATGCCCTCATCAATGGCCAGCAAATCGCCCGGCAGGAGGTGGCCACCGTTCCGGTGGAGTGCCGCGACAAATACTACCTGGAAGTGGAGCAACAGGCTCTGTCGCGCGACGCGTATGTTTATTACAAAACGATTAAACAATTGCTGCAAAACACGGGCGGGGTTTTCGACGTGGCCCCTTCGGCGGTGCCGGGCAATCTGACTTGTGTCAGCAATCCAAACGAGCAGGTGCTGGGGTTTTTCAGCGCTGTGGGGATTTCGCGGGTGGCTCACGTCGTCGATCGTAGCGATGCCGACCGCGCTGCTTGTCCACCCGAACTGCCTGACCCTCCCTCACCGCCTTTGCCCACCTGCACTCCCTGCGAGGAAAGTCTGTTACGGACGGGGCAGAAGCCGCGTTTTTGGGATTTTTAGATTAAGGATTCTAAACCTTAGGAGCTGAGCGCTTAGCGGACTGCATTACTTCTGACTCCGACAACTTCGTCCCCACGGGCGGGCGGTACTTTTGAAACGGAATTTTCAGCAAATTCCCCACGTGGCTATGCTCGTGCGGCTCCTGGTGCGTGTCGATTCCATAGACGATGTCGCTGCCCTTCAACTGCTTAAATGTCCCGAACAGCCGATCCCAAATAGGGAAAATATTGCTGTAGTTGGAATCCGTGTAGGGCTGCACATAGTGATGATGCACGTGGTGCATGTTGGGCGTTACGATGAACCAGCTAAGTACCCGATCCACCGACTCGGGCAGGTCGATGTTGGCGTGGTTGAACTGGGACAGTCCCGCCGATATGGCCTGATACAGGAACACCAGCCAGATCGGTGCGCCGACCAGCACTACGCCAATGGCGGTGAACAGGAAGCGGAATACGCTCTCGCCGGGGTGGTGGCGGTTGGCAGTAGTCGTGTCCACGTGGGTATCGGAATGGTGAACCAGGTGGAGACGCCACATCCACTTCACCTTATGATGCAGCCAGTGAATGAAGTACGCACCGATCAGATCCAGGAGAAGTAACCCCACCACCAGGTAGGCCCAAAGCGGCAACTCGGGCAGCCATTGCAAGATACCGAAGTCGTGAGCAATGGCCCAATCGCTCGATTTGAGCAAGATGAAGGCCATCGCAAAGTTGACGATGACGGTGGTAACGGTGAAGAAAATATTGATTCCCGCGTGCTTCCACTTATTGTAGCCGAAACGGAACAGCGGGAAAGCACCCTCGATGAGCCAGAACAAGGCTAGGCCACCTACCAAAATGGCTGAGCGGTGGGTGGAGGGAATGGTGGCGAAGTAGTCGGCTATGGCTTGCATAAGCGTTTGACTTGAAAAATTTTGTCTTCAAGTTAAACGCTTAAATCTTGATTTTTGCACCAAAGCAAGAAATATTTTACTGATTCTCCGTCAATTAGCTTATGAAGCGCGCGTGATCCCAGCTAATTTTTAAGTCCGTGATTTGGCCTTTTTGGTCGAACTGGAAAATGAAAACGTGATCGCTTTCAAAACGCAGTCCCTGGCTGGGGATTCCCATGAATTCTTTGGCCTGCGTACCAAAAATGTCCACCTTACAGGTAATGTGGTCGCCGTCCACCGACAAGGTGTCCACGGTATTGTCCAAGTCGGGGAAGCAGTCCATCAGTAGGACCCGTCAAAAAAGCCGTGGGAATCACTTCTCCATTGAGCTTTTGGGAAGTCACCCGGTAGGGCGTGCCGTAGTTGAAAACCATAGACCCATAGCCACTGGGCGGAGACTCCACGTCGATTGGGCGAGGCAGCACGGTGCCGCTTTCCCACACGAAAAAACACTCCACGTAGGGTAGCAGTTGCGGCGAAGGGACGAACTTACGGTAGTACATGACACGCTTTGGATAGTTTGGGGAATTAGAGTTCCCTAATCAAAGATGCACCCTTTACCAAATAAAACCTACCAATGCAGACAGGCTGTCTTTCAGGAATTTATCAAACGGTAGAATGCCCGGACTATTTTTAAAAAATATCCCTGGTATTGGGCAATTGCGTCGAGTGGCCATATTTACGTAGTTTTCCGAAAAACCCTCCTATTTCCTCATGACCCTATCCGTACAAAACCTGCATAAAAGCTACGGTTCTCACGAAGTATTGGCCATTCCCGAGTGGGAGATAAGGGAGGGGATTTACTGGATTCAGGGCGAGAACGGGGCGGGGAAATCCACCCTGTTCCGAACCTTGGCGGGGATGATGCCTTTCGAGGGGCAGGTGGTTTTGGATAAAAAATTTGACCTGAAACGCGACCCCGTCGCCTACCGCCTTCGGCTGAATTTGGGGGAGGCCGAGCCGCTCTATCCCACTTTCCTAACGCCCGCCGACCTGCTGGCTTTCGTCGCCGAGGCCAAGCGTAGCCCCGCCGGACAAGTACAGGAATTAGTAGAAGCGTTCGGCATCAACTACCTCGATCAGCCGATGGGTTCGTGTTCAAGCGGGATGGTGAAGAAAACTTCGCTGGCGCTGGCGTTTCTGGGGGAGCCGAGTATCATTATTCTGGACGAGCCGCTGATTACCATCGACCTCGAAGCGCGTGGCAATCTTTTTTCGCTTATCAAAGCCTATCAAGCGCGGAGCGTGACGTTCCTGCTGTCGTCGCATCATCCTTTTGAGGACAAAGATTTGCCGCTGACCGCAGGCTTCAAATTGCAAAACCGGACGCTCGTTCTTTTTGCGGTATGAAAGTACTGCTGCTCTCTACCGTCCGCGAGTTTTACCGCCAGCGGGCGGGCTTTTTCCTGGTCGCGATTTTTATTTTGTTCGGGTTTCTGTCGAGTCGCGAACATTACGCCTTTGCGTTGTTTTTCCTGACCGATGAGTGGGGCATGATGGCTTTGCTGGCCGTTTGGATTGCGTATACGCTGCTTTGCGCCCAATTTCTGGCCAATCAAATGGTTCAGCCCGAATACGCCTTCCTGCAAAACGCTTATCTCTGGCCGTTGGGTAAGCAAATTACTCGGCTCTTGGGCATGGCTCTGGGCTTTTTGCTACCATTGGTTTTTTACGGTATTTACGTAACGAGCATTGCCCGACAGGAAAAACTGCTAGACAGAACCTGGCCGATGTTTGCCTATTGGCTGCTTTTGAGCGTATTCCTGATCGCAGTGGCTGAATGGCGGCTGCGGCATCCTGACGTTGCCGCCTCCACCCGAAAGTCCGGCTTCCGTCTGCCCTTCAAACGCCCCACCAATTTTGTCTTCTGGACGTTGGAATGGCTGCTTCGCGAGCGCGGCTTTACGCTGCTGCTAAGCAAAGTCGGCGTTTTTATATTCATGATTGCCGCTCTGGTCTACGACAGCACCGGAACTTACGACCTGCGCCTGCCCGCCGTAGGCTTCACACTGGCTTACCTGCTCAACGCCGGGCTTTCCTACGAACTCTACCTTTGGGAAAACGAAGTTTGGTTATGGGGAAAATCGCTACCCCTCGGAAAAATAGCCCGCTTCGGCCGCACCATAATTTTGCACGCTATTCTCCTGCTACCCGAAACATTCCTCGTTGTAAGTTACGGCACCCGCCTGGAATGGCACGAACTAACCCAGCTTTACGCCCTCGGTCTGAGTGTCTTGTTGCTGTACCACACCAGCTTGTACCGCGCCCCGAAACTCCTGGAAGAAACCCTGCAACCCGTAGCGATCGGCTTCATTATGATTACCTTTGTCATTCTATACAAAATCCCTGTTGCCCTGCTGGCTCTAGCTCTTTTGGTTAGCGCTTTCGCGAGTTGGCGGCGTTGGTATTGATAGATATCTGAGTCCAGCTATTCTATCATTCACTCATTCACTCATTCAAAATTGAATAAAGCTAAAACCGGCGACGGCGGCATTATCCTCACCAGCACCGAAGACTTGCTCAACTGGGCGCGGCTCTCGTCGCTATGGCCGATGGGCTTCGGCCTGGCTTGCTGCGCCATCGAGATGATGGCGACTTTCGCCTCGCACTACGATCTGGAACGTTTCGGTATTTTCCCTCGCCCCTCGCCCCGACAGTCCGACGTGATGATCGTTGCCGGTACTGTCACTTTCAAAATGGCCGACCGCGTCCGGCGACTCTACGAGCAGATGCCCGAGCCACGCTACGTGATTTCGATGGGAAGCTGCTCCAACTGCGGCGGGCCGTACTGGGAACACGGCTATCACGTGGTGAAGGGCGTGGACCGCATCATTCCGGTGGATGTGTACGTGCCGGGCTGTCCGCCCCGCCCCGAGGCGTTGATTGGTGGCTTTATGAAATTGCAAGAGAAAATTCGCGGCGAACACCCTCTGAGCCGGGAAAAGCCCGCGCCCACTTTACTGCTGGAAATGGAGGCTGAAGAAGTCAGCGTTTCCTAAAAAGATTGAAGTGCCTGAATTTAGAACGTAATTTAGGCAGGAGACTCAGCCAAAATCAACTCCGCAAATAACTGTCGAATCTGCTTCTCCGATACTTCGGTAAACCAAGCGTTATCGGGTTGAAAGCAGACGACCGGCGCTTGCTTGCAGCGGTCGGTGCAGTCCATTTTGATGAGTTCTACCTCGTTTTTTAGGCCATTTTCCTTGATGGCGTCTTTGCAATACTTCCTTATTTCAGGATATTTCCCGCACTTTTTCCCATCACACACAAAAATCAACTTCTCGGGGAAACCTGATTTGCCCATTGCTTTTTTTATTTTCAAGATTTGTAAAAAAACAATCCCACTTCCGTTAAGTTCGTCTTTCGCTATCTTTGTTGCATGAATTTTACCGACATCCATTTGCTGTTGACCGAGCGCCTGGACGCAGAGGCAATTACCGCAGCCGTGGCGGACGTGCTGCAGCCATTCCTGTTGGTGCCATCGGAGCGATTGGTTGAGGTGGCCGAGGTGCTTTTCCGCGATGAGCAGCTTTTTTTCGATCAACTGAGTTGCCTGACCGGCCTGGACAACGGCCCGGCCGCCGGAGCGCCGACCGCTGCAACGATGGAGGTACTTTACCATTTCAATTCCATTCCATACGGCCACTCGCTGGTGTTGAAGGTAGTTGTGGCAAGAAATCAGGAAGGCGAACCGCTGCCCGAAGTACCCACACTGAGCCACATTTGGCGCACCGCCGACTGGCACGAGCGCGAAGCCTTCGACCTGCTGGGCATTCGCTTCGCGGGCCATCCCGACCTGCGGCGCATTCTGCTACCAACGGACTGGGTCGGTCATCCGCTGCGGAAAGATTACGTGGAACAGGAATTGTATCACGGGATACGAGTAAGTTATGAATGATGAATGATGAATTATGAATTATGAGATGCGTTTGTCTTTGAGTGACATTGGAGTAGTCCTTCTGTCATTCTGTTTGTTTTTTTCTGCCAATGTTGTTCTTGCGCAGCCTGATTCGGTGGTGATTAGCGGGCGGGTGCTGAATTTGACGGCTCGGCTGTACCGGGAGGCTCCGGCCATAACTTTTACGCGTAACAATATACTGCAACCCCAAAGCGAATTGACGCGGCAAGCACCGTTGCAGGCCGACGGGAGTTTTAGCGTCACGCTGCCGCTGATTTATCCACAAGAGGAAGTTTATCTGGATTACGGTGGAAAGGTTTATACGACCTTTCTGGCCGCGCCGGGTAAGCTGCAACTGACCTTCGATGCCGACTCGATGTACAAGGCCAAGCGGCTTTTCTACTACGCGGGCGTCGACGCCGGGGCTAATAATCAGTACATCCGGTACGTGACAGAGGAGGGGCGGCTGATGAAGGAAAACAAGCGGTACGGCGAAGCCTTTTTTGACACCTTTTGGGATTTGGATGCCGACGACGCGCGTCGGGCTGTGCAACGCCGCGCCGACCTGCGGATGGCGGCCCTGCTGCCACTTTCCCAAAAGGGAGGCGTGTCGCCTGACCTGCGGAAGTGGGTGGAAGCCATTGTTAGTGAGGAGCAGCTCTCGGCGCTATACGAACACGCCCTGGTGACTAATACTGAAGTAAACAAAGCGACGGAAGACAGCCTGCGCCGCTTGGCCTCGGGCGTAATGACCTTCCAGAGAGTGCAATGGGTAACGCGCTTTGGAGATTACGCCGATCGGATACTCGAAAAACGGGCGTATCAGAACCCGACGCAGTCTAAGTCCCTGCGGGTGGAGAAGATGGCCGAACTCATCAAGCGCTACATCAAGCCGCTGTCGGTGGAAGAAACCGCCCGGCTCAATGACATGATTCAGCAGGGAAGCGCCACCTCGGGCGGGCTAGATTTCATGAACACGCTCTATGCCCGTGATCGCCGCACGATGGATCTGGTGACATTGATCGAGAAAAAAAATCGCGCCTACGGCGAGGAATTCGGCCAAACCGCCACTGACTTATTGAATGCCCGGCTGCTGGTGGAGCGGTTTTATCAATTGTCGCTTTCGGAACAAGAACTGCTTTACGACTATATTAAAACCAAGATCGAAGTCCCGGCTATCGCACAGTCACTCAACGAACTGTACCAACTGGAAGTCAAAGACAGTCTTTACATTAAACTCATCGAAAAGCGCACCGACCTGACTGCCACGCCCGCCGAAGTGCTGAGTGGCATCTGGTTGTCGCAGTCGCGGGACAATGGCAAGGACTGGCTGAAAAATATCCAGAAAATATACGAAGGGAAAACGCTCTACGTCCTGAAATGGAACCTCTTCGACGACCAAAGCCGCAACGAAGTCCTGTACGCCCCGGCCCTCCGCGCCCAACTGCCCGCCGACGTGGAGTTGCTGTATATCCACCTGCCGAATACCGAAATGGTGAATAGCCCCGAACTCTGGAAAAAATTCATCGTCCGAAATAAATTGAAAGGCGTCCATATGTTCGTCGATGACAGTCAGGCTGTGCAGTTGATGTTCAAGCTCAACCCGCTGGCTTATTCTACCTACGGCATCATCGCGCCCAACGGCAAGTACTATTCTCGCAATGCCCCCCCACCCAGCAGCGGCCAAAAAGCCGGGCAGGCAATTTTGGAGGCGCGGGGCAGACGCTGAACCCCCACCCCGGCATAATTTTCAGATTATCTTGACCATAAGCCTTTTTTATGGTTAAGGAGGCGTGTGTTTGACTCTCACACCTTACCTTTGTGGAATTTTTGGGCCTGCTCCTTGCCCTCTCATAATTAATATCTCATATCTCATATCTAATAAAGTGCCGAAAAACCCCAACATCAAGTCCATCCTCATTATTGGTTCTGGTCCCATCGTCATTGGTCAAGCCTGCGAATTCGATTACGCCGGTTCGCAAGCCGCCCGTTCGTTACGCGAAGAAGGCATCATAGTTAGCCTGATCAACTCTAACCCGGCCACGATCATGACCGACCCGATCAACGCCGATCACGTGTATTTGCTGCCGTTGGAAAAAAAATATATCGCGCAAATCTTGAAGGAACACCAGGACGCCGGGACGCCCATCGATGCGGTGCTGCCCACGATGGGGGGACAAACGGCCCTGAACCTGGCGATCGACTGCGAGAAGGCAGGGATTTGGAAAAAGTACGGGGTAAAACTCATCGGCGTGGATATTCAGGCCATCGAGACGACCGAGGACCGCGAGGCATTCCGCCTCAAGATGTTAGAGCTGGGGGCGGGCGTATGTGAAGGCCGCATTGCGCGTTCCTTCCTGGAAGGCAAGGAAATCGCGCAGGAAATCGGCTTCCCGCTGGTGATTCGCCCTTCTTACACGCTGGGCGGCACGGGCGGTGGCTTCGTGGATAAGCCCGAAGACTTCGACCGCGCCCTCACCAACGGGCTGCACGCTTCCCCAACCCACGAAGTGCTGGTGGAGCAGAGCGTCATGGGCTGGAAAGAATACGAGTTGGAACTGCTGCGCGACGGGGCCGGCAACTTCATCATTATCTGCTCCATCGAGAACTTCGACCCGATGGGCGTACACACCGGTGACAGCATTACCGTGGCCCCGGCCATGACGTTGCCCGATACACTGTACCAGAAAATGCGCGACCTGGCCATCCGCTGCATGGCGGGCATCGGTTCCTTCGCGGGCGGCTGCAACATCCAGTTTTCGGTCAATCCCGAAACCGACGACATCATCGTTATCGAAATCAACCCGCGTGTGTCGCGCTCGTCGGCGCTGGCCTCCAAAGCGACGGGCTACCCCATTGCCAAAATCGCCGCTAAAATGGCGATTGGCTATAATCTGGACGAACTCATCAATCCGATCACGGGTACCACCTCAGCTTTCTTTGAACCCACCATCGACTACGTAATCGTGAAAGTGCCGCGCTGGAATTTTGACAAATTCCAGGGAGCCGACCGCTCGCTGGGCTTACAGATGAAGTCGGTGGGCGAGGCGATGGGCATTGGCCGAAATTTCCAGGAAGCGCTGCAAAAAGCCTGTCAGTCGCTGGAAATCCGCCGCAACGGTCTGGGGGCCGATGGCCGCGAACTGCGCGATCAGGAGAAAATTAAGTACAGTCTGGCGCACCCGAGTTGGGATCGGCTGTTCCACATTTATGACGCCTTCAAGATCGGCCTTTCCTTCAAATCCATCCAGAAATTAACCAAGATCGACCCCTGGTTTCTGAGGCAGATCGAGGAATTGATCGAAACCGAACATGAGATCGAGAAGTACGACCTAGACGATATTCCCAAAGCCCTTCTGCTCAAAGCCAAGCAAAAGGGCTACGCCGATCGCCAAATCGCGCATTTGCTGGGCGTGAAGGAAAGCAAGGTTTATACGAAGCGCAAAGAAATGGGTATCAAGCGCGTGTACAAATGCGTGGATACCTGCGCCGCCGAATTCGCCGCCGCCACGCCCTACTATTACTCGACCTTCAACACTTCGCAGGATAATCCCGACAACGAATCCATCGTCAGCGACCGGAAAAAGGTCGTCGTGTTGGGTTCCGGTCCTAACCGCATCGGGCAAGGGATCGAGTTCGACTACTCCTGCGTCCACGGCGTGTTGGCGGCCAAGGAAGCAGGCTACGAAACGATCATGATCAACTGCAACCCCGAAACGGTCTCCACCGACCCGGATATTTCGGATAAGTTGTACTTCGAACCTGTTTTCTGGGAGCACGTATTCGACATCATCGACCACGAAAAACCCGAGGGCGTCATCGTCCAGCTTGGCGGACAAACAGCCCTGAAAATGGCCGAGAAATTGGATAAATATGGTATCAAAATCATTGGCACCAGTTATCAAGCCCTCGACCTGGCCGAGGACCGCGGCCGCTTCTCGAACCTCCTAAAAGAGTTGGATATTCCGTATCCGCCCTTCGGCACGGTGCGTACTTCCGACGCGGCGGTGGAGTTGTCGCGTGATTTGGGCTTCCCGCTGTTGGTACGCCCGAGCTACGTACTGGGCGGACAGAGCATGAAGATCGTCATCAACGAGCAGGAGTTGGAACAGCACGTCGTCAAAATTTTGCACGATATTCCCGACAACAACATCCTGCTCGACCACTTCCTGGAAGGGGCCATCGAGGCCGAGGCCGACGCTATCAGCGACGGCGAAGATGCTTACATCATCGGCGTGATGGAGCACATCGAACCGGCGGGAATCCACTCCGGCGACTCCCACGCCGCCCTGCCGCCTTTCGACCTGAGCGAGGAGTCTATCCAAAAAATTGAAGAATACAGCCGCCGCATCGCCCTGGCGATGGGCGTGAAAGGCTTACTCAATGTACAGTTTGCCATAAAAGACGAAATTGTTTACGTCATTGAAGCCAACCCCCGCGCCTCGCGCACGGTGCCGTTCATCTGCAAAGCTTACCGGGAACCCTACGTCAACTACGCCACCAAGCTGATGCTGGGCGACAAGAAGATTTCGGACTTCAATTTTCAACCCCACAAACAAGGCTGGGCGATCAAGATTCCGGTGTTCTCCTTCAACAAATTCCCGAACGTAAATAAAGAACTCGGCCCCGAAATGAAATCCACGGGCGAGGGCATTTACTTCATCGAGGATTTGCAGGACGATTTCTTTTTGAAAGTTTATGGAGAAAGGAATATGTATATGAGTCGCTAAGGATTAGTCGATAGAGGGGGTCGGCTAACGGCCATCGGCAGTCGGCCTTTTTGCGCGGGTAGTTCTTTGGGGCTACCCGCTTTTGTTAAATTTTTTATATCATCAATATGTCTTATGAAAATACAACAAGTAGAAATACATAATTTTAGATCAATTGAAAACATTAAATTCTTTTTGCACGACTATTCTCTGCCAATAGGAGAAAATAATTCTGGTAAAACTACCATTATTACTGCAATCCGAATGTTCTATGAAGATAAAGGGATAAAGTTTATTGAGGAAAGAGATTTTCCTAAATTCCAAGTCGGTGATAGTGATAGTTGGATTGAAGTTACTTTTGAAATTACGGATGAAGAACAAGAAAATTTGAAAGAAGAATACAAATCAGAAGATTTACTATTGAAAGTTCGAAAATACTTAAAATCATCAGATAAATCTCTGAAAGGAAATTTATATGCGTATGAAAAGGGCATTTTAAATCACGAAAACCAATTTTATGGATCAACTAATGTTGGAAAAAGCAAACTAGGAAATATTTTATATATTCCTGCCTTAAGTAAAACAGATGAAGGATTAAAAATGTCAGGACCTTCACCTTTAAGAGATATGGTGAACTTTGTCTTTGAGAAGGTTGTTGAAAATAGTTCATCTTTTCAAAGCTTGAATACTCAATTTGAACAATTTAGTTCTGATGTACTTGGAGAAGAGACTACTGATGGATTTTCAATTAACACACTAACAGAGGACATAAACAATGAGATAAATCAGTTTGAACTTGGGTTTAGATTGGGAGTAAATACTATAAAGCCAAATGAAATTGTAAAAAACCTGTTTTCTCACAGTTTTCAGGATTCAAACTTAGAGGGTGATATTGAAGATGTTAGTGCCCTTGGACAAGGAGTACAGAGACATTTAATCTACACATTAATCAAATTGTCTTCCAAATATTCGGCTTCAAAGAATTTAAAGAAAAAGGATTTTTCGCCTAATCTGACTATAATTCTGTTCGAAGAGCCAGAAGCCTTTTTACATCCATCTCAACAAGAGCAGCTAAATATTAGTTTAAGAACACTTTCAAAAGAAGAAAGTCAACAAATTCTGATTACTTCCCATTCTTCAACATTTACTAGTAAAAATATCAGCCAACTGACAAGCATCATTAAAATTAACAAGAAATATGAGAGAGTCAATATTCACCAACTAGATGAAGATATTCTTGAAGGATTAATGGACGATAATGTAGGTTTATACAGTTACTTCTGTAATATTCTAAAAAATCCATTAGAATCGGATGGATTAAAAGATAAGATTAGAGGAAAATATGCTGATGAAATCCCAAATGAAGCCCAAAAATTAATTGAGGAAGAATTAAAGTACTTTCTCTGGCTTGATTCTGAGCGTTCGTCCATCTTTTTTGCCAAATATGTGATTATTTGTGAAGGAGCTTGTGAGAAAATATTTATTGATTATATGCTTAATGAATATTGGCATGAATTGAAGAGACAGCACTTATACTGCCTAGACGCGTTAGGGAAATTTAATATTCATAGATATATGAATTTACTTTGTTGCTTAGGCATTGAACATTCCATACTTATGGATAAGGATCAGGATAAAGACGTTCAGGGTCATGTGAATAGTTTTATCATAAGTAAAAAAAATCTGTTTACAAAGGGACTGCACTCATTCGATATTGACTTTGAAAAATTCTTGGGAATAATCAAACCATCGAGCCAACGCAATGACTTAAAGCCCATGAATGTTATGATGAAGTATAACAAAGGGGAAATTGACCAAGAGAGACTTGACGAACTCAAAATGATAGTAGAAAAGCTAATACAAGGTTAGATTTTTTAGCACTTGTCTAGTGGTCAATCGTTGATTTAATTCGTAAATTACAACTCTTCTAACACAGTTTCATACCGTGGTTGGGGCTTTTACAATTTACAATGAATCGATACTGGTTTTGTTTGGGAAAAGAAAGAAGTTTTCCAAGAATCTGAAATTCGTAAGAATTACAATGGATTTTTGGTGGAACGGAAACCTAAATAAACCACTATGAAAGACATAAATGAGTGCGACAATCTGAAAACATCGAATGTAACAATCGATCTTGAATTTAAAAAGCAACTGGAGGGAAGGTGATTTTTTTCTGAAAAAATTGCATTGGCCAATAAATTTTTAAAAACATGCTGTTGCTGGATTTTTTTTCTAAAAAGCGATCATGTGATTGAGAATCTGGCAGTCAACACTTTTTTTATGGTGAGTAACTCTTTGTAATTGCCTACTTCTTTCTATAATATTCGAAGATAATAAATAGCGACGTCCCTATGCCTGAGATCAGCAGATTCTTCGGAATAATAATCCAAATGTACGGTAACGATCATCCGCCGCCTCATTTTCACGCCATTTACAATGAGTATAGGGCGGTTATCGAAATACAGACGGGTGAACTATTGCAGGGTTCTTCTCAACCCCCTAATTAACTGGACATAATTTCCGTAAACTAAGTTTTAAATTTACGGTATTATGCACAAGCATCAAAGAACGTGGAGCCTGTCGGAGAAACTGGAGGCTCTCCAACTTTTAAAGAAAGAGGGGGTTG
>JBBSUC010000058.1:0-36948 GCA_038235275.1 Cytophagales bacterium | reverse complement strand
TGCTGGTGTGACAGTGTAGCGTGATGCGCTTAGCCGAGGACTCAACGCGGTCTACGACCAAATCGGGCAGCGACAGCAACCGCTCGTAAAAATCTGTTTCTTGCATATGTGAACTTAACCACAAAAATTGTCAAAGAACCTAAACTATTTGAACAGAAAATTTAAAAATTAACAAGTGACAAAATACGCCAGCAGGTAACATTGGGTTTACTGCTATACTTGCTGACGAATAAATGTTCGTCTTTTTGTTCGCTATCAGCAGTGGTTCGGGCAGATGGAAATCTGATGGTCTTTTGTATTTATCTTCATCAGCAATAATTCTATTGGGCTGCGGTTCCAGGCTGACGAGCAAGAATGCAAGTACATCAGTAAGCCCTGAACGTTGGGCGAAATTTTTTAATCATCATTAAATTTATAATCAGATGAGTGTTTTTGTCAGTTACAATTCCAAGCATGATGACTTCGCCGAGTTAGTAAAAATGAAACTTGAAAAAGAGAATATTGATGTTTGGAAAGATACTTATCAAATAGAAGCGGGAACAGAATGGCGAAATGAAATTGACCAAGGTTTATTGGACTGAGATGTAATCATTGTCCTTTTAAATGAAACTTCTGCAAAATCATCTTACGTGACATACGAGTGGGCTTTTGCTTTAGGAAATGCTAAACATATTATTCCAATATTGACGGAAGAGTGTGACGTTCATCCTCGGATAGCAATTTTACAATACTTAAACTTCAAAAATGGGCAAAGACCTTGGGACAAATTGATTGAAAGAATAAGGAAAATTAAAAATTCCAGCCAAAAATTAAAAGTTTCAGATTTGACTGTTGAGGAATTAGAAAAAATAATTGAAGGAAGTAAGTTTTTAGCAAAAGAGAGTGCGAAATCCGAAGGAAGACAGGTAAAAAAAGATGAAGTAACCGATTTCGCAAATCAAATTGTGACAGCGAAAACTTTATTTGAAACAAGTTCGGAGACACCTAATACTATTCTTTGGGTAGACGATAGACCAGAAAATAATATTCATGAAAGAAACGCTCTTGAACTTATCGGTTTTTCTTTTGACTTAGCATTGACAACCAAGGAAGCTTTAAAATTATTAGCCAAGAAAAAGTATGTTGCAATTATTTCAGACATGGGCAGAGTTGAAGGGCCACAAGAAGGCTACGTTTTATTAAAAGAAGTGCGCAAGACAAATACGACTATTCCTTATTTTATTTATGCAGGTTCAAATCTACCTGAACATAAAATTCAAGCAAAAGAAAACGGTGCACAAGGTTCGACAAATCGGTCATCGGAGCTCATAGGCTTAATTAAAACGTACGTCCGACCAAATAACGAGTAAAAACTTCGCTCCCCGCTAACACCGATTTGTAATCCTTTAGATTTGCAGAGTGTTATTATTCCAAGAAGTGGCAATGGATTTGATTGTCAAAGATGCCACTTGGATCGAATCCCTCAAATGGCGATATTCCTGCTCAACTAATTTGTCAACACCGGCACAGGCGAATCAGCGATTTGCACAAGCTTTCAGGCTTATACCCCGATTCAATCCTGTGTCGGCTCTTTGAACAAGCATCAAATAGAAATCAGGGTTCTCAGACCCATTATCAAGGAATCGATTGTGTTCAAAGGTGTTGACTTCACTTTTCAGTCATCACAAAAATATGGATTTTATTTTCTTCGTCGGCATCGACGTATCCAAGCTCACGCTCGACCTGGCTTTGGTCAGGGAGGGCAAAACGCTTTTCCACCAGAACGTGGAGAACTCGGCCCCGTTCGTCGGAGTCTTCCGCGCTAGGTTGTTGTGCGGGGTCTTCCGAAGGGAGACCGCGTACTGAGAATGAAAGGCCGTTTTCAACGGCCAGCGACAGCAAAAGCTTCACTGTCGTTTTCAAAGCATGCCTTTTTTTTTGCCTGAGTAGTTGTCTCTTTGTGAATCTTCCTGCAAGGAACGTTGAATGGGTTGATCCTGACTATCAATGATAATTGTGTCGTATTCACGGAAAAAATCCCCAAATTCAGCTACACTTTTGAAGGTGCGCATGGGGGCATACCCGTTATCTGAAAGCATTGACATCAAGATACTTATCCCGTATCCTGATTTCGTTTTGCATTAGAAGCATCCATGCCCGTTACAAAACCGAGTAAATCATATGTTATTCCGCTTTTAAAACTAAACGGTACTTTGACAATTTTTGTGGTTAAGTTAAAATATGCAAGAAACAGACTTTTATAAAGCACTTCTGTCGCTGCCCAATCTGGTCGTTGATGGCGTCGAGCTGTCGCCCAAGCGCATTACTCTTTCCTGCCATATCAGTACTCCACAGCAGGAGTGCCCGCACTGCCTACGGCCCGCCGCCCAAGTCAACCAATACACCCTGCGGCAGGTGCGAGACCTGGACATCTCGGGCCGCCAGGTGTGGCTGGCAGTGCAGATGCGCCAGTTCTTGTGCCCCGACTGCGATCGCCACTTCACCGAGCGACTGGCTTTCGCCGACCCCGGCAAGTCTCACACCCACCGTCAGGCCAAGTGGATATTTGACTGCTGCGCTAAGCAGCCCTTCACCGAGGTCGGCGCCCTACTCGATGTGAGCGCTAAGACCGTCGAGCGGATTTACTACCGGCAGGTGCAGGCCCGTCTCGACCTGCCCGCTCGCTACGCCGCCGTGCGGCGGCTGGGCATTGACGAAATCGCCCACCGCAAGGGCAAGGCCAGCTACTGCTGCGTGCTGGTGGACCTGGACCGGAACATCGCCCTGGACATGCTGCCCAAGCGCACGAAGAAGGCCCTGATCGCTCACTTTGAGCGGCTTGGCTCGCAGTTCTGTGCCCAGATCGAGTCGGTCAGCTTCGACATGTGGCCCACCTACATCACGATCAGTAAGCGCTTCTTTCCCCAGGCCGTCCATGTCGTCGACCGCTTTCACGTGGTCAAGGCCCTCAATAAAGCGCTCGACGTCTTCCGGCGCAAGCTGCGCCGAGAGCAGCCTGAGGTCGAGGCCTTCGTTAACATCAAGTGGGACCTCTTTAAAGCGCAGCCCACCCCCGCCCAGCAAGCCAGGCTACAGAACGCCTTCGTCCACAGCCCGCTGTTGGGCCAGCTGGTGAACTTGCGCAACGATTTCCACCTACGCTTCGCCTCGGCCGACAACCCCGATGAACTAGAACAGTCCCTGACCGAATGGATCGCCAAGGCAAAAGCCTTCAGGCAACGCGGCCTGATCGACTTCACCCACACGCTTTCCAACTGGCTCAGGCCGATCGCCAACTTCGCCCACCAGGAGCTAACCAACGCGGCCACCGAAGGACTCAACAACGTCATCCGATATATCAAACGCATCAGCTACGGTCTACCTAAATTCGAGCATCTCAGACTCCGCGTACTGGCACAAGCAATCTGACCACAAAAATTGTCAAAGAACCTAACAATATTACTAAAAATTATAACATGCTACAAAGGAGAACAATAGACCAGGACTATAGAAAACTGATTGATGTTTGCATATATCGTCGGAAAAGAATTTAGACTAATTTATGCACGAAAACCCAAAACATGAATCCAAAAGCTTGGCAATATAATAAAGACATTTTGTCAAACGATCTGGAATTTTAGAAATGAACTAAAGAAAACAGCAGCTAACAATGCATTGCCAAAAGTCAGGGTGGGACATTGGAACATGAGCTGCAGTTCGCTATCAGCTTTGGTCCGGGCAGGACGGTTTCAATTTAGCTTTTGTTCTTAACTTGTGCTTCATATTTTCAATTTGGCTTTAGTACCGGGCAGGACAAGCATCGGTTCCCTGCCCTTCGGCAATGCAAAACGTTGTGTGCTATACTATTTGACATACCCTGTTCGTCGGAGTCTTCCGCGTCAGGATGTTGTGCGTGGTCTTCCGAAGGGAGACTGCCCCCGTTCGGCGGAGTCTTCCGCGCGAAGTTGTTGTGCGGGGTCTTCCGAAGGGAGACCGCGTACTGAGAATAAAAGGCCGTTTTTAACGGTCAGCGAAGGCAAAAGCTTCTCACTACACAGTTTCTGCGTAGAATGACCTGGAACTTTTGAAGAAATTCGTTTATTTTGAGGGAAGAAAGATAGACCAATGGAAACCGACATGACACCTACAACCCAGGAAAAGCCCAGTTTCTCGAAACTATCGGATTTACAAATCAGCTTGTTGAGGATTTTTGAACAGAAATTGGATCAAGAGCAAACGTTGGAAGTCCGAAAACTTTTGATGGATTATTTCGATCGAAAGCTGCAAGTCGAACTCGAAGAAGTAAGCGTCCAGAAAGGTTATACTGAAACTGATTATCGCAGAATGCTGCGGGATGACGCTTATGCTGCCGAATGATTCGGGCTATCATCGATACAAACTGTTTGCGTGCCTCCATCCCTCCAAGAAGCCCTTTCTATCAGTTGTACCTTGATTTTCGGGCTGGCAAGTTTGCGTGGTTTGTGAGTACCGAGATTTTACTGGAATATGAGGAAGTTCTTACAAGAACCTATTCTCCTACCACCGCTCAACTCGTACTTCATCAATTAGCCATAGCTCCGAATGTAGTTTTTGCCGAAGCGGCCTTTCGCTGGCAACTCATTGATAATGACCCAGACGACAATAAATTCGCTGACCTAGCCTTATCAGTAAATGCTGATTATTTGGTAAGTGAGGATAAAGATTATAATATTTTCAAAACGCTCGCTTTTCCGAAACTCAACGTGATTGGATTGGAAGCATTTCTCTCGATCTTAGCGACTGATAACTAAAATGTGCGTTGGGAGAATAAATTCATTTGAAATCAGGGACTTTCTCTTCCATCGTTCGGCGGAGTCTTCCGCTCCGCGACATTGTGCGGGGCCTTCCGAAGGATGACCCCGCACTGAAAATGAAAGGCCGCCGGAAGGCCGGCCCCGCGACGGTCGGTCCCATTTAACGGCCAGTGTCGTCAAGAGGTTCGTCTCCCCCTTTGGACAAATTCCTCCCAAGGATTCAGCCTGGCCGACGAGGGTAATTCAAGAAAACCATTATCTGGTTCGTATTTGATGATCTTCAACCTATAGGTAGGCTCGTAAAATCCAGCCACCTCCTCCAAATCGGACAGCATTGATTGGGCGTACGTTCGTATCTAAAACAATTTTAGGCTCCATTCCTGGCAGCAGCGATCTCCGCATTGATTTCTTCCAGAGTCATTTGATCCAAACCGGCCTCCCTTGCCGCCCCAGTAGCTGCAAAAAGAGTCGCTATCTGACCATCCTCGACTTGAACGGGAAATTATATGGCTTTCATGATAGCTCGGGCGGGGTTCGCTGATGGATGCATTCGAAAAGATAGCGATTCACCGCTCGTTTCCGGAAGAATTAGGGCACCCGGTCGGGTTTTTTACTACGCCAAATATTTCCCGTTGGACGCAGCGTTTTTCTTCAACCTCGCATCAATTTCCCGAACTTCCATCGATTCTACACCCGCTGCGGCAAGCTTACCGTTTCCAGCCAAAACTCCCGCAGGTTAACAAAGTAGTCGGCCCAATCCTGATAGTCGGGCGATTTGACCATGTAAGCGTTGGCTCCCTTCGCGTAGCAATCCTGGACGTCCGTCTCCTGGTTGGAATAACTGAACATGACGACGGGCACGGGTGGAAACTTCATGGATTTGATGAGTTCTTTGACGGCTTGCAGGGCGAGTAGTCCGGCTTCCCGACTCGGCATATAGAGATCCGAGAGGATGAGTTTTGGGAATTGGTGCATTGGGCCGCCATCTCGCGCGGTCAAAAACTTCAAAGCCTCCTCTGCGTTGCCCACGCCGACCGCGTCGACGTCGGGCATGCATTCGCTAAGCGTCGATTTGATCAGAAACAAATGATCGGGGTTGTCTTCGATGATCAAAAGGGTAGTTTTGCGAAAGTCAGTTTTGGTCGAAGAATTGGACGGTGACATGGAGACAGGGTTCATTTGGGCGGGGCTGAGACTTTGAAGTGACAAACAAATATAGCTTAAAACATAATGTTTAACCAAAATAGAACAAAATAATCTATACATTTGGTAGCTCCCTATCGGAACAAACATTAATTACAGCCTTAGGCAGAGAAATTTATTACAGTATCCCACCTTTAGCCCAAGTATGCCTTCAGACTCTGTTGAGCCGCCCGTAAAAATTGCCGATTATTTGTTTAGTCGCCGTGATGCCATTCTACAGCGCTGGCGCATGAAATGCGAAGAAGACGAGACCCTGGCCCACGTGGTAGTACTGGATCGGATCGAGTTCAACGACCACCTGCCCATGATCCTCAACGTGCTGGGGCAACGGCTGCGCAATGAACCCGAGGAAACCGACCCGGTGCGGTTGGCCACTTTTTACGGCCTGCACCGCTGGCGCAAGGGGCGGGCGCTGGGTGATATTCTGAACGAGCTGGACTATCTATACGAAATTCTTAACGATGAATTAAAGATTTTCAAAAAACATAACGGGCAGGTTGTTGCCTCGGCGATTTTGAATGCGGCCTTAGAAATTGCCCGCTTAAAAGAAGAAACTATCCGGGGAAGCGTAATCGAGTACGCTGTGCAACAGCAGATTGCTGCCGCCAGCCGAAGCGCCGGGCTACAGCGGGCACTGGACGATCTCAACCAGTTAGGGCGTGACCGGGGCGACATCCTGCGAAAGTCTTCGCACGACCTGAAAAGCAACTTCGGGGTGATTCAGGGCGTGACTTTGCTGCTCAATAAGGACGGTAGGCCAGAAGAAGAACGCGCCCAGTTGGTAGAAATGCTTGGCCGGAATCTTACCCATTTGCAGGATATTCTTGTCCAACTCACCGATTTAGCGAGGTTGGAAGCAGGTCAGGAAGAACTCCGTCTTTCGACGTTCGACGCCTCACAGACCCTCCGGGAAATCGTGGCGGCGGCCCGACCTTTGGCTGAAAATAAGGGACTCATGTTGATGGACAGCGGCCCGGAGCGACTGGAAGTGCAGGGCGACCTGGTCAAAGTCAAGCGGATAGTTCATAACCTGTTGATGAACGCTGTCAACTATACGTCATCGGGTGTCGTATCGGTCTCCTGGTCGTCAGAGGACGGCGTCCGCTGGTACATTGGCATCCAGGACTCGGGTCCGGGGCTTCCGCGCAATCTCGCCTCGGTTATTTCCGCCCAACTGAAACCCCATCCCGAACCTACGGCGGTGTTGGAACCCGACCCGGATACGGGAACGGAAACCCCGCCCATTTCGCAGCCCGAAAACCCGGTCGATAGCCCCAATCAAAGAGGTGGGGAGGGACTCGGGTTGCACATCGTCAAGCACCTGTGCGAGTTGATGTCCGCCAGTTTAGTGGTCGAATCCGTGGCGGGGAAAGGGTCACTATTTAGCATCCGGTTTCCAATGGTATACGATTGATAAGAGGCCTGCCCTAGTTGAACCGTTTCATCTTATCGTACCGGATGCGCACATCTTCGCCTTCGCTGACGGCTTTCAGATATAATATTTGGCCTTTTACATCCTCTACTTCCCTGATTTCCAAATGATTTTTTGGGGCCTTCCGTTTTAGATTATTCATCGGGATCTGAATGCTCAAATCGGTTTTGTTGCCAAAACTGTACACCCCATCCAGAAAAAAATACAGGACGTTGGCCTGAACTTTCATGCGGTCGACCAGGATATTTTCGCCTTCCAAAACGAACGTCGTTCGCAGAGAGGCCAACTGCACATTGTTCCAGGCGCGGTTTTTGAAAACCAACTTGCGAATATCCAGCATTGGCTTGAAATTCAGGATTTGCACTTTTTCCAAATTAACATTCATAAAGCCGTTCATTGAAGATCTTACGAATGACGTGTCGTTGTTAATTTTGGCTTGGAACCCAAAATCGGCCGATAAAATACCCCGCAGGTTTTTGTCCGTGATGGCTTTTTGTCCAAAATTGCCGAGGGAGTGAAAAACGGATTCGAGGTTAGCCCGTTCCACTTTGCCTTTTACATAAAAAACGGGCAATTTTTTGCCCTCGTACGTTTTGACTCCGCCAGAAATACCGACCTCGCCCCCGCAGGTATTCATGGACAGGTTTCGTAGTTCGAGTGACTGGTTCTGGATAATGACGTTCCCGCGTACCTGGCGGGCCAGCAGCTGGTGATACTGCATCCGCTGGGATTCCAAACTAGCGGTAACTTTCAGGTTTTCAATGGTTTCATCTAGTAGCTTAGTCAACCGAAACTTAGATTTTCCGTTTCGACGTCGCTGGCGCATTCCCGCCAGGCGGTCAGGCCAGGTGACGACCCAGTTAGGAATGGCAATGTGAACGAAGGCTTCGGCGGGGCGGTGGGAGCCAAAGAGCGACGCGGGTAAATACAACACTTTTCCCGAAATTGTAAGGTCGTTACGTCCATCGTGCATGGTCAGCCGGGGCAGGAGCACCTGGTTTTCGTCAAATCTGACCTCACCGCTCAGGCGGCTGACGTCGATGCGCCCCGTTTTCCTGGCAAAAGCAATGTCGTGCATTTGTAGCTTGCCCCTGAGTTTTCCGGTCATTCGGTCGGTTTCCGGGTCGTAGAACTGGACCGGGCTTCCCTCGTAGTGAAATTTGAGTAAGGCACTGCCTCGGCGAACAATATACAGGTTGGTGTCCAGCAGCGCGTTAACTGTCTCGGGTGCTGCTTTCAGCGAAAAATCCATGACGGAGGTCGCTGTTTTCAAATTGGTAACGCTCAGGGAGCCATGCAGCGGAATGGTTTCAAAAAAACCGACGGCTTCACTGACTGTAATTCGGGAGTTAGGGTCACCCGCTGGTAATTTCGGGTCGAGCTGGTTGGTGAAAGTTCCTTTCGCCTTCATACTCCGCAGGAAACCATAGGGCAAGGCGTAGCGAAAGGTATCGGTCTGGAATTGAATGGTGAGTAGGGGAGAGGGGTCATTTAGTTGACCACGAAGCTGAACATCGGCCTTTACATGGGGCAGAATTTTTCGCTTGGCAATCGTCTTTTCCAATCCGGACGGTAGCAGATGCAGCGTGGCAGCGAGGTCCGTTTTCTGCACCGAAAAATGGAGCGCCAAGAGACCGGGATTTTGGGCCAAATTTATAATACCCTGAAACTTAATTTCATCCACTTTTGGGTCCTCCACCCGCAACGCCGACGGATTGATGCGCCAAAATTGGCGGGTTGGGAAATAATCGAGGTCGAGGCGGGTCTGCGTGAGCTGCTGCCGTAAAAAGCCGCCCTTAGCGGCGTTAAAAACCAGCTCCTGGAAAAACACGGAGCCTTCGAGGGAAAAATGACGTGTGGAGTCGGTGCGGCCCAATCGACTCTCGACCCGGCGCAGGGTGGCCGCGAATTTTTTGTTTTTTAGCGAATCGACGTACTGCACGGGACAGTCGCGGAAGATGATTTTTTCGAGATGAGCGAAGTAACCCTTCCCCTGAGCGGCCGGGGCGTTCGAGACCCATTTCTGCTCGACTTTTTCAAATAGGGAAGCATTGGTGTAGCCATCCTTGCCCCGAAACACCCGCACTTCGCCTCGCTCCACGCTCAATCTCCTGATCTGTACTTGCCCTTGCAGTAATTGGCCAAAATCCAGCGTCGCGCTTACGCTTTCCGCCGCCAGCAACGGCACGTGGTGAATGACGTAGCGCCGCCCGCTCAGCTTGACTTCGTAAAAGGAAAAAGTAACACCAATCCCGTGCTTGAAGGGCGTGAAGCCTACGTCGCCGATGCTTAGCTGTCCATCCAGATTTTCGCGGGAAATCTGTTCTATTTGTTGTAAAAACTTGGTTTTGTAGGCGACTGCCCAAACGGAAAATCCGCCCACCGCCACGAGCAAACCCAAAACAAACAAAAAGGCTTTTTTAGAAAAAAGGCGACGCAGCATTCCTGAAAAACTAAGCCTGACTGTTTTCAGACAAAAGAGAAGACTTCTTTACCGAAACCAACGGCTCAGTTTCCCCGCAGCCACAGCCCTTTCCACAGCCGCCCTGCGCGGGCCGACGCAAAGATACCCAAGCCCGCCAGCCCAAATAGCCAACTGCCGTGAGGAAAATGAGAATGATGAGGAGTTGCTGCATATTCTTGTTGAAGTGTTGAATCGTTTACACAACACCTATCGCCACCCTTCGCGTTCGGCCAACGTAAAAGCGTGTTGGTAGTGGTGTTCGCTGTGCCAGGCGTAGAGGGCGATGACTTCGTCGAGGCGAATCGAGCGCCCGGTATCGGGATGCGTGTAGGTGCGGGCCAGGTCGGCGGCGTCCATCGAATTCATCAGCAGCACCCAGCGTAGATGGACGTTTTTCATCAACTGCAGCGACAAATCTACTTGCGCCGTTTTGGCGTCGGGAAGTTCGGCCCAGCGGTCTTCCTTGTAGGGTTTAATGGTGGGATTGTCTTCGGTCAGTGCCAGCCGAAAACGGACGTAGGCATTGATATGGCTGTCAGCCACGTGATGAATGAGTTGGCGCACCGTCCAGCCATCGGGACGGTAGCGGGTGTCGTATTGTTCCTCGGTCCAGCCGCCGAGGAGATTGATGAATTTCGACGGCAAGGCACTGATGATCTGAATATTGGTTCGTACGTCTTCGGGCGGATAGCTATCCGATGGCTTGAAACGGCCAATTGGATATTGAAAGGCTTCGAGTTCCATGGGTTGTGATTTAGAGGTAAAGGGTACGGGAGTTTAGGGCAAATTTAAACAAACAATCCGGGAAGCCCACGCGGTACAGGTCGCTAGAACGTTTCCAGCACCATGAAAAGCGAACTGCCAAAGGGAGCGCGGGGCAGCACAACCTGTTCAGTGCGGGTGATGAAACGCAGGGTAGCGTTAAGAAAATCGCCGGGATATTGCACATCCGATTCGAGCGTCTGCACGTCGATTTTCCCATGCCGAAGCTGACGTTTTTGCCATTGGCGCACCACCCAAATCGGTAACGAAAGCGCAAATGGCCAATAGGTGTAGTACTTTATTCGTAATCCTGCGGCCTGGGCATAACCGCTAAAATCAGCTAAAACGAAGCGCCGCGTGCTACCCACGGCAACATCGTGCGTGCCGCTGAACGCCTCGTGCGCGTGAATGTTGATGAGCAGCAGACCGTTGGGTCTTAGTTTCGCCTTAAAATCGGCCAGGGCTGTTTCTATTTCCCGATCGGTTAAAAAATATAGCGCGTCGTTGCAAATAACGACATCGTACTTTATTTCCGGACGAAAGGCCGACACTTTGCGCAAATCCCCGAACGATACGTCGAGGCCGCGACTTTGCGAAAACTCAACGGCGTGGCTGGAATAGTCGAAGCCGCAAATAGAGGAGAAGCCCCGTTGGTTCAGGTACGAAATCAATCCTCCGGTGCCGCAGGCCGCGTCCAGGATCGTCGGCTTGTCGGCCGGAGCAAATCGGCGGCGAATCCGTCGCAGGATTTTTTCGTGCAGGATCTGGTACCACCATAAACTCCCTTCAAGATTGTGCATCCGCTCGTATTCCGCCCGGTTGTTTACCATCCGACTTTTCGTTTTATGACGTACTGCGGCTGACCGCTTTGGGCCATGAAATTCTTACCGATATACTCACCCAGCACACTCAGCAGCGTACACTGAATTCCCCCGATAAAAATCAGCGTGGCCGTCACGACTTGCCAGCCTTTGGGATCGGGGCCGATGATCCATTGGCCCAAAAGGAAAAAAAGCAAAGCAGTCCCTAAGCCGGCCAGTCCCAGCCCGATGGGCATGAACAGACGAATGGGAAGGGCCGAGTAACAGAATAGAATATTGAGAAAGAGCGAGATAAGTTTACGGGGCGTGTAGCTGGAGCGTCCTTCCTCGCGCTTATTGTGGGTTACCTGCACCGTACCAATGTTGCGCGTAACGCGGAAAATTAACCCGTCGATGTAGGGATAAGGACCCGTATATTTGATTATTTCCTCCACTACCTCCTGCCGGATGAGTTTGAAACTCGAAAGGTAAAGGTCTTTGGGTTTATCAAGTAGGAAGCTTGTAATCCAGTTGACGAAACGGCTTCCCAAATTGCGGTAGGCAGCGTGTTCTTTTTTGTCATAATACGCGTAAACCACGCCGAAATGTCCTTGCTCGGCAGTCTCGATAAGTTTCAGAATTTCCTCAGGCGGGTTCTGGAAATCATCGTCGATCATCACGCAATATTGGGCGTTTGCGTGATTGAGGCCACACATCACGGCGTTGAATTCGCCGAAGTTTCGCCGTAGCGACAGGAACTTCACCTCGGACCGTGCGGTAGCCAGTCGGCTACACACCGCTTCGGATTCATCGCGGCTTCCGTCGTTGACGAGTATGACCTCGTAGTCCACGCCGGGCAGTGCCACCGACAGGCGATCCAGCAGCGGCTCGATGCTGTTTTCGCTGTTGTACACCGGAATGACGACAGACAAAGAATGGACAATGGACAATGGATCGTGGATAATTGGGGAGTGCTGATTAGGAATTCAAGATCAAGCAATGGGCAAATTTACTGATTTTCAGAAAATTGGTTTACAGCATCAATAATATGTTCTACTTCCCCATCGGTCAAAACCGTATTCAGCGGCAGACTGACCACTTCCCGGTGGATTTGCTCCGTGACGGGCAGCGAAAGATGGCGATACTCCCGGTAGGCGTTCTGGTGGTGAATGGGTAATGGGTAGTGAATATTCGTTTGGATGCCTTTGTCTTCCAGGTATTTGATAAAATTTTCACGACGCGGACACCGGACGACGAACAGGTGCCAAACATCATCGTCAAGTTGGTCAGCGGGCGGGAGCGTCAAATCGGAAAGCTTTACTTCCTGCAAATAGCGCCGGGCAATTTGGCGACGACGTTGATTCTCAGCGTCTAGGTGCGGCAGCTTTACGTTTAGTACTGCGGCCTGGATTTCATCAAGGCGACTGTTGGCTCCCTGGTACTCGTTGACGTATTTTTTGAGTGAACCGTAGTTACGCAAGTGCCTGATTTTATCGGCGAGCGCAACGTCGGAAGTCACCACGGCCCCGGCATCGCCCAGGGCGCCAAGATTTTTGGTGGGATAAAAACTGAATGCCGAGGCATCGCCCAGGATCGCCGCGCGGTCGCCTTGATGCGTGGCTCCATGCGCCTGAGCGGCGTCGGTGATGACTTTCAGGCCGTGTTTCTTCGCCAATTCTCCAATGGCCGTCATCTCGCAGCTTCGCCCGTAGAGGTGAACAGGCATGATCGCCACCGTCCTTTCGGTGATTTTTTCCTCAATTAGGGTCGGGTCGAGTAGCATGGTCCTGGCGTCGGGTTCTACCCAAACGGGTTTGAGGCCCAAAAAGCTCAGCGATAATACGGAGGCAATATAGGTGTTGGCCGGAACGATGACTTCCCCGCCTTTGGAAAAATCGCAGGCTTGCAGGATTAATTGCAGCGCGTCCAGCCCGCTGGCCACGCCCACGCAATGGTCGGCCCCACAATATCGGGCAAAGTTTTTTTCAAAAGTCAGCACCTCTTCGCCCAGCACGTACCAGCCCGAGCGGACGACCCGCTGCACGGCGGCTTCGATGGCTACCTGATGCGGCGCGTTGATTTGCCGCAGATCGAGGAAAGGAATCATAGGAGAAAGTCCCGAATCAACGAAAGCCGAGCTTGTAACTGAGCGATTATTTGTGAACAGAACTGATGGCGGCTTCGGCAAAGAGTACTTCGCCGTAGGGTTCGTCGATGTAATCCTCCACCGCGTAGTATTCGTTGGAGAGCACGAGCAAGATGGCATCTTCGGAAAAATCTTCCATCGTGTGCCAGTCTCTGGGTTCCAAAATCAGGCAGGTGTTGGGCTTTCCGAGGTTAAAATGACTTTCCTCCTCGCCGTCGTGGACATACACCCGGCACTCCCCGTGCAGACAAATCAGCGCGTTCCAGGTTTTGTGGTGTCTATGTCCGCCGCGCGGAATGTGACTGGCACCGTAGATGTAAAAGACGCGCTTGATGGTACCGGGCATAAGCTTTTCAAACACGGTCAGGTTGCCTGATTCGGAATGAAAAGTATTTAGTTCAAGCAAATTGGGCATGAATTCGGTGTATAATCTCTTACAAATTTGTCTTATTTTTCAGGATCAATTACCAACTTCACGGCTCCAAAGTACGAATTTAAGCCAATTTTTACTTAAAATATTTCTTTAATCACCGCCAAAAGTTCGGTGTGAACCGGACCGGCCGCTACCACGTCACCACCGAAGAGGTAATTGTCTCCCCCCGAAAAATCGGTGACCAGGCCTCCCGCCTCTTTCACCAGCAGTACCCCCGCCGCCATATCCCACGACTGAAGGTTATATTCATAGAACCCCTCGAACCGCCCGGCCGCCACGTAAGCCAGGTCCACTGCGGCCGCGCCCAACCGCCTGAGGCCGTGGGTTTGGCGCATGAGGGTTTCCAGGATTTTCATGTAGCGGTCATGCTTGTCGAACATATAGTAAGGAAATCCGGTCGCCAGCAGACTTTCGCCCAAGCGACTGGCCGGAGAAACCTGCATCCTTTCGCCGTTACACCACGCGCCGCCCCCCTGCCAGCCGTAAAACAACTCGTCGCGATTCGGTTCGTGAATGACCCCGATTAGCGGTTCTTTACCTCGCGCAAGGCCGACACTGACGCAATACACGGGCAAACCGTGGACAAAGTTAGCCGTGCCGTCCAGCGGATCGATGATCCAGTTGAGGGCGTCTGGATTGGGGGCTTCGCCTGTTGTGCCTTCTTCGGTAATAAAACTGGCTTCGGGCAAAATAGCTCGAAGACCCGCTACGAGCAGTTTCTCAGCCTCCTTGTCCACGTACGAAACCAAGTTGTTGACGTCCTTATACTCGACTTTATCTTGCTTGAAGAGGGCCGCCTCTTGTTGAATAAAGGCAGAGGCCCGCTTGACGACTTCAATCGTTTGGTGCGTAAGCTTTTCGAGTTGCATAATTATTTAAGTAATACACCCTTAAGACCAGAATCACTAAAATGGGAATAAGGACAAGATTGTGCTTCTGAAGATTCCCTGTGGCACATAGTAGCAAGACGCCGTAAACGATCAAATACCACGAAAACCAGACGGGTTTTTTATTTTTTGAGAACATAAAAACGATGGGTATCCAAAGCGGAAAAGCCCACAGAATATCCCAGTTCCAGGTCGTTACGCCGTGATTGGTGCCGAACCAGAGAGCCAGAATAAGCCAGCCCGTGAGGCCCACGACAGTGAAGAGGATTTTGTCCAAAAGAAAATTGAGTTGGTCGGTTCTAATTTGCCAAATTGTGAATGCCGCGACCAAAATGGCCAATGCCCAGAAAAAGACTTTGGGCGTCAACCAACCAGCGCCGGGTTCGGGCGTAGCGGTGTAGAGTTCACGCGTTTCCATAACCAGCGGCACCTTGGTGCTGTCCGTCTTTATGCTGGCATCGGCAAAGGCCACGCTGAGATTATCGGGCAAGAAAGTAGCCTGAGCCGGTGTAGCGACCTCGTCCGATGGCGTCCCAATAGCCAGGTCCATACCGAAATCCGACCATGGTTTTTGCACGTAGGCGTAGCGGTCGATCCACTGCCGGAAGCTTAGGGTATCGTGAGTGTAGCCCGGAAAGGTCAAGTGATCACCCGTCGCTGCTTTGAGGGCGTCGGCCAGGCGGGTGGAGCAGTTGTCGTAGAAGAACTTGTATTGGTACTCACGATTTTGGGGCAAAAGGTTAGTTTCCAAAAACGCGTACAGTCGCTGTTTCTCTTCGAGCGAAAGGTTCAGCTCCTGTTCCTTGACCGAGCGGTTTTCCTGCTGCCAGTAGTAAAACTGCGGCATCAGCGGGTTGACGGAAATGGTATAGGGCAGCGTTCCCCGCAGGAATTTTACGTAAAAATTGCCTTCCTGAAAACTGAACGTTCCGTAGCTATATGCGCGGTCGAGCTGATACACCGGATCGTAAATCCACAGGGCACTGTGGCCGAAACTGGAATACAACTCATCCCCCGGCCCTACGGTAATCAAGCTCACCTTAGCCTCAGGACTAAGGAGCGCCTGCGCCGAAACAAAGTGGACGGAAAGGAACAAAATCGTAGAAAAAAATACCAGTCGCCGACTGGAAATCTTACTTGCGCCCACTCTCATAATTCATCACTGGTACGCCAGCCCGGTCATAATTCATAACTATTTTCTCCCGCCCACCACGATCACAATCTCCCCTTTGACGGTTTTTTCAGCAAAGTAAACGATTATTTCCTGCAAAGTACCCCGGACATTCTCTTCGTAAATCTTGGTCAGTTCGCGGGAAACGCTGGCTGGGCGGTCGTCACCGAAATACTCGGCGAATTGTCCCAGACTTTTGAGCAGCCGATGCGGCGATTCATAAAAGATCATGGTGCGGGTTTCCTCCACCAACTCTTTCAAGCGGGTTTGGCGGCCTTTTTTGTGGGGCAAAAAGCCCTCGAACGTAAAGCGGTCGGCAGGTAGGCCCGAATTGACGAGGGCTGGCACAAAGGCCGTGGGGCCGGGCAGGCATTCTACCGCGATGCCCAGCTTCACACATTCCCGGATCAATAGGAAGCCAGGATCGGAGATAGCGGGCGTACCAGCATCGGAAATCAAGGCCATCGTTTCGCCTTTAAGCAGCCGCTCGGTAAGTCGCGCGATGGTTTGGTGTTCGTTGTGGATGTGGTAGCTCTGCATGGGCTTGCCGATGCCAAGATGCTTCAGCAAATGCCCCGAAGTACGGGTGTCTTCCGCCAGCACTACGTCCACACTTTTCAGGATGGTAATGGCCCGCAAAGTAATGTCTTCCAGATTGCCGATGGGCGTCGGCACGAGGTACAGCCTCATCTAATCTTCCTTGTTTTCCCAAAGCAGGTCGATGGCAGCAGCCAAAGTCCGATCTTTCTCAGTCACGGTATCACCCGCGTCGTGGGTCGAAAGCTTGAAATTGACTTCGTCGTACATATTGGACCACCAGGGATGGTGATTCTGCGACTCGGCCACTTCGGCGACCTGCGTCATGAAGAGAAAAGCGCTTCTAAAATCATTGAATTTGAAGCTGCGGCAAAGTTTATTGTCTTTTTCAGTCCACATGGGGGAGAGGGGAAGGGGGGATAAAGGTCAATGGTTGAACGGTTGAGGGAGTATAAATTTTCAGAACTCATTTTTATTTAAACGAAGAACGAAAAGGGCAGACCATGCCGAACGAAGAACTCCTTACTTCTTCTTCGCCCTCAGTCGAATAAAACTATCGGGGACGGTAGTATTTTTGGTGCACTCGAGGGTTTCTATTAGATAAAGGGCATTGCCGCTGAAACTACCCTCCCCTTTGATGTGGGCAACACCGCAGGCGGCTTCGACGATTCCTCGGTCGTAGGTGAAACGGTTGTCTTTCATCGTGACGACGTACTTGAATTCGTTGGGCGAAGTCTGCAAAATTTCAACATAATCGGCCGCCAAACGGGTAACTTGCAGTGTGATTTTGGTCGAGTCGGTAGCTGATCGCTGCCCTTCTTGTTGGGAGCGATAGCCCTCATAAGTTCCTTCGACCGATGTGATTTTCAGGGAAGTGGCAAAATGATCTTCGGACTTGCTTTTGCAAAAAAACAAGAAGAGAACCGGAATTAGCAGGGTAAGAAGCGAAAATTTCATAGTGTGATAGTGTGTGTGATAGTGTGTCAGTGTCTTCTTTCTAAAACCACCAAAAGCCCCCGATAGTTTTTGCCTTTTTATTGGCTCACATCCAGGACCACGTGCCGGATGTTTCGGCGCTGCCAGGTATAAGTGATGTGAGCCTTCCCGTCGGCGGCCTGCACGATGGCCGGGTAGCTGAATTCGCCCTTTGGCTGATCTTCCAACACGTACACCTCGTGCCACTTTTTACCATCTTTGGATACAGAAGCTACTAGTTTTTGTCGTCCGTTATCCCATTTCTTCCCCCGAGTGAGGGGATTGTGGACCAGCATTTGCCAGCCGTTATTTAGGGTAACGGCGTCGGTTCCCGAGTTGGGATTAGGCAAGTTGGTCAGCGAAAGATTGCCCCAGGTCTTGCCACCGTCTTCCGACCACACCTCAGCGATCCGATCCTGCTTGCTGCGGCACAGCATCTGCATTTTTTGGTTGGGATAGAACAAGATACTTCCCTGAATTACATCCAAATTAGTCTGTGGATCAACGGAAATTATTTCCCAGGTCTTGCCCAAATCCCGCGAACGCTCGATGTGCGCTTTCCAACTCTCCTTGGTTTCGGTGCTGGAAGGAGACAAAATCGTGCCATCGGCCAGTTGGACGGGTTTATTTTTGATCGGACCGAGAATGCCTTCCGGCAGCCGCTCGGGTTGGCTCCAAGTTTTGCCGTTGTCGATGGACGTGCGCAACATACCCCACCACTCGCGCGGCGATGGGCCTACCTTGTAAAACAAAAACAATTTTCCTTCCCGCGCTTTGAATAAAACCGGATTCCAGCAGGGGTGGCGGGTGGTAGCGTCGATGATGCCCTCGGCCATCAAAGTCGGTGGGCTCCATTGGCCATTTTCTTTTTGGGAAAGCCAGATACCCACGTCTTTATTCCCTTCGTCCGTTCCTCCAAACCAGGCCGACAGCAAGTGGTTTGGTGCGACTTCCACTATTGTGGAAGCATGACAAGACGGAAAGGGCGGATTCTCAAAAACGTATTCTTCCGAAACTAAACTAACCTTGGGAATCGAAGAAGCTGACTGGGCAAGCCCCGATCTATAAGCAACTGTAACCAAACAAAACAGACATAAGAAACGCATCAACATCATAGGGGTAAATTAAGAATTAGTGTATCTGCAATACGCAAATTCTGAGTTTCAGACTACTTGTTTCTGACAAATACGTGGCGAATCTTTCCGTTTGCCGTGGGCCGTTCATCCACCTCGAACTGCCGAAAACTCTTGATGAGAGGAAGCAATTTGTCAAATCCGTAGTTGCGGGCGTCGAAGCTAGGCTGCTTTTTGATTAGTAAATTCCCCAATTCGCCCAGGAAAGTCCAGCCGTCCTCGTCGGCCAGATCGTCCACGCTATCGGTGAGCAGAGCCAGCAGTTTAGGGTCAATTTTCTCATCGGGTGTTTTCTTTTCGGGTGTTTTCTTCGTCTTGTTGGCGGGCTGTTTCTCCTCTTTTTTATTTAAAATCTCGATGTATATAAAGCGGTCGCAGGCCGAGGTGAAAGCCGAAGGGGTCTTTTGCTCACCCATACCGAAGACCTTCATGCCCGCTTCGCGCAGCCGAATCGCCAACCGCGTGAAGTCGCTGTCGCTGGAAACCAGGCAATACCCGTCCACCCGTCCGGTGTAGAGAATGTCCATGGCGTCGATAATCATGGCCGAATCGGTGGCGTTCTTACCCTGTGTGTAGCTGTATTGCTGAATTGGCGTGATGGCGTTATCCAGCAGTACAGCCTTCCAGCTTGTGACGCGCGGGTTTGTCCAGTCGCCATAAATGCGCTTGAAAGTGGGGGTGCCGTACTTGGCGATTTCCTCCAACATGGCTTTAATTTTAGCCGAAGGGACGTTATCGGCGTCGATCAAGACCGCCAGTCGAAGGTCAGGGAGGGTAGTTTGCAAAGTTTTGTTGATTTGTTTAATCGTGTAATTATTGAATGGCTGTTGATCTGTTTAAATGAGGAACTATTCACATATCGGGTCAATCCACTTTGTGCCTTTGTGTTGGAACGCCGCATCGTTTTGTGCCTTTCCCTCTTTCTTCGTTCTTTTGCAATTCACAAGGTAGGAGAAAATTTTAAGCTATGAAAATAGAGTTGGTGCGCGTGGACGACGCGTTTCATTTTGCGGGCAGCGGTTCGTCGGACGTTACTGTTCACGTAGACGGCTCGACCGAAATTGGTGGCCACAATGCAGGAGTGCGTCCTATGGAATTACTGTTGATGGGTTTGGCCAGTTGCAGCGCCATCGACATTATCCTCATTTTAAAGAAGCAACGGCAGAAGGTTACGGACTTCCGCATCGTGGCCGACGGTGACCGTGAAAAAGAGGAAGGTACCCAACGCAAGCCCTACCGGACCATCAATCTGCACTTTATCCTGGAAGGAAACGACCTCGATCCCGACAAAGTAGATCGCGCCATCCAGCTTTCGATGGAAAAATACTGCTCCGCCACCGCCCAATTCGCGGGTACAGCAAAAATTACGCATAGCGTTCAGATAATGATGAGTGATGAATGATGAATGTAATAATTTGCCTTACACGTATTACACTTTAACAGATGCACGATTATATTATCTTGCTGGCGGCTCTGCCAACAGATAAACAGATCAACCGCTTCGGCGGACCGACATAAACAAATCAACAACAAATTGCAGCAATACCACGACCTTCTTCAACATATCCTCGACCACGGAACCCGCAAGGCTGACCGCACGGGTACGGGCACGATCAGCGTTTTTGGCTACCAAATGCGGTTCGATCTGGCGGCGGGATTTCCGCTGGTGACAACCAAGAAAGTTCATACCAAATCCATTATCCACGAATTACTGTGGTTTCTGCAAGGGGATACCAATATTGGTTATCTGAAGGAAAATGGCGTTCGGATTTGGGATGAATGGGCCGACGAAAATGGCGACCTCGGCCCCGTTTACGGCCAGCAGTGGCGGAGTTGGACCGCGCCCGACGGCAGTAAAATAGACCAGTTCCAGCAGATTTTAGATCAGTTAAAAAACAATCCCGACTCGCGGCGCATCATCGTCTCGGCCTGGAATCCTGCCGATTTGCCGCAGATGGCCTTGCAGCCCTGCCACGCACTGTTTCAATTTTACGTGGCTGAGGGCAAGCTTTCCTGCCAGCTTTACCAACGGAGTGCCGACGTATTTTTGGGCGTACCTTTCAATATCGCCAGCTACGCGCTGCTCACGATGATGGTGGCACAGGAATGCGGATTAGGCTTGGGCGATTTTATTTGGACGGGAGGCGACACGCACCTTTACGTCAACCACTTGCAGCAAGTCGAGCAGCAATTAGGTCGCGCTATTCTGCCTTTGCCCACCATGCGGCTGAACCCAGACGTAAAAAGAGTCCTCGACTTCAAGTACGAGGACTTTACCCTGGAAAACTACGATCCCTGGCCCGCCATCAAAGCGCCCGTCGCCGTGTAGATACGCGGTGGGCTAGAAACGATGCTTCACGACTAGGAAGATAAAAGCAATTAATTTCAAGCCGCTCCAAACACGTTTTTATCCAAAAAGGCATTCCTAAACTTCCCCTTCGGATCGTACTCCTGCGCCACCTTCCGAAAATCGGCAAGTTTGGCATAATGCTTTTCTAATTCTGCCGGGGCCATCGTAAATAGTTTACCCCAGTGGGGACGGGCGTTGTACGGGGCCAGTTCCCGTTCTACAATGGGCAATAATTTGCTGACACCCGGCCAGTCGGGCTTCCAGGTAAAGTGAATCGTGATGCAATCCTGCTGGTAGCAGGGACTCATCCACAGTTCGTCTGCGGCGATGGCGCGAACTTCGGAGGTGAGCAGGTATGGCCCGACCTGGTCGCCAAGGCGGGCGATGGCCATGATGGCATCCACGGCGTTTTGGCGCGGCACGAAGTATTCGGACTGCAACTCATCGCCGCTGCTGGGCGTGAAACCCATTTTGAAGTGCGGCATCCGCTCGTACCAGGGGCCGGGAACGCCCATTTGAGCGGTACAGTTCTCAGCGGAAAGTTCAGGGATTGGGTGCAAATTTCTGGTGGCGAGTGTGGCACCCAACCATTCCTTTTGGTTCATTTGCGGCGCGTCAGCGCGTTGCTTTACCCACACCTCGGCGATGTCCTGACTTTGCCAATTGGTGAATAGGCTCACGCTGTACCCGCTGGCCTGAATTTCGTCAAAATGGTCTTGTAGTTGAGCGAGCGGCATATTTTCATAGACGTACTGCGTCATCAGAAAAGTTGGTTGCAGGTCGAGCTTGACCTTGGTCAACACGCCCAGCGCGCCCAAATGGACCACGGCCGCGTTGAATTTCTCACCGTCTTTCTCACGGGAAAGTTCAACCAGATCACCATTGGCCGTGATCATTTCCAGACCCGAAACCGCCGAAGCCAGGTTGCCATTTTTCTCCCCCGAGCCGTGCGTGGCGGTGGCAATGGCTCCCGCCACCGAAATGTGCGGCAGCGAAGCCAAGTTGTGCAAGGCAAAACCCTTCTCGTGCAGATAGGGACTCAACTCGCCGTATTTTATCCCGGAATTGACCGTAACGGACTTCCCATCGGGCGCGATGACAATGTCCTCCGGTGCTCCCACCAGCGACACAAAACGGTCGTTGGTATCGGCAATTTTATTGAAGCAATGCCGGGTTCCGAGCGCCTTCATTTTATCGTACTTCTTGACTAATTCCTGCGCCTGTTGCACCGATTTGGCCTGGTCAAGTTGCCCCGTGCTGTACGTCAAATTTCCCGCCCAGTTCTTTAAGGTTTCGGCCTTACTTTCGGTACTACAACCAGCCAAAGGCGATAAAAAAGGAGCGGTCATGAGTGCAGAGGAAAGTTTGAGAAAAGTTCGCTTTTTCATTAGAGTAGGGTTTAGGGGAATAGCATAAATTTACTTTGTGAACAAAGATAAATCAGTAGGTAATCTACTGATTTACAAGAATTTTCAACTGTCAACTGTCAACTGTCAACTGTCAACTGTCAACTGTCAACTGTCAACTGTCAACTAAAGTATAGGATGCTTCCGATGAAAATCTGTCGCATCCTGGTAAGCCTTCGCCACAGCCAATACTTTGCCTTCCTGAAATAATTGTCCCATAAAGGTAATGCTCGTCGGTGTACCCCGTTTGCTGAATCCATTGGGCAATACCACGCAGGGATGACCCGTGAGGTTGGTTGTGGAAAGGTTGCCGCCGCCGTAGGATGGTGAAACGTAGACTTCCACGTTGGCTTTTTTCAAGACCTCGTACACTTCCTGAATGAGTTTGGTGCGCAGGCGGTTCGCTTGCAAATACTCCACTGCCGGTACGAAACGGGCCGCGCGGAAGGAATTGGGCCAGGCGTTTTTGGTTTGGCGCACCAATAAGTCGTCGCGGTTGGAGCGGGTCATATCATCGAAAGCCGCCGCGCCTTCCACCGAGATAATGGAGGTCATCGCGCCAAGCGGATAATTGTCGGGCAATTCCATCGGCACCAATTCCGCGCCCAGTTTTTTGAGTTCAACCAGCGTCAGCGAATCGTTGGTTTTGTTGTTGTAATTGGATTCAAAGGCTTTTTTCAAATAGCCAATCCGCATTCCTTTCAGCGATTTCATCGGCGTGTAGTTGAAGGGCGCGTCGATAATTGTCAGGTCCTTGGCATCAGGGCCGTAGATTGCGTTGAAAACCATGGCGCAGTCCTCCACCGAGCGGCAGATCGGCCCAATTTTGTCCATGCTCCAACTCAAAGCCATCGCGCCGTGGCGGCTGACGCGCCCAGGGGTGGGTCGTAGTCCCGTGGTGCCGCAAACCGTTGAGGGCGACACGATGCTGCCCAGCGTTTCGGTACCAATGGCGAAGGGTAACAATCCCGCCGAAACCGAGGAAGCCGAACCCGCCGAAGAGCCGCTCGACCCCTCCGCTATTGCCCAAGGATTGCGGGTCATTTCACCGTACCAAACATCGCCCATAGCCAGCGCACCCATCGTTAATTTGGCGCAAAGCACTGCTCCGGCGGCTTCCAGTTTCTGGATTACGGTGGCGTCCAGATCAAGCGTTTGGTCTTTATAAGGCCCTGCGCCCCAGGTCGTTTTATAGCCTTTCTTTGCTAGTAAATCCTTGGCACCATAGGGAATGCCGTGCAGCAAACCCCGGTACTTCCCGGCTTTGATTTCCTCATCGGCTTTGCGAGCCTGCGCCAGTGCCAATTCGTCAGTAAAGGAGATGACGCAGTGTAGTTTGGCGTCGTATTTCTTTAATCTTGCCAAAAAAAACTCCGTCAGCTCGACAGAAGTAATTTGCTGTGACCGCAGCAGCGAAGCTAGTTCCGATATGCTGTAAAAAGCCAGATCGTCTTTGTTTTTAGGTAAAGACGCCTTCATCAACGTGCTATATTTAAAAGGCTTCTGCACCGAATCCAGCACGAAACCCACGGGCAAAGGATTGAAGTAGAGCGCCGGGGCGACATCGTTGGAAAGCGGAATAGCCCGCACTTTTTCGTAACCCTCCCGCGCCCTTTCTAGATTCCCCAACATGGAATCGCGCTCGGCTTCGGTAAAGTCCAACCCGAAAATATGCGAAGCTTGCTGCACCATTCCGGTGGTAATTTCGGGCGCTTTAGACGTGACAAACGAACCCAGCGCGAAACTAGCAATGAGGGCGAGGGATATCCAGGCAACGTTTTTCATGTAAGCTTATATTGAATGATGAGTGATGAGTGATGAATGATGAATGATGAATGATTGATTATGAAAATCACACATCACTCATCATTACTTTTACAATTCTGCCCGCCATGGGGCGACCCGCTTAGTACCCTTCCCCACTACCGGCACCGCCAAAATCCCCACCGCCAAACTTGGGTCCCTGCGGAGTATTAGTGGCCGAGTGACCGATTTCTGTGGCTACGATGCTACCCGCTAAGGTAGCCCATTCCGAATTTTCTTCCGGCTCGTAGAGGAACCCTTTTTTCGCTTCTTTGAGATAACGCATGAGCCATACCGCCGTGAGAATACCTGCCAACCCGAGCAAGGCTGTGGCCAAATCGCCGGAAACGAAAGGGTAGTAATGATGCAGCGTGACGAGCGAAGCCACCAGCGCGATGCTGCCCAGAATGAGGAACGTCAGGCTTGTCCAGCGGATAGACGCGTAGAGATAAAGCAGGGGAACGGCAAAGGTCAAAAACCAGAATAGTACAGCCAGGGCCACTTCGGGTGATGGTCCGGGCAGGTCGTTCAGCGCGGTGTTGCCTTCCCGTACAACGAAATAGTTTCCGGCCGCGTAGAAAACGATCAGAGTCGTGATATGCACCCATTCGAGCGGAGTTTGCCAATAAAAACTCTCCTCCTTTTTCATGAACCTACGAACGAAATACCACACGACTCCGGCGTAAATCATAACGATGAACGGTAACAGAAGCTTCCCCCAGGCGGTTTCCATCGCCAGTGTGGCCACGACGTAAAGCGCGGTCAGGAAAGTACCCGTAGCAATGAATGGTTCGCCATAGTAGTAGGTCAGGAAAAGCAGCAGCGGCAGGTACGACAGGCCCACCAGCCAGGGCGCGGTATAATTTGACTCGGTAATCTGGAGAACCACCGGAGCAAAGGACGCGGCGATGGCGTAAATCATGGCGTTATCGATGCCCGAGAAGTGCAGTCGACGATCTTTGATCAAAAAATTGAGGAAGAAAAATACGCCCAAACCATAAAGTGGCCCCAGGAATAATTCGGCGAATTGCGTGTCGATAACGGGAAGAAAAATAATCGTGGCCGCCGAAAGTCCAAGCAAGGTAAAGAGGAACAACCCGATCCAGATGAACCAGTTAGGCCGATAGGGCAGGGGCGAGTAAGCTTGCTCGATGGCTTTCTCCTTATCCGGGGAAATGAAATTTTTCCGCGCCCAGTCCTGCGCCAATGCCTGAACCCATTCGTTTTTGAGGAGTGCTTCGTTGTAGGCTTTCATTCTTTTGAAGGAGGAAAGGAGGTGGGAGAAAGGATCGGGCTGGCGTCGCAGGATGGGTTTTTCATTTTTTACCCAAAATCTTTTTGTAGGTGAGGAAGAACCAGACGACGGCTGCGGCACTGGCCAACATATAGAATGAGGCCAAAAACTCCATCATCCCATCGAACAGATTATTGAAAAGCAGGTAAGTGAGGCCGATGTAGGCGAAAATCGTGCTTAGCAGGAGAAATATCAGCGATTTTTCCTCCAGCGCATTTTTGTACAGATACCAGCAACCGGGCGCTAAAAGTAGTCCGAACACAAACTGCCAGCGATTCTGATTGAACATTCCGCCCAGGCAGGCTGACAAATAGAGCGTGCCGGACAGTAAAATATAGGTATAAGTAAAATGCGGCTTAATTTTCTGCTTTTTAAGAAACCACGAACCCACCAGCATCGCCGCGCCGAAAATGACGGCGTTACGAATCACTTCGGGATCGGAGAAGTCATTTTCGACCATTAATTTGCTGGGCGTGGCCGAAAGTCCGACCCAGGAAGCAAGGGCGGTGATGGCCAGCGAAAGAACGCCCTGATGGTCATAGCGGTAGGCGAGGAAGAAAAATAGGGCAGCCGGAATGATTACGGCAAGTCCGTAGCTGGTGCCGAAAACTTCGTATTGGTATTGTATATAACCTTCCAATGCCAAAAACAGCAAACAGCCCAGCAGTAGCACGACATCGAAATAGGGTGCGGACTGCTCCACCTTTTCGGGACGATAGACCGCACCATTTTTAAAAACGTAATAAAAACAGCCTGCCGTAGCCAGCGCAATCAGGCCAATCAACACGGAATGGCCAATGGTATCGATGTTCTGATAAATCAAAACGCCTAACCCGCCAATACAGGCAGAAATAGAAGCGTAAAGCAGCGTTCGCAAAAAGACGAAAAGCAAAACGGGTTTGTGCTTCTCGTATTCTTCAATCAGAACCCGTCGCTCTGAATCGAGCAGATCTTTCCCTTCCAGTTCGTCAAGGAGTACGTTTTTGTTCATACGCAGAGCAATAATTTGAAGGTATCGAAGAAATCTATTCTAGTATTCACTCCGCTTCGGCGGACCGATTCAAAATTAACTGTAACGATCATTCCGCCAGGGATAAGCCGTATTGGAGTAGCCGCGTCCTTCCCAAAAGCCTAACTTATCCTGCGCCATAAAATCAATCCGCTTGACCCATTTTGCGCCTTTCCAGGCGTAGAGCTGCGGCGTGATGACCCGCGCGGGACCACCGTGGTCGCGGGCCAGCGGCTGCCCGTCGGCGGTGTGGACTACCAGCACGTCCGGTTTCAGGGCTTCTTCCAGCGACAGGTTGGTGGCGTAGGTATCGTAGCCATAAAACATCACGTGGGTGGCTGTTTCTTTCGGTTGCACCAGCGCGGCCAGATCCAGCAGTCTGACGCCCACCCAAGGTACATCCATCCGCGACCAGGTCGTGACGCAATGAAAATCACTTACGTCTTCGGTTTGGGGCAAATCCATAAACTCGTCCCATTTAAGCGTCACCGAATTTTCCACCTCACCCCCGATGTACAGCCGCCATCGTTCCAGCGAAATATCGGGCTTATACCCCAAATCCAGCACGGGCCATTTTTCCGTTTCGAACTGCCCAACGGGCAACTTAGGCATTCCGTGGCGATTTTCCGGCCCGCTGCCCTGCGGCTTATCGTCCGCCACCGAAGGCGAATTTCGCATCTTCTCCTCGAACCGCTCCCGCAGCCTCATTCGGGCGGCGATAATTTTTTCCTGTTTCATTTTTCAAGAGACAAAGCGTTCCAAAGGCAACTGACCCGTTTTAACTCACTTCAAATACTCCCTCGCCTCTTTCACTACACTTTTATATTGCGCCAGATCAAGGCATTTTTTGTAAAATTCTTTTGCCTTCTGCTGGTCGCCGCTGCGGTCGGCGATGCGGGCCAAGCCGGCATAGGCCATCGCGTGGTATTCTTTGGTGTATTGGGCGTCGTAAGGGGTTTTCAGGGCAGCAAGATAATAGTTTTGGGCGTTGGTATCGTTGCGGTATTTTTTTTCCTGTAAATAGCCGTCGAAGAAGCGCCAGGGGATGGGGAAAAAGCCGCTGTTTTGTTTTTTGAGTTCGGGTAGTTGGCGTTCGGCCTCGGCGTAGCGCCCGGCCAGCAGCAGCGACTGGACGTGGATCATGCGAAAGATGGGATTTTTGGGATAGGCGGAAACCAACGGATCAGTGTATCTGGCGGCTAAATCGGGGCGAGATTCGTGGTCGAGGTAGGTTTGGGCCAGGATGTAGGCGGCTTCCACCTTTGTAATGATTGCTTTTCTGGTGGCTAGATACAACTGTTTTAAGCCAAGGCTTTTGTTACCATCCTTGAAAAAAAACATCAGCGGCCGCACGATGGCGTGGTCCTCTGGGTAGGCCTCCACGTAATAGTTGTAGGTACCCGCCACGAAAAGAAATTCGGGATTTTGATCAACGAGTTTAAGGGCTTCGGTCAGGTTGTTGTAGGCTTTTTGCCCTTCCCCGGCGGCTTTCAGGAGTTCGTTTTGGTAGTTGTACATCAGGGCCAAATAACCCCGCGCCGCCAGCCGAAAAAAAACCGCTTCGGGGTGTTGGCTATTTTTGCCGTACTGCTTTTCCACCGCTGAGAGGCAGTTGTTCAGATTGCGGACGTATTCATCCAGTTTCGCCTTGTTGTCTTTGACGGGCAAGTACTGCCAGTACATTTGGAAAGCCGTAATAAAGTAGTTCAGCGGGTGGTCGGGGTAGCGTCCCTGTAGCGTTCGCCGCACCGCGTCAGATTCCGCAAACTCATAATTGTAGATATGATCGATGCCCCGCTGAACTACCTCCATCGTGGCCTTGTCGTCCAGAATTTGGGCTTTGGGCGAAATTGTGATCAGTAATAGCAGAGAAGCAACAAGCAGAAATCTTGCAATCATGAAAAAATGGGTTCGGTAAGGCAGTTTGCTTGTCTGGTGTCGCCGCCGTAGCTTTGTTGACAACGTTTAGCCCACAAATGATAAACTACGAACAATTCACCCTCGATAACGGCTTAAAGGTACTCGTCCACGAGGATTTTTCCACGCCGATGGCCGCCGTCAATATTTTGTACAACGTCGGTTCACGCGACGAAGACGAAGAGCGCACCGGTTTTGCCCACCTTTTTGAACACCTGATGTTTGGCGGTTCGCAGCACATTCCCGTGTACGACGAACCCGTGCAGTCGGTCGGCGGCGAGAACAACGCCTTTACCTCGCCCGATATTACCAACTACTACCTCACGCTCCCCGCCGATAACGTCGAAACGGCCTTTTGGCTGGAATCCGACCGGATGCTGAGCCTGTCCTTCGACCCGAATGTACTGGAAGTGCAGCGGAAAGTCGTCATCGAGGAGTTTAAGCAGCGCTACCTCAACCAGCCCTACGGTGATCTGTGGCTCAAACTGCGACCGCTGGTTTATGCGACGCACCCTTATCGCTGGGCTACCATCGGCAAGGACATTGAGCACATCGAACGCGCCACGCTGGAAGACGTGAAGGATTTCTTCTTCAAATACTACCGTCCTAATAATGCCGTGCTGGTCGTGGCCGGAGCCGTGACTTTGGCGCAGGTGCGGGCGTTGGCCGACAAGTGGTTTGCGCCCATTCCGGCGGGCGAGCCATACGTGCGCAATGTGCCGCAGGAGCCAAAGCAAACCGCCGCCCGCAAGCTGGAAGTATCCGCCGCCGTACCGTTGAATTCCATCGTGAAAACCTACCATATTCCCGCCCGCTACGACGCCGATTACTACGAAGCCGACCTCATCAGCGACATTCTGGGACGTGGCAAATCCTCGCGGCTGTACCAGGCTTTGTTAAAAAACATACCACTGTTCAATAGCGTGACGGCCAGCGTAATTCCTTCGCTCGATCCCGGTTTGCTCATTATCAAAGGTAATCTGAATCCCGGCGTGACGATGCAGGCCGCCGACGAAGCGATTGAGAAACTTTTACAAGATTTTGTGGAAAACGGCACGACCGCCGAAGAACTGGAGAAAGTGAAGAACCAGGCTGAGGCGTCGCTGGCTTTTTCGCAGGTCGAGTTGCTTAATCGCGCCATGAACCTGGCCTACGCCGCCAATGCGGGCGACGCCGCGCTGGTCAATGAAGACGACGAGAAAATTCGCGCCGTGCAGCCCGACGATATTCAGCGCGTGGCGCGGCAGGTTTTAAGGCCCGAGAATTGCTCGACTTTGTATTACAATGCAATCGAAGCCAACTAATGAATAACGCCTTTCCTTTTCGGGTTGGCCAGGGCTACGACGTCCATCAGTTGGAAGAAGGCCGACCATTTTGGCTGGGTGGAATTTTGATCCCGCACGGCCACGGGGCCAAGGGCCATTCCGACGCCGACATCGTGTGCCATGTGCTGTGCGATGCCCTGTTGGGAGCGGCCAATCTGCGGAACATTGGCTATCATTTTTCGGACAAAGATTCGCAGTGGAAAGATGTGGATAGCAAGGTATTGTTGGCAAAGGTGTTGGAAATGATTCGTGAGAAGGGCTACGAAGTCGGCAACGTGGACGTAACCGTAGTGCTGCAACTTCCCAAATTAAATCCGCACATTCCGGCCATGAAGGCATACCTGGCGGAAGTGATGCAAGTTGAGGAAGACGCGATTTCAATCAAAGCCACCACCTCCGAGCATATTGGTTTTGTGGGTCGTCAGGAAGGCATCGCCGCGCATTGCGTGGCGTTGATTTACAGGCGAGAACCCTAACAAATAAGATTTTTAGGTAATTGGGCGCATATTTAATGCCGCCGCTTCACGAATGAGTTGCCAGCGCTTTTATCATTTTATCGCCCATCGGGTCGCTGGAAATACCATACCCATTGACAAGTGTACCCTTGATGTCGTGCTTGACCGATGAAATGGCATACACGATCGCTTCGTCGCCGGGGTCGGAGAGGCCCTCGAAGCGGAAGTGTCGATCCACCACAAAGTCGTCAGGATGGATCTCCAGTGCATTTTCCTGGCATACCAGACAATTTTCTTTTAAATTGAAATCGACGGTATATCCTTCACTTTTGAGTTTATTCAAAATTTCAGAAAGGGTGGTCATTGTATCCATGACGTAGGGTTGTTTTGGAATGTGAGGGACAAATCTAACGAATTACTGTTCTGCGTTCGCCTCCTTTTCAACGTAGCGCGACAAAAATTGCTTCAATGCCACCCCGTTGTTGTGTTCCTGATCCCTGGCTGCGTAAAGTAAGGTTACTTTTTTATGACCCTTCAAGCATTCCAATAATTCGGGAAGCGCTTTCCCTTTCCTCAACTCAAAAGTGTAGTCAGTAAGAAATTCTTCCCAATTTGATGCTTCATGATCGAACCATTTACGGAGGTCGGTGGACGGGCCTGCCTCTTTAAGCCAAAGATCGATATGTGCCTCGCTCTTCTTCATGCCGCGCGGCCAGAGACGATCCACCAATATCCTGAATCCATCCTCCTCATCCTTTGAATCATATATTCTCTTGACCGCTATTTCGGGGGAGGCGTTTATGTTTTTCATTGAATCATTCGTTAAATAAAACCTTCAAAGTAATTCTTCCTGAGAGACTCGAACCTGCGCATTTTGCAGTTTGGCATCGATGTCGATCTGACAGGACAATCGCATAAAGGGGTGTGATTCGCACAGGCTGCTCAGGGAGGCTCCTTGTTGAGTCCTGACGATGGTTTCGACGTTTTCGTGTTGTACCCGGAAAATGATTTGATCAATACCTTCCGTCATTAAAAGGTGTTTACTATCATTGTTTTAATGAAAAATAGAAACCAGAAATCCTACCCGTATTTTTTATTCCATCATGGGTACGTATTGAACCAAATAAAACAACGACCAGCCGACAAAGCCAATGATTAAAATCCAAACCCAAGCCGGAATACTTTGGGGTGTTTCGCTGCCGGTGATCAGGAACCGCTTTGAATCGCCCTTGCCGTAGGCGTTAATCATAAGGGGGACGACGCCATCCACCACGGCGTTTTCCTTGATTCCCTCGATTGAAATGGCGGGTCCGTTCTTCACTTCGAAAGGAATGTGGCGGACTCCCTCCTTGCCGGTGGGATCTTTGCTGACAATTTTAAGGGTATGTTTTCCGTCGGGTAGTTTTCGGGTATCAAAATCGAAGTTGACCGGAGAAACAAACTCCGCGATGGGTTGCGGGTCGTCGTCGACGAAAATAAGGACAGTGCTTCTATCTTCCATAATAGGGATCGTCTAAAATAAACCGTTTAATATGACTGGCTGATTTTTCGCCCGGAGCCAGTAACCATTTTACGGAATAGTAGAGGGTCACCAGAACAATGGCACCCATGACCGAAATGATCAGATAATCCCAGTTGCTATCGGGGCCGGTCCCGTGCGTAATGCCGCGCAGCAGCTTGGGTTGGCGCTGATCGCAAACCGGACAGGCGTAACCGGACGCGGAGAGCAAAATCAGTAAACAGATCAGCAGGAAATTTTTCATTGGGTGGGCATTTTTTTGATCGTAGACATCAACTTTTTCACTTCTTCGGCCGTGACCGTCGCGGCGTTGTTACCCCAACTGGTACGTTCGTGGTTCATGATCGCCGAGATTTCTTCGGGCTTCAAATTAGCGTTGGTTCCCACCGCTGGCATGGCACCAAAACCCTCGCGGCCATCGTATCCCTGCATGATGATCTGAACCATCAGGCTCGGATCGGCATCGAGCACTACGGGACTACCCTTCAAGGCGGGGAAAGCCCCTTTGAGCCCTTCACCATATGCCTGGTGACAGGCCTGGCAATGCGTGGCGTATAACTCTTTACCCAGGGCATCGTCCTGCGCGGGGGCACCTACCGCGCCCTGAACAGCCGCAACTACCGCCGGACGCTTGTACAGAAATCCCGGTTCGGGTTTGCCGTCGGGTAGTTTGGTTTGTTTCAGCGATTGCAGATAGGCCACCAATTGCAGCGCCTCTCTCGTTGCTACGAGGGTACCTTTGCCCCGCTGGTATTCTTCCGGGACATTAATCGCTATATCGGTTTCCGTGGGTTCGTTCTTGTACTCGAACAGCCACGGATAAGCGGGCATCATCGATTCATTAACCACGATGCGCGGGTTGTACAGGTGAACCAGGTGCCAATCCGGGCTGGGCTGACGTGTCCCGATCGAAGTCAGGTCCGGTCCGGTGCGTTCGGTGCCCATAAGGGTGGCCGTGTTGCGCCAAAAATCGGTGCGAACATTGGCGGCGTAGTCGGCGGGAATGCCGGGACGCTCGCCCCACATCTTGTCCATTTCCACATTCCTGACCTGCTGGGTGTGGCAGGCCACGCAGCCATTGGATATGTAGAGGGCCTTGCCCGCTAGGGCATCCTCACTCATCTCCGGCGTTCCCGGTAGCGGCGCGTTGTTGCGCTCGTTGTTCAGGGCCGGAATGACGGCCACGAAAGCTGTAAGTAACAGAAAGAGGAGGGTGGCGGCACCGAATAGTTTTTTATGATTATCGAAAAAGTCCATGATTGACAGATTGGGTAGGGTTAACTCAGACGATTGAATCAGGAAGCTTCGTTCTCGATTTCCAGTTGCCGGAAGGCGGCCTCCTTCACATCGATGGCGCGACTCTGAACTACCATCCGGTATAGATTATAGGCGAAAAAGAGGTGGGACAGCCACATCAGACTACCGCCAATAGCCCGCCACAGCCAGAAGGGAGCCATGAAAACCACGCTGTCGATGAAGGGCTTGCCCTCGATCCACATCAGGCCCCGGAGAGTGCTGCCGTACATAAGCGGCACGGTGTAAAAGAGCATCCCGAGCAGGGCCAGCCAAAAGTGCGCCCCGACCGTAACCTGCGGCGGTTCCTGTCCGGTGAGGCGCGGCATAACCGCGTAAATTCCCGCCCAAAGGAAAAAACAAATGATGCCGTACATGGTCAGGTGGGAGTGGGCCACGGTGAAATCCGTGAAATGCCACAGCAAGTTAGTGGAGCGAAATGCCTCGGCGGTACCCTGCATGGAGCCCGTAAAATAAAACACGATGCCCACCAAGAAGAAGGGCAGGGTGTAGCTGTACGGGATTTTGTACCAGGCATCTTTAAAAGTCAATAGAAAATTGGTGGTACCGGCCACCACAGGAATGACCATCCCCACGCTGCCGACAATAGCCACGGTTTGCAGCCACCAGGGTATGGAGCTGAATACAAAATGGTGCGTTCCAATGAGGGTGTAAAACAGAATCTGGGTCCAGAAAGCCAGGATACCCAGGCTGTACGAATATATTGGTTTGTTAAGTTGCTGAGGCAGAAAGTAGTACACAATGCCGAGCGTAAAAAGCATGAACCACATCCCTACGCCCTGGTGCATGTAGTAGCCCTGAATGATGGTTTCACCGAGGCCGTTCTGCCATAGCGGAACGTAGGCCACCACCGCAATGGTGATTCCGAAGATCACCGCCGCCACGATGTACCAGTTAGAGATGTAAATCTCCTTGGTAGTCCGCTGGCCGATGGTTTTGAGGTAGTTGATCAGCGTTAGCACTAACCCAACGCCGAAAAGCAGTATGATGGGCCAGATGTATTCGCGGTACTCGCCGCCTCCGTTGTTGATGCCGGCCATCAGGCTGATGGTGCCAATAAGCACGGCAGCATTGATCAGGATCAGCGTCCACCAGCCCATTTTGAGATTGTATATCGGGGCATTTCCCACCCTGGGGACGATGTAGTAGCCCAGCCCCAGCATCGCCAGCGACGACCAGCCCCAGAATACTGCGTTGGTGTGCACCGGACGTAGCCGCCCGAAACTCAGCCAACTGATGTGATCCACGTCGGGGGACACGAATTTGATGCCCACGTATTCCCCGACCGTCGTACCGAATACCAGCCAGAAGGTAGCGGTGGCGATGAACCAGATAATCAGTCGCGAGAGTTCCGAATCGATTTTCGGGCGGATGTTGGCTTTCATTTTTCGGGCCACGATGGGCAGCGCCGCGTCGTGATCGACATTGAGGATGAGACCACGGTTATCTTCGGGCGCGAGCGTTCCGCTCAATTCCCGGTGGTTCAAATGGTAATCCAGCGCGGCTTTTCGCTGGGCCAGTGTTTGGGCTAATTCTTCGTCCTCGTTCGTACGCAGAAAACTGGCCAATTCTTTGGCTTCGGCCAGTTTCTGGGTATTGCGATATTTCTGTAAGCCTTTGACAATCTTGACAATCAGAAAAAATACCGCCCCCAGAATAGGAATGAGCAGGAGAACGATGGTAATCAGAATGCCCTTTTGATCCAGCAGTGTGTTGGCGGAAGGTACTGCGTTCTGAGCGAAGGCGGAGGTTTGACCCAAGCAAAGAAACGCCGCCAACAGCAGCCCTATGAGGGGCGTGGTCTTAGTCTGAGCCGATTTTCGATTTTTGAGGAAAGCCGCAATTTGCTGGCTCGATAGGTTTTTGAGGTACTTCGCGTAGTCGCGCGGTGGGGGACTATTCCTGCGATTCATAAAATTGAGAGTGACTTGCCGTGTCAAAACCGCAACCACCAGTACCAAGATGGCCAGGAACAGCAGTAAAACCGTCAGGATAAAAGGGGTGCTGTAACTCACCGAAGGTACTTGGGCGTGTACCGGAGCAATCGTCGTTGCGGCGACCAGACAGGAGGCCAGGCCCATTTTTGCGTAATAATTCATCTTACTGATTCCAATTTGGATAGTCTGATCCTTTTTGCAGAGGTAAAAAATGTTCCATCGGAAAGTTGATTTCCACAAAGGTATGACAAACTAGTAGAATAAAAGAGTATTTACTCCTTTATTAATAGAATATTTACGCCAAAATGACCCTGGACATCCCGGAAGCCCCAGGCATCCAATCATTTTAGAATCGTTACTTTTCTCCACATCGCCTGAATCGAATTTGTTAGGCAATTGCTCAGTCTATCGTCACTGTTGGAAGGTTTTGGCCTATATTCCCCCGAAAATCCTGCGAATGACCTACTTTTGTTCTGATACTTTTTGGATTTAAGTCCACTTTGAAATCTTTATAAAATTCTTTCGCAAATAATGAAACACCTTTTCCTCAGTCTTGGCCTGCTCTTTACCTTCTTAATCGCCCACAGCCAAGTTGTGGAAGCCCCGATCGGCTTTGAGGAGTATGATCCGATTTCGACGTTGAAAGTTGAGGAACACATCCCGACCCGCGCCAAATTTCCCTTCATCGACGTTCACAACCACCAATACCAGATGCCGGAGCAGAATTTGCACGAGTTGGTTGCCATCATGGACACGATGAATATGCAGATAATGGTCAACCTCAGCGGCCGCGGCTGGTTTCAGGAATGGGATGAAGGCACGGCGCAACTCAAAGGTTCGCTTCTGAACGTGATGAAAAACGAGCCGAAACGCATCGCCGTTTTCACCAACCTGCAATTCAAAGGCTTTGGTCAACCCGACTGGACCGACAAGGCCGTGGGCCAACTCGCCACCGACGTGAAAATGGGGGCGAAGGGCTTAAAGATTTATAAAAGCTTAGGATTCAGTGGCATCGTGGACGAGAAAGGCGAGCGCGTGGCCGTGAACGACAAGCGGCTCGACCCCGTCTGGGCCAAGTGCGGCGAACTAGGTATCCCGGTGCTGATCCACACCGCTGACGTACCCTCCTTCTGGGACCCGCTCGATCGCTACAACGAGCGCTGGCTGGAACTGAAAACCCATCCGGGCCGCAATCGAATCAAGGACAAAGTCTCCTTCGAGCAACTCATCGGTGAGCAGCACGACATTTTTCGCAAGCACCCCAAAACGACCTTCATCAACGCCCATATGGGTTGGTATGCCAACAATCTTCGTAAACTGGACAGCCTGATGATCGAATTTCCGAATACCTACGTAGAAATTGGGGCCGTCATCGCCGAACTGGGTCGCCAGCCTCGCGCCGCCAAGAAGTTTTTTGACAAATACCAGGACCGCGTCCTGTTTGGCAAGGATAGCTGGGTTCCTGCCGAGTATGTGACCTACTTCCGCGTGCTGGAAACCGAGGACGAGTATTTCCCCTACCATAAAAAATACCACGCCTTCTGGCGGATGTACGGCCTGGGGCTGTCGGACGAGGTGTTGAAGAAGCTGTATTACAAGAATGCGTTGAAGATTATTCCGGGGTTGGATAATAGTGGATTTCCGGAGTGAGGAGAGTAATTTGGTTAAACATAAACTGACAAATTCCTATGATTAATGAAATAAGGTTGATTTGAGGCTCCACTATAGAGTTTATGTCATAGGGAAACAAAATTTTTAAATAAATTGGTTCTTTGACAATTTTTGTGGTTAAGTTCACATATGCAAGAAACAGATTTTTACGAGCGGTTGCTGTCGCTGCCCGATTTGGTCGTAGACCGCGTTGAGTCCTCGGCTAAGCGCATCACGCTACACTGTCACACCAG
>JBBSUC010000057.1:0-39074 GCA_038235275.1 Cytophagales bacterium | reverse complement strand
CCGTTCGGCTGAGTTTTTTATTTTTGATAAAAAAGGCTGTAAAAAACTCCCGACGCCCCTACGACGGGATTCGCCGGAGACAGTTTAAAAATAATTTTAGCACAAGTCTTTTTGAATGAATACAGAACAGTAGCCGGAAAGAATTTCTCTGGCAGAAAAGCCAAAAAAAACGTACTTTTGCCCATCCCAAAGAGGCAAGACGGCCACCCCCGCCTGCCTCTTTTTTATTGTTAAAAAACGGGGTATAGAAGGAAAAAATAAACCTGCTATTCTATCATTCACCATTCTATCATTCACCATTCTATCATTCAAAATTAAAAAATGGCAAGCTGGTACCTAGGAAAAATACGTTACCAAAAAGAAGACGAAAATGGACGGCAGAAAACAACCAACGAGGCCTACCTCGTGGATGCCCTCACCTACACGGAAGCCGAGGCGCGGCTCTACGGCCAAATCGTGACGGGTGTCACGGATTTCACCGTCACGGCCATCACCCGAATGCGGCTGGCGGATCTGCTCACCTACGAAGGCGGCGAAAAGTGGTTTAAGGCCAAGGTGGTCTTTTACTCGATCGACGAGAAAAGCGGAAAGGAGAAAAAAGTGGTCAACTACGTGCTGCTGAACGCCGAAGATATCACGCAGGCTTTGGAACGGATCACCGAAAGTCAGCGCACGATGCTCATTCCCTACGAAACGACGGACATGAACCTTACGCCGATTCTGGATGTGTTTCCCTACGAAGCAGGGGCGACGGAAGAAGTAGTGCCGCCCAATTTCCGGCCTTTGGCCGAGGTGCAGGCCGAGCAGGAAGCGATTGCCTAAAGATTTGACAACTTTTGACGCGGGACGGCCCGAGCGGTGCGACGTTCCGCAAGGTGTAAAATAGGTTGAAAGCCATCGGCGAGGGTGGGGAAATCATTTCCCCACCCTCGCCGATGGCTTTCCTTTAATGGGTACCTACTTATTGATGACGATGACCGTCACCGGAACACAGAGCGTCTTGCAAAGTTCACCGCCCGGCTGCACGGTAATAGTGGCGGTGCCGGAGGTAGAGCCTTCGGTACAAGCATCTTCCAGCGTACTGAGCGAGTAGGTGGTCGTTTCGGTGGGGGATACGGGAACGATGAACGGATTGGCCGAGGTGGTGAAGGCGCTGCCGTTGGATAGATTGAATTTCCAGGGGCCTCGTCCGGTGAAGTTGACCGTCAGGTTCGCCGAGTTGCCACTCGTGATGGTGGCGCTGCCCGAGAGCGTGGCGGTGGGCGAAGCGGCAATGGCGAACGGTGCCGACGGCGTGCCGACAATGCCTGGACCCGTGGACACGACCCTTAGCCGATAGCCCTCGCCCGCCGGAATATTCGCCGGGATAATGGCATCGATTGGACCGGGGGTAGGAGTACTGGATGTGGCTATGTCGGTAAAATTGTTGCCGCTAGCATCGGACAACTGTACCTTGAATTCGTTGGTCGAGTTAAAATTACCGTTTGTGGTAAAGTTTACGATCACACTACCATCCCGGCATACCGTATCTGCCCCGATGCCAAGCGTGGCGATGGTATCTACCGGAGGAGAGTCCGCAATCGTTACCTTGGCGCTACCCGATACCGATCCCCTGCCGCAGGCATTACTGACGGAGTCGAGGGTGTAGGTGGTCGTTTTATCAGGAAAAACATTGACTAACAGAGGACTTTGCGAGAGATTATTGTACATAATCCCGGCCACGCTGATCGAAGTAGGCGACGAGCCAGCAAAACTGATTTTCAAGGTAGCCTGCGTACCGGAGTCGATCGCCGTGTCGCCTAGGATGGTAGCCGTGGGTAGGCTGGCGGCGAAGGCGCAGCCCGTAGCGTTGGTAAATTCGCCGGAGAGAGCGGGGGTTTCGGCGGCTACTCCGCCAGTAACCACAACTTGCGAAACCTTGGTGCTTGGAAAAGAACCCACCCCATTCCAGGTAATGGAATAACAACCGTCGGACTGGCTCGGAATATCGAAGGTCAGGTGCGCAATATCCGTCCAGGCAGTGGTCACATTGGCAACGTCGTTGAAAGGAGCGCTTCCGCTATACACGGTACTCAGCGTCATAACCGAGCCTTGTGAACTCAAAGTGAGCGTTCCGTACCTGCCTCCCGAAAAATTGTCAACTGAAGAAATTATCGGATTGGTCAGAACACTGGGCGAGATGGTAAAAATCAGGCTCGAAGTACCAAGTATAAAGGTGCTATCTGAACTGGGGGCTTGAATCTGGGCTACGAAGACAACCTTGCGGGTAGCACAATCAATGGATTCCTGTACCAGTCGAAGGTTGTACATGCCGTTTTGGGCGAACACATTAGCGGTGCTAAAAACCAGAAAAAGCCCAAAAATGCAGGAGCTTAGCTGCCTATTTATCCGAAGGGTAGAATTTAGCATTTTTCTTATGAATAATGAATCGTTGTATTTTTGGAGTCATTGTCTCCCAATCAGAGAAAATTTGCCATTGATTGGAAGTCCAAACTAACTTGTCGAAGGCCGATATTTGGGTATCCATACCGAAATCAGCGCCGGAATAGAGGCCGAAAGCTCCGTTGATGTTGAACCAGGGCAAATAGTCGCTGGCGTTGATTAAAGAATCTTCGTCAGGCAGCTTTTTGTTACCGTCACAGCAATGCATCGCAAACACCGTGCCGATTTGCTTCTGGCCAATGGGATTGGGATTGGATTAAGAATTTTGGGCCGTAAAATCGTAGGGGAGTGTCCCACCCTGAACCAAAATCGGCACGTGCGACATCACGCCAAGGTGGTTACGGTGTTCAATGACAACGTAGTATAACTGCATTGACGCAAGTATTGGCGGGCTACCTACCAGCGTTGCCTGACCATTGCTCCGCAGTAAAGCCGCCGTGCGAAAAACGGTACTATCGACCGATGGCGACCCGGCCCGCAGAGAAACAAGTATCAAATCCAATCCAATACATTGGCCTGATAGTTGCTTACAGACTCGCTGCCGTTGTAATTCCAGGGACCTCCCTTATTAGGCTGCCCGGCGAGCGTGGCCGTGGACGACGAGTCAACGGGCGTTTGGCCCGGCAACAGCCCGCGCTGATTAAGCGTAGTAGTCGTTTGTCCAGTATTGGCCCGGTAAGCACCTTCCAGCAGCACTTTCAGGTTCAAAGCCACAATGGAAGGGGAGGGGGAATGTGTAATCCCCGGCCATCAAGCGTTCTCCTTTTCGGCTCAGCTCGATTTGCTCGATTCTGGACTCCCGAGCCGCTATTTCCTGTTGAGTTGGCTCCGGGCTTTAGCAGATCTCAGTTTGGCCCATGCCTTCGCAAGCCGATAATGAGATCATAAAAATCCCAATGCTGATCCTGATAAGTCGAGAGCGCTTAACAGTAAAAAATTTCACAAATACCCACCGCTAAGTCTGTTACACTTAATGTAATTTACAGCAAAGAAGGTCCCATTTTTAGGCAATTGCGAAACTTAATTCACCTGGAAGCGCCCTCATGGATTTGATGACTTGTACTTTCCAAACAGTATAATCAATCTGATTTGTCCGCTATCGATTACTAATACTGCTTGGCGTATTGGTTTAAATCCAAAAAGAAGGGATTGGGCTCGTAACTGATTAGTTTCAACGAACCATATTGGTCCTCCAACTCGGTGACGAGCTGGCGAGGTCCCAGTAGATAAATATAGCTGAACGAAACGGGCAGCTGGGCATCGCCCTCCCATTCGTCGAAAGCGTAAAGCGGATAAACATCAAAGGGTACTTCAGCCAGCCACAGCTTACTGCTCTCGTTGGTTTTGAGGTACGATAAAACATATTCCTGACTCTCCCAACCAAATTCGGTACGCTTATTTCCGGTGGGTTTACACTGCTCCTGAAAGGTTTCTTGCTGGAATTTGACCTCATCGGGCTCGGGCTTCACCGAACGATTTTGGAACATTTCCCGAATTTTCTTGCCCGACTCGGTCTTACCGCAGGCGATCATCTTCCCGTCGGGCAAAACCAGGATCGCCTCGTTCATGTCATCGGTGTCACCAAAGCTGCTTTCGCGCTGGAAACACATGGTCCCAGTAACCGGGTCAATAAAAATCCATAACTCGCCCTTCACATCGTCGCGCTTGCGGGTGTATTCATAAATCAACGCGTGGCTGAAATAGTATTTTCCCTTTTCGGGTTTCCACTGCGCATTGCGGTAAGCGTCGGTCTTGGGCTTTTTGGCGGCTTTGGTTTGGGCCTGAGCGGAAAGAATGTTAGCAGACAGGACAAGCGAGGCCAGAAAAAGCAGAATTTTGAATCTCGACATAATGAGCGGATGGCGTTTGAGTTTGTTTTTTCAAAAATAACCAAATTGCCGCAAGTACACCCGCAAAAATTCTTGATTGCGTATATTGGGTCTTATAAATACAGAACGGACAAAATCCAGTCATGCGGAAACTCTTATTCCTGGCGATCCTACTTTACACCCATCAATCGCCGCTGCTGGCCCAATCCGTACCCACCATCAAGCTATCCGAGGTCACGGCGGAAACCTCCCTGCTCGATCTGGCGGCCTGGCGCGTTACTGCCTACGGCACCCCTCCCACCGACACGCTGGACAATCGCACCTTTCGTTTTCCGGCACCGGATGGCAGTATCGTCGGTCGCGACAGCGTGCAATGGCTTCGCTTCGATGTACTCAATGACCTATCCAGCCCGCAGCACCGGATTTTTCAGTCGTCTGCCCAGAATGACGCCGTAGATTTTTATTTTTCAAAAGACACTTTCAAAACCTGGTCGCACCGACAGATTGGTGCGCACGTACCTTACGATGCAGCGGACTATCGCTTCGACAACTGCCGCTTATCGATTGACTTTGAAGCAGGGCAGCGGCTTTCTTTTTTGGTGAAGTTAGAAAACCGCTACTACCCGCAGTCCGACGCCAATATCTGGTTTCAAACCGAACAAGGACTGAAAAATGATTTCTGGTCTATGTATTCCCGTAATTTCAACGGCGTGTACCTCAGCGTCCTTATCCTGGGAGCGGTGCTGTCTATTTTCCTCTTCGTAGCTTTCTTATACGCTACCACGCGCGACTCTCTTTACCTTTATTACGGCTTGTATCTGGGTGGTGTAGCCCTCTATTTTTCCACCAAAACCGACTCACTTTTTTTCGTAGGTTACTGGGTCGGAGGATTTCCAAAATTCTTTGCCGTCCTCAACGAACCCATCCAAATGCTCTACACCGCCCTGTACATTCGGTTTAGCATGGGTTTGCTGAGAATCAGGGAATACGACCTTCGGCTCCATAACTTCCTTAATTTTTTTTGGAAAGCTTTGGTCGTTTATGCTTTGGTTTTGATCCCTATTTCAGCTTTTGTTTGGAAAAAAGAATTCGAGACGGCCCTATTGGCCTTCGATCGCGTCTTGCTTCTGCTCTTCACTTTGGTCATGCTGGCGCGGATAATTCAAAAAAACCGCTCGCCCTTGCTCGGCTATTTTTTGGTGGGCAATGCATTGTTTTTGACGGGCGTGGTGCTTTCGACCGTGTTGAGTTTGGGCTTAGTAGAAATTGATTTCTTTTCTTTCCTTTCCCCAATCAATCATTTTCAAATTGGTGTACTGGGCGAAATCATGTGTTTTTCATTTGCGCTGGGTTATAATGTCAGGCTACTGGAACGTGAGCGGAATAATAACCAAATGGCTTATATTGGCCAACTTCAAATCAATCAGGGGTTTGCAGAGAAATCTAACCGCGAACTGACCGAAAAACTGGATGAACGAACCAAGGAAGTGATGGCCATGTCGGAGGCCATGCAGACGCAGAAGGAAGCGCACTTGCGGTCGGAGTTTGAGTTTCAACTCGGCGAAATGGAAATGCAGGCGCTGCGGGCGCAGATGAATCCGCACTTTATATTCAATAGTCTGAACACGATCCGTTACTTCGTACTGAACAACGAAAACGACAAGGCGAGCGACTACCTCGGTAAGTTCGCCCGGCTGCTGCGGATGGTGTTACAAAATTCCCGCGAGAATACCATCCCGCTCAGCGAGGAGCTGGAAGCCCTGCGGCTGTACCTGGAAATCGAAGCCCGGCGCTTTGGTGATAGCTTTCAGTACCGCATCGTCGTTCCCGAAGACCTTGACACGGATGCCATCATCGTGCCGCCTTTGTTATTGCAGCCCTTTGCCGAGAACGCCATTTGGCACGGCCTGCTGCATAGCGCCAAGCCCGACAAGGAACTCATCGTACGCATTTCGGAGGAGGAGGACGCCTGCATTTTTACCATTGAGGACAACGGTGTGGGCCGCGACAAAGCCCGCGAGATGAAAAGCCGCTCGGCTACGGCTAAAAAATCGTTCGGAATGCAGATCACCAACAAACGTGTGGAGCTTTTTAACAAAAACTTTGCTTCACAAATCGAAATCGATGTCCGTGACTTAGTGAGTCCGGACGGAGTAGTGGTGGGAACAGCGGTGGAGATTCAGTATCTTCTCAATTTTGGATGATAGAATATCACATTTTCACAAACTCCACCCGCCGATTGTTCGCCTTGCCCTCCGGCGTCTTGTTATCGGCGGCGGGAGCAGTTTCACCCTTACCGTCAGTTTCCAGGCGGCTTTTGTCGATGCCGAACTGGCTTACCAGATTTTCCTTCACTGACTCGGCGCGTTTCTTGGACAGCGCCAGGTTGGCGGCGTCTTCACCGTCGGAGTCGGTATGGCCGATGATTTTGACCTTCACCGAAGCGTTTTCTTTCAGCGTCTCGGCGATGTCTTTAAGCACGGCGTAGGACTCCGGCTTGATGTTAGCCGAGTTGACATCGAAGGTAATGCCCGTGGTAACAAACTTGCCTTCGGTAATAAGCTTGGAGCGGGTATCGGGTGCGCCGACAGCGACCCTAAAATTAGAAACAAACATTTGGTCGTCATCTTCGGAAAGATGGGAATGAAGCCGCATGGCGTTCAGCTTGATGTCCACCGGGAAAATGCGGGGTAAGTCGAAGACTTTCAGTTCGTCCACATAAACCCGTAGCCGCTGTTTCTGACGCCACATCGCCACGTGGAAAATCTTGCCATTATTATCGGGATTAATGACGTCGCTCAGGTCTCGTTCTCCCGCCAGGTCGGTACGGTAACCACTCTTATCCGTCTGGTACAGGTGCACCCCACCGGCCCCCATCCTGCCATCAAACTCAAAGACAGCTCCCCGGCCCGCTGCCTGATCCTGAATACTTGCGTCGTTTTTTTCCGTTTCGTGCACCGTAACATACAACCTTTGCGAGTAAGCGTACGCTTTTTCCCAATTGTTGTAGATCAAGTCAAACTCCAGCGTGAAATTTTCGGGCAGATCTTTAACGAAATCAGGAATATAAGAAGCTTTTTCCGTCTTCTTCAGCATCAGCCACTTGCCGTCATAGCCATCAATGGTCACTACTTCGGCGGTACCGTTGGTGTTCCATTTGGCCGGAAAATCACCCACGGCATCCTGGGAAAACTCCTCGGAAGCCACCACTTTCTCCCCCGGCACAAAGTCAAACTTGCTGTAAGACGCAAAAGCCGCTTTTCCCGGCTCCGCCGCCGGATTGCCGCCTGCGTTCACATCCCCACCCGACATCCTTCCACCACCGTCGTGGTCGTTATTGCCATCGGTGGAACGATTGTCGCCATTCCGGTCATCGCTCCGTTCCTCCTCTCCTGCTTTCTTCCCTTCCTCCTTCTTTTTATCCTTTTTCTTAAAAATACTCCCGATCCCCTCCTCCAATTTGTCGAGGCCTTTGTCGATGGTTTGGTCAACGCGGCGGTTGGCGCGGTTTTCGACCTGGCGCTCGGCTGTCTGCTTAGGGCTTCGGATAACGATCTGGGCCGATAATTCCAAGGCTGTCAGCGTACAGATGAAGAGTGCGGCAATGCTGATTTTGAATACCTTCATGACGAGTTCGTTGAATGTGTTTATTTCAAATATAAAAAATATCCGGCAGAGGTGGGCAAAGTTTTGAGTAAACGGTAGCCGGAGAAGCTTCGACACTAGTTTCGGAAAGACCTTACTTTAAGCAAATTATCAAGTATTCCTTTACGGCTGCGCGAGATGGCGATCTCGCTGCCGTCGGACATTACCACGTAGCCTCCGTCGGAGCGAACGTGCTTTTTGAGGTGGTCCAAATTGATGAGGTGTGAGTGATGGATACGGGCAAAATTAGCCCCTTCCAGCAGCTCCTCCACTTCTTTCAAAGTCCGGCAAATCAGCGTGGGATTGACTTTATCCTGGAAAATCCGGGTATAATTACTGTCAGATTCACAACGGATAACCTCAGAAATCTGCACGTACTCCAGTCCCGAGGTCGTGGGCAGCGCAATCTTTTGGGGTACCTGCTGCTCGCGCGTCAGCACCGAGCGCAAAAAACTAAGCTGGTCTTCGAGGTCACCCTGCCGCTGCTTCTCGCCGAGTTTGGCGACGCATTCCTGCAACTCCGTAGAGTCGATGGGTTTCAAAAGATAATCGAACGCGCTATACTTGAACGCCTTGACAGCGAACTGATCGTAGGCGGTCGTAAAGACGACATCGAACGACTTATTCGTCAACCGATTGAGCAACTCGAAGCCATTGTACACGGGCATTTCAATATCCAAAAACAGCACATCGAACGTCTCCCGGTTCAATACGGATAAAGCTTCTTCCGGGCGGTTGTACTTCCCAACCACTTCCACCTCAGGGCAATCGCTCCTCAGCAGAATATCGAGGCTTTCGGTGCAGTGTGATTCGTCATCGACGAGAATGGCTTTCATAGGATTTTGGGCTAGTTGAAAAGGACAGGATGACCTGTCCACCAGAATTAACAGAGGCTTCAGAATGGCTCATTTGTAAATCAGTACCATGGCGGGCGTTCAGAAGTTGAAGCCGTTCGAGTGTGAGATTCAACCCGCTTTCCCGGTTTCCCAATTGTACGCGCGAATCGGATGTGCCAAAATTTAGACCCTTCGTTTTCAGCAAAATATGGTATTTTTCTGACTTCTTTTTTATTTTCAAAACCAAAACTCCTTTGGCAGTCTGCGATTCCATATTTTGCCAAATCATATTTTCGAGATGACTGTGTAAAATTAAAGAAGGCACCCACACTTTTTCGGGTTCAATCCCGGACTCAATGGTTATGGTCAATCGGAGGGAGCGGGCAAAGCGTAGATTCTCGATTTGCACGTACTGCTTGAGCATCTCAATTTCTTCGGAAAGGCGGACAAAATCCTGCCGCGAATTCCCCGCCAGTCGCCGCAAAAAACGCGAGAACAGCGTCAGGTAGGACGATGCCTTCTGGTTATCGTTTTGTAAAATACAAAAATTGATGGCGCTCAAATTATTGAAAAGAAAATGCGAGTTGAACTGCGCCCGCAGCAACTTCACTTCCAGTTGAGCCATTTGCAAATCCAGGTCGAAGGTCATAGCGAGTGCGCAAGCCTAATTTGGGAAGGTATCTAAGGTTGGATGCCTTCTTCGAAAATAGCGCTTTCCTATTTCGTAGAGAATACTGAGTGAGCGATGCGTCGTTTCCGGGCGATAATTGACATAAGTGGGCTATCGTTCGGAAACGGAATTTTGCAAACAAAAGCCGCAAACGCCTAACTTGCGGTTTCGTTTGGCCCACTTCTATGACCGCAAATTTCCCTACTGAATCCATTTCGCTGTCCGCCGACAAACGGCTCTACTTTGCCTCCGACTTCCACCTCGGCGCACCCGATGCGGTCACGAGCCGCGCCCGCGAGCGGATCATCGTCCGCTGGTTGGAAAGCATCCAAACGGATGCCCAGATAATTTTCCTGGTCGGCGACATTTTCGATTTCTGGTTCGAGTACAAACACACCGTCCCCAAAGGCTTTATTCGCTTGCTGGGCAAGCTGGCCGAACTGGCAGACGCAGGCATCGAGCTGATTTTCTTCACCGGAAATCACGACATGTGGATGTCGGACTACTTCATCCACGAACTCGGCGCGACGATCCACCGGGCTCCCGTCCGCTACGTCGTCACCGACGCCGCAGGCACCGACCGCAAAATCCTCGTCGGCCACGGCGACGGCCTGGGACCGGGCGATCACGTCTATAAAGGCTTAAAAAAAGTATTTGAGAACCCGTTCGCGCGGTGGTCTTTCCGGCAACTGCATCCCGATATCGGGCTGCGGATCGCCAATGCCTGGTCGCGGCAAAGCCGTATTTCCAACATAAAAAAAGGGGAAGAAGTCTTCAAGGGCGAAGAGCAAGAATGGCTCTTCCTCTACTGTCAGGAAGTTCAGAAAACCAGCCCACACGACTATTATATCTTCGGCCACCGCCACCTGCCGCTCGATTTGAAAGTCTCAGACTCCAGCCGCTATATCAATTTAGGAGAATGGGTCAACCAGCAGACGTATGGGGTATTTTATGGGGGGAAGGTGGAGCTTTTGACTTGGGAGTCAGGGTTAAACGGTTAAGCGGGGCTGCTGCGGCGTACCGACCCCGAGGCGGTAAAAAGGTTAAATGGGAACTCGCTTAGTTACGCCCAGGAAAATGGAGGCATGAGATGCCGTTTAACCATTGACCTTTTAACCTAATTTTCACTTTTTAATAAAATCCTGCCGCGACATACTCTCTCTCGGTGTTTGATTTAACTCCTTGCGGTAGTCCTTCTTTTTGAGGTCGCCATCCTGCACTGACTTGATGAAGCGGCCCCAGGCGAAAGGGTTCAGGAAGGGAAAGGTGGTGGCAAAGCCCTTGTTGGCGGCGGATTCGCGGCCGAACAACTGTTGGTCCATCGTGTAGCGGTAATTGGTTTGGGCGTTATTGGGCATTTGGGCCGCCATCCGGGTAATGTATTCCAGATCGGTACTGCGGGCCAGAGCGTCGCGATCGTCCTGGTCGGGAAGGCGTAGCGCCAGAAAAGCCTTTTTGAATTCTTCCTCGGTAGCGTAAGGATACACGCGGACTTCAGCCAACATGGTCACCGATTCCTGCATCTGGATGATGGCCTGGTAGGTGGGATCATTTAAGTCACGGGGAATGACGTGGTACTGCGTCCGGTAGCCCACGTAACTGTAAACGATACTATCGCCGGGGAATACTGGAATGGAAAAGTAACCCACGTTGTTGGTCAATGTACCTCGTCCCGCCCTAGGGATGAATATATAAGCTCCCGGCAACCGTTCCGTATTTTTACCCGCAACCACAACCCCCGTGAAGATAATAGCTTTCTGCTCACCCTGGGCGAAAGCAGTTTGGTTACCAAAGCTAAGGGCAGCAATTAAAATAAATACGAGGAGGATATTCTTCATTGAGGTTATTGGCTTTGGGCCGTAAGCTATTGGCGGCAGGCTCTTTATTATTTGATGAAAGCGGGTGATTATAACCTTCCGTTATAATTGATAATTGTTTTTAAAAGCTCACAGCCTATTGCATACAGCCGGCAGCTTCCTAACAAACGCCCCGCTACTTCTGTCATTGTTCCATTTGCTCCCTAAAAGGTTGCTCCGGTTAGGAAAAAAGCTTTAAAAAAGTCACGATGAAAGGCGCGGAAAGCAGTAATCCATCGAAACGATCCAGGAAGCCGCCGTGGCCGGGAATGCTGCTGCCAGAATCCTTGATGGCGATGCTGCGCTTGAAAAGTGATTCCACCAAGTCGCCGTAGGTACCCGTGACGACGATAATAGCACCGATGCAAAACCACTGCCAGGGTTCGTACGTACGGAAATACAGCCCCAGCAAAAAAGCGATGACGGCGGCAGACAACGCTCCGCCGACCGCACCTTCCCAGGATTTCTTGGGCGACACCCGCTCGAACAACTTGCGGCGACCAAACTTGGTTCCGGCGAAGTAGGCCCCGATGTCGGTCGCCCAAAGCAGTAGTAGACTACCCAGAATGATTTCGTAGTTGTAATTTTGGCCTCGCATGGCCATCACTACGATGAGCGAAAACGGCAGCGCTACGTAGATAAGCCCTAAAAACGTGAAGCCGATATTTGTGAAGGGTTTCAGATCATTTTTCTTATACAGTTTGATAAAAAAAATCATCGCCAGCAATGGGCTGATGAGGAAGTAATTCTCAAGGCCGATCAGACCTTTCTCAATTACGTACGTCAGTACGACTAGAGCTACCCCACAAATCGTCCCGTAATACGTAAGCGGCAGGTTACCGTCCAGGCCCAACAGTTTGTAAAATTCCAGCTGCGTGAGCATACTTAGCAAGCTGAAAATCAGCACAAAAGTAAAATCACTATAAAGCACCGATCCAACGATCACTATAAACCCGAACAATCCCGCAACAATCCGTTGCTCCAGATTATTGAGGCTGTTCAGGCGTGATCTCATTGGCTAGTAGCGTTTTGGCAGCTTCGGCATTCTCGGTTGGCACCCGCACCTCGACGTAGCCGAAGTGATTGGAGTAATTATCTATCTTATCCATCAAAACGGCATTGATGCCATTCTGTTCCAAAATCCCCCGGGCAATCTCGGCCTGCGCCGCAGTATTGGCAGTAAGTACGTTTATCCAGTTATCCATGTTTTTATTGTGTAATCGTGTAATTGTTGAACCGGCCCGCCGGCGCGGTGTGTAATTGATGTGGACGGGGCAGCCCGCGCTGTTGTTTTTTGTTAAACCGTTGAATTGTGTAATAGACGTGGAATTGATAAATCGTTAAAGTTGAATCTGATAACAATAGCACATCAGTACAATTGCACTTTTCTGTTTACCAGTAACTTAACATTTCAACAAAAAAACAATTAAACAGCAATTACACGATTAAACAGTTCAACGATTACACAAAAAAAGAAGTCCATTTCTCTTCCGTCTTATCCGACGCCAGTACGGTGTCGATAAATTTCATGCCGCGCAGACCGTCATATACGTCAGGAAAATCGTAGAGTGGGTCTTGCTCCTTGCCTTCCCAGTGGGCGCGAACGGCCAGCGCGAAGTTCCGGTACAGATTTGCGAAGGCTTCCAGGTAGCCCTCGGGGTGGCCCGCCGGAAAGCGCGTGTTCACTTGCGCGGCCTCCGATAATTCGCCGATGCCCGTACGCAGGATGCGCGTGGGGCTTCCCTGCACCTTATGAAAAAGCGTATTGGGTACCATCTGATTCCATTCCAGGCCGCCAAGTTCGCCATAAACCCGGATATTCAAGTCATTTTCTTCGCCGTTGGCGATTTGGCTATTTTGCAAGATGCCCTTCGCGCCATTATCAAAGCGAAGCAGCACGTTGGCGTCGTCGTCGAGCTTGCGGCCTTCGACGAAGATCGTCAGGTCGGCGCAGACCTCGGTAATTTTCAGGCCCGTGATGTACTCGGCCAAATTTTCGGCGTGGGTGCCGATGTCGCCCAGACCACCCGCCGCGCCCGATTTCTCGGGGTCGGTGCGCCAGGAGGCTTGCTTTTGCCCGGTGGCTTCCACCAGCGTCGAGAGCCAGCCCTGCGGGTATTCCACGATGACTTTGCGAATTTCACCCAAAACCCCCGCCTCGATGAGGGCTTTTGCTTCCTTCACCATCGGGTAGCCCGTGTAGTTGTGGGTCAGGCAGAAAACCAGGCCGCTGTCCTCCACAATTTTCACCAAAGCTTCAGCGTCTTCGGTCTTGTGGGTCACGGGCTTGTCGCACACCACGTGAAATCCGTTTTCCAAAGCCATTTTGGTGGGGGCAAAATGCACGTGGTTAGGCGTGACGATCGACACGAAATCCATCCGCTCGCCTTCGGGCAGTTCCTTTTCCTTCTGGATCATTTCCTCGAAGTTACCATAGACGCGGTCTTCGGGCAAATACAGGGCGGCACCGGTAGCCTTGGATTTCTCGGGACTGGAACTGAACGCTCCGCAGACGAGCTCGATCTCGCCGTCCATGATGGCGGCGCGGCGGTGGACGGCCCCGATGAAGGCGTCGAGGCTACCGCCGACCATTCCCATGCGGATTTTTCTAGGCATTGCTGATTGGTTGTGGGTTATTATAAAAAGAATAGTTGCGGGAAAAAGAGTAGCCGGGGCCACTCTTACTACTTACAAAGGTAGCAAGATAAAAAAAATGGCCCCCGCCTTCCCAAATATTAGTAGAAATGGGGGCTATTCCGTTTTTTTACGAAAAAATAGTACGAAACCCACTTACCCAAAACTAATCTAAACCATCCTTTTCAACCAAAACCTGTTCAACTATGAATCAAAATGTCAATGCGAATCGCCTGTTCCTGGCTAGTTGCTTTGCGCTCATCACCACGGCTTTCTCGTTCGCCATCCGGGCGGGCATCCTGCCGCAGCTCGGCCAAGAGTTCGGACTGAGCGCCGAACAGTTGGGCGACATCAATTCCATGTGGTTTTATGGTTTCCCTATCGCCATGATTATCGGCGGCCTGGTGTATCACAGCGTTGGCCCGCGCGTCATTATGATGGTGGCCTTCGTGATGCACACGCTGGGAATTATACTGACCATTTACTCAGGCGGCTATAATGGCCTCTTGCTTTCCACTCTCTTTATCGGCATCGGCAACGGCTGTACCGAAGCCGCCTGTAACCCGATGATTGCCGACTCCTACGCAGGCTCGAAAATGAATAAGATGCTCAGCCGTTTCCACATGTGGTTTCCCGGCGGCATCGTAGTCGGCAGCCTCATCTCGCTAGTCATGACCAAGATGGATCTGGGCTGGCAGGCTCAAATCTGGATCATTATGATCCCGACCCTGATTTACGCTTTCCTTTTTTGGGGCCAGGCTTTTCCCAAAGCTGTGGTCGAAGGGGCCACGTCGCTTTCCGAAAACTTTAAGGGAATGCTCAATCCGCTCTTCCTTTTCATATTTATCTTTATGGCCATCACCGCCATTTCTGAGTTTGGCCCCCAGCAGTGGACCGCCATCATCCTTAGCAAAAGCGGGGCGGAACCCCTGCTGATTCTGGCCCTGGTAACGGGTCTGATGGCCGTGGGCCGCTTTTTCGCGGGCGACGTCATCGGCAAGTTTGGACAAACCGGCGTACTGCTCGGCTCGGCCGTTTTTGCCACCATTGGCATCTACTTATTCAGCACCGTAACGGGTCCTACGGCATACTTAGCCGCGATCTGCTTTGCGCTGGGCGTGTGCTATTTCTGGCCGACCATGTTAGGTTTTGTGGCCGAGAAAGTACCCCTGAGCGGCGCTTTGGGGCTTTCGCTCGTGGGCGGTATGGGAATGTTCTCCACCGCCATTTTCCAACCCATCATTGGTAGCTGGATCGATAATCACACGGCCACGTTCGCCGCCGCTGGAAAGACTGGAGATGAGTTAGCATTGCTAGCCGGACAGGCTACGTTACAGAACATGACGACTTTCCCCATTATATTGATTGTCGCCTTCACTATTCTGTTTTTCTGGATGCGGGCGCGGAAGGCCAGGGGGCTTCACGGTTTGCAAGAGTCGGAGGTGTTGCAGCAGCCGCAGTTATAGTTTTTTTGTTGCAAAAAAAGAACCCCGGACAATCGAAATGGTTGTCCGGGGTTCTTTTTTGCAAATGCCGCTACTAGACCTTGCTTGTATTTAACTTCCCCTCTCCACCCAACACTACCGCATCTTCACCACCGTTACCCCCGCGCCGCCGCGGTCGGCGTGTTCGTCCTGCATGGTGGCGACTTGCTTGTAGCCGCGCAGGTGGTTCCTGACCAGGGTACGCAGGATGCCGTCGCCCTTGCCGTGGACGATGCGGATTTCGTCGTAGCCCAGCATTACGGCGTTGTCGAAGAACTGGTCCACGATGCCCAGCGCTTCCTCGGCGCGCTTGCCGCGAATGTCGAGGTTGAAGCTAAAATTCTGCTGCCGCTCGTTCAGATCCAGGCCCGTCATGGCCGGGCGCGATTTCGTTTCGCCCGTGACTTCTCGATAAGTTTTATTTGATACCTTTTCCAGGCGATTGAGTTTAATATTGGATTTCAGTTCGCCGATGCGCACCTCGGCGTCTTTGCCTTTCAGGGCCATCACTTCCGCCAGGGCGGTTTGGCCCTTAATCCTGACAAAACTCCCTACCTCGATGGCCCCGCTTTCCGGCTCGATTTTTATTTTGGAAGGCAAATCCGCAACGGGTTCGGGTTTGAGTTCTTTTTTGGTGAATCGTTCCAGTTCCGTCCGTACCTGCTTGGTGGTCTCGCGTTCGGCCTTGCTTTCCTTGATCTCGCGGATGGTATTCTCAATGCGCTGATTGGTGTCGCTCAGCAGGAGTTTCGCTTTCTGCTTGGCCTCATTGAGGATGCGCTTTTCGTTATTTTCCAGCGTTGTTTTCTGGGCCGTGTACTCGGCAAGTTGCTGGGCGAGTTTGCGCTCCTTGATGCCCAGCTCCATATTCTTCTCGGCAAAAACCCGCCGCTCGATGTCCAATTCTTTCAGGAGCTTTTCAAAATTCACTTGTTGCGTCCCGAGTTTTTGCTTGGCTTGCTCCACAACCTCGCGCGGCAGACCAATTTTGGAGGCAATCTCGAAGGCGAACGAACTGCCCGGCTTGCCGATTTCCAGTTGGTACAAAGGTTCGAGATGTTCACCGTCGAAGCGCATCGCGCCGTTGATGAGGCCCTCGGTTTTGTCGGCCAGTACTTTCAGGTTGGTGTAATGGGTGTTGATGACGCCGTAAGCTCCCGAATGCGTCAGGTTTTCCAAAATGGCTTCGGCGATGGCCCCGCCCAGACCCGGCTCGGTTCCCGTGCCGAATTCGTCGATCAGAAACATGGTCCGCTTGTTGGCCATCGCCAGGAAGTGGCGCATATTGGTCAGGTGCGAACTGTACGTGCTCAGGTCGTTTTCCAGCGACTGCTCGTCACCGATGTCGATGAAGATATTTTGGAAAAAACCCATCGTCGAGTCCTCCCGCATAGGTACCAAAAGGCCGCACTGGTACATGTACTGGATTAGCCCCACAGTTTTCAGCGACACCGACTTCCCGCCCGCGTTCGGTCCCGAAATAATCAGAATGCGCTGCTTGGCGTTCAGTTCCAGGCCCAGCGGCACCACGCTCTTGCCCTGTTTCTGGAAGGCAAGATGTAGCAGCGGATGGCGCGCCGCCCGCCAGTCCACCATTGTTTTGTTTTCAAATTTGGGGGCGATGGCGTTCATTTGCGACGCCAGCTTCGCCTTGGCCCGCAGAAAATCCATTAGCCCTAGAAACTGGTACGCCTTATTCAGTTCGGGCAAATAGGGACGGAGCTGGTCGGTGAGGCGGATGAGAATGCGGTTGATTTCGCGGCGCTCTTCGTATTCCAGTTCGCGGATGGCATTATTGGCTTCCAGCACGTCGGTGGGCTCGATAAAAACCGTTTGTCCCGTGGAGGACTCGTCGTGGATGAAGCCCTTGAACTTGCGCTTGTGTTCGGCGGCAATGGGAATCACCAGGCGACCGTTACGAATCGTCAGTGACACGTCGTCCCCAACCCAGCCGCTACTTTTGGCGGTGCGCAGCATCCCATCCAGCTTCTTGCGGACGGCGATTTGCTCCGAAATAAGCCGCCGCCGAATATGCGCCAGTTCGGGTGAGGCATTATCGCGGATCAGCCCACGCTCGTCGATAATGCGGTCGATGGCATCGGTCACGTTGCGCTCCACGCGGATGGTGGCGGCGTACTCGCCCAGCAGCGGATAAGCCTCGGGCGGCTGACTGGCAAAAAACCGCAAACAGCCGCTGATAGTATTCAAGGAAGCTTTCAGGTTAAAAAACTCCTCCTCCACCAGCATAGTCCCCTCAATGACGGCGCGGCGCAGGTAGGGCGTGGCGTCAAAATAGTTCTGCGCCGGAAAGTCGCCGCCCGACTGCATAATCTGTTGCATCTCGGCGGTCTGGCCTACGAGTTTTTCGACCAGTCCGAAGTTATCGGAAAAGCGAATTTTATCCACAAAAGCCCGCCCTAGCGGACTAATGCAAGCGTCTTTCAGCCATTCCCGCAGGCGGTCAAAGCCGAGTTTTTGTTCTAGGTTTTGGGGGTAAAGCAAGATATTAATGTGGAATTAGTGAATGTCGGAATTAGTGAATATTGAATACGATTGCCAGAGAGTTTAAAATAATTTTATTCCGACATTCACTAATTCACTAATTCAAAATTAAAAGATACGCTGCACCTCCTCCTTCACCAGCCGCAGCGCTACCGTGCAGGGCTGAACCTCCTGCTGGATAACGCGTTCGAAAATGCGCTTGCCAAGTTCGTTGGCGGGAGCGTCGGCCTCCACGTCGGCGGCGGCCTGGTTGATGAGCGACTGCACTTCGTTGACGGCTTTCTTGACCTGTTCCCAGGCGTCGTTGCTCATATATACTTGCTGGGCGAGGTTATGGTTGAACTCCTCCCGGATTTCGCGCAGCAGGATTTGCTGAAATTCCAGCGCGTTGCTGGCCGAACCCGCCGTACGCAGCAGCAGTTGGTTGGGCGTGATACGTTCCAGAAACAGGCAGATGCGCTCGTAGGCTTGCAGGCGCAGCGGCAAGACGATCTCGGTATTCTTGGACTTTATGTCCCATCTTTGTTTTTCAAAAATCTTCTCGGCCAGCGTGGTCAGGATCAGATAAAGGCCAAACATGATGACCAAAGCTATGGCCACGATGGTAAGCAGGGAATATAATGCCATGATTTTTGTTTTGAGAAAAAATTAGGCGCAAAAGTATGAAAATAGAATCGAAGGAGCCGACCCAGGCTAGGCCCAAAACGCCCGAGGTAAACAACGCACTGGCGGCCCCGGTTCATATTTCCGGGCGTGCCAAAGCGGAAATACTGGAAACTTTTAGAGCCAATAAAATTCCTGATGCGTACGGATTGCGGGTTGGATTGCGCGGCGGGGCGTGCAGCGCTACGTTCCTGCTGGGCTTTGACGTACCGACCTCGGACGACCAACCGTACGAGGTGGACGGCATCAAAGTGCTCATTGACCGCCGCCACCTGATGTATGTCTTGGGCGTTACCGTCGATTACGAAGAGGGGACGGAGGGCGCGGGCTTTACCATAACCGCCGAAAGAGAAAATCTGGCAACCGAATAGAGTCGGGCTACCCAATTTTTGGCACGGTTTTAGGTCGATGGTCAGTTGTCAATCTCCACTACGGTGTCCAAATTCTTTAAAAAATATATATTTCTGCTGGCGGCAGTACTGGCCTTGGTGGCGTCGGGCGGGCTTTTTTTCGCCGGAAAGGGCGGAGCGGACAGCGATATTTATCTCGATTCGGTACAGCAACGCGTAACGCAAAGGTTGACCGAGGCACAGCGGACTATGGATATGGTCGTTGGTCGCCTGCCTCCTTCGACCGACAAGCCTTTTACTGACCTTTTGGTGGAAAGCCCCCTCCCCTATTTTCTCTACCGGGATTCTACCCTGCTGGTGTGGTCAGACTACCGCTATGTGTTTGATTCCCAAATGCTTGTTTCGAGCCCGGATGGGTTGCAAGCCATTGAAAATCAGCAAGGTCAGTTCTTGCTAATTACGAAACACAAAGAGGTGAATGGCGCACGCTATGGGCTATTTGCTTTTATTCCGCTTCATTCGACGTTCAATGATAATAGGGGAACAGCCAATTTGGGTTATAATGCCGATATTTTCCCCGTTGCGCCCCGGTCAATTAGCTTACAGGCAGGTGGCAGTTCCGTTCTCGACCCACAAGGAAAAAAGCTATTTCAACTTGTCCCGCCCGACGCGTCGGTGTATAGCAGCCGCTCGGTTCCGCCGCTTAGTTTGTGGCTGGTTTCGCTGGCCATACTTTTGCTGGGAATCCATGTGTTGTTGTCCGTGCGCTATTTCAGGAATCGCCACCGTTTTGGGCTGGGACTGGGCCTCTTGCTAGCCTTCATCGTGCTGGTGCGGGGGCTGATGCTACGCTTTTCCATTCCCCTGGCCTTTTACGAAAGCACGGTTTTCAACCCCAAAAATTACCAGGAATCACCTCTGGCCCCCTCGCTGGGCGACCTGCTGATCAATTGTTTCTGTGTGTTGTTCGTGCTGATGTACGTCAATGGTATATACTTTCGGACGATCACCTACCGTCGGCTTACCCGCAGCGACGGAGCTTTTCAGGCACTTTTTTCGCTGCTGCTGCTGCTGATTGGCTATGTTTCGTACTACTTGTGTTACCTGGAATTGGTCAGTGTTTACGAAAAATCTCTCTTTACGCTCGACATCACACTGAGTATCACTTTCAACGCGCTGAAAATCGCTTCACTGGCGGTATTCGTCATCTTATCGGCCATCTATTTCATGGTCGTCCACCTGCTTATTAGCCTGTTCATCCGGCTCAATCCCAACCGCCTTCTGGGGCTGACTGTTCTGCTTTTGAGTGCCTTGCTCGCCGGGCTGGTATCTTGGTTTCTCGACATCCACTTTGAGTGGATTTTCCTGGTGCATTTGACTTATACGGTGATTCTTTACCTGACGCGCCTGCCGCGCTCATTTTACGGATTTAGGTATCCAACTACCGTTTATTACTTTCTTGGGGCGCTGGTCTGCGCCGTAATGACCAGTTACGTGGTCGAGAAGCAAGAGGGCCAAAAAGACCTGCTCAACAAGAAAGAATTTGGACGCCAACTCGTGAGCGACAATGACCTGTACGCGGAGTTCCTGCTGGGCAAAACCCGGGATGTTCTCGTGAATGACCCCGAGTTGCGGAGCTTATTCTCGGGCCAGGTGCCACTGGCGCGGGAAATCATCCGGCAGCGCGTGAGAAACAACTATTTGGACAAATATCTTAACCAATACGAGGTTGAAGTTCTACCCTTCGACGCCGCCGGAAAACCGCTCGATAGCGTCGACGTTACCCGTGATTACACTTATTACCAAACCCGATACGCCCAGCCCACCTTCGCCACTGCCAATCCGTCGGTGTTCCTGGCTACCGATGCCGCTCCGGCCGACACCAGCACTGCCCGGACATCCGCCAACACACTAGGCAACCGCAAGCATTATCTCAGCTTTGTCAGGTTCGGATCTCCTGAGCGAACTTTGGGATACATTGTCCTGAATCTCCGGCAACGTCGTCAGACGCCACTGAGCCGTTATCCCGAACTGCTGCTGGATGAGCGTTTTGCCCAGGCCCCCGAGACCCAAGAATACAGCTACGCCATTTATGAGAAAGGCCAACAGCTTTACAGTAACGGAGCTTACAATTACGAGCAAAAATTTCCTGACACCAACCTGAAGAATCCCGGACTCTACGAAAAAGGGCTCACTTTTAACCATTATGGCCATGTCGGGCAAAGGGGAACGCGGGACCGGATGATCGTGGTGTCTTCCAAAGCCTGGGGATGGCGCGGGTTGCTGGCCAATTTCTCTTTTTTATACCTTATTTTGGTGGTAGTAGTATCGCTGGTCATTTCCAGCCACGCGCTGCGCTATGGGGTGATGAACCTACCCGTCACCTACTCGACCAAGATTCAGGTGTTGCTCAATGCCGCTTTTATTCTACCGCTGCTGATTGTTCTTTTCTTTGTCCTGCGCGTCATCAGCGATAATTACCGGGAAAACCAGCGGAACGCCCACCTGGACAGTAGTCGCAATCTCTCATCTAATGTGCAGGGGATGCTCGATGACTACGAGCAAAACCGCATGAGTCAGGCTTACTTCGAGCAGCAGATTCAGCAGATTGCCCGCGATGCCGATCTGGACCTCAACCTCTATGACGATACGGGCCGCATGATCTTGTCTTCCAAGCCATTAATTTACCAAAGCGGCCTGATTTCAGAACGGATCAATCCGGCGGCCCGCAAGCTGATTATCGAGCAGAAGGAAAACCAGGTGCTGCTCGACGAATCTCTGGGCAGCAATGAGTACAGCACGGCCTACACGGGTCTGAAATCCTATGATCAGCGGATATTGGGTGTTCTCAGCATCCCTTACTTCGATGCCAAGCCCAGTCTCGATCGCCAGATTATCGACGTCGTAGCCTCGGTCCTGATCGTTTTTACGGTCATGCTACTGGTGTTCCTGTTTGTTTCCTACCTGGCCGCCAACCTGCTGATCGACCCGCTGCGGGTACTTACCAGAAAAATAAGTAACACCAGTCTCGACCAACTCAACGAGCCGCTGCCCTGGCATTCCAACGACGAGATTGGTACGCTCATCAGGAAATACAACAAGATGCTATCGAATCTCGACCAGAGCAAACAGACGCTTTCCTCCAACGAGAAGCAGTCGGCCTGGCGCGAAATGGCCAAGCAGGTGGCGCATGAGATCAAGAATCCCCTCACGCCCATGAAACTCACGCTGCAACAGTTGCAACGCACCATCCGCCGCGACGACCCCGACGCCCTGGCCAAAGTAAACCGCGCGATGGAGTCGGTGATCGAGCAAATCGACAACATCGGCTATATCGCTCAGTCGTTCTCGGACATTGCCAAGATGCCACCGCCGCAGAACGAGGTGTTCGAGGTCACGGAAGTACTCAACAAAGCCTACGAGCTATACTCGAACGACAAAAACCTGGCGCTCAGCCGCGACATCGCCCTCGGTCCCCTTTACGTAAGCGGGGATCGCCAGCAATTCGGGGCCAGTATCAACAACCTCATCATCAACGCCCAGCAATCAGTCCCCCATTCTCGCGAGGCAGAAATCATACTAAAACTTTACCAGCACAACGAAGCGATGATGGTAGAGGTGCAAGACAATGGCTCGGGCATTCCGCAAAACATCAGGAGTCGCGTTTTCCTGCCCAACTTCACCACCCGCGAAGGCGGCACCGGGCTGGGGCTGGCGATGGCGAAGCGGATTATCGAGTACGCCGGGGGCAGTATTTGGTTTGAAACGGAGGAAGGGGTTGGGACGACATTCTTCTTGTCGATGCCTTTGGTTAAAGAGGCCTGATCCAGGAGTTTTCTAAGGTCACTCAAAAAAAATAAAATCCCGATCACGACGCTGACCCAAAAGTTTTCTCCGTATTTTTATCACAAAAAAACGATATGAAAATCCGCATCTTCACACTGCTACTGTTTGTTATTTTTGCCGCCACGAATGTGCAGGCCCAAGACGCCGACACTACCGCTTTCCCCGTTAACGCGGTAATTTTCCTAAAAGACGGCACCCAGTTACGTGGCATCCTGCTATCCGAATCGCCCGTGGGCGCAAGAATAAGGACCGATAACCTGGGCGAACTCACGGTCACGGCGGATAAGATCGAGCGCATCGAGAAAAACGACGCGGGTTTTTACAACAAGGGCGTGTATTGGTTCGACAATCCGCACCGTACTCGCTATTTGTTTGCTCCCTCGGCGCTACCCCTGCATAAGGGTGAGGGCTACTACCAGAACGCCTATATTTTTGTCAATTCCGTTACGATAGGCATCACCGACCACTTCACTATGGGCGGAGGATTCGTTCTTAATCCCACTTTCCGGGACTGGCAGATTCTGTTCCTCAACCCCAAATTTAGCTTTCCTTCCCAGTCCAGGGTGACTTTTGGAATCGGTGCTCTGGCCGTCGGCGTTTTCAATCGAGGTTATAATTTCGATATCAATACGGGCATAAGCCACAGAAACGGCATCGAAACCAACATCGCTGGTGCCGCCTACGGGATACTGACCGTCGGCGGGGCCGAGCGGAACGGCTCCGTTGGGCTGGGCTGGGGATTTGCTCAGGGCGAGGCTACGGCTAGTCCGCTCATCAACGCCAGCTACATGGCGCGGGTGGGCCGCCGGGTGGGCCTGGTAACCGAAAACTGGCTAATCATTTCCCCAAAGAATGATTTGACCGTTGGCGTTCTGTCGGGCGGGGTGCGGTTTTTTGGCGAGAAGATGGCCGTGGACCTGGCCCTGTGGGTTCCCGTGGGTGAGGATGCGGGTTTTATTGCTATTCCTTATGTGGATTTCGTGATAAAATTCGGACAGAAGAAAAAGAACAGGCGGGCGAACGAAAAAGTAAATTAGGCGAAAGGCAGCTTTTAAACAGAAAAGCCCGCCTATCCTATGAAATTTATCCTTCCCTTCTTACTTTCCTGGTGCGCCAGCCCGGTCCTTTCCTCCTTCCTCCTTTTTGCCCAGGCCCCCGTCCACCCCGACGCAAAATACGCCGAAGCTGAACTGATTCTGAAAAGAGCCAACGGTTTCCGGGGTATCTGGTACATGAACCAGCCCTCCGACGACGAGTACGTCTATAAGTACAGCGGCGGACTGGGGACCTATCCGGCCAACCACCGCCCGTTCGCTATTTATGCCCCGGCGGTGAACAAGACTTTCTTTTGTTTCGGCGGCACCGATAGCACAAACTCCACGCTGCTGCACAACGTCTCATATTTCGACCACGAGACCCAAAAAGTCGCCAATCCCGTCACGCTGCTGGACAAGAAAACGACCGACGCGCACGACAATCCGGTAATTTCTATCGATGAAAAAGGCTTTATCTGGATTTTTTCGACCGCGCATGGCGTGGGTCGCCCGTCTTACATCTCACGCAGCAAGCAGCCCTACGACCTTAGCGATTTCGAGTTGACCTCGCCCACCGAGCTGGTGGATGGTGTTGAAAAGCCGTTCGACAATTTTTCCTATTTTCAGGTCTATCCCATTAAAGAAAAAGGCTTCATCGCACTGTTTACTAAATACAAAAAAGGCCAGCGGGTCATCGGTTTCAACACCAGCAAAGACGGCGTGCACTGGAACGAGTGGCAAATCCTCGCCCACATCGAGGAGGGTCACTACCAAATCAGCGCCGAAAAAGACGGCAAAGTGAGCATCGCCTTCGATTTTCACCCTGAGGGCAAAGGCCTCAACTACCGCACCAACCTGCATTACCTCGAAACCACCGACTTCGGCCAAAGTTGGCAAACCATCACGGGCCAGAAGGTGCAACTCCCGCTGACTACCCGCGATAACCCGGCCCGCATCAAGGATTTTGTCAGCGAAGGGCTGAACTGCTACCTACTGGACATCACGCTGGACGAAAATCAGCAGCCCGCCATTCTGATTATTTCAAGCAAAGGTTACGAAGCCGGGCCGGAGAACGCCCCCCGGCAATGGCGGGTATTTCGTCCCACCAACGGCCAATGGACTGACCATGTCGTGACGACTTCCGACAGCAACTACGATATGGGGTCTATTTATGCTGAACCCAATAATGTATTTCGCATTATTGGCCCCACCGCCGATGGTCCGCAAGTCTACAATCCCGGCGGTGAGGTAGTCATGTGGCTCAGCATTGACGGCGGCGTGAGCTGGAAGCGGGAGAAACAACTCACTCAAAACAGCCCGATGAACCACACTTACGTCCGCGCTCCCCGATTCGCACGGCCCGATTTCTACGGGATTTGGGCCGATGGAAACGGGAGGAAACCTTCGGAGTCGAACCTGTACTTCACCACCAAGGACGGAACAGTTTACCGTCTGCCGCGTTATAGCACCGACACGATGATCGCCCCTATTCGGGAGAAATGAGTTTTTGTAACGCCCTGATTGAATAAGTGCTTTCGTGTCTGCGTTTAAACAAACTCGTACAAGCTTACTAAGATTCAGACTATGTCAGAGAGAAAAATTGTCCTAGTCACGGGCGGAAGCCGGGGGCTAGGGAAGAATATGGCGCTGAGCATCGCCGCCAAAGGAAACGATATGTTGCTCACCTACCACAGCAAGCAAAACGAAGCCAAAGTAGTGGTGGCTGAAATCGAGAAAATGGGACAGAAAGCCGCCGCTTTCCAACTGGACACGGGAGACTCCGGCAGTTTCGATTCGTTTTTGAAAAAGATGCAAAGCACTCTTAAAGAGCATTTTGACGCAGAGAAAATCGATTATCTGGTCAACAATGCGGGCATAGGCATTCACGCTTCTTTCGCCACTACGACCGAAGAACAGTTTGATACGCTGATGAATATTCATTTCAAAGGCCCCTTTTTCCTGACGCAAAAAGTATTGCCGATGCTGGCCGATGGCGGCGGAATCATCAACATTTCCTCGGGTTTGGCCCGTTTTTCCAATCCTGGTTATGCGGCCTACGCGGCCATGAAAGGCGCGGTGGAAACGCTCACCCGGTACCAGGCAAAGGAGTTGGGAGAACGGGGTATCCGCTCCAATATCGTCGCACCGGGTGCCATCGAAACTGACTTCGGAGGCGGCATGGTGCGCGACAACGCCGATGTAAATGCGCACCTGGCCTCGGTCACGGCGCTGGGCCGGGTGGGGTTGCCTGACGACATCGGTGGCGTGGTGGCTTTCCTGTGTACCGACGATGCCAAGTGGATTAATGGCCAGCGCATTGAAGTATCAGGCGGAGTAAATCTTTAATTTTTTGTAAAAAGTTTTTGTCGAACAAAAGCAAAGTTGTTGGTCAATACTATAACTTTATTGGCGTGAAAACCAGCCAATTTCTCATTAAATACAGACTTTTAAGGGGGAATATCCGGTGGATATTCCCCTTTTTTATTTGGAGCAGTTTCCCTAACGGAAGTACCTTACCCAATTTTATTACTATCTTAACTATTTGGTATTCAGGACAAAATAAAAAATTCTAAATAAAATAAAAGTTCATATCAATCCGCCCGAAAGCACAAGGCGTAGGTTCACCCATAATCAATTACCTACAAAAACATTTATCATAAGATTGAATTACATTATGAAAAAAGTAGCATTTTTTATCGCCGCCCTTTTTGTTGCGAATACCTCTTTCGCACAGGGAAACATGAAGACAGTAAAAGTAGGCGGAGCGGAGATGTATCCCAGCAAGAACATTGTCGAGAACGCCGTCAATTCCAAAGACCACACCACGCTGGTAGCCGCCGTAAAAGCTGCCGGCTTGGTCGAAACTTTGCAGGGCGCTGGTCCTTTTACAGTGTTTGCTCCCACCAACGAAGCGTTTGACAAACTGCCCGCTGGTACCGTGGAAACATTGGTGAAGCCCGAGAATAAGGCCACACTGACCAAAATTCTTACCTACCATGTGGTATCAGGCAAGATGGATTCGGAAGCCATTGCGGCTGCTATCAAGGCAGGCAACGGCAAAGCCACCTTTAAAACCGTAGAAGGGGGAACCCTGACGGCCATGATGAAAGGCAAGAAGTTGATGCTGATGGACGAGAAGGGCGGAACTTCCACCGTCACCATCAAGGACGTGTACCAGTCCAACGGCGTTATTCACGTGATCGACACGGTGGTGATGCCGAAGTAGTATTTCAGCTTATACACACCTATGGACAAGAAGCCGACGCACAAGCGTTGGCTTTTTTGTTTTTACCATGCAAAATGTTTGTCTAAAACGCTCTATTCCGTTCCGGCGCACTTTATTTCCGTGGCAAAGTATTAACTAGGGGGCCAATCGTGCTTTGTACCTAAAACCCAGACAAACTCCCTTCTCCATGACCCTTGGCTTACAAACCCTCGATTACGCCATTTTTCTCGTTTATTTCGTCATCGTGGCCAGCTACGGCTACTGGGTTTATACCCACAAGGGTAAGCAAAACGGCGATAGCGCCAAGGACTTTTTCCTGGCCGAGGGCTCGCTGACGTGGTGGGCCATTGGAGCAAGTATCATCGCTTCCAACATTTCGGCGGAGCAGTTCATCGGCATGAGCGGACAGGCGTTTCAGTTGGGTATCGCCATTTCAGTTTATGAGTTATTCGGCGCGGTGTCGCTGCTGATCGTGGCGGTTTACTTCCTGCCGATGTACCTCAAAAACGATATCTTCACCATGCCGCAGTTCCTGGCGCGGCGTTACGACACCCGACTGGCGACGATCATGGCGGTGTTCTGGCTTTTCCTGTACATTTTCGTTAACATGACGTCCATCATTTACCTCGGGGCGTTGAGTCTGGAGAAAATGACGGGCTTCGGCTTCATGCTTTGCGCGACCTTTTTGGTCATCTTCGCCATCGTCATCACGCTGGGCGGGATGAAAGTAATCGGCTACACGGATGTTATACAGGTCGTATGCCTCATTTTCGGCGGACTGGCCACGACCTACCTGGCGTTGGGCCTGCTCTCCGACCGAGTCGGGACGGGAGCCGGGGTGTTCGAGGGACTGAGCATGATCGCCCAAAAAGCTGACAGTCACCTGCACATGATTTTTACGCCCGGCGAATACAGCGTCCACGACGGGCGCGGCGGCTTCATCGACGCCTACAACCAATTGCCGGGCGTGATGATGTTCATCATCGGCGGCCAGTTCGTCAACAACCTCAACTACTTCGGCTGCAATCAGTACATCACGCAACGAGCACTCGGGGCCGACCTCAAAACGGCCCGCAGCGGCCTGCTCTTTGCCTCGGTCCTGAAAATGTTCATGCCGCTCATCGTGGTCCTGCCCGGCCTGGCCGCTTACGTTTTATTCCAGGAAAACGCCGACCCCGCCATCATCGGCGGCATCACGGACAACGGCATCGTCAAGCCTGACAACGCCTACCCCGTCCTGCTCAATCTGCTGCCCACGGGCTTGAAAGGTCTTGCTTTCGCCGCCCTGGTCGCCGCCATCGTGGCGAGTCTGGCGGGCAAGGCCAACAGTATTTCCACCATTTACATGCTGGATATCCACAAGAAGTTCTTTAACAAAAACCTCAGTGAAAAGCAGACCGTCACGACGGGTCGCGTGGCGATTGTCGTGGCGTTCGTCATTGCGTTGCTGGTGAGTCCGCTGCTGCGTAACTTCGGGCAGGCGTTTGAGTACATTCAGGTTTATACGGGCTACATCTCGCCGGGTATCCTGAGTATTTTCCTGTTAGGTTTCTTTTGGAAAAAAGCTACCGCCAACGGTGCCTTGGTTGCCGCCTTCCTCAGCGTGGCGCTGTCGGCCTTCATCGAGTACCAGTTTCCCGCCTTCCCCTTCCTCAATCGCATGGGGGTCGTGTTCTGGATTTGCTCGCTGGTGCATATTACCATCAGCCTGGCGCAGGGCAAAGGGAAGGATAATCCGAACGCTTTTGTGGTGAAGCGGGAGTGGTTTAAGGTTGCGCCTTCATTTCGATACGGGGCGATTGGGGTAGTGGGGTTATTTTGTGTGATTTACTGGATTTGGTGGTAAATTTATTTTCTTCCTTCTGTATCCTTTCCAGTGACCGAAGTGTGAAACATTAAAAAATGTACCCAAAATGATGACTATACTGCTTATCCTTTTCTTCACGGGTTCCTTTGTGTTGCCCGTTGTTGCGCTAGTGGATATTGTAAAAAAGGATTTCAATGGATCGGATAAAATCATGTGGGTATTGATCGTCCTGTTTCTTCCCATAATAGGTTCAATCCTCTATTTTATGATGGGTTCACGTCAGAATAAAATTAGATAGAAATATACACCCACCAAACCATGAACAACAACGACACCCTCCGCCGCCTGCGCTTTGCCTTTGACATCGACGATCACGCCATGATGATCCTATTTAAAAAGGGCGGCTACGAGGCCACTCGCTCCGAAGTCAGCGACTGGTTGAAACAGGAAGATGCCGAAAATTTCCAGCCGCTCAGAGACGTGATGCTGGCGACTTTCCTGAACGGCTTTATCGTGGAAAAGCGCGGCAAGAAAGAAGGTGAGGAACCCAAAGCCGAGAAAAAAACAAACAACAACCTCGTGTTGCGTAAGTTAAAAATCGCCCTCAGCATGGACGACACCGATATGCTCGACGTCTTCGCCCTGCCGGGCTTCCACATCAGCAAGCACGAAATCAGTGCCTTTTTCCGTAAGCCCGACAACCCGCGCTACCGCGATTGTAAGGATCAAATCCTGCGGAATTTCCTAGTCGGACTGCAAATGAAATATAGGCCGGGACCAGAGGAGAATTTTGAAGAATAAAAAAGCGAAGGCTCCGCCAAAAACGGAGCCTTCGCTACTTCAAATCAGAATTGCAGCCGACAGCCGATGGCTGACCGCCCACACTACTTCTTCTCCGGCATCAGCACCACTTTGATAAAATTAGCGTCGCTGAAGTACTTCTGCGCGGCGGCTTTGGTGCTGGCAACGGTGATTTCTTTCAGATGTTTTTCTTCGTTGAAAACCTCGGTGAGATCTTCGTCCTCGAAGAGGCTGTTGTCGAGGTAGCCGCGCCAGAACTCGTTGGTTTTTAGGCTCACCTGCGTTTGGCGGCTGGTTTCGGCCACAAACTTCTCAATGTCCTTGGGTTCGGCCCCGCTCTTTTTCAGCTTCTCGATTTCTTCCTGCGTGCGCTTCACCAGTTTGTCTACATTTTCGGGAGCGCAGCCGAAGTTGATCGACATTTGGTAGTGGCCATTGGGGTATTTGTCGGTCGATTCCGACACGCCCACGCCGTATACGCCGCTCTCCTCCTCGCGCAGGGCTTCGATGAGTTTGATCTGAAGCACTTCCTGAATCGCCTCGATTTGTACGTTATTTTCGGGGTTGTAGTCGTAGTCGCCCGTATAGACCAGCGATACGCGGCTCTTGGGTTCCGTACCTTTATACAATGTTTTCTCCACGCGGCCCTTCATGGGCCGAATGTCCGGGTCGTTGTAGTTATCGTTGCGGTCGGTCGAGGGCAGGCCGCCGATGTACTTCTCGATCATGGGCTTGATCTCGTCCACTTTGAAGGCACCCACGAACGTGAACACAAAGTCAGAGGCGTCTTTGAAGCGGTCTTTATAAATCTCCATCGCCCGGTCGAGGCTTACCTTGTCCACGCGCTCGGGCGTCATGGGTTCACGACGCGGATCGTAGTTGGTCATCACCGCGTTCAGTGTGTCGCCGAAAACCTTCTCCGGCGTTGGCGTCTTCATCACATTTTCCAGGTACGACTTCTGGCTCGACAAAATACCCTGCGCCACGGGTTCGTCCTTACGGGGCGCGGTGAAGTAGGCGTACATCAGTTGCAGAGCCGTTTCCAGGTCCTTGGGATTGGTGCTGCCCGTCACGCCTTCGGAAAGTTCGCTCACGTAAGGCCGGACGCTGACCGTCTTGCCCGCCAGGAATTTTTGCAACTGGGTTTGGCTGTAACTACCCACACCGCCCGAGCCGATCAGGTAGCTGGCAAAATCACCCGTGTCCAGATCCTTGGGAAACAGCGACGTTCCGCCCTTGCCCGTGGCCTTGAACAAAATCTGGTCGTTCTTGAAATCAGTCGGCTTCAAAAGCACTTTCACACCGTTGCCCAGCGTGAGTTCAGTCACGCCCAGGCGGTCGTCCAGTTTTTTCTCCGATACAATTTTGGTGCCTTTGGGCTCGGTGGGCAGCAGGGGTTCATTCTTGGTGTCGTCCACGTAGGCAGTCACGTCCTTGCCCGCCGTGGCGAGCAAATCCCTTACTTTGGCCTCGGTGGGAAGCTGGTCTTTGGCCTTTTCGGGACCCAGAATTACCACCGCACGGTTTTTATCGGTGATGAACTGGCTGGCGAGTTTGTTTATTTCATCCAGTTTGATGCCGTCGATTTCCTTTTTGACAAAATCCGAGTAGTACTCAATGCCCATGATTGATCCCTTATTCAGGAAGTTGTCGATGTAAGCCTGCACGTAACGATCCGAACGAGTTTTGTCCTTTTCTTTCAGACTGCGCTCGATTCCATTCAGGTAAGAACTCTTGGACCGGTCGAGTTCCGACTGCGTGAAGCCGAATTTCTGCACCCGCACGTTTTCCTCAAGCAGCGTTTTCAGGGCGCGTTCCACGCCATCGGCACTTTTAGCCAGGGCCACGGACGTAAACGCATCGAGGTCGCCCAGGAAACCGCCGTAGCTACCCGTTCCGAACAGAAAAGGTGGATCGGCCTGTTGCGTGAGTTCCTGCATCCGGGTACCCAGCATAGCGTTGAAGAGCCGAAAGGTCAATTCCGTGCGGGTATCTTTCAGGGTCTTTTCCGTGAACTCGGGCTGTTTGTAAATTACCTGAACCAAGTTCTGGGGCTGTTCGGCGTCGGTCACGATGGCCACATTGGTGGCCCCGTCGAGCGGAATTCTGTATTCAGTACGCTGCTTAGGCGTTTTGGGCATCGGAATGCTGCCGAACTTGTCTTTGATAATTTGCTCGACCTTAGCGGGATCAAAGTCACCCACCGCGATAACGGCCATCAGGTCGGGGCGGTACCAGTCGGCGTGAAACTGCTTTAAAACTTCGGGTTTGAAATCCCGCAGAATTTCGTCTTTACCAATAGGAAGACGGTCGGCGTAGCGCGAGTTGTTGAGAATCATTTTGAAATACTGATCGCGCATCCGCTGCTGCGCACCCCGGCCCGAGCGGGATTCTTCCAGTACCACGCCGCGCTCCTTATCGACTTCTTCCGGGTCGAACAGCGCGTTATGGGCCCAGTCTTCCAGCACTTGCAAGCCTTTTTCCAGCAGTCCCGCCGAGTCGGTGGGGATGGGCAGCATATAGACGGTTTCGTCAAAACCCGTGTAGGCGTTCAGGTCGGCCCCGAAGCGGACGCCGGATTTTTGCAGGAAATCGACCAATTCGTTTTTGGGGAAATTCTTGGTACCGTTGAAATTCATGTGTTCCATGAAGTGCGCCAAGCCCTGCTGCTCGTCGGTTTCGAGGATAGAACCCGCCTTGATAGCCAGCCGCAATTCGGCGCGGTCTTTGGGTTCGACATTCTTGCGGATATAATAAGTCAGACCGTTGGCGAGCTTGCCTTTCTTGACGCCAGGATCGAGGGGGATGGGTTTGGAGAGGTCAGTCTGCGCCAGTGCGGGCGTGGCAAACACCAGCAACAGCAGCCAGACTTTGGAAAAATTTCTACTTTTCATGGGTGATGGATTGGGTTGAAAGGGATTGATTTAAATTTTAACGAAAAAAATAGTTTAATTGTTGAAAAGCAAATTTTGCGACTGTTCGATGTATAAATAGGCGCGCAATTAGGCGATAGCGGCACTTTTCGGTTCCTGGTTCAGTTTCGGACGCAATTTGTTGTTAAGTACTTTCAGCTTGTAAGCGCTTTCTAACCAAAACAAATCGTGGGCTTTGGGCAAATACACCGGGCTGTCAGTTTGTAGAAGTTCTCCGGTTTCAAGTTGGCGACGCGTCAGTTCTTCGGCGTCGTTTACCTCCGGCTTGGCACTCACCTCTGTGGGCGACCCGGAAATCAGGGAATCGATTCCGTCCAGCGCTTCCTGCAAGGCCCGGTTCACGCGCATATCGTGGCAGCGGTAGTTGGGGTTTCTTTTCAGAAACAATCCTACATTGGTAATAAGCGAAAGTTGGTTGTAAATCAACAGGGAAATCCGCTGCGTGTTATCTAGCAGGGCGGTATGCCGGGGCGTTTCAGCCTGGGCCAGTCGGTAGGAGTTCAGCAGATTGTCGGTTTCGAGAAAAGCCGATTTGCGTAATAATTTGTATTCCGTAATATCCAGTCGCCCCGTCTCGACTTGATCCAGCACGTTTTTCAGCAGATTATAGTTGGCGCGCAGGGCTGCCGCCACATCGCCGCGCAGTTTTTGCACCTCCCAAAACGGAAAAATGAACCGCATCGCCAGCCAGCAAAGCCCGGCCGCCAGCAGCGTGTCGAGCAGCCGATAGTAGGCGGTATCCATGAAGCCGCGCTGCAGGTAACTATAAAAGAAGAGTACGAAGAGGGTGAAAAAACCCGTCGTGACCGCGTACTGCCGCTTGACGAACGAAAAGGCGAAAAACTGCGACCCCAAAAATATCGCCAGACTAAAAAATGGTCCCGGCCGAAAAACGTAGTAAATCGCCAGCCCCGCTGCCACGCCCGCCAGCGTGCCGTAAGTCCGGTGGGCCAGCCGCTCGCGCGAAAGGCTAAAACCGGGTTTCAAAATCACCAAAACGGTCAGCAGCGCCCAGCTTGGATTTCCCAGGCCCAGCGCGGTGGCCAGATAGTAGGCCCCCGTGGCGGTCAGCGCCATGCGGAGCGCATAGCGAAAGAAACCTGACTCGAGCGAAAGGTGGCTGCGCAGGTAATCCCACTCGATGGTCTCGCGCAGGGCGAACCGCTGAAGCCCCTCGGCGGGAAAATCCAGCCGCACCGCGCGGCGGTCCAGCGTGTCGCGCAGATTGCGGAGCACCAGCAGTTCCTGTTCGGCGTTCTTTTGAATCCGGCGTAGCAGACGGTAGTTCTCCCCCACCTGCACAAGGCCACGCAGGGACTGCTTCTGTCCGTCGAGAAATTGGTTCAATTGGTCCACGGCGCGTTCGGCTTCGTGGTCATAGTCTTTGACCGACACCTTCTCTTCGTTCCGGTCGATCCGCGCTTCCAGTTGTCGAAGCTGCACCGCAATACCGTCGTTTAGTGACCGCAGCGTGGGTTGGACCGCTTCTTTTTCGGGGCCATCGGGCAGGGCTTGCAGCGACGAAACGCAGGCCGTCGCCAGTTCCAGTAAGTCCACCAGATTGGCCAGAAAGTGGGTGGCCCGGCCCATGAACGTCTCGGGGTTGGTGATGTTCATGGGTTCTCGGAGCAGAACCTCCCGAATCTGCTGGTGTACCGCCAGAATATCTCCCTGCTTTTGGGATAAAGCCAGCAGTACTTCGTCATCGGAACGGCTCGAATCCAGCAGTTCATTTTGCCCGGCAATGTAGTCGGCTGTTAGTCGCAGACAGTCCTGCAAGCGTCGCCGAAGCTGTCGGGGACGTTGCAACGGGTGCATCAGCAAGGCGTACAGAATGTACCAGGCCGATCCCAGCAGCAGGTAACCCGCCTTCTGCAAGCCGTCGGTCAGAGTCGGGACAGTGGCCGCCAAGCTTAGTCCGATCATTACCGAAAGATTGACCAGCAGGGCCACGATACTGAAATTGGGGCTGAAAGGAGAAAGGAAATTGATGACGAACAACAGGCCGAAAAGCATGACGGCATTCAGCAGCGGATACGCTTTCACCTGGGTGAACACTAAGAAAAGCACCGCCGACAACGCGCCGGACAGCAGCATGAAACCCAGTTTTTTGGGCAGCGCAATGGGAATGTCGATCCCGAAAACGAAGGTGCTGCCCAGAAAGAGAAAAAGCCCTAATTCATTGTATCCCAACAATAAACAACCCACCAGCGGCAAAGACGCCCCCAGCAGGAAGCGCAAAGCGGATTCTGTGTCTTCGGAAGTAAGGTAACTTTTGAGCGTCATGCTATTTTTTGACAAAAGTACGGCACTTTGGAACGGCTCCGTTGAACTACGCGGCATTTTCCCGTGAGCCCGCAGGAAATCACCTCAAAAATAATCTCTATATTTACCTGATTCTTACGCTCAGTCTGATAAACAGCCCCAATGAAGAAATTATTTCTCCTGTTTTTGCTTGCCGGAACCACTTTTGCCCAAATACCACCCAAACCCTACGGCCCCACCCCGTCGCCCCGCCAACTGGAATGGCACGCCATCGAACAGTACGGACTGATTCACTTTACCCCCACGACCTTCGAGAACAAGGAATGGGGCTACGGCGACGCCGACCCGGCTATTTTCAACCCCACGGAATTTGACGCCAACCAAATCGTGCAAGCTGCTAAGGCGGGTGGTTTGCGGGCCATCATTTTCGTCGCCAAACACCACGACGGCTTCTGTCTTTGGCCTACCAAAACGACGGAGTACAATATCACTAAAAGCCCTTTCCGGGATGGCAAAGGCGATATGGTCAAAGAAGTAGCCGACGCTGCTCGTAATGCGGGACTGAAATTTGGCGTGTATTGCTCGCCCTGGGATCGCAACAATGCGGCCTACGGCACGCCGGAATATCTGGCGATTTATCGCGCGCAACTCGAAGAACTGTACACCAACTACGGCCCGCTATTCATGTCATGGCACGACGGGGCCAACGGGGGCGATGGCTACTACGGCGGAGCCAAAGAAAAACGCAGTATCGACAACACGACCTACTACCAATGGGACTCGACTTGGACCAATCTGACCCGTAAGCTACAACCAACGGCCAATATTTTCAGCGACATCGGCTGGGACGTACGCTGGGTGGGCAATGAAAAAGGCACCGCCGCCGAAACGCACTGGGCCACCTTCACACCGCAGCCGCCCAAGGGCCTCAGCGAAGCCGTTCCCGGCCAGGCCAATTACGAGGACAGCCCCACCGGAATGCGCGACGGCAAGTTCTGGATTCCCGCCGAATGCGATGTGCCGCTGCGCAAAGGCTGGTTTTACCATCCCGATGAGAAGCCGAAGTCACCCGACGAACTGTTTGATTTATATCTGAAAAGCGTCGGCCGCGGCGCGGCCCTCGACCTGGGTTTGGCCCCGGATACGCGCGGCCTGCTGAGCGACGCCGACGTGGCTTCACTAAAAACCTTCGGCGACCGCCTGGAAAAAACCTACGCCCAAAACCTGGCCCGCAACGCTTACATCCGCGCCATCAATGTGCGGGGTTACAATTCGATTTACGGCACCAAAAACCTGGTGGACAACAACCCCGACACCTACTGGACCACGGACGACGATTTCAAGAAATCAAGCATGAACATCGAGTTCTCGCAGCCCACGACTTTCGACCTCATCAGTATTCAGGAAAGCGTCAAATTCGGGCAGCGGGTAGAAGCCTTCGAGATCGATACCTGGGAAGGGGAAGACTGGAAGAAAATCCACGAAGGCACCAGCATCGGTGCGCGGCGACTGATTAAGTTTGATGCGCCCGTTACTTCTGAAAAGCTTCGCATTCGCTTCACTAAGACTCCCGAGGTGGTGGTATTGAGTGAGTTGGGGGTTTATAAAATAGCCAATCCATAAACTTCATTTTTCGTGAAATCAGTAGCCCCACTTTTATCGGTTCTGGCCGTGAGCCTGTTGACCGCCTGTACTTCTCCTACCGAAACTACCGTCGATTATGAGGATGGCCTGGCAGCTTTCAGCGCCGATAGTCTTAAAAAGCACGTCGCGGTACTTGCGTCGGACGAATTTATGGGACGTATGCCCTTTACCGAAGGCGAAACCAAAACCATCGACTACCTGCAAAAGCAATTCAGGGCCGTCGGGCTGCAACCTGGCAATGGCGACAGCTACCTGCAAGAGGTACCGATGGTCAACATAGAAGCCACGGCCGCGCCGACGATGGCGGTACAAACGCCCAAGGGTTCGATGACCCTCAAAGCCTTCGACGACTACGTGATTTGGACCGATCGCACCGAGCCTGACATTACTCTCGATAAGGCCGAACTGGTCTTTGCGGGTTACGGGGTAGTCGCTCCCGAGTACAACTGGAACGACTACGCCGGGCTGGATGTGAAGGGAAAAGTAGTAATGGTGATGGTAAACGACCCCGGTTTCTGGGCGGGAGATACCACTTTGTTCAAAGGCAATGAGATGACCTACTACGGACGCTGGACCTACAAGTTTGAGGAGGCCGCCCGGCAGGGGGCCAAAGGCTGCCTGATTATCCACCGCACCGAGGCGGCGGGCTATCCCTTTGCCGTTCAACAGAATAACTTTAACACATCACGGCTGCAGCTCGACAACCGAGGCAAGGATATTCCCAACTGTGACGTCATCGGCTGGGTACCGGAGTCTGTGGCGATGAAGCTATTGCAGGCGGTGGGCAAAGACGAGAATCTGATCAAACAAGCCGATCAAAAAGGTTTCAAGGCCGTGCCTCTGGATGTGACAGTGAGTACGTCCATGCGGGTAAAAACTACCTACGACAAAACGCACAATGTCATTGGAAAAATTACGGGAAGTGAGCGTCCCGATGAGGTAATTATCTACACCGCCCACTGGGATCACCTGGGGATTGGCACCCCCGACGCTACGGGCGACTCGATCTACAACGGGGCACTCGACAACGCTTCCGGTACCGCCGGACTGCTGGAATTGGCCCGCGCCTTCAAAAGCCTGAAAACGCCGCCCGCGCGAACCATCGTTTTTTTAGCGGTAACCGCTGAGGAACAGGGGCTTTGGGGATCGGCGTATTACGCCCAGAATCCTATTTATCCGGTCAAAAAAACCGTCGCCAATATCAATATGGATGGGTTGAATCGCTTTGGCGCTACCAAAGATATGGTGCTGGTGGGTGAAGGGCAGTCGGAACTGGAAGACTACACGCGGGAGATGATTGAGAAAGAGGGCGGCTATATTTCGCCAGTGACGCACCCCGAAGCGGGCTATTACTACCGCTCCGACCACTTCAATTTTGCCAAAGTAGGAATTCCGGCCCTGTACCTGGAAAGCGGCGTGGACGTAATCGGGAAAGGAAAAGCGTACGGGCAGAAATTGCAGGACGACTACACCACCAACGATTACCACAAACCTTCGGACGAATACGATCCTGCCACCTGGACGATGGAAGGGGCAGTGAGTGAATTGAAACTACTCTTTCAAGTAGGAAAGCGTCTGGCCTTTGAAGAAAAATGGCCGGTTTGGAAAGAGGGATCTGAGTTTAAGGCGATTCGGGAGGCGCAGAAGTAAGAGTGGGTTGTACTTCACAGCGCTTACGACGAATAAAGGCTGCATAATACAGCCCACGGATTAGTTATTACATTTACTAGGTGCATTCAAGTCTAATAAACGACACGGTGCGATAGAAAATAGATTTGCAAATAATCGTTTTTCGAATATATTGATGAAGGATATTACGCTGAAACAAAATTAATTAACAACAAATATGCTTGATTTAGGGTATATGTTAATTTAAGATTTTAACTTTTGATCTTAATATGGCCGAAAAAGATCAGCAACATTTTCTTCCCAAAAGCTACCTAACTAACTTTTCCAATTTTTCCAACAATAAGGAAATGGGAATCTATCATCCTGTAAGAAAATTATACATGAAATCAGGAAAACTTAAAACTCAATGTAGAAAATTAAAATACTATGGAGACGATAAAATAACTGAGAACAAGTTAATGCATCTGGAAGGTGATTTTAAGAAACTAATGCTTAAAATTATTAGAACCAAGTACATCCCAAAGCTTGAAACTAATGAATATGATGAGCTAATTCATTTGATGCTCGTAACTGAATTAAGAAACCCAATTATTGCTGAAGGACAATTGAAATGGTACGAAATGGTAAACAAACTAAATAAATCTAGGTTCCCCGATAAACTTCAACCAATCGCGCAGGTTCCAGAGGGTTTCAATAGTCCATCAATGTTTGTAGATATTGCCAATGATGCAATCCCATTTATTCGAGATTTAAGATGTGCCTTGCTTATTAACGAAACGCCGTATCCTTTTATAACCTCTGACAATCCCGTAATAAAGTACAATCAGTTTGCAGAAAGCTTCTCAACCCCCTAATTAACTGGACATAATTTCCGTAAACTAAGTTTTAAATTTACGGTATTATGCACAAGCATCAAAGAACGTGGAGCCTGTCGGAGAAACTGGAGGCTCTCCAACTTTTAAAGAAAGAGGGGGTTGG
>JBBSUC010000056.1:0-42366 GCA_038235275.1 Cytophagales bacterium | reverse complement strand
TCAAAGAATTCAAAAAAACGACTCGCTAATAAACAATCATGACAAAGAAAGCCCTGTTGCTCCTGCCAATTCCTGCCCTTTTGGTACTCTTGGTAATTGCCTGTGGCCGGACGGGCGGCAGCCAATCCAGCGCACAAAAGCAAAGGCCGAGCGCGGCCCGACCGAACATTCTTTTCATCATGTCGGACGACCACGGCTACCAGGCTATCAGCGCGTACAACGACAAGCTGATTCAGACGCCCAACATCGACCGCATCGCCAACGAGGGCATAAAATTCACCAACGCCAGCGTCACCAACTCCATTTGCGCGCCTTCCCGCGCCGTGATTCTGACGGGTAAGCATAGTCATCTCAATGGTAAGATCGATAACATTTCGCCCTTCGACACCACGCAGGTGACTTTTCCGCAGTTATTGCAAAAGGCGGGGTATCAAACGGCTATGTTCGGCAAGCTGCACTTTGGCAATAATCCCAAGGGGTTTGACGAGTTCAAGATTTTGCCGGGTCAGGGCGAATACTACAACCCGGATTTTATCACTAAAAAAGAGGGGAACATTAACCTTAAAGGCTACGTGACCGATCTGATTACGGACATGACGCTCGATTGGTTGAAGACTGAACGGGACGCCAGCAAGCCATTTTTGATGATGTACCTGCACAAGGCCCCGCACCGCGCCTGGATGCCCGCCCTGCGCCACCTGCCTGAGTACACCGCCCGCACGTTTCCCGAACCTGAAACGCTGTTCGACGACTACGAAGGACGCGGTATCGCCGCCAAAACCGCCGAGATGAATATCATGAAGCACATGTTTTGGTCGTACGATTCCAAGCTTTACCCCGAGACGGTAAAGGCGGTAGGTCTTGACAAAACGCCGATGGGCAAGCCATTTGGTTTTGCGGACTACATGGGTCGGATGGACGAGCGGCAACGGGCCGAATGGGACAAGTACTATAAGCCCATCAGCAAAGATTTTGAGAAAGACTACCCCAAAATGTCGGACAAAGCCCTCATGCGCTGGCGATACCAGCGTTATATGCAGGATTACCTGGGCACCATCGCCGCCGTGGACGAGGGCGTCGGGCGGGTGCTGGATTATTTGAAAGAGAGCGGTTTGGACAAAAACACCATCGTCGTTTACACTTCCGATCAGGGCTTTTATCTGGGTGAACACGGCTGGTTCGACAAGCGGTTTGTGTACGAAGAATCTTTCCGCACGCCATTGCTAATCAAGTGGCCGGGCGTCATTAAGCCCGGCAGCGTCAATAGCCAAATGGTACAAAACCTCGACTTTGCCCCAACTTTCCTCAGCGCGGCGGGCGTGAAAGTACCCGCCGATATGCAAGGCGAGAGTTTGATTCCGCTCTTTCGGGGCAAAACCGCCAACTTCCGCGAGGCCGCTTACTACCACTACTACGAGTACCCCGCCGAACACGCCGTGAAGCGGCACTACGCCATCGTGACGGAACGCTATAAACTCATCCACTTCTACTACGACATCGACGAATGGGAACTTTACGACCGGCAGAAAGACCCGCAGGAAATGAAAAATGTCTATGACGATCCGGCCTACGCTGATGTGCGGGCCAAGCTGCACAAAGACCTGAAAGCCCTGCGCGTGAAGTACAAGGACTCCAAGGAGTTGGATGATTTTTATATCGAGCGGTCGAAGAACGCCAAATAAATAAGCATGAAATACTTGACGCTGGGACTCGTGCTCCTGCTCTCGCTGACAAGCATTGCCCAAACCCACGTCATCCTCGACGCCGACATCGACTCCGACGTGGACGACGTGCAGGCGCTGGCCATGCTCCACGCCTACCAGCGGCAAAGCCTGGTCAAACTGCTGGGCGTCGTGGTCACCAGTGACGATAGCGCGTCTTTTGCCTGTACGGACGCCATCGACACCTTCTATGGTCAACCGGATTTGCCCATTGGTTTCTTGAAAAAACAGGAAAAACTCCGTCATTTTTCCAAATACACCCGGCGCGTCGCCGAGGAATTTCCGCATGATCTCACCCGCCTTGAGCAAACTACGGAATCAGCTGAACTCTACCGAAAACTCCTGGCTGAAAGCCCCGATCATTCCGTAGTCATCGTTACCATCGGGCATCTGACTAGCCTGATGAACCTGCTGCAATCATCCGGCGACCGAATCTCGCCGCTGAGCGGACAGGAATTGGTACAAAAAAAGGTGAAGAAATGGTTCTGCATGGGTGGACAATACCCCGAAGGCAAGGAGGCAAACTTTTACCGCCCCGATCCGGCATCCACCGTCTATTGCCTGGCGCACTGGACGCAGGAAGTGGTTTTCTGCGGCTGGGAAGTCGGGAATAAAATCTTGACGGGTGGCGCATACCTAAAAAGCAAGCTGCCGGAAAACAATCCGGTGTACCGCGCCTACCAACTCTATAATAATTTCGCGGGCCGTCCGGCCTGGGATCAGGTGGCCGTACTGCTGCTGGACGAAAAGGCTTCGGCTAAATATTTCGACTTCGTCCGCGACGGCTACGTGAGCGCGGCCGCCGACGGGGGTAACGTTTGGGAAGCAGGCGCAAAGGCCGCGGGTAAGCAGCACGCTTTTGTCAAAATCAAAGATGGCGTCGATCCCGACGCCATTGCCCGCGAAATGGACGACCTGGTTATTTCACTAGGCAAATAAGAAAACAACCTGCACCTTCTGTTTATTTGGCACGGGCGATTTCTTCCTTGAAGATTTGCAGTTCCTCGGGACGATAGGGCGTAAAATCAGTGTGGTACAAATCGTGCTGCCACACCGTTGGCGCCGGGTCGCCGGGGCGGTGGCCCCAGGGAAGTTCAGTCTGGGTTTTGCCGTTGATAAAGCCCCAGTGCATACTGCCGATGCGTTCCTTTTGGAAGAAGGGTAGCACCGTTTCGGGAATAGATTTTTTGGGGCGGTTGAGCCATTCGGTACAAATCAACGGGCGGCCCGACTTTTTGAGTTCCTGCACATAGGTCGTGAGTTTGGCGATATCGTCGTAGTTGTGGAACGTTGTCACGTCGGAGTTTTCGTTGATAATCTGGGTCATCTCCGCGTTGCCATTCGTCCAGTGCGCCACCGAAATAGGCTGGCTGGGAGCGACTTCCCGGGCCCAGGCAAACACTTTGCGCAACAGCGGCAAACTCGTCCGGCCCAGGCCGCCGTTGGTCGGTTCGTTGTACAAATCCCAGAGAAAAATCCGCTGGTCGTCGCGAAAAGTCGTCAACAGATCCTTGACATAGGTTTCCAATTGGGGATGGTACTGCGGGTCGGCGACCATCGTGTGGCCCGGACTGGGCGACCACGCCCAGGCGTACCAGCCAATCAGCGGCTCGGGCTGCCTGCCGATCGTGGGATTCATTACGGTGCCAAATACGCAGTCGTCAAAGAAAATAGGCATCGCCCGGATGCCGTTCCGCTGGCAAATTTCCAAAAACTGGTCGAAGGTTTTCTTGAAATAAGCCGGATCATCGGCGTAAACCGCGTGTTGCAACACCACCCGCACGCAGTTGAAGCCCGTCTTGGCGGCCAGCGACAATTCCTTGTCGATCAATTCGGGCGAGAAACTGGTTTTGTCCCACATCGCCGTGTAGTTAATAGCGTTGGATGGAATGTAGTTGAAGCCGCAAAACCACGGCTGCTTGGCGGACCAGTCCTGGGCTTGCTTCGGCGTCCAGCGAGGGGAAGTGGATTGGGCGAAGGTACTGACGCTGCTCACCCAGAGCAGCAAAATAGCGAGCAACCAACTTGTATTATTTTTCATGAAAAATGCGGCAGGTTTCTGTCAAAAGATCTTTTCTGCCGCAATCTCGCTATTTTGGTGCTGATTTTAGTCTATTTCAATCGCGATTTTTCCTTTAAAACTTTCGTCTTCCAGCATCCGGTGCGCCGCCGCAATTTGCGCCAGCGGAAAGGTTTTGGCGACATGGGGTTTGAGTTTTCCCTCGTTCACCAATTCGGCCAGTTTTTCCAGATCGTCGGCGTCCATATCCATCCGCACGATTTTCATGCGCTTTTGAAAAACCATATCGGTGGCAGCGTCAAAGGCCCCTTTCAGACTATCCGCCCCGGCCTTCGTGGACACAAACATGGCGTCGTCGGTTAGATTTCCTTTCATGTCGCTAATGGTGTAATGACCACTGGCGTCGAAAATCAGGTCGAATTTTTGGTTCTTGGGAATCTCGGTCTGGTCGTAGGCAATGACTTCGTTGGTCCCCAACGACTTGGCAAACTCTACGTGCTTGGCGCTACAGGTACCCGTGACGTGTGCCCCTAAGGCTTTAGCGATTTGAACAGCCACGAAACCTACACCACCCGTGCAGCCCGTAATCAGCACGTGGTCGCCCACTTTCAGCCTGCCGTCGTCCACCATACCCTGCCAGGCCGTAAGGCCTACCAAGGGCAGCGTGGCCGCTTCGGTAAAACTCAGTCCCTCAGGTTTCAGCGCCGCGTGTTCCGCGTCGGCTACGATTTCTTCGGCGTAGGACCCACCCTTGATGGCGCTGTTCAGACCAAATACTTCGTCGCCAACTTTAAATTTTTTGCTTTTGGTAGCCATCACGGTGCCGCTAAAATCGCTGCCCAAAAGCTGGTCGCCAATCAGCCCACTCACCAGCTTGACCGTTCCCTTGCGCACGATGGTGTCGATGGGATTGACTGACGAGGCGCGGTTGCGAATCAGGATTTCGCCCTCGTCAATCTCGGGCGTCGGGAGGTCTTTTATTTTAAATTCGTCGGGCGAGCCGTAATGCTCGATGATCGCTGCTTTCATAGTCGTGGTTTTATTTTGTTGTAGAAGCCCTCATCCTAAAAAAAGTACGCCAGTCCCAAAAGCAAACGGGCAGACTTGCGCCCGCCCGTTATTTCAATTTGCCTTTTCGCTTCAGTGTTTCATATCGCTATGTGCCGCCGCCGTCTTCTGACAACATTTGGGTAGTTTGTCGTGCGCCTTTTGGTCGGCCACCACGTCGCCCGCGTCGTAACCCGTGTTCACGATGGTTTCTTTGATAGAAGCTAGGTCGGTCTTTTTCGGGTTATACTTCACGGTCATTATTTTGTCATTGAGGTCGAGGTTAGCGTATTTCACGCCCTTGGATAAACCCAAATTACGCTCCAGACGCTCCTTACACATTTCGCAAATCGCGGACGTTTTAATCTTCACTTCCTTATCACTTGTCTGGGCAAAACTCAGCGTCATGGAAAAGGCGAATAGAATGGAAAAAATAGCAGTTTTCATCTTTTTGTTTGAGTGTTTAATTGTTGAATCATTGAACTGATGTTGATTTGGAAAAAATTAGCCGAAACTATTGGTCTATTTACTGACTATCAAAAACTTTATCCCTTTGGAACTTTGCCCCTCTCTTCAAACTCTATCCAGCGGCTTCCTTCCCAATGCCGCTCCTTTCTTGAATTGTCCCGGCGTTTGTCCGGTTTCTTTTTTAAATTGATTGCCCAGGTGCGCTGCACTGCTGTAATCGAGTCGCCAGGCAATTTCGCTTAACGTTAATTGGTCGTAGGAAAGCCATTCTTTGACTTTTTCAATCTTCTGACTGATGATGTATCGCTCTATATTTTGTCCGGTGACCGAGGAGAATAAGTGGCTGAGGTACGAATATTCGTAGCCGCATTTTTCGGATAAATAATCCGAAAAATTTTGGTGCTTCGGCTTGTTTCCTTTCAGGTGCTGCACTTCGTCGATGACGAGTTTTTTAATATGTTCCACCAGCACGAGGCGCAGATCTTCCAGCAACTCGAAACCGTTGGTTTCCAAACGCTTTCTCACCACTTTTTCTTGTTCGGGGGATAGATCACCTTCCACCTCCGCCGAACCCAGTTCGATTCGGCTCACCGTCAATCCCTGGGCTTCCAGTTCGTCGCGCACAACCTTGATGCAGCGGTCGCAGACCATATTTTTGATAGCTAACTTCATGACGGCTCAGCGTTTGATTTTGTAACGAACGCCCGCATAAATCGTCCGGCCCACGACGGGTGCCCACACCACGCCCGCGTCGAAGCGCGATCCAAATGGGTCGTTGGCTCCGATAATCGGGTTAGCCTGTCGGTAATTGCCCAGGTTTTCACCGCCCAGATACACGTCCCACTTGACGAAAGTTCTGGTAATCTGCGCATTGAAATTGAAAAAGGCCGGAGCGAGATCGGTGGGCATATTAACGTAGCTCGTGTGGTCGTAGCCGGGATCGAGGTTCGGGATGCGGCGCTTGCCGTTCCACTGCGTCGTAAAATCAAACTTCCATTTGTCGTAGGGCAGCGCGTAGCCAACGTTGAACAGCACTCGGTCGCGGTTGACCATCATGCGCGGCAGCAGCACGCTTTCGCCGAAGGGTTCGCCCATTGTCTGCTTTACGTCGAAGAGGCGGTAGGCCAGTTTGAATTCCAGCCGCTTGACTGGAATTAGGTTCACCTCGGCCTGAAAGCTGTTGGCGAAGGCTTTGTCCTGTAAATTATAAAAATACAAAAAGCCCGGATGCTCCAAGTCGGCGATGAGTTGATTCTGGAATTCGGTGCGGTAGTAGTCCAACACCAGCGTGCCGGGCGCCCCGAACCAGTGAATGTCACGCGTCAGACTCGCGCCGTAGTTCCAGGACACCTCGGGCCGGATTTTCTCCCGAAACACCACGGCCCGTGAACTCACCAGGTTGCCGAAGTACTCGGCCAGCGGATTAGCCACCCGGAAGCCACGCCCCGCCGACAGCCGCAGAGCGGTGTTGTTGTCGAGTTGGTACTTCAAGTGCAGCCGGGGCGTAAACTGCGTGCCGTATAAGTTATGGAAATCAACCCGTGAACCTGCCACCAGTGTCAGCTTGTCCAGGTTTTTATAGGTGTATTCAAAAAATGCCCCCGGCACCGACTCCGTCCTGAGCATGGTCGTATCCTTGTAAAGCTCATTGTAATCGTCCAAAAGGTAGCTCACGCCCGTCTTGAAGCTGTGATTGGTATTGCCGATGATAGATTGATATATCAAATTTCCGTACAGCGTCTGCTGCCGACCGTTGTAGGGCGTAAAGCCAAAGTAGGACTGCTGGTCATGGACGGAAGCGTTCAGAATCAAACCCAGACCTTTGTAAGGCTGGTTGGGAAACAACTTAGCGGTTTTGGAAAAAACTTCCAGCCGATTGATTTTTGCGCCAAAACCGTACAGCCGCGAACCGTTCGGGCCAGTTTGACCACGCCGTTCGGGTTCGAAGTTGGTTTGTCCACCCGTGCGGTCCTCGTGCAGGGCTTTCACGCCAAATTGCGCCATAAACCGCTCGCCTTGGTACTTCCAGCGCTGTACGGCATTGAACTGCGTGTAGAGCGGCAGGTCCAGAAAGCCGTCGCCGTTATTGTCCACGCGGTTGCGCAGGGTGCTGGCGTGGGTTAGCAGCCCGGCGCTCCACTTGTCGTTGAGCTTGTGGGCCAGGTTAAGGTTCAGTTCGGCGCGGCCAAAATTGTTGACATAGGCGTTGGCGTAGAGTTTTTCGCGGCCATCGGGCGCTTGCAGTTCCACGTTGATTTGCCCCGTCATCGACTCGTAGCCGTTCACGACCGACCCCGCGCCCTTCCCAATGTCGATGGACTGAATCCAGGTTCCGGGAATAAAATTGAGGCCAAAAGTCGTGGCCAGCCCGCGAATGCTCGGGATGTTTTCGACGTTAGTTTGAATATAGGTACCATTCAGACCCAGCATTTGAATCTGCTTCGCGCCCGTCACGGCGTCGCTGTATGATACCGAAATCGAGGCATTGGTCTCGAAACTTTCGGACAGATTACAACAGGCAGCCTTGGCCAGGGCTCGGCTCGTAATAATTTCAGTTTGAATCGGAGAAAGTCGGTCAATGGTCGAGGAACCGCCCTGAATCACCACCTCGTCCAGCGACTGCGCTGAGCGTAGCACAAACTCTACCTCGCTCACCGCTATGACCTTCAAAGTATCATTCAGGTAGCCGACAAAACTTACGACCAGTTGATTGGACTGTGCGGAGCGCGGAATGGAAAAACGTCCATCCGGGTCGGCAACTGCCCCGAGCGTTGTACCCGACCAGTAAACGTTGGCACCGGGCAGCGGTGTCTTTTGCACGGCGGCTCCCGTGAGTTCGTATACTATCCCGGTTACGCCCTGCGCCGATACCGCTCCCGCTGAAAGCGAGAGAAGCACCAAAATTATAAAAAAAGAAAATTGAAATTTCATGAAATAGATTCACTAAATGAATGACATAAATTTGAGTCTTTAAACTCATTATCAATCAAATAGTAATTCTAAATCAAAAAAGATTGGACGAACAAGAGCATAGTTCGGCCATAATGAAGAGAGGAGAAAGAATAAAAGGACCGGGCTGGCGCACCAGCAAGGAGGAAAGGCATCAACCGTAGGGGCGAACCTAGGTGTTCGCCCAACGCTGCGCACAAGGGTGACGATTTAAGGACTTTGACCGCCGAAGCGGTGGAACTGACGACCTCCAACTTCTGAAATTTCTGGCTTTCTTCGCAGCAGTTTTTTTTCTCAAAATGCAAAGAGGAAGCGACCCGAACGCCCGAAGACGTCGCCGACTTACACATTTTACAGCCCGAATCCGCTTTGCCCACAGCCTCCATCGCCATCGACTTGCCGCGCATCATACAGCTATGTTCCACCAGACCAAAACCCGTGCTGCTGAGCAGCACGACGAGGGCCATGAGAATGGTGAAGAGTCTGTACGGTTTGCTTTTAATCATAGAATTGGCTCGGCCTTATAATTAGCTCGGGCCGAGGCTTCGGTTGGCTGTTAATCAACAATCTGAAGATCAAATAGTTCAGAGCAGTCTTTTTGCCAATCAGGCCATTGGTTCGGCCTGGTAGCCCGCCGCTTTGACGAGTTCGGCTACTTGTGCGGCTGATTTGTTGGTTTCAACGGTCAGGATGCGGTTGGGGTTTTGTAAATCCACCTGCCAGTTTTGGATGCCTTCGGCTCCGGTCAGGTGGGGTGTGACGGTGGCTACGCAGGCACCGCATTTGATGTTGGTTTTGAATTTTAGGGTATTCACGGCTCTATCTTTTTAAAATACAAAGGTCGGGAAATTTTGGTAAGAGTTCGTTACAGAATTCTGGGGGGACATTGCAAGATTTATTGCCCTGTAGAAAATTCTGACTCCATTCACTTTTCCGATGGCTCTACTTACTTTGGCACAGATTTTAATTAAAAAAATTATGTTTGATTTCTCTATCGCCTTTTGACTCCTCATGCCTACTCAATCCGATCAACGGCCCATCTCTCAATCGTTGCAGGAATACGGACGAGGTATTGCCGGGGGACTGCTTTTCAGCTTTCCGTTGCTTTACACAATGGAGGTCTGGTGGACGGGTTTCATCGCTTCGCCTTTTCAATTTATTTTAGTTATTGTCTTTACCTTCATTTTGCTGCTAGGCTACAACCGCTTTGCCGGAATGCACCCGGAAGCTACCTGGAAGGATGTATTGGTGGATTCGGTGGAGGACCTGGGCATCGGCTTTTTCCTGGCTTTTACCTTACTTTTCATGCTGCGGCGGATTGATTTCCACGAAATGTCCATGCTCGAAATCATGGGAAAAGTCGTTATCGAGGCAATGGTCATTTCCATTGGCGTGTCCGTTGGTACGGCGCAGTTGGGCGTGGACAATGGCGATTCCCAAGACGAGGAAGCCAAAGATTTAAAGAAAAAGCGGCAATCGGGACTACTTTCACTTATTGTTCTGGGAATTTGCGGCAGCGTTTTGATCGGCGGCAATGTGGCTCCAACGGAGGAGGTACTCGTCGTGGGTACGGAGGCGCATCCGGGGAATGTTCTGGCGATGGCTCTGGTTTCGCTGGCGATGAGTGTATTGATTCTTTTCTATTCCGATTTTGAAGGAACGGGTAAAAAATCTGGAAAGCCCGATTTGTTTACCATCACGCAGCAAACCTGCGTCTGCTACGTAGTAGCCCTGAGCACTTCGGCCTTGTTGCTCTGGTTTTTTGGCCGACTGGATGGCGTCAGCTTTTGGACGGGTCTTGCCCAAACCGTGGCCCTAGGCGTTCTTTCATCGCTGGGTACTTCGGCGGGGAGGTTGCTAATCAATTAGTGAATTTTGAATTAGAGAATTAGTGAATAAAAAATATCACTAAAATGTATGGCAGACGAGAAAAAAGAGAATGAATTTAAGGACAAGAAGAACTGGCTGGAATGGGCAGTTTTTGGGGTAGGATTAATTCTTACTTTGGGAATTTTGGGATACTTGATTTACAAAACCATCACTCATAGTGCCGGACCGCCGGAGCTTTACGTAGAGTATTTCCCGGAGCCGGGACGCTACGAGCCGCACCGTTACCACGTCATCCTGCACAATGAGGGTAATGAAACCGCCGAGTCGGTGACAGTAGAGATTTCTTTGAAAAAGGGCGGCGAGGAACTGGAAAAAGCCGAACTCGATGTGGACTACTGCCCCAAGGAATCGACCCGCGAAGGTTGGGTGTCTTTTAACAGTAACCCCGCCGAAGCCGACACGATTAAGGCGAGAGTGGTGAGTTACGAGAAGCCCTAAAATGTAGCAAATGCCTTTTCACGCCAAAATTGGCAGTACATCCACCTCCACTTTCAACCGCTGCCTTCCCGAACCTGACAAAATTCCTTTTAGCGGCGGTACGTCGCCGTAGTCTCGTCCCCAGGCGGTGGTCAGGTGCCGCTCGCGGGGCACCACGTCGTTGGTAGGGTCGAAGTCGCACCAGCCGAAGCCTGGGATATAGGCCGAAATCCAGGCGTGGGAGGCGTCAGAACCTTGAAGTTTTTGCTGGCCGGGCGGCGGCAGTGTTTCGAGGTAGCCACTCACGTAGCGGGCCGCAAAGCCCAGGCTGCGTAGCCCCGCAATAGCCAGATGCGAAAAATCCTGACAAACGCCTTTCTTCTCTCTGAGTACCGTTTTGAGGGGGGTGTTGACGGTGGAGAACCTGGAATCGAAGGCGAATTCCCGGAAAATTTTTCCGCAAAAATCCCGTACGGCTTCGAGAAGGGACATTTCTTCAGCAAAACAATCCCGCGCGTAGCGGCGAATGTCCTCGTCCCAATGCACAAACGGACTGGGCAGCAGGTATTGCAACACTTCGCTTTTCAGTGCGAGATCCGATTGGAAAGCGGCGCGGGCTTCCCGGCAGTTGGCTGACTGGCCGATGGGCAATTCCGCATTCAAAAAAATAGTTTCGACCGTACTTCGCGCCACCACCCGGAGTTGCCTGTGGGGTTTTTGGATAGAAAAATAATGCACCGTATTACCAAAAAAATCGATGCGCTCCGTGAGCTCCGCAAGTTCAGGCGTTACGGTTAGTGAGAAATCACCGCAGACCTGGTTCACCGTCGTACGCGGACAAAGGCAAGCGATGCTGTGGTAGCTACTCACCGACTGCCGATATTCGTACAGAGTGCTATGAATCAGCTTATATTTCATTTTGTTCGCTCGGATTCCCGCCCCCAAAAAACGATGGCTGAATGGCTACATGGCTGAAATACAGGTTGGAAATACTTTCGGATGCCTTCAAAGTCAGAGCCGTGATTTCGGCCATAAGTTCGTCCAGATTTTTACGAAAGTTGGATTCCCTTTCGTATTCACAAAGTTCAACCACATTGGCCAGTTTAATTTTAGCCGCCGCTTCCAGCACGGCCTTCTGGGCGTTGTTCAGACGTTCGTGGTTGCCGGGCAAACGGTCGAGGCAGCGGCCCAGCGCGTCGAATTGGTAAGCCAGCGCGTAGGGCGAGTTGGCCTCCATCAGCACCATGTCCAGGCCGGCACTGAGGCTGATTTGGGAGCGGTAGGTATTGCGGAAGCGGCCCAGCAAGTGGTGGTAGTTGAGCAAAGCTTCCAGTAGTTCGTTTTCGACATACTCGGGATTACGAAAGGCAAAAGACGAGCGGATCACGCTCACCCGCGACAGGATACGCTCGATGAGTTTGCCGCTTTTTAAGAGGTAGTAGGCGTTGTCGCGCGACATAGTTTCCGATACTGTACCGTAGAAGGTGAACATCCTGCTGTATAGGCGGTCGAGGTCTTTCTGGATGGCGCGGTGGTCGGCCTGTTCTTTTTTCAACGTTTTTATCCTGACTAAACTTCCCTCGACCAAATCGACAGCCCGCCAGATTTCGGGATTCCACTGATCGCGCACCGACTTGATAGATCGCAGGAATCGCTCTACCGACGAGCCGATGGAACCGGGGCGCTTAACGTTCAACACTAGGTCGTTGATTTCACGAAGGGGTTCTTGCAAAATCGCGTTCTTATCATCGTCGGTCACGAATCCGGGATAGGTTAGCGTCAGGTGCGTCAGCGACCGCAGCAGCCAGGGAATGTGTTCGGCCTGCCCCCCGTAGTTTTGGTGCATATTCAGGGCGTTTAGCACGATGTTCATGAAGGCGTTGGTCGCCAGTACCCGCTCACCGTAGCGGCCCACCCAGAACAGGTTATCTGCGCTGCGGCTCGGGAGCGAACTGGCCCGGCGGTAGTGGGTAGAAGTAGGCACCACGATGTGTTCGCGAGCTTGGTTTACTTCCTCGCCCACGATCCAGGTATCCTTGGAAATGCCGCCGTACTGGTTGGAAAACGTAAAGCGCCCCGCCTCGGGAGAACTGCGCGTCAAGCCGCCGGGCATCACTTCGTAGCCATTTTCGGTGGCGATGAGGTAGGCCCGCAGAGCGGCAAAGCGTGGCTCGATGCCGCCGTCCACGAAGGCGGGCGTGGTAGAAAAGCTAACCTCTTCCTGCGCTACGTACTGCGTAGGATTGGCGCGGATTTCGCGTTTGAGCTGTTCCAGTTGCGCCATTGTGAGCGCGTGACCATAGATGGAGCGATTGTCGCGATGGCGATTCACTTTCTTGATAATGAGCCGATTCAGGTTTTCCAAAACAAAATTCTGCTCCTTTTCCTGCCCGCACCACCAGGTGGCCACGGAGGGCAGCAGCAGTTCCTGCCCCAACAAATGGCGGCTGGCATTGTGCATAAAAGCCATGAAGGCGTTGTTTTCCAGCAGGCCGGTGCCGGGCGGATTAATAACCGCCACCTTGCCCCTGCGGATGGCATGGAGCAAACCCGGCACGCCCAGCCGGGAATCAGAACGCAGTTCCAGTGGGTCGCTGAAATCGTCGTCGATGCGGCGAAGAATGATGTCCACTTTTTGCAAACCTTCGATGGATTTGAGCCACACGAAGCCGTCACGCACCAGCAGATCGTCGCCCTGCGCTAGAATATAGCCGTAGTAAGCCGCCAGATAGGCGTGCTCGAAGTAGGTTTCGTTGTTGGGACCGGGCGTGAGATACACGATGGTCAAATCCTCTTTCCCTTTGCCGAAAACGCGGGCGATGGCCCCCTGCGTACTGAGGTAAAAAGGCGACAGCCGCCGCACGAACAGGTTTTCGGCCAGATCGGGCAGGACTTTGCTCATCACCGTGCGGTTTTCCAGCGCGTAGCCCGCCCCCGACGGGGCCTGCGTTCGATTGTCGAGGACCCACATCCGGCCATCTGGCCCCCGCGCCATGTCCACCGCGTTTTTCACCAATTGGTGGAGTCCCGGCAACTTCACATCGTGGCAGGCCCTCAGAAAGCCCGTGTTGTCGTACACCAGTTCGGGCGGAATGACTTTTTCTTTGACCAAAGTCTGTGGGCCGTAAAGATCCTTCAAAATCAAATTGTGCAACTCCGCCCGTTGCCGTAAGCCCTGGGCAATTTCCTGCCACTCGCTTTGGTGAATCAGAAAAGGAATCGGGTCGAGCTGCCAGGGGCGGTTGAGGCCGTCGCTGCTTTCGTAGACACTGTACGTGACGCCGTTTTCCTGTAATTTGGTGATGATCTCCTGATTCCGAACGCCTAATTCATCTAAACCCAGCCCTTCCAGAGCCGCAAAAAGCGATTGCCAATGCGGTTTCAGTTGGCCATTTCGGTCCAAAACTTCGTCGTAGGATCGAACTTTTTGGCGGTAGTCTTGGAGAAGCGAAGTAGCGGTGGTTAACATTGAAAAGGTATTCTGTTTTTGAATATATTCGACGACTCGTAGAGTCGAACAGGCGCACCTGCGAACCTATGTGTTCGCCCAGAATGCTGCCATACGGGAAAATGTTCGGCGTAAGTTGAGTGCTGAAAGCGAATATTCTCACCATTGCTGACGCGCGCCGGGCGAACACATAGGTTCGCAGGTGCGCCTGTTCGACCCTACTTGACACACGTTCGTTTACCGCCCTTTCCAGGCTTGGCGTAAATCCAATAGTGTTGGGTATTCCAAATTTATCAACTCCACGGGCGTATCGGGGCTAAGTTCCTTCTTATGCTCAGCCACAAAGCGCGAAATCGTGGGCGTATATTTTTGGGTGATGGGTATCTCCTCGTTCTGCGCGGGGGTATGGCCGAAATTCCAGAAGCGGCTGATGCGGCGCGACTCGGCCTCGTAGCTATTGACCGGGGAGGAGTCAAAACTGCGTCCGCCGGGATGCGATACGAAGTAAGTACAGCCGCCCAGCACGCGGTTGCTCCAGGTATCAATGATGTCGAAGACCAGCGGCGCATCCACGCCAATGGTCGGGTGCAGAGCCGAGGGCGGGTTCCAGGCTTTGTAGCGGATGCCCGCCACGTACTCGCCCTTGGTGCCGCTGCTGCGGAGCGGTACCCGGCAGCCATTGCAGACCAGAATGTGCCGATTTTCCACAAAACCACTCACCCTCACCTGCAAACGCTCCAAGGAGGAATCCACGAAGCGGGCCGTGCCGCTGTTGGAAAGTTCTTCGCCCAACACGTGCCAGGGTTCGATGCCAAGGCGGATTTCTAATTGAATATTGTCCACCGTAATAGTGCCGTAGTGCGGAAAGCGGAACTCGAAGAACGGGTCGAACCACGAAATATCGAAAGCGTAGCCTGAGGCTTTCAGGTCGTTGACGACGTCGATCATGTCGAGATAGGCGAAGTGCGGCAGCAGGAAGCGGTCGTGCAGTTCGGTGCCCCAGCGGACGAGTTTCTTCTCATAGGGTTCGCGCCAGAACTTGGCCACCAGCGCCCGCACCAGCAAACTTTGCACCAGCGCCATGTGCTTGTGCGGCGGCATATCGAAGGCCCGGAATTCCAGGATACCCAGCCGCCCGGTGGACGAATCAGGCGAGTAAAGTTTATCGATGCAAAATTCCGTACGGTGGGTGTTGCCCGTGATGTCCACCAATAAATTGCGGAAGATCCGGTCGGTCATCCAGAAGGGAACGTCGCCGTGTTTCGGAATTTGGTCAAAGGCGATTTCTACTTCGTAGAGCCGCTCGTCGCGCCCTTCGTCGATACGCGGGGCCTGGCTCGTCGGCCCGACAAACGAACCCGCAAACAGGTAACTCAGCGCCGGGTGATGCTGCCAATAAGTGATGAGACTGCGCAGCAAATCCGGCCGCCGCAGCAGCGGACTGTCGGCGGGTTTAGCGCCGCCGATGGTAACGTGGTTGCCGCCGCCCGTGCCGGTATGGCGGCCATCGACCATGAATTTCTCGGTGCCCAGCCGCGCCAGAAATGCTTCTTCGTACAGCGCCGTGGTGTTGTCCACGATTTCCTGCCAGGTTTTGGCGGGATGAATGTTGACCTCGATCACGCCGGGATCGGGCGAGACGATGAGTTTCTGCACCCGATAGTCGGTCGGCGGCGTGTAGTCTTCGATGCGGACGGGCATTTGTAGTTTTTCTGCCGTGGCTTCGATGGAGGCGATCAAGTCGAGATAATGCTCGATGTAGTCTACTGGGGGCAAGAAAAGGTAAATGATTCCCTCCCGCGCTTCCACGCAGAGGGCGGTGCGGATGGTTTCTATTTCGTAAAGCGGGGCTTTTTTCTTTGGCTTTTTCTCGGCGTTTTCTTCTGAGAGCTTTTGCCCTGAAACGTGTGCTACGTCGTAAGATGGCTCGACGGTTGGTTGTACAGGCTCTGCTCCATTCCTTTCCTCCTTTCCTGCTTTCCTCTCTTGCTCCCCTCCCACTTCGTCGCTAGACGCGGCATACCGCGTCTCTGCCCTTTTTCCAAAATCTTCTAATTCTGGGAGATTTTCAAATAACGACCGCTCCACGGTGGCGGGCGTTTTTTCTTTGGTTACGAAGGGAATAGATTCCAGGGGAAGCCGCATTCCCATGGGTGAATTACCGGGGATTAGGAAGCAATGATTGCGTCGAAATTCCCAGGGCGCGCTCCGCCAGTTTTCAGCAGTGTGGTCCCAGGTGATTGGCAGCACGTAGCCGACGGGGTTATTTAGGCCGCGTTCCAGGTGCGCGGTCAGGGTTCGCCGCTCCACCGGGTCGGAGAGATCCATCGCCAACGGGTCGAGGTTAATTGGGATTTTGCCTTCTTCCAGCGCCCAATACAACGGGTCCTCGTAGCCGGGCGACAGCGCGTTGGCGTCCACGGCCAGATAATTCATGAGTTCATCCGTAAACTTTTTGGCGTCTTCGTGGGTAAAGCGGTTGTCAGTTTCTTGGGCGATGAGGTCATTATTTTGCCAAATTGCCTGGCCATCGGTGCGCCAATAGAGGGCATACTGCCAACGCGGGAATGGCTCACCAGGATACCATTTTCCTTGCCCGAATTGCAACAATCCGCCGTGGGCGAAGCGTTTCTTTAGACGCAGCGCCAGGTCGTAGGAAAGCTTGCGTTTTAAGGCTCCGTCGGCCACCGAATTCCATTCGTCGGACTCGAAATCGTCGATGGAGACGAAGGTCGGCTCACCACCCATTGTCATGCGGACATCATGGTATTGCAGGTCGTTCTCGACGGTATTTCCCACTTCCATCACCCGCTGCCACTGCGCTTCGGAGTAAGGCTTGGTCACGCGCGGGTCTTCGTGGATGCGGAAGACTTGGTTTTCAAAGTCAAAAGTCACCTCGCAGGGATCCATCGCGCCCGTGACGGGAGCGGCGCTGCTGTAATGCGGTGTGCAGCAAAGCGGAATGTGGCCCTCACCCGCGAATAGTCCCGAAGTCGGGTCGAGGCCAATCCAGCCCGCACCGGGCAGGTAGGCTTCGGCCCAGGCGTGGAGGTCAGTAAAGTCTTCTTCGGGTCCCGACGGCCCGTCGAGCGACTTGATGTCGGAGGTCAATTGCACCAGGTAGCCCGACACGAAGCGGGCCGCGATGCCTAATTGCCGCAGAATTTGCACCAGCAGCCAGGCCGAGTCGCGGCAGGAGCCGCTGCGGGTGGTGAGCGTCTGTTCGGTGGACTGCACCCCCGGCTCCATGCGAATGTTATAGCCGATATCGGCGTTGAGTTGCTGGTTGAGGCGCACAAAAAAATCGGTCGTGCGCAACGAGCCTTGCAGCTTATTATTCGCCATCCACTCGGCCAGTTTTGGCCCCATTTCCTCTTTTTCGAGGTAGGGAACGAGTTCTTTCCGCAGGCTTTCGTCGTATGTGAAGGGGTATTTCTCGGCGTATTCCTCCACGAAGAAGTCGAAGGGGTTGATGACCTTCATCTGGGCAATTACCTCCACTTCCAGCCGTAGTTCGTCGGTTTTCTCTGGAAAAACTACCCGAGCCTGATAGTTACCGAAAGGGTCCTGTTGCCAATTGATGAAGTGGTTTTCGGGAAATACCTTGAAGGTGTAGCCCTCGATGGGCGTCCGCGAGTGCGGCGCGGGCCTTAATCGGAAAATATGGGGTGAGAGGTTGACCGTGCGGTCGAATTTGTACGTGGTTTTGTGGGAGATTGCAATTTTTATAGCCATTATTTTCGTTCTTCGTTCAGCCTGGCCGTCCTGCCCTGTCTTCCGTTGTTAGTTTGGACGAGCGGCCATATCTACAATAGTTTGTTTTTCTATTTGGCGAAAATACGCGGTTTTATGTTAGCGGAAGGAGATTTTACGTTAAAGTGTTCCAAAAGTTAATTGTTCTTTCAGGCTGAGCGTAGCTGAAGCCCCGACCACCGAAAAATTTTGTTTTTGCTGCAACTTTTCGAGAGCGCTATACGTATCTAATATTAGTTTTATACAAAAACTCAAATACACCCCAGCTGAATCCCATGACCGAAGTACTTTACCTATAATTTGTACTAAACTGTTAATTTAACTCAAAACCGTTACAAAAATGAATATAGGTAAAAGACTCAGTCCCGTCGCACTTGCGATACTCTTCCTTTTTACAATAAGCTGTAAAAAGAATAACGTCGATCCGGTTTCTCCGGCGGGTGACGCTCAGTTCAGCGACATCAATGCCTGGGTGTACACCCAAATGAAAGACGCATACTTTTGGTCGAGCGATATGCCTGCCCAAGCCACTCTCGACCCCAAAGCCAATCCTTCCGACTACTTCGAGAAATTGATTTACAAGCGCGCTACTGTCGATCGTTTTTCGGGCATCACGGACGATGTGGCCGCTTTGCAGAAGGAATTCAACGGCATCAGTAAAATTTTTGGCATTCAGTATCAGATCGCTGCTCCCGACCAAAGTTCATCCAATGTGGGCTTGTATCTGAGCTACGTCGTGAAAGGCAGCCCCGCCGAAACCGCCGGACTTAAACGCGGCGACATCATTACGAAAGTAGATGGGCAGCTATTGACCAGTGCCAACTATGCCACGTTACTACGCAACTCCGAGACACATAGCTTTACGCTCGGCACGCTGGATGGCACGACGCTACTGTCCGACGACAAAAAGACGTTCAGCGTGACCAAGGCCGAAGTGAGCGAGAATCCCGTCGGCTTTTCGACTATCATTGATAAGTCCAAATACGGCAAGAAGATTGGCTACTTGGTTTATACGCAATTCGTTCCCGGCACTGATGCCTCACCCAAAGCCTACGACGACCAACTCCGTAAAGTGTTCGGCGATTTCAAGGCGCAGGGCGTCAATGAATTGGTACTTGACCTGCGCTTTAACGGCGGCGGCTACATCAGTTCCGCTGAAACGCTGGCCTCGCTGATTGGTAAGAATGTTTCGACTTCTAAAGTTTTTTACAAAGAACAGTGGAATGAAAATAACACGGCATTCTTGAAAAAATCAAAAGGAGCCAACGCCCTGGATCACAATTTTGTAGCTGAGCCCAACAATATCGGCAGTCAACTCGACCGCGTCTTTGTCCTGACTTCCCAAGGCACGGCTTCGGCCAGTGAGTTGGTCATCAACGGACTGAAACCTTATATGAGCGTCATCACCGTTGGTGACCACACCTACGGTAAGAATCTTTTCGGTACCCTTGTGAGCGACGACCAGAAGCGCTGGAATTGGGGAATGTACGTGATGCTGGGCCAAACCGCCAACGCCAGCGACGAGTCGGACTACGGTAATGTGAGTGGCATCTCCGCTAACTACAAAGTGGACGATACTGTGATCCCCTACCGCTCGTTCGGTGACGACAATGAGACGCTGTTTGGCAAAGTACTGAACGTGATAGGCGTCCCCGTTGGTCCCAACGCCCGCCTGGGTGCCACCGCCCGCGTGAAGCCACTCAGTAGCGAGTTCATGAAGGATAACCTGCAAACGACCGCGAAGCGGATGATTAAGGATTTAAAGTAATGACGTTAGACGATGAACATTGGACTTAGGTTAGCCCGGTGATTGAATTCAATTCGTGTTGTGATTTGATAAAAGAGAGGATTGCCCTACGAGGCAATCCTTTTTTTGTGGTTAAATGAGCTAAAAATAGCCCTACGGCACAGATGTTTTACGGCATTTTTCATTTTTCATTGTTAATTTTTTTATCAAAGAAATGAGCGACACAATCAGGACCGCCCTAGTTACGGGCGGCAGCATGGGAATTGGCTACGGCGTGGCCGAAGCCCTTATCAATCAAGGAATCAAAGTAGCCATTACCAGCCGTTCGCAGGAGAATGCGGACAAAGCGGCGGCTTCTCTTAATAAAATAAAGGATGGCTACGCGCTGGGAATCGTGGCGGATGTCCGCAGCCTGACCGCCCAGGAAAAAGCCGTGGCCGACGTGCTGAACCAATGGGGACGGCTGGATTATCTGATCGCTAATGCGGGCGTAGGACATTTCGCCAAAATCCAGGAGATGACCGACAAGGAGTGGCACGAAACCATCGACATCAACCTCACGGGTGTGTTCCACAGCGCGAAGGCGTCGCTGGAGGCGCTGAAAAAATCGCAGGGTTATTTCATTAGCATCGCCAGCCTGGCGGGTACCAATTTCTTCGCGCAGGGCGCGGCTTACAATGCCAGTAAGTTTGGTTTGGTCGGTTTTACGCAAGCGATGATGCTGGATGTGCGCGACGATGGCATCAAGGTAAGTACCATCATGCCCGGCTCGGTCGCCACGCATTTCGGCGACCACGAACCCAGCGAAAAGGACGCCTGGAAGATCCAGCCCGAAGACATCGGCCAAATTGTGGTGGATTTGATTAAAATGCCCGCCCGCACGCTGCCCAGCAAAGTGGAGGTGCGGCCTTCGATGCCGCCCAAATGAGATAGTGCGTAGCAACCCTTTTGTGTGAAGTGGCGTATTGATTTTTGTACACGATTCGTCCCGGTCTCCTGGCTTACAAATCGTGTACTTTTTTACATATCAGTTTCCTGACCCATTATGCCAAAAGATTTTTCAATTATCGACCAAATGCGGGCCGCCGACGACAAAGCCGTCGTCAGTCGACGCCGCATCGCCGCCCTCGCAGCAGCGGGGTTAGTGGATTTCAGCGTGATTTCGCTTTTCCAAATGGGGTTCATCAAAAGCCTGCCCGACCTACCGGGCAAAGTGTTTGACTCCAATTCGGTGAATTCCTCCAAGGACGCTGTGCTGTTGGGCATTCCCGATGCGCCTATCAGTCTCATGGCTTACGCGGCAACCATCGTCGTGGCCACGGCGGGCAATCGGAAATCAAAGTACACCAAATACTTAGACCTGTTGCTGGGCGGCATTGTGCTGGGTCAGGCCTTTGGAGCCGGGCATTACCTTTATAAGATGATCACGGTGCAGAAAAAAGTGTGCATGTACTGCGTGACGGGCGCGTTGATCAATTTCGCCGCGCTGAAACCACTCTATGATTTGTACAGGAGCAAGCGGTAGTGAAAGTAATGTTCTTTTTTTGAGCGTGAACCAAGGGCTGGGTTCACGCTTCTTTTTTGTTCTTCCGTCTAAATTTTTTCAACAAAAAATACCCGACAACTCCTATAATAAGGAAAGGCCACAGACTAACCAGCGCGATGAGAAATGCCTGCAAGTAAACCCAGCCGTTGGCCAGCGCCTCGCTAAACTTGGTGAAAAAGCCAAAGGCAGAGGCTCCTCTTTCGTAATAAATGACAGTCAGCGTACTAAAAGCCACCTGACTTTTCAAGTACCGCAGCCGCCCTTCGATAGACTCGATCTCGGCGCGGAGCGTCCCCATTTCTTTCTCGATTTCCAGCACTTCCGATACCTTGGCGGCGCGTTGGAGCAATTGGGCGTAGCGGGTTTCCAACTCTTTCTTGGTCTTGATGCGGGCCTCGATGTCCACGTATTCTTCCGTGACGTCCTTCGCGCTCACTTTTTTGCTATCCAGAGTTTCGGCGCTTTCCGAAATGGTCGCCAGGAAACTATCAAACTTCTCCGCCGGAATCCTGACCGTTACCCGGTGTTCGGTACGCTCACCGCCGTAGTCGTTAATTTCATCCTCCGAAATGTAGGCATTGCTGGCCGCTGCGGTTTTGGCAATCAACTGCTGCGTTTGCTTTGCGTTCGTAGTTTGGAAGGTGATAGTGCCCTCCTTGATTATTTTCCGCTCCGTAGCTTGCGCCGCGTCGATGGATTCGGGCTTTTGTGGGCTGGTGGCTTGCTGCGCTATTGCCGCCTGATCAGCTTGAACTTCGGGGGCTGCGGAATCCTGCTTTTGGTCGCAGGCAGCGAGGAAGATAAGGAAGATGAAGGTGGTGATTTTGAGGGCGAGTCGCATATTGGTACGAGCTTAAGTGTTTCCGGGAAACGTCATTTGAGTTGACGTTATTTCAATTTCCCAGTTGGGAAGAAATTTGCAATTCGCGGATTGCAAATTATTTAAAAAAAAAGAATAATGCGCACTTACCCATCCAACAACCCCGCATCATTCATGTCCACCAGCTTCCAGGTCAGCTCCTTCGTCGGGTCGATGACCAGCCATAGCAAGCTACTAATTCCCAGCAAAGTCCCGATAATGTACAGCGGGTAGTTGTAATCCCCCGCCCAGTCCACGATTTTGCCAAAAAACACCGCCAGGAAAAAGCCACCCAATTGCCCGATCATATTCATGGTACCCGAAACCGTCCCGGCGCGGCTTTTGCCGATGTCCACGCAGACGGCGAACGACACGGGCAGCGTCAGGTCTTTGAACAGCATCCCGGCGGAAAGTAGGTAGGCCGCCGTAACGTTGTCCTCGGTAAGGGCGGAAGTCCACATGACGATACTCGACAGCCCCATCCCGACCAGTCCCACGCTGGCGCGGCCAATGCGTAAGCCGTAACGCTTTACCAGCCAGTCGCTCAGAAAACCGCCCGTGAAGCAGCCCACCGCGCCCGTCAGGAAAGGTAGCGTGGAGAAAAGCTGCATTTCGGACTCAGAAAAATGGCGGCCTTCCTGCAAATAAATGGGCATCCAACTGTAAAAGAAGTACGCGCCGTACATATAAAAGTGGAACATGATAACCAACGCCCAGAGGTTGCGGCTGCGCAGTAACGCGCCCCAGGCCAGTCCGTGCGCCTGCGGCCGGAAGCGGCGACTCTCTTGAATATACGCGAGTTCTTTTTCGGAAATACCGTTTTTGTCTTTGGGAAAATCCCGAAACCACCAGTACCAAACCGCCGCCCACACCACGCCCACCAGGCCCATCGCCCAGAACGACGCCCGCCAACCCGCTGAGGCCGCCAGTGGTATCATCACGAGCGGAGCCAGCGCGCCGCCCAGCCGTCCCGCGCCCCAGATGAATGCCTGCGCCCGACCCGTTTCAACCGCTGGAAACCAGCGGGCAATGACTATAGAACTATTGGGATAAGCCCCCGCCTCGCCCATCCCGAACAGGAAACGAATGACAATCAGGGCGACGAGGCCCGTGGCCACGCCTGTCAGGGCCGTGAACAGCGACCACCAAAGAACTACCCGCAGCAGCACCCGACGCGGACCGAGACGGTCACCCAGCGCGCCCGTGGGCATCTCGAAAAGCGCGTAGGCCAGTGAAAAAGCCCCCAGCACCCAGCCGAATTCTTCATTGCTAAGGCCGAGGTCACTCTTCATGCGTACGCCCACGACTGAGATGCAGACGCGGTCGAGGTAGGTAATCATGGAGAGCGAGAAGAGGAAAATGAGGACGCGGTAGCGGTAGAGCATGGGAGATATGACGGGGCGCCCGTGCGCATAGGAATTATGAGATAGGAGATTTTGCGGGCTTGGAAAAGTAGGCAAGAAACTTGAAAGCAGCGTAGTTTTTGTTTGAAAGCCATTGAGCCGGGAGGGCTTTTGCTATCTTTGCGCGATTTTGTGTAAAGTCAAGTCAGTATTTTTTTGAATGCTGGGATTGTCAGAAAATCCAAAATCTAGCGTCCAACGTCTAATATCCTCCTTTTGATGAAAGTTTTAAAGTTCGGCGGCACGTCGGTGGGTTCGGTTGAGAGTATCAAGTTGGTAATCGGAATTCTGGAAAAAAGTATTTCCAGGGGTGAGCGCACGGCGGTTGTGTTTTCGGCAATGGGCGGGGCAACCAATCGGCTGATCGAGATTGGCCGGATGGCCGCCGCCGGCAATCAGGAGTACTTCGAGCTGTTGAAAGTGGTGGAAGAGAGACACTTTGCTACCATTCGCGGCCTCATCAACGTCAAGCAGCAGAGTTCGACTTTTGCCAATATCAAAGGACTGTTTAACGAACTGGAAGACATCCTGCGCGGCGTATCGCTCATCCGCGAACTGACCGACCGCACCCTGGACCTCATCATGAGTTTCGGTGAACGGCTTTCTACCAATATCATTACCGAAGCCTTGAAAAATAAAGGCATCAAGGCCGAATTCTGCGACGCCCGGCAACTGATTCGCACCAACGCCCATTTTGGAAAAGCCGACGTGGATTTCGAGACGACTGACCGCCAGATCCTCGAACATTTTGCCAAGACTTCGGCCTTACAGTGCATCACGGGCTTCATTGGAGCCACAGAGGAAGGTATCACTACCACCCTCGGGCGCGGCGGCTCGGATTACACGGCTTCCATCTTTGGCGCGGCCCTCGATGCGCAGATCATCGAGATTTGGACCGATGTAAACGGCCTGATGACCGCCGACCCCCGCAAGGTACCCAACGCCTTCACGATTCCGTCCATTTCGTACGCCGAGGCAATGGAACTGGCCTTCTTCGGAGCCAAAGTGATTTATCCGCCCAGTTTACAGCCCGCTTTTGCCAAGAATATTCCGCTGAGAGTTCTCAATACGAACGACGCTGACTTCGAAGGCACGCTTGTGGATCGTTCGGCCAATCACAAGCAGTACGCGATCACGGGTATTTCGTCCATCGACGACATGGCCCTGGTTAATATTCAGGGCAGCGGTATGATTGGCGTGGCGGGGATTTCGGCGCGGCTTTTCACGACTTTGTCGGAGAGTAATATCAGCGTCGTCCTCATCTCCCAGGCTTCTTCGGAGCATTCGATTTGCTTCACCATCGACCACCAATTGGCCGAACGGGCTCAGCAGGTGCTGGAAAAAGCCTTTGAAGTCGAAATCAAAAATGGCGACATCGACAGTATCGGCATCGAGAAGAACGTGTCGATCATCGCCATCGTGGGCGAGGGAATGCGGAAAAGCTCCGGTGTAGCGGGTAAGTTGTTTTCAGTTTTGGGCAAAAATGGAATCAACATCATCGCCACGGCGCAGGGTTCGTCAGAGTTAAATATTTCGGTGGTTATTTCTAAAAACGACCTTTCCAAAGCCCTCAACGCCATTCACGGCGTCTTTTTCCTGTCCGAAACCCGCTCACTGAACTTGTTCATCGTGGGCGTGGGTCTTATTGGCGGCACTTTGCTGGAGCAAGTAGGGAGTCAGTCGGCTTTCCTAAGCGGCCAGCGGCTGCTGAAACTCAACGTTGCGGGTCTTTCCAACACCAAAAGGATGCTGCTTGAACCGAGCGGCATTGCTCCCGACCGCTGGCGCGAAGAGTTGGCCGATAACGGCGTCAAGACCAGCATCCCTGCCTTCGTTGATCGCATCATCGAACTCAACCTGCCCAACAGCGTCTTCGTGGACTGCACCTCCGACAAGGACATCGTCCGCCACTACGGCAAGCTGCTGGACGCCAGTATTTCGGTGGTGACGCCCAATAAAGTCGCTAACTCGGGCCGCTACGAGGAGTATCAGCGCCTGCAGCGCACGGCTTTGCAGCGTGGCGTGAAGTTCTTGTACGAAACCAACGTCGGCGCGGGGCTACCGATCATTAATACTATTCAGGGCTTGATGGACAGCGGTGATAAGTTTATTAAGATCGAAGCCATTCTGTCGGGTACGCTCTCCTACATTTTCAACACCTTCGGCCCCGGCCTGCGCTTCGCGGACGTGGTGCGTGAAGCCAAAGCCAAAGGCTACACCGAACCCGACCCGCGCGACGACCTCAGCGGAACCGACGTGGGACGAAAAATACTTATTTTGGCCCGAGAAGTAGGCATCCCGATGGAACCGGAGGAGGTGAAAATCGCCCAACTCCTGCCCGATAACTGCCTGCAAGCCCCGACGGTGGAAGCCTTTTTTGCTGAACTTGAAAAGTCTAACGAATTTTTCGAAGGCCTGCTGGATGGTGCCAAGGCCAAAAACGGCGTCCTGCGCTACATAGCCACCCTGGAAAACGGCCACGCCACGGTAGAACTCCGCCCCGTGGACGACAAGCACCCTTTCTACAACCTCTCGGGCAGCGACAACATCGTGTCCTTCACCACCGACCGCTACAAAGACCGCCCGCTGGTCGTAAAAGGCCCCGGTGCGGGGGCCGAAGTGACCGCCTCGGGAGTGTTTGCGGATATTATGAGTATTAGTAGTTATTTAGGGTAAAGAAAATACCTGAGTACCTGATAGTGAATTGAAGATTAGCTTTACATAGCCCACAATGTAAAAAAACTTAGGTACTTAGGGACTTTGGAACTCAGGTGCTCAAAAAAATGAACTACGTTAAAGCTTTTGCTCCCGCTACCGTCGCCAACGTTGCTTGCGGCTTCGATATTTTCGGCTTTGCCGTGGATGAGCCGGGTGATATGGTAGAAATTCGCCGCCGGGACGAGCCGGGCATTATCATTACCGATATTACTGGCGATGAAGGGCGTTTGCCGCGCGACCCGGCCCGCAATGCGGTCACGGTAGTTATGCTGCGTTTGCTGGAGCATTTGGGCAATACCGAGTTTGGGGGCGAGGTGGTTTTGCACAAAAATATGCCACTGGGCAGCGGCATGGGGTCGAGTTCAGCCAGCGCGGTGGCGGGGGTCTTTGCCCTTAACGAAATACTGGGTCAGCCGCTGACACGCCAACAACTACTGCCTTTCGCGATGGAGGGAGAGCGCATCGCCTGCGGCTCGGCCCACGCCGATAACGTCGGGCCTTCGCTGATGGGCGGTTTCCTGGTCGTCCGCAGCTACCAGCCGCTGGATGTGTTCCCTATTCCGGTGCCGGAGAATCTATACTGTACGCTGGTCAGTCCAGATATTGAGGTCAATACTAAAGACGCCCGCTTTATTTTGCGCAACGAAGTCTCGTTGAAAAACGCCATTTCCCAAATGGGCAACGTGGCGGGACTTATCGCCGGACTGATGCAGGAAGATTACGACCTCATCAGTCGCTCGATGGTGGATGTAATCGTCGAGCCTATTCGCGCCATTCTCATTCCCGAATTCAATGAAGTGAAGCAGGCGGCCATCGCGCAGGGTGCCCTTGGATGCAGTATTTCGGGGGCGGGGCCTTCGATGTTTACCCTCAGCCAGGGCCGCGCAACCGCCGAGCGCGTGGGCAAAGCAATGCAGGAAAAGTTCGCTCTGGCCGAAATCGAGAGCAAAGTGTATGTGTCGGCCATCAATCGGGATGGGCCGAGGGTGCTGGCGACGGCGTAATCCGCAGAATTTCGTCCGGGTTGTTGACGAGTACATACAGCATCCCGTCGGGACCGAATTTTACGTCCCGCACCCGGCCCATCCCTTTAAAAAGTAACTCCTGCGCCAGTACCCGGCCGTCGACAATAACGAGCCGCCTCAATTCCTGAAAACCGAGCGCACCCACCAGCAAATTATTTTTCCAGGCCGGAAAGCGCGGACTGACGCAGAACGCAATCGCCGACACCGCGATGGAGGGTGTCCAATAGGTGATGGGTTGCTCCATGCCCTCCTTCTCCGCGATCTCGGACACGATACTACCATCATAGTCGATGCCGTAAGTAATCACTGGCCAACCGTAGTTCGCCCCTTTTTTCAGGATATTCAGTTCATCGCCCCCCTTCGGTCCGTGTTCTGTCATCCAAATCTCGCCCGTCACCGGGTGCTGGGCGATACCCTGCACATTGCGGTTGCCCAGGGAGTAAAGCGCGGGCAACGCACCTTTTTGGTTCGCGAATGGATTGTCTTTCGGAATGCTGCCGTCAGAATTGATACGAAATACCTTTCCGGTGGCTTTACCCAGGTTCTGGGAATCCATCGCCCGGCCCATGTCGCCAATCGTGAAAAACAGATGACCGCCTGTATCGAACAAAAATCGACAGCCCCAGCGGTTACCATCTGCCACTTTCAACGAATCCGGAACCTCGAAGAGTGTTTGTTCTTCCACCCAACGGTTTCCCCGAACTTTCCCCCGAATTACTTTGGTCATGGCCAACGCTTTTTTATCCTGACGATCACCGTTGCTTGTGCTCACGCCCAGATAAATCCAGCCATTTTTGCCATAGTCAGGATCTAAGGCTATATCCATCAAGCCCGCCGTGCTGGTTCCCAGGTACGCCACCGGCAAACCCTGGATGGGTTCGGTTACCAGCCTGCCCTTCACCAGCCACCGTAGTCCGCCCGTTTTTTCGGTCACTAAGGCACTATCCTGATTGATAAACTCAATTCCCCAGGGCGTTTTCAGGCCGCTGGCGACGAGTTTCTCAATTTTGAGCGTGTAGGCTTGCGTATTTTTGAAAACGGTCGCCGAGTCGATCCCGTTTTCCTGTTTGGTGTTCTGGGCAGCCAGGATAAAAGTAGTTAGGTCATCGATCTGCTGATTACTCAGCGTGTTTTCCCAGGCCACCATCGTCGTGCCGGGTACACCTTTATGGATGGTGTGAGCGATGGGTACTTTGGCGGCATTATTTTTCCAGGCGTTTTTCAATAAAGCAGGCCCGGAAGTTGCGCCCTGCAAGTTGGCGCCGTGGCAGCCCGCGCAGTGGGTGGCGTAGAGGGTTTTGGCGTTCTGAGCGAAGGAAAGGCTGAAAGTTGTTAGCAGGAAAGCGGTCAGGATCGATTTCATAAAAGTAATCTGGTAATTGAACGTAGGGTGAAGGTATGGCTTTTTTGAATTAGAGATTGGTTTAATTTTGTTGCTAAACGGGCGGGACGCCCGTACCACATCGAACTTTCTTTTTCTTAAAAAAGTTAATACCCCTGAATCCCAACCCAAGAAAAACATGGTTACGGTAACTGATAAAGCCAAAGATAGAATTGAAACCCTGCGCCAGGAAGAAGGCCGCACCGACGAAAACCACATCCGCGTGGGCGTGGAGGGCGGCGGCTGTTCGGGTCTGATGTATAATTTAGAGTTCGACACCAACCAGCAGCCCACCGATATGGTCTTTGAAGATAAGGGCATCCGCATCGTGGTGGACAAAAAAAGTATTCTGTACCTGGCCGGCACGGTCCTCGATTTTAGCGATGGATTGAACGGCAAAGGTTTCCAGTTTGTGAATCCCAACGCCTCGCGCACCTGCGGCTGCGGCGAGAGTTTTGCGGTGTAAGGTGATCAAGCAGACATTCAAGAATAAGTGATTAAGTGAGAATGATTAAAGCGTCGCGAGCTTCCACGCGGCGCTTTTTTTTGTGCCTCTTCCTAGTACTAAAACTAGATTTCCACAATATTTTAGCGTTTTTTGTGATTGTGAAGATGAGCATCGCGCTAAGAAAGCGAAGTCCAATATTCACTAATTCACTAATTCGTTAATTCAAAATTGACCACATGAAACCTACCCTTATAATCCTTGCCGCTGGCATGGGTAGCCGCTACGGCGGCGTCAAGCAACTCGACCAGTTTGGGCCCCACGGTGAAACCATCATAGACTATTCCCTTTACGATGCCATCCGCGGGGGGTTTGGCAAAGTCGTGTTTATCGTCCGGGAAGAAATTAAGGACGAAGTGGAGGAAACCTTCGCCCCGCGCCTGCGCGGTAAAATCGACTACGACATTGCGATTCAGGGCATTCGATCGTACGTTCCCGAAGACCTGGGCGAAGTCACCCGCGCCAAGCCCTGGGGAACGGGCCACGCTACGCTTTGTGGCTGGCCGCAGACGAACGAGCCATTCGCCGTTATCAACGCCGACGACTTTTACGGTCGGGAGGCTTTCGCCACGATGGCCGAATTCCTGTCTACAGATACCGACGACACGCAGCACGCCATGATTGGCTACGAATTGAAGCGTACGCTATCGGAAAACGGTACCGTGTCGCGGGGCGTGTGCATCGTGAAGGCTGACGGGAACCTGTCGTCCGTGACCGAGCGCACTAAGATTTTCCCGGACAAGGTGGGCAACGTTTATTTTGAAGAAGACGATATTCTAACCGAAATCCCACCCTACACGCCCGTTTCAATGAATTTCTGGGGCTTCAAGCCTACCGTATTTCCGCTCATGGAAAAGCAGTTCCAGGACTTCGCCCGAGAAAATGCCGCCAATCCTAAGGCGGAGTTTTACATTCCTCTGGTCGTTACCAACTTGATTTACCACAACCAGGGCAATTGTCGGGTGTTCACCAGCCAGTCCGACTGGTTTGGCGTAACTTATCCCGAGGATAAGCCGACGGTACAGGCGGCGTTGACGGCTTTGCATGAGACGGGTGCTTATCCCGAGAGGCTTTGGGATTCTCAATTATGAATCAGTGAATAAGCTTGCGCCCGATTTTTTACTGTCTGTTCCGTCGCTGTTCAGCTTTCAGGAATGCCTTTGGTTTCTGGACCGGAATTACGACGACATCATGCACCTCGTGACGGAGACTTCCGTGACCAAGCCTTTCCGCGTGGGCGAACGGGTGGCTCTGCTGGAAATATCACAACAGCAAGAGGAGTTGCTGGTGCAATTTCGGGGCGGTGATTTGATCGAGGAAGCCGCTTTACGCGAGCAAGTTGTCACGCTTTTTGACTTAGAAACTGATCTCGCGCCTTTCTACGAGCGATTGGAAGTCGACGCCGAACTGGCTTTTATGACTACCGATTACTACGGTCTGCGGCTGATCGGCATTCCTGATTTGTTCGAGGCACTTTGCTGGAGCATCATCGGGCAGCAGATCAATTTGTCCTTTGCCTTTTTACTAAAAAGGCGCATCGTGGAGCTGGCGGGTGAGCAAATCGCTTACGACGGTCACGTTTTCCACGCTTTCCCTACGCCCGCCCGTATGGCGGCATTGACCGTGGAAGAACTGCGCCCTTTGCAGTTTTCGGGCCGCAAGGCCGAGTACCTCATCGGCGTGGCCCGTGCCTTCGAGTCGGGTGAAATCTCCAAGGCACAATTACTGGCCCTGCCCACGGCGGAGGCAATGGTGCAAAAGCTCGTCAGCCTGCGCGGCGTCGGGGAGTGGACGGCCCACTATTCGTTGATGAAGTCTTTAAAAATCCCCACTTCGATCCCTTACGGCGATGTGGGGCTATACAACGCGCTCTTTGCCTTGAAAGGACTCCCCAAGCGCCCAAGTCGGGTTGAATTAGCCTCCGTTTTCGATGCCTTCCCCGGCTGGGAAGCCTACCTCACGCTCTACCTTTGGCGGAGTTTGGCACCGAAACAGATGCCCAACTCGTAATCCGTTAATCCGCCTTTCTGTACAGATACTTCATGATCAGGAAGTAAACCAGAAACCCGACGCCCGCCACGATGGCAACGATGCCAATCATGGTACTCGAATTGAACTCGATGTCCAGATCCTTGACCAGCATGAGGCCAATACCGACCGCGACCAGCAGAATTCCGTATTTCAGGTTGGCGTAGGTATCGGCCACGCTGGCGCTTTTTTGGGTAATCCACTGTTTGTCGGGTTCAAGATGGCCGAGTTCTACCATGCGAGCCTTAATATCAGACTCTCTCCTGATGCGTAGAATCGAAATGATGCCCCAGAAAATGATATAAGTGACCGCGATCGGGATGCTTAATGCAACTATGCCTTCCATGTTTTTTGAGTTTTGGGTGATAGATTTTGTTTACCCCCGTTGGACGCCGCTGCTATTTGAAAGGTTGCAGCTTTTTAACTTTTTAGAGAATAAATAATTTCTGCAACCCTGCCGCCGGAGTTTGCGTCCAACGCGAAAGCATGATAGACGACGCAACCCTCATTAAGCGAATTCAAGCGGGCGATCGCCACGCCTTCCGGTGGCTCATTAAAAACAATGAGCGGCTGGTATACGGCCTGGTGTGGAAAATCGTCAAAAATTCGGCTGACGCGGAGGACATTTGCCAGGAAGTTTTTTTGAAAGTCCACGAAAAGCTCGATACCTTCAACCAGGATTCAAAGCTGTCCACCTGGATCGCCAAGATTGCGTACAACCAGGCGTTGAGTCATTTGCGAAAACGCGATATCTTACAAAATTCTGCGGATGTGCAGGACGAGATGTTTAGCGACAAATTACCGGATTCCGGCGCTGAAACACCAGCCAATTATTTGGAAGATAAAGAATTGAAAACGATAGTTCACAAGTCCATCGAAGGACTGCCTCTCCCCTACCGAACGCTCATCGACCTGTTCCACATTCAGGAAATGAGCTACGCCGAAATTGTAGAAATCAGCGGCTTCCCGGAAGGCACGGTAAAGAGCTATCTGTACCGAGGCAGAAATTTATTAAAAGAAGCCATCCGTGGCAGTAGACATTTAATACAATGAAAGAAAAACGCACAGACGACCAATTGCAGGATCTGTACGAGAACGATCCGCTGGCTTTTGCCGAACTCGCCCACACCGACGAGGACGCGCGACTCTACGCCCTGCTTTTTGCCACTTTCTCCAAGCTGGACGACGTCAAAGTCCCGGCAGGTATCAGCGATCGGGTGCTGGCGCAACTGGAAGTGAAGAAAGCCAAAGCCAAAAAGTGGCACAGTCTGTTGCTGGCGGGCGGCATTGGTTTCACCGTGCTGGTCGGTTTGGTGATGTCCTGGATTTTATCACCCGAAATGGCGAAATCTTTCCATGAAATCAGTTCGTACTTGCCCTTTGTCGTGGCGGCGGCACTGGTTTTCTTTGGAATGGAGCTGTTTGATCAGAAAATAATCTGGAGCAAGGGTAATGACATATTTTTGGAGTAAAATGAATAATTCATCACTCATCATTCCAAACTATTTCTTCAAAAGCCCTGCCATCATCTCCTCCGCCACAAACTTATCGCCCGCTTCGGTCAGGTGAACACGGTCGCGGGTCAGTACGCCCTTTTCTTCGTTATCCTTGTTGTTTTTTTCCAGGTATTTCTGAAAGTCCTTGCGCAAATCAACCAGCGTAAGGTTTTTGCTGGCGGCCAGGTCGCGGATGGCGTTGGCGTAGCGGTTCAGATCGCCGTCTTGCTGGTTAGAGTTGTCGGTGCGCTCGCCGATGACGGAGGGTGTGCAGAGAATGGGGCGAATATTGTTGTCCTGTAACTTCTTGATGATGGCTTCGTAAAATTTCAGAAACTTATCATAATCGGTTCCCGTGCCACTCGTGGCCTTGTGCCACACGTCGTTGATTCCCACGTAGATAAAGACAACGTCTGGCTTTTTGGCAAGCACGTCGTCGTCCATCCGCAGATACAGATCGTAGACCTTATTGCCGCCAATGCCCGCGCCCGATATTTCGTACTGGTCGCCAATTCCCTTGTCTTTTAACATCGTTTGAAGCTGCGTGATGTAGCCCGTTGCGCCAACGCCCGCCTGGGTGATGGAATCCCCGAAGAAGATGACTTTCAGAGGTTTGTCGGCCCGCATGGCCAGGATGGGAAGCAGAAGTACGAGAAGGCAGAAAGAGGAAAGTGAGCGTTTCATAGTTATTATGAGAATTTTCAGGAAAGAATTATTGAATCAAAAAGTTTTACAGGACTGAATATTACCCGTTATAATTTTACAAAAATGAATGATCGTTCACCGCAACACCTCCACCACTTGCGCATCGACCGCGTATCTGAGTAAAAAAGAACGTCCTGGCAGCAGATCGGTGGCTTGACTAATCGGCAAGCGAAATTTATGGATTCTTTGATCGACCAGCGCCTGCACGGTCACTATATCATTTTCAATAAGGCGGGAAATCACTTCGCCGTAAATTGCGGGTCCATCCGCAGGCGTGTGCGTCTCCGCAAAGACTTCTTCAGGCATTCCCTGCCGTTTGATCTTGCCATTTTCCATTTCCACGACCCGGTCGGCCAGGCGGAAAATTTCGCCCAAATCGTGCGTGACCAGCAGAATCGTGAGTTGGTGCTTCTGATGAATTTCCAGCAAATAATCCTGCAACCGTTGCCGCATGGCACGATCGAGGGCCGAAAGCGGTTCATCCAATAAAAGCAGACGGGGGCGCAGTACCAAAGCACGAGCCAAAGCCACGCGCTGCTGCTGTCCGCCCGAGAGTTGATGAGGACGGCGGTCGGCGAGTTGGGTGAGTTCGACTTCACGCAGGAGTTCGTCCACGTGGCTCTGGTCTTCGCCTTTTTTTAATGAAAAAGCCACATTTTGGCGAACGCTGAGGTGGGGGAAAAGTGCGTAGTCTTGAAAAACCAAGCCTACCTGGCGCTGCTGCGGTGTCAGGAAAATTTTCTTTTCGGAATCGAGCCAAACTTCTTCCCCAAATGTAACGCGACCCGATTGCGGCTTTACCAAACCCGCAATTAGCCGCAGCAGAGTAGTTTTCCCCACCCCCGACGGACCGGTGAGGGCGGTAATCGAACCGCTTTCGAGCCGCAAAGTCACGTCCATCGTCACGGGTCCGGCGGCAGTGCGCAAGTCGTGGCGAAGTTGGAAATCAAGCGGGGCGTCGGACACGGAAGAGATGGTTGTTCACGGAATAGACCAGCAGTAGGATGGCAAAGGTAACCACAAAAAGAACGAGGGCGTACTGGTTAGCGGCGGCATAGTTGAGGGCCTCCACCTCGTTGTAAATTGCCACGGACGCCACCCGCGTCACGCCGGGAATGTTGCCGCCGATCATCAGCACCACGCCGAATTCGCCGACTGTGTGAGCGAAAGTCAGCACGATTGCTGTGAGAATAGCCGATTTAGCATTGGGCAATAATACGCTGAGAAAAGTCACCCACACACTTTTACCCAAGGTGTAGGAAGCCTCGCGCAGCGAAACGGGCAACGCCTGCAAGCCCGCTTGCAAGGGGTAGACCATGAAGGGTAAGCTGTAAATCACCGAGGCCACCACCAAGCCCGGAAACGAAAAAACCAATCGCAGACCGAAGATCTCCTCGATCCAATCGCCGAAAAAATGGTTGGGACTAAACGCCAGTAGTAGATAAAACCCCAGCACCGAAGGCGGCAGCACCAACGGCATTCCGATAACTGCTTCCACTAAAACCTTTCCCCGAAATCGGCTGTACGCCAGCCAGTAAGCCAGTGGCAAGGCAAATCCAAAAAGAAGCAGCGTCGTAAGTGAGGCTAGTTTGAAAGTCAGAAAAAGGGGTTCAGGGTTCATTTTACTGAGTAGCCATATTTACGGAAAATCACCTTGGCCTTTTCAGAGAACAAAAAGTCATAAAACTCCTGACTCTTTTCCCGCTTCGGCGACGTTTCGCTGTGTTTTAACAGCACAGCGGCCTGGTCGATGGGCGCGTAAGTGGCAGAGTCCAGTTTTACGTAGCGACCCTTATTTTTCATTTCGGGCGAAAGTACTATGGATAAAGCTGTGAAACCCACATCCGCCGCGCCTGTGGCGATGTACTGGGTGGTTTGGGCGATGCTTTCACCGTACACGAGTTTGCCTTTTACCAGCTCGTAAATCCCGGCTTTTTCCAGCACCTGCACGGCAGCTGTGCCATAAGGCGCGGTTTCTGGATTGGCTAGGGCGATTTTTTTGATGTCAGGATTGGCGAGTATTTGAAGTTCCGGCGTACTAGTCGAGTCGCTGGTCCAAAGTACCAACGCCCCCCGCGCGTAAACTTTGGGAGCCGTTTCGCCGCCGCCGTTGTCATAAATCTCCTGCGGATAGCGTGTGTCGGCGGAAACGAATAAATCGAACGGAGCGCCTTCGCGGATTTGGGCTGTCAACTTGCCCGAAGAACCCACGACAATTTCCAGCCGGGTGTCGGAATTTTTCTCAAATTCCTTTTGCAATTCCTTTATCACAAACTGCACGTTGGCCGCCGTGGCGACGACTACCTTGTCGTTGGGCTTAGAGCAAGCCGCCAAAAAGAGTATGGCCGCGAACAGGAGAAGAAGATCTCTTGAAGAGAAAATAAACATGAATAGCAGTCAGTTTTTCAGAATCGAGTAAAGTTAACAAACTCACTGCACCTTTAACCGAAATTAGAGATTCAAAGCATTTTTCTTCTACTTTTACTTTTGAATAAAAATCGACTTCGTATATTTGCCCTCCCATACCACTAAGCCTCCTTGGCTCAGTTGCGGTTGGGCGTTCCCATAGGATGACGCATTCATAATAAGCCTCCTTAGCTCAGCTGGTAGAGCGACGCATTCGTAATGCGTAGGTCGCAAGTTCAAGTCTTGTAGGAGGCTCGTTTATAGCCCGTTGATTCATTTCAGCGGGCTTTTTTTTACTTTTTGAGTTAGCTTTCCCGACTGCCGAATCTATGATCGCTTTGCTTTGTTGCTTAATTTTGTGAATAAAGAAACACGAGCACTTCCCAAAATTAGAATTTGAATAGATAGAATGAATAAAAAAATAAATATAGGCCTGGTGCAAATGAGTTGCACCGCCGACCCCAATGCCAATTTCCAGAAAGCCACTGATAAAATCCGCGAAGCTGCGGCCCAAGGTGCCCAGATCGTTTGCTTACAGGAACTCTTCAAGTCGCTGTATTTCTGCGACGTGGAGGATCACGCCAACTTTGACCTAGCCGAGGCCATTCCCGGCCCTTCTACCGAAGCGTTGGGAGAATTGGCCGCAGAATTGGGTGTGGTCATTATTGCTTCACTGTTCGAGCGCCGCGCCCAGGGACTTTATCACAACACCACCGCCGTGCTCGACGCTGATGGCCGCTATTTAGGTAAGTACCGCAAAATGCACATTCCCGATGATCCGGGCTACTACGAGAAGTTCTACTTCACACCCGGCGACGCCCCCACGGATGGCACCGCCGGAGGCGACGAAATCGGCTACCGGGTGTTCGATACTAAATTTGCCAAAATCGGTGTCCTCATTTGCTGGGACCAATGGTATCCCGAAGCCGCTCGCATCACGAGCCTGATGGGGGCAGAAATTCTCTTCTACCCCACCGCCATCGGCTGGGACAAGCGCGAAACCGACCTCGTCACCAACGAGGAACAGTATGGGGCCTGGCAGACCATCCAGCGCAGTCACGCCGTGGCCAACGGCTTGTTCGTGGTGGCCGTCAACCGCGTGGGAACAGAGGGCGATCAGCATTTTTGGGGTGGTTCCTTTGTCGCCAACCCGCACGGGCGGCTGCTCTATCTGGCTCCGCATGAGGAGGAGGTGGTTCACACGCAGGAGATCGATCTGGCAGTGATCGACCACTACCGCACGACCTGGCCATACTTTCGGGATCGGCGGGTGGATTCTTACCAGCCAATTACGCGGCGGTATATCGACTGAAAAATGAGGAGGATGTGTACCTTTGATAGTATCAAATGATACTATCACATGAATCCGCCTTACGAGATTACCACTGCAATCTTCCGATTGGTTGCTTCCATATCTGAAAAACTGGGAGTGGCCAAGGCGCTCTACGTTGATAGGCCCAAGCCTCAATTGAGGAAGCGAAACAAGATAAAAACCATCTATTCATCTTTGAAGATAGAGGGAAACAGCCTATCAGAAGAGCAGATAACGGCGATCCTGGACAATAAACGGGTGATTGGTCCTAGGGAAGATATTCTGGAAGTCAAAAATGCTATTCAGGTTTACGAGCGTTTGACGTCTTACAAAGCGACGTCCATCAAAGCGTTTCTATTTGCTCACAAAACATTGATGGACGGCTTGATCGAACGACCTGGTCAGTTCAGAACAAGTGGCGTCGGTATCGTTCAAGGCTCGAAAGTAGCTCACCTCGCTCCGCCAGCGGCAAACGTAGGCTTCCTGATGAATGATCTTTTCAAATATTTGAAAGAATCGGACGAGTTGGTGTTGATAAAAAGTTGCGTCTTTCACTACGAGGCAGAATTTATCCATCCCTTTATGGACGGCAACGGCAGGATGGGGAGACTGTGGCAAAGCGTAATTCTGATTCAGGAAAATCTGGTCTTCGAGTATTTGCCCTTCGAAAATTTAATCAGTCAAAATCAAGACGCCTACTACGAAGCACTCGGCAAGAGCGATAAAGCCGGAAAATCCACGCAATTCATCGAGTACATATTAGGTATTATCGACACTTCCCTGGAAGATTTGCTATCGTTTAGCAATCGGCCACTTAGTACTTCAGATAGGTTGAATTATTTCGCTTCGCTAAAAATAGACAGCTTTTCGAGGAAAGACTACATGAATGTTTTCAAAGACATTTCTTCTGCGACTGCTAGTAGGGATTTGAAGGAAGGAATTGAACAGGAGGTGTTTTCCAGAAGTGGGGATAAGCGGAACGCAGTTTATCTGCTGGCGAGATAATATACAAAAAAATCATACACCCCTTTCCCAATAAGCAGCAACCCGCACAGAAATACGGCGACGAGCAAAAAATATGGGCTGCGAATATTCTCGTCTGCCCGAACGACGATGTCGCGCGTAGCGTCGTAGTTCACCTCTATGCTATCGAGCTTCGCCGTAATCCTGAAATACTTGCTGGAAGTGCCAAGTTGATACTCTCTGCCCCGATACCCAACGTAAATCAAGTGGGGAAAAGTCAAATTCCCGACCCGGCGGACCCGGCGGACAATCGGCATTTTTATTTTAGGGCTATTTTCCTGAATCAAGGCCTGCTCTTCGTAGTTCTGGTACATTTTGTATGTGATAAGAACGATCATCGAACCCAAAGACATGATCACAAGCAGTCTTGTCAGAAGCGATTTTGTCATAATTAATTATCGACAAGCAATTTTCGGGTAACACCAGGCTGATTTTCTCCCCAAACCAAAAATAGGAAATTTTATAAGCCTAATTTTGCGCCCTTGCAAATAAAATGAAAATCTGCTTTTGAAAACCGCCCCTACCCTTACCCCAAAACAATTAGGCTTCCAATTTCCCGCCGAGTGGCAGCCGCACCGCGCCACTTGGCTCACTTTTCCGCACAACGAAGCCTCGTGGCAGGGTGACAAGCTGGCTAAAATGCGGCCACAGTACCTGCAATTCATCAAAGCCATCAGTCAGGGCGAAAAAGTGGGAGTCGTGGCAAACGACGAAGCGCTCAAATCCTTCATCATGCAGGAGTTGGACGCCGTCGGCGTCGATCTGGGGCAAATAGAATTCGTTATTAAACCCACCAACGATGCCTGGTGCCGCGATCACGGCCCGGCTTTTCTGCTCAATCCCGACACCGGGCAGCGGCTGGTGGTGGACTGGGGCCACAACGCCTGGGGCGGCAAGTACCCGCCCTTCGACGACGACGACCGCACGCCGCTGGCCGTAGCCGAACACCTGGGCTTGCTCACCGTGCAGCCGGGCATCATTATGGAAGGCGGCTCGGTGGAGTTCAACGGTGCGGGAAGTCTGCTCACGAGCCGTTCGTGTTTGCTGAACCCCAACCGCAACCCGGATTTGACGCAGGAGCAAATTGAGGATTACTTGTACAACTACTACGGCGTGGAGCAAATCCTGTGGGTGGAGGACGGCATCGTCGGTGACGATACCGATGGCCACATCGACGACACGACGCGCTTTGTAAACGAGGCTACCGTCGTGGCCTGCGTGGAGAGCGACCCGGACGACGCCAACTACGCCGTGCTGCAAACGAATCTGAAATTGCTCAAAAAAATGCGGCTCCTGAACAACAAGCCCCTCAATGTCATCGAACTTCCTATGCCCAAAGCCGTGATGATCGGTGATTTCCGCACGCCGGGTTCCTACGCCAATTTCCTGATCTGCAACGCGGGCGTCATCGTTCCGGTCTTTGAGAATCCGAACGACCAAATCGCCGTGGATATTCTGGAACTAGCCTTTCCGGACCGCAAAGTCATTCCGCTACCAGCCACAGAAATTATTTGGGGACAAGGAAGTTTTCATTGCCTGAGCCAGCAGGAGCCGGAGTCCTAGCGGCTGCTTTAGATTTCGTAAATACCACGATTTTATCAAAATTCCGGCAGCTTTGGCCGAACTGGCCGACGTCGCGCTGACACCCCGGAAGTACCTGTCGCTGGGCTTAGCGGTGGCGGGCGCGGGCTTTCAACTCACCGACCGCCTCGACGCCGACGACATTCTCGGACTGAACAGCACCGAACTCGGCTACCAAAAAGTCCTGGCTAAGCCATTTTTGAAAGTACCCCTCACTTTCAAAAATTCGCACCTGAAAAGCAGCTTTCATTCCGAGTTGACCTACGACCTACGCAGCCAATCGGTGAAGATCGACTCGCGCACAAAACCTAAATCCTGACAGAAACCTTTTATCCGGCGGTCAAAGCCCGTAACTTTACGCTTTGGGCAATATTTTGACCCTCGCTTTGTTTGGTTTAGAAACGAATGCGAACGGGCAGGCACACTCTTGCCTTTCATCTTCCTCTTGAATAAATGATTAAAAGTTTTTCGTTCATCGTTGCAGCTTTACTACTCCTCTTTTCCTGCAAAACCACCGCGCCCCCCAAGCAAACGCCGCCTCCTGCCCCCAAAGAACCCGTGCTGGTAGAAATCGGCGACGAATCGTTCAGCCCGGATGCTTTCTTTCAGTCTTTTACCAAAAATCGCTTCTCGGCGGATTCGGCCAAGGCACTGAGCGCAGCGGAGTACTTCGAGGTTTACACCAATACCAAGCTAAAATTGCGGGGCGCGCTGGCGCAGGGCCGCGATACGACCAGCGATTACAAGGAAGAAATTGCCTCTTACCGCGAGCAGTTGGCTGCGCCTTACCTGCGGGACGATGAACTCGTGGCTGACCTGACGCAGGAAGCTTACAACCGCCTGAAACAAGAGGTCAGGGTAGCGCATATTTTGGTGACGGTGCCGGAAGAAGCTTCTCCTGCTGACACACTTTCGGCTTATAACGCGGCGGTAGCCATGCGGGGTCGACTGCTGGAAGGCTCGGACTTCGGCAACATGGCGGCAAAGTTTTCCAAGGACCTCACGGCCAAAGACAACAAGGGAGATCTGGGCTATTTCACGGCCTTTCAGATGGTGTATCCATTTGAAAATGCTGCCTATCTCACGCCCGTTGGGCAGATTTCGGAACCCGTTCGGACGAAGTTCGGCTACGAAATTATTAAAGTACTCGACCGTCGCTCCGCGCGACCCAGACTACGCGTGGCGCACGTGATGATTCAGTCGAAACCGGAATTTTCCAACGAGAAAAAGAAGGTAGCCGAGCAACGCATCAAAGAGGCTTACAGTCGTTTGGAAAAAGGGGAAGCCTGGGAAAAAATCGTGCAGGTGTATTCCGATGATTTCCAGTCGCGGTCATCGGCAGGACTGCTGCCGCTTTTTGGCGTCGGCGAGAACGTACCTACCTTTGAGAAAGCAGCTTACGCACTGGATAAGGTCGGAGATTATTCCAAACCCGTCGAGACACCATACGGCTGGCACATCATCCGGCTGGTCGAGAAGCGACCGCTCGAATCCTTTGCGACAATGGAGCCTTCTCTAAAACAAAAAATACTGACCGACAGTCGGGGGGAATTAGTAAAAAAAGCCTTTACCGACCGCCTGCGCCAGGAATACGAAATCAGCGAAAACCCGGACGCCTGGAGCGAAATGCTGGAACTGGCCGATAGCACACTGCGGGAAGGAAAGTGGAAATTGCCAGAATCCTTTTCGGCGGCGGTGGAAAATCCAATGCTTTTTACAATAGAAAAAACAGCAGCCACCAGTAAGGATTTCCTGGAATACACCAAAAATCGCTTGAAACCCCGCCCGAAAGGTTCCGATCCGAAGATTGTTTTGCGGACCTATTACAACGATTTCCTCAGCAAACGGCTCCTCGAATACGAGCGGGACAATCTGGAAAAAAAATACCCCGAATTCAAGGCACTGATGAAGGATATTCGGGAGGGCGTACTATTGTCACAAGTCATGGAAGAGCAGGTCTGGCAGCGCTCACTGGACGATTCGCTGGGCCAAATGAAGCTGTACCAGCAAAACATCGACCAGTACAGATATCCCGCGCGGGCAATGGCGATGGTTGTGGAAGCCAGGGACACGGCGACTTTAAATCAGATGATGCGTACTTTGGCGGAGCCGCCCTATCCGCTCCGATTAAAGAGTGAAGAAATTTTGTTTGAAAATAACGAAACCGACCTTTCGGCGGTGCAATTGAACACGCTGTATCTCCTGGCGGCCACGATGAAGAAAAACCCCGACTTCGTGGTGGAAGTGGCCGGAGCGCGTACCGCCGAAGAAGCCGATAGCCTATCGGCGGCGCGGATTAGCCAGGTGGTGCGCTACCTCAACGGGCAAGGCATCCCGATTACCAGGATTATGGAAAAAGACTATGGCTCGTTTCGACCCGTGCCGGACGCTAATCGCAACCGCCGCGTAAGTTTTCAGTTTTTCAGTCGTTCCAAAAAGGACCTGGAACGCGCTATGAACCTCGAAGCGCCCGGCAGCGTTAAAATTAGCGGCGGATACTTCGGCCAGGATCATCCGTATTTTAAAAACGCCGATTGGCAGGTCGGAAAACAGACGATTGAACTTCCTGGCGGCAAAGTTACGATGATCGAAGTGAAGAAAATCGAGGACCCACGTCCAAAAACCTTCGCCGAGGCGCGGGGGACGGTTATCAACGCTTATCAGCGAATTCTGGAAAAACAATGGCTGAATTCGTTGCAGGAAAAGTATCCTGTGAAAGTAAATAAAGCAGAGTTAGAGAAGTTGACGAGATAGTTTTTTAGTCGATAATGACAATGCTACTCTACCCGAGTATTTTTATAAAATATTGATTGTAAGCTATTTGCAATTGAATCCATCTTATGAAGGAACTGATACAGTCCTGCCAAAACTGTGTAAAATCTGCTCTGGGGTTTTTCATGCCGCCTCGCAGGATGTCG
>JBBSUC010000055.1:0-42367 GCA_038235275.1 Cytophagales bacterium | reverse complement strand
ATACCAGAAGGTCAGATTGAGGGCAATCCACGAGCAAAAACCCTGCTTATTAGGCGTTTAATTTCAATACCAGAAGGTCAGATTGAGGGCTTCGGGCGCGTAGAACACGCGTCCCTCCATCATCTATTTCAATACCAGAAGGTCAGATTGAGGGTGGTGAGCTGCTGCTCGCCGCTGGCCTGGTACTCGATTTCAATACCAGAAGGTCAGATTGAGGGTCATCCCAAAGGTTTCACCACCTTTTGGCCTATTTTATTTCAATACCAGAAGGTCAGATTGAGGGGCACGTCGATGGCCTTATAGCCACTGGGACGGTTGCCCATTTCAATACCAGAAGGTCAGATTGAGGGGCAGCAGCGCGGCGTTTGTTCGGTGCGAACCAAGGAATTTCAATACCAGAAGGTCAGATTGAGGGCGACTTTTCACAAGGGCAAAGCATTCAGGTGCGCATATTTCAATACCAGAAGGTCAGATTGAGGGTCGCGGACGCGGGCCAAGTCGCCCAGTAGTTCATCAATTTCAATACCAGAAGGTCAGATTGAGGGCCATTAATTAGGGTCGTTTTGCCCTCTTGGTAGGTGATTTCAATACCAGAAGGTCAGATTGAGGGCCGACGCCGAACGCGGCCTGGAGTTCATTAATAAAATTTCAATACCAGAAGGTCAGATTGAGGGGCCGCCCGTTCAGCAAGTTTCACGAAACAATCCCAATTTCAATACCAGAAGGTCAGATTGAGGGTCCGCTACCTTTGGCGATGTTGAAGAAGACCTTACCAAATTTCAATACCAGAAGGTCAGATTGAGGGGCCGCTGGGATCAGTGTAATCCAGATAGGCGAATAATTTCAATACCAGAAGGTCAGATTGAGGGCCACCGCTAAAATAGCCTTTCTGCGGCGAAAATGGTGATAATAAAGTAAAAATAGCCCAAAAAAATCGTCAGCCCCTGGTTGCGTTAAAAACCCGACAGGCTGACGACATGCGTCTCAGAGCATCTCAATGCATTTTTTTGAGAAAAACAGGGTGAAACAAAGGTTCAAAATCTATTTTGTGCCCCTACCAATGCATCATTCCGACGGGGTCTGACGACTCGGCTTTTACAAACTCACAGAAAACGCGTACGTTCGGCCTTCTCCTTGCCGAGGGCAGTGCGGTCCATGTAGCGCTCGTCGCGGAGTTGGTAGAACACCACGCCGTCGCCTTCCTGCATGAGCTGGTCGGCCTCTTGTTGCAGGGCCTTGAACTGTGCGGGCGTCAACTCGCCCTCGAAGACTGAATTCTGAATCCAGGTCAGGTAGCGGCGGAAAAGTTTGAGCATTTTGCCCACGCGCTTCTGATTCACATCGTACACAGCCACGAAGTAAGGCATAAGGTTGTTAATTTTTGATTTTGCTCGAATCGTTCTACCCCGACATAGGTCAGACGATAGCGTAGCAGGTATGTATTTTCAGCACGTCAAAGAACGGGTCTGCGCTCTTTCTTCCTTTTCACGAAACGTCGGACCGCCCTCCTGCCTTTCCTCCCTCTTCACCACCACATATGCAGTCCCTGGTATGTTTCACCTTTGGGTTCGGAGAGGTGGCGGATGAGCTTGTAACATTCCAGCCGGATGAGGCGTTCGTACGACACTTTGCGGTCGAGGGTACGGTGCTGCACGGTTTGGCTGAGTCGATCGTCCCAGTGTTGGACGAAGATTTTGCGCCCGGCTTCCGAAAGGTAGCAACCACCGAGATGCTTCTCAAAGTGCTTAGGACTGATTTCGCCCGTTTTAAGGAGTCGGAAAATGGCGCGATCCACGAGTAGGGGCTTGAAAATCTCGGCGATGTCGAGCGAGAGCGAAAAGCGGCGGTCGCCCGGCTCGTGCAGATAAGCCACCGTTGGGTCGAGGGCGGTGCGGTAAATCTGCCGGACGACGGAATTGTAGCAAAGTGAGTTGCCGAACGAAATCAGCGCGTTCAGTTCGTTGGACGGCGGACGGCGTTCGCGCTTGTTGAACGGAAAGCGGGCCGCCACTTCCGGCCCCAGAAAATGCGGCCATAACTGGTAGTACCGATCCCGGATGCGTCCTTCGACGGCCATCAGCGTGAGTATGTCGGTCGTGCGCGGCAGAGCGTCGCGGTCGCGCACGAGGGCGGCAAGGGTGGCCTGCACGGTCGTCTGCGCCTCGCCCGTCAGCCGCGGCTGATAGTACTTGATAACGCGCTCGATGTTAAACAAAGCTGCCTCCACGAAGGCTCGGGCCAGCACGAGCCGCTTTTTGGGATTGAGATAATGCTGGGCCTGCTGCACCCGCAGTCTTCCCGAAAGCTGGCTGTCGCGCGGATAAATCGTGGCGGTGAAGTTGCCGTAGTAGTCGTAGAAAAAAGCCGGAATGCCCTGCTGTCCCAGAAAGGTGATGAGTTTAGAGTTGATATCGACTTCGCCGAACAAAAACAAACTATCCACGCTCTCGACCGGAAAAGGCGCGCGCGGCCCATCCGGCGCAGCAGAAGGCAACCCCTCGTCGCCGGGCGTATCGTCAGGGATGCGCTCGCCCGAAGTTTTTTCCAAAGCCAACGTGTTGTGTTGCCGCTTTAAGCGACCACTTGAAAAGAGATAATAGGGGCGTTTCATTAATTTGGAGGACAGTTGACGGCGTTTGGTAGTTGAAAGCGGCTTTTGTCTGGACCTTTTCTATCATTCAAAATTAGCCATAGCAAAGCTCCTCAAAGGCGCATTTCTTACAGAATGTTCGCTGGGTCAGTACGGGCGGTGGAGTTTCCTGCGTGACGAGTTGGCAGAGTGCCGCTACGGTTTGTTCGAGTTCGGCGAGGTGTTCGGCTTCCAGCGTGACGGTTTCGGTGCGGCGCAGCAGCGGGTAGTCGAGTTGTCCGACGAAGGGTGAGCCGTCGGCACGGGCGACGCCGTTGCGGTGCAGTAGCCAGAGGTAAAACCGCACTTGCCAGTGGTGGGCGTCCTCGCAGGAGCGGCCCTTTTTGGTTTCGTGCAAAACGCCCTCGCGCAGGTTGGCGCGGTCGATTTTGCCGATCAGCGGCGTACCGTCGGGGGCCTCGGCCTCCACTTGCAGGTGCTTGTCGTCCCTGGCGTAGGCCGCCTGATCGAGTAGTCGCCCCAGCGCCACGGTGTCGGACTCCTGCTCCATCCAGATGCCCCGCAGCGACCACCATGCCTTGCGCGGGCAAAGGCGGTGGTAGCCGACGAGCATTCCGCCGATGCGGGGGGAGGTGGCGGTAGTCATCCTTCGTAGTCGTAGTCCAACAGGAGTTCAATAATCTTTTTCTCAGCCTGAACTAAGGCATCCGCAGCACCGACTACACCCCGCACATGGCCTTTGCAAGCCAGCGAAACGAAAGTGTCCACGCCCTCGAATGTTTCCACTACGGGGTCGGCTCGCTTCATATCTTCTTCGTTGAGGTCGGCGCGGATGGCGGCGGCGATCAAACTGGCGTTTTCGCTAATTGCCAGGGCCAGGGTAGTTTGCGGGCTGTACGTGCGCGCTTGGTTGCTGGTGATGTGCCAATCGACCAGCGATTTGGCGAGTGCTGGAATAAGTTCTGCCCGGCGTTTGGCGGGGCAAATGAGCCTTTCCCCATCGGAAGAAGGCACCCAGCCTTGTTCTTTGAGAACTTCCAAAGTTGTTGAAGTGATTTCGACATCACCCATGATTGTGTTAGTAGAAACACTAAATAACCTTGAAAGGTCTATTGCGATATCGAAGACGAAAAGCCCGGTAACTCTGTCATTCACGGATAACCAATGACGCAACGGCAGGGTACGGTTATTGGAAGTCAAGAACTCATTTATTTCATCCTCAGACATTTCCTGACCGTTTGAATTGATAACCCTGACTTTCTGATTTTGGCTTTCGCTCCGGTCAAAAGTCAAATTTTCACCATTTGTAGCTGCCAAAAGAGGATGAAGTGGCCGTAATGCAGAAATGGACATCGGGCTTCTTCTTTTCAAGTTCAGCAAGTCAACCTTGTCGCTTTTCTTTTGCTTTGGTTTTTTGCCTTCTCCCTCATCACCCTCATCCTCTGATGCGTCTACTCCTGTCCTCATCCAGCCACCTAAGAGTTGATCTGCGTAATTTGGATCACAAGAAGCCCAAATCTCTTTGTTCGACAGTTCACTGTCCGAAGTCTTTTTATAGTTGAAGGTGACTGGTGATCTGTCTTCTCCTATCACATCAGCTAAAAAGTCAAGAATCGACCGTTTAACCTGTTGTCCGCTTGAATAAGCGACTTGTCTTTTGAAAGTAGGATCGTAATAAGTTTTTGTTACCGAGCGCTTGTTGCTTGGATTGTTTAAATCTCGCTGAACAGCGAAGACGGTGTGTTCAACGATGCGTAAACCACGCAAATACAAGTTTTTCTTCATGAGAAATTTAGTTTAGAATTTAGTAGTTATTGTAGTTGTTTTGCTTGTGCAATAGTGTAGTTAATTTTCAGAAATGCTTTAAACATTGGAAAGTTAGAAGCTGGCAACAATGCAATCGTTCTGAACAACTCTTCTAAAACGATTACCTGCGAAGGATTTTTCTTAATTAAGTCCTCTAACCGCTCAATGAATTCCCTTAGATGGGCTGATTCAAAAAGATTTTCCACAAGTCTTCTGTTCGTTGTGGTACCGCGTTCTTTTTGATTTGCAAAATCTAAAAGAACGATTGCTGCTGTCTGAGCAACTTGTAATAGCTTCTTATTATCTAGCATAGCAATTAACCAAGTTTGATATAAAATGTATGTGTTCGTTTCCTTTGCCGTTTTTGGTATTTTAAAGGATTTCCCTTTTCCCTTGTTGCTGAAAATATATTCCCTTAGATGCGCGGGTTCTAGGGATGGGATTCCAATCTGACCCATTTCACAGGCTCTTCTAAACCCGAGTTCAGTATCATATAAAGCTTCTAATGCATCTGTCTTTAAAACGTTCTGCTCAATAATCAAACTATTGTAAAGATCTCTCAAAGAGTTCACCTTGGGTAGATCCAGAGCAATAAATCCTACGGTTGTGTTGCTCTTGTACGAGAGCGCATATATATAGCTGATTATTTTTTTTTGAGGAAATTTTCTAGACAAAGCGAGAATAACAGTCACCCATGAAGTAGTTTCAAGATTTGCTTTCCCAGTTTTTGCATCCATTTTTACACTAGGCAAACCATTCGCAAAAGGATATTTTGGGTCAAACCTATCATCAAAAGCACTAGTTAACCAGTACCCGTTCCACGTATTTACTTGATGAGGTTTGAGCATTGGTGTCTGGTTCATATACTCGCGATATTTTAACCAGCCATCATATATCGTCAGTAGAACATCGTCTATATCAAGCGAAATGTTCAGTTCTCCACTAACTCCGATTCCCAAAGCATCCCCAATCCATGATGCATACACATCATGTTCTGAAATTGGTAATGAAATATTTGTTACTTGGCCCGATGTTCTTGATTCTGGTTTTGCGGATGCACCGCCAAGGAAGAAAGTCCCATCTGGCGGTTCGTTTTCAACTTTTTTATGCAGTTCTTCTAGGGCTATATCTATAACCTTTTGGGTTATTGGAATTACATTTTTTGGTTTTTTAGTTTGACCTTTTTCCTGTGGCTTTCCAGGGGTCGACTTTTTATATGCTTGATCAAAAGGCGCATTATTAACCCAATGCAAAAACCTGTCTCCTCCAAAGAACAGCGGCACATACACTTCGTCAAAAAATTCCTGCGCGGTGCGGGTTTTGCCTTCCCGCAGGTTGACCAGTTCGATCAGTCTTTTACCAATATAAGCGGTGTACATATCAGATCATTCGGTTAGTGATAGTTGGGGTGGCTGGACTCGCGCCAGCCGCTTTCAAAACAAGCCCGAGCAACGGGTCATAGTACTCGTCGGGAATGACAGTAGGATAGCTGCCCGTCTCGACCCTCGGCCAAGACTTTGCGTAGGGGGCAAGGGAACGCCACGGTACGGGGATTTCCAGGTTCTGGCGGATTTCGCCATACTTATTGATGTATGTTTCGTAGTCCGACTTGCGGATGCAAACAGCGCCCTCAATTTCCAGCGCATCGATCAAAACCGATTTGGGACGATGGCATAATTCGCGCAACGGGGCGGTATTGCCCGAAGCCAAATGCACGTCGATGGAAGGGATTGCTACTTCGCCGTAAACCTGGTCGATCAATGTCTGCAACTGGCTTTCGTGCAATAATCCATTGGGCATAAGCTCGTAACTGCGCCGAACCACGTCGGGATTGTAAGGCAAAATATCTTTGTCCACCTCGGAAGGCGCGATGACGTTTACCGGACGGTACTTGCCAATGGTATCATGAGTGCGGCGACGGTTGACTCGACCAAAACGCTGCACCAAACTATCCAGCGGAGCCGCGTCAGTCACTAGTCGGTCGAATGAAATATCCAAACTCACTTCCACTACTTGCGTAGCGATTACGAGGCACGGCCCTTTCCCTTGATCGAATTTACCAATTTTTGCTTCTAGTTCGGCGCGGTCACCACGTCGGAAACGACTATGTACCAGCAAAATATCGAGATCAGGAAATTCTTGCCGCGCCCACTCGTAGCGTTGTTGAGCAGTAGCGACCCGGTTACCGACGAACAAGACTTTTTCGCCCTGGCCAATTGCCTCCCTAACCGTTTTGAGCGCATCGTCCTCATCCTTAATTTTGTAGACTTCGTGGCGGTTGAATTTTTCTAATTCTCTTTTCTTAAAACTAACCTGATGAACCCGACGCCTTCCTCCCAAAGCTTTGATGAGTTCGTCGGCCAAGGCCGTAGGAATTGTAGCAGTGCCGATATGCACCCGGCAGTTCAGTTTAACCAACTCTTTAACTATCTCAATCGTCATAGCCCGTGCCAGATCGTCGTACACGTGTACCTCGTCCAGTATCACGTCACAGCCTTTAAGATCGAGTTTAGTCGCTTCGTGGCCGCTAATCCCGAATATAATCGAGGCAATTTGGTGGGGCGTGGTAACCTTCACGCTTGCGCCGGGATTGCGCTGCAACGAAATTTCTTCTTCTTTTTTCTTGCCGTCTTCGTTCCGCATCTGGATTTTGGAAGCCGCGTGCGCTCTCCTTACATCGGTTTGTCGGTCTTTCGGTAGCCGTTTTTTGCCTTTGCCATTCAAATTTTCGTCAATGCGCAGGAACATGGCGTTGATCGAAGCCTGAAAAGGTAGCGTGTACACCACCCGTCCCCGGCAACGGCGCAGTAGAAAATCCGTTTTGCCCGCTCCCGTGGGGGCGATTACCAGCGTGTGGCGAGTACGTACGTCAGCCCGCATGAGCGACAACGGGTGCAGTTCGGAGGTGCGTTCGTAGTAGGTTAGATCGGGCTTCTGATAAAAACGTTTTATCAAAACTTCCGCTTCATCCATATATTCCGAAGCGAAGTGGTCAGCGGCCATGAGCAACCCGCGCCATTTCGACCAACCGTAAGGACTTTTGTAGCAATAATCATAGGCAAAAGTCAAGGCCTCGGTGGCTTCCTCAGTGCTGATCGGTCTAAATTTCATTTTGAAATCCTGATGTTCGAAGATGTGCCGGACTTTCTCCGACCACTCAGCCCAGTTCTCGGCGTGACGTTCAACGACAGCGTCCGGGCCGTTTCTTCTAACCAAATCAATCAGGCCGCGTTCGCGCACATCCTGGTAAGCAGATTTATGGTGAGCCGCCACCATTTCCACTAAAATCGGCCAATCTTCGCGCTCGAAAAGTGGTAGAAAAAGTAGGGACGATATCTCGTGTCGGTGCGGTTCGGTGGTGATGCGTTCGGTTTCGTCCACCTCGCCTTTCACCATGCGCTGAAAATAATCGTGGGCCTTACCCAAGTCGTGCAGGAGCGCACCCAGCCGAGCCAACCTCCGATTGAAGCCGTGTCGAGTGGCCATAACACCGATCACTCGAGTAACGTGTAGCGTGTGTGCCAATAGCGTGAGTCCGCCCTGTTCGGGACTTTTTGCGTAGAGTTCCATCATTCGATTGGTTCGATGCCGACGGGATAGCCCGTAATTTCCAGTACTCCGTACATGGGTTCATTGTCGCGATAGCGATTGTAGCCGACTAGAATCGCCATCGGGTCTTCCTTGAAGTGCAACTCAAAACCAATCAGGTCGGTGAATTCTTCTTCAGAAATGGCTTTTACTTCATTCTCTGGCAATAAAATGTCCTCGTTTCGGCACAAGCAGATGTGCTGTTCGGCAGCAGATTTGGCTTCGGTCTCGCTGGCAAAGGCTAGGGTTAGTTTAGGATAAAGCATGATTCCCCGGACCAAAATGGATTGCTCACGAGTCGCTTTTTTCCGGGTCTCGGCAAAGGCCCGCGACTGGGTACGCTCCTGTTGTGGGTCGATCTTAGCGTAAGTAAGCTTATGCCGAAGAATAACCGATACGCCCAACTTTATCCTCATTCCCTCAGTTATACTGGGCGTCAGAAACTGCTGGCTATACGTGCGTTCGTCCCGCACCGCCGTCCACGGCTTGATAAAGCCAAATGGTCCGGTATACGTGACTATGTGTAAATTTTTATCGCTCATAGTAATTGCTGTTTTATAGTAAAGCTCCAAAACCGCTGCCCGTCAAATCGCCCACGCCTACCAACCACGCAAAATGAATAGCTTCGGGGGTTCCCTCCACGATGATCGGACACTCGCTGCCCTTATGCTTGATTCCCCTAATAGATGCCATTTTAGCGCGGGGACGGGCATAAGCTCGATCGAAGGCAACTCTTGCATCAAGGTGTTTGCCCGTGAAACCTGCTACTTCCAGCTTTCTCCGTAAAAGATGGGTCAAAATCTCGTTGGCAGCCAAAGAATCCCAGAGAAGGTATTCTCTGCTACCATCGTCGCGCTTACGCCTCGCCACCACGGCTGATCCGTCAGTAGGAAAAATATACTGTTGTCCGAAAGCAGGTGGGGCAGCTTCTCGAACTTGTTGCACGATCATGCCGTAGGCCACCGACGGATCTTCCATAATTCCTTTTAGTAACTGCCGGGCTAAATTATCGTCGAAGAAGGAAATACTCCAGCTTGCACCATCAGGAAAATCTAAGGCTTGCTTTATCGGTTTTCCCCCTCGAAGCCATCCGAAACTATACAGGCTGATACCATTGTGTGCTGTATTATCGCCAAGCCACTTGTGGATTGTCCCGGTTAACTGGTGCAGATGGTTGAACGGCACAGGCTTGGTACTAGGACTCAGTTGCAGTTGTATTCGCATATAGTTTTCGATTAGGATGAGGCAAAGGAATTGGGAAGGTTCGCCAAAAAGCGGTGTAGTCTCCAAGTTTATATGAAAAAATTCAAAAAGAGTAAGTTTCAGCAGCGGATTTCATTCGAGCTGAGATAGCGTTCCTTAGTGAAGCCGGTTTTACCACCTCCACCGCTTCCCCAAAGCTCAAAATCTCCTTCTCCAACTCCGGGTTAAGTACGACGAACAGTTCAAACTCGCCCGCTCGAAGCTCCACCATGCTCGAATGCAGCGGCAGCGACCGCACGTAGCTACTCTGCAAGGCGTTGAACCGCAGCACCACGCGCTCTGGCTCGGCTCCGTCGGGCGCGGTGACGCCGATGACGTGACGGCGCAGATTTTTGTAGGTGGCGGTGCGGTCGGCGGTGACAGGTTGGTCAGTCAGTTGGAGGTGCGCAATGCGGTCAAGGCCAAAGGTGCGGGGAGCGTCCTTTTGCACGTCCCATCCGTCGAGGTACCAGCGGTTGCGGTACTCGAAGAGCAGTCCGGGTTCGATCGTACGTAAAGCAGACGGGGCGGCAGAACCCGTATAGGCGGCATACTCGAATGCAATGACGCGTCGACTGCGCAAAGCTTCCCAAAGGAGAGGCAGGTTTTCAGCCCCCAAAAACTGATCGTTTTTTTCGAGCTGGAGGTAATTGCCGACATCCCATACGTTGGTGATGGCTTTTTGCAGGAAACTCAGACGCTCGTAGCGTTCCAGCAGGGCCACGAACTGCTCGAAATCCTCCACGTCTTCGTCGGGCGGAATATCGAGATAGTAGCCGCGGCGGCGGTGGTCGTACTCGATCCGGAAACCGGTGGCCCCGTACAGGTCCTTGATGTCACGTTCCAGCGAGCGCGCAGACTTCTTTACGATATCAGTATCATTGAGCCGGGCAATAAGTTCTTTTTTGGAAGGGTAGCGGTGGGGAGCCCTTGTCCAGCGAATCAGACAGAGGCGGCGGTGCAGGATGGCGGAGGGATTCAAGTCGTGGTGGGGTGAAGGGATGAAACTATTTGTTTCCCAATGTAGGGAATATAAAATAATTCCGGCCAAACAGTTAGGCCATCGGGTATTTTCGGTCGTGAGGTTCTCGTCCATGAGATTACAACAGGATACAAACCCAAAAACCGGAACCGGGATTTGAATTTTGACTCACTCCTCACACTTCGTGCATTTTGCGGTTCAATGGCTGACTAATCCAGTTTCTGAAACCGGTTAACTGACAGCGACCGAGAAACCCTTATCCCGCAATACGGGATGCAATCAGTCTAAACCGGTTGTTAGTCGAAGAATAGGGTTAACTACTTAATGGTAAGATTTTTCCCGCGAGCGAGTGTAATCTGGAATTAATTCTCATCAGTGTGGTCCATTACAACTGTTTTGCCTATGCTTACCCCACGCAGATGAAGATACTTTCACTTGGAGACCCCGACGGTTTTAGCGATCTCATGCACTCCTGTGTTACTCACTTTATGATACTCTTCGGCCAGCATAGTCTTTTTCTGGGCTTCGGCTGATAGTCCACGCCTCAAGCCACCTCTCCTGCTTCTCGACTGGGCCGCGTTAAGACCCGCCCTAGCCCTTCTCCGCGATCAAGTTATGCTGGTGCGACCGTCAGCCGCTGCTGTGTGTCGATCTCGGCCCGAAGGTGGCGTCACGCGGCCAGAGAATCCGGACTTATGCTTTTTTTCAATAAACTCCTTCCATTGACCCAAATCCCTTCTCTATTCACTAGTAAAAGAGGCGGGTTAAAACGATTACAATATTGGAGAAAGACACTGGCAGTGATACAAAACAGTAAGTGCAGAGTCCAGAAAGCCATACCTTTCTGGACCCTGAGAAATGACGAGGTTCCCAATGAAAACGCTCCCGCAGGCAGGGGCCAACAAGTAGGGTCAGCTCAAAAAGATAGAGTCCCCTTTTGAGACTAACTTGTTGACCCCATCTAAATCGAATTTACGGATTGCCCATGAATCACTGAGCTGCAATAGCCTAGAACGATTTGAGAGTCTGCATTATCAAAACCCATAACTGATGTGTGCCGCTAAATCAAACCACCTCAGGGGGTTTTCAAACATTCAGAGTCATATCAATAAGATCAAGGTCACTATAAAAGGAAAAGGGTATATTTACAGTAAAACCGAGTCTGTCAGTGAATAAAATTGGGTCAGTTAAGTATATCATTACCTAAATTTTACTCCCCTTCTATTGTTTGAACCATAGAAATCGGACCGTCAGGCTTTTTTATGCTCTCCCCTTAGACTTTCTGAAGCACTGTCTACTGTACCCCCCCGAAATTTTGGATTGTAATTGCGTAAGGGGCAGTTTTCGATTTCAATTCATGAGGGCCCAGCGCAGTGCCACAGCCCAGGTGCGTGTAATATGGGTTGAAAAGATTTTTTCTATGGCTTGGTGAATTTATCCATTTCATAACTGTGGTTTCTGCAAGATCCGTATACGTGTAGAATGTGCAGGGATTGCCATTTTCGGGATTTAGAAATTCATATTCTCCGTTTTGGAAGTCATATCTTACTCCTATCCACTCCGGACAATTCAGGATGGTGTATTGGCCTATGTTCTCGGCCACTCTTTTAAAAATGTCAGTTCTGTTGTTTACCCTTTTTTGGACTGTCCGTTCAAATCCACTGTGGTTGTTGAGGTGTCCGTACGTATTATGGTCTACCAGGTACGTCGCCTGTGACATGCACGCATCCAGCAGATGAATATTGAATTTGACAACGGGTATTCCACTATTCGCCCTGGCTTTATTTGTGGCGTGGAACAGTGACGCCGCTAACAAATTCGCGTTGAAGTTCTTCGGATCTATTTGCTCTCTTACCTCTGGAAGGTTGAAGAATTCCTCCACTCCCATTTCATAGTAGGAATTAGTCCTTTGGGCATAGGATGTCACCAATGACAGGATAAGCGTAAAAATGTAGTTCATAGCGGGTGAATTCTTTAGAATGGGTTACTTGGCATTCATACCGTGGTCATGAGTGGGCTGAGATAATTCTTTTCAATGACAATAGGCTGGCAAATTCAGAATGGAATGTGCATCCCACTGCCAATCATTGTGTGAAGAGCGCCACCACGCGCTGCACGGGCCGGAACTCCTTGCCGCGCCTAGTGCGGAAGCCGCCGCCCGCCGGTTGTTCTCATCCGCTCGGGCATTGGACTGCCGCACCCGCCGCCCGCACTCGGCCGCCTGACGCGCAGGGTGAAGATGAAGGCCACGTTGCGCGTCAGTCGGTCGAGCTTGGCGACCAGCAGCACCGCACCCAGGGCCTGGCAGGCGGCGATGGCCCGCCGCGGCTGGGGCGCTCGTCGCGCCGGCCCGACTCGATCTCGGTGAACTTTCCGACGACCTGCCCCCGGCTGCGCAGAAAGGCCTCCACGCCGGTTCGCTGCGCGGACAGGCCCAGGCCCGAGGTGCCTGGCGGGCGGTCGAGACACGGGAGTAGGCCACGTATTTCAGGGGATCCGGCTGGGTGTTCCACGGGATGTCTTTGTGATTAAAAGGCAATTTAGGCAAATTTCACCTTTTCAAACGCTAGTTTGTATAAGGTGAAATGAGGTTGTACTGACCTAACAGGTGTTCCTGCCCTCTTTCAGCCACAAGCTTCCTCCGTTTCAGACAAACCCCGATCTTCTCAAAAGATGCCGTCCGCTTATAAAGGTTCTTCTTCCAAATGGATACTGTTGGCGAATTCAATTTGGGGCAATATTTTGAGGAATCAACCGTACAAAAGCGGCCTGACGTGTCTTGGCCAAAGGCACTTCGTTAAGCCAATCCACAAGCCGGTACAGATTGATCGCCGTGGCAATAAAAATATTTTGTTGGTGGGTTTTGGCCAATCCAATATAACGAAGCTGTTTAAGGTATCACTATGATTTCTTCTGGCTAACCCGTGGGGAAAATTGTACGTTTGAGTAGTTAAGCCCTAATCTGGAACATTCGCCCCGTTTTTTTAATGAATGCCAAAATTGTACTTTTGGGTAGTCAAGCCCATAAGTACACCTGGGTGTAAAGTCATTTCAGGGTGATTCAAGTCGTATGCTACGGAAATGAGTGTACAGGTTGGGGTTCTTTTAGTAAATGGACAAAGAATTACTCTAAGGATTTTATGACCTCAAAGGCCTTAATCCGTCAGTTGTGAACCGCTCGGCTGGCTGAAAGGTATATCGGCCCAGCCGATTGATGTGGGCGAAGCGGGCGGGGGATAAGTGTTCGAACGGGGTCGCCCGGCGATCATTTTCGTCAACCTCGTGGCCTGCTTCCTGGTGTGCTTTGAGTACTTCCTGGGTATAAACTGTGTTCCAAACGACGACCAAGTTGGTTAAAACGTTCAGACAACCCGCCGTTTCCTGCTGGGCCTCTTCCTGCTTACGCCGGAGGTGGCCATCCCCACCGAACCATAGCCAGGCCCGCAAAGCGTGCAATTGCTCGCCTTTATTCAACTGAGCGTGTATTCGCCGACGCAAGGGCTGGCTTTGCAGATAGCGCAGAATGAACGTCGTTTTGACCAAACGCCCATACTCCTGCAGCCGCTGATGCTGGCGAGTTAGCATGCGCAGCGTGTATATTTGCTTCGATAGCGGCTGCCACAGCTGCAGGTTCTGCTCGAGGCCCATCTGGGCCAGACCCCTGGCGTCGTTCTTGCTCTTATGGCCCAGGCTCCTCAGGTAGTATTTGGCTTTGTTGGGTAGCACGACGCTGACCTGCCGGTCGGCGCGGAACAGGTGCCAGGCGATCTGCTCGTGGTAGACGCCCGTGGACTCCATCAGATAGCGAACGGGCAGGGAGTTGTCCTTACAGTGCTTGGCACACCAGGCTTGGATTGACTCGAAGGTGGGCACGCGATTATGGAACTTTCTACTACCACGGACGCTCACTTTGCCGTCGGCGTCGATGTCCGACACACACAAGTGTAAAGTGTCCTTGCCCACGTCAATGCCCACGCAGTAGCGCAAAAGGGTGGCAGCTGGGGTTTGCTTCTGTTTTTTCATCGCGAGAATTGTTTGAAGGTGAGTTTGTCACCTGGCGGTCTTTCTCAAATTTGGCACATTCATACAGGGTTGTCATTGGAAATCACACCCTTAGGTACTGTTCAATTTACGGAGAAAGACAGGGCGGGCAGATAAACCAGCGGCGCAACATCACCTGCAACCAGGCGTGTCAGCGGCGGAACACGGGCTGCTGCCAGCCCCTGTCAGACAACTATCCCAAAATTGTACTTTTTACCAACATGTCAATGAACTTCAAAGATATGGGCGGCGGACCGTCACACTTTTTGATGCACTACTTGATAAGAGGCAGGAAAAACAAAAGCCCGCAGCTACCGACTGCGCTTGACTAATTCCGTAAGAAGAAAGCCACGCGAATCATTGTAGCAGATGGATTCCCACCCAGTGATACCTTGATAAGAAGAAAATGCTGAGCGTCGTAGAAGTAGACTAGACAGTACTGATTGCATCAGGCAGGACTTCGGGTCCACAACTTTCACAAGAGCCTCGAATCCCAGAAGTAATCTTCGGTTCGTACTAACTGTACCTTACTGCTGAAATCGGGATGCTCCGCATTAATGATGTAGTTGTACTCGTAAACGATAATAGCCGACGGTACCTTGAGAATTAAGCTTTCCTGATTGATGTACCAGGCTGACCCGATACGCTGGAGGCTGGAATATCCCGCAAGGCTTCGCCAGTTGGCTGGAAGGTCGTTCCGCTGAATTTGCTTAATCAGGTAATCATCGTCCGCGATTGAGATTACCATCACTTTATAACGGGCCGTGGACTGAACGGCCCCCCGGTGAACAACCAGTTCCAGCGATGAAAGTGATCGTGATGAGCCTGTGTAAATGACCTGCTGGCCTTTGGTATTCCACCGGTTGGCACTGCCCGATGTACTCAACGAAGTCGCATGGACCTCTTTGCTGATTCGGAAGACTTCCATAGTTTACACGTTGTCTCCGTACTCCATGGCCGTCAACCTGTCATCCACAAATTTGACCCCTGTCACCGTGTTGAGATAGTCATTAGGCATCTTGTTGTCGAAATAGAAGTTCTTTCGATTCAACCACTGGTCAAATTCGTTGACCGAGCCAAATACGTCGATGCCGTGTTTGATGAGAGATAACAGGAGCAGGACCTGCTCCTTCACATTTTCTTTGAAGGTAGTGGGGGGCTTCTTGTATTCGCGAAACGTTTTGACACTCACGTTGAGCCAATCGGAGATGACACCGTCATTAAAATCGGTCAGTGTCTTAATGGCATTGACATGCTGCCAGTTCACTTCTCTGGTGTAGAGAAAGTTCAGGATTTCGCTATCGTTGATGTGGCCCGGTACATCACTCAGGAAGGGGCTTGCGGATGATATTGCTCGTTTCATTTTGGTTGCTTATAATGTATCAGGACAAATATAGGCAATTTTACCTTCATAAAAGGGAGTATTTACCCTTACTATCGGTATAGCTGGGTGCAGGATCCTTAGGGAGTAGCTAGCAAATTCTGGGAGTATCCGCCAAGTGCAAATATTAATTATCTATAAGACAAATATTTAGGAAGTAATATTTGCTTTTGGCGATTATTGGAGAAAGCAAATAACTTTACTATTTAGGAGGTTTAAAAGGCGATTGAATTTTATGCTTTTCAGGCTGTTTTGGCTCTTTGAAGCAAAAACACTGCGAAAATCGGCTGCTAACTGCGGTTTTACCTCCGAAGTTCACCAACTCTTCCAGTGGCCGATAGCGCCTGACCCTACCCTATTATGGTTACCCTTCTATAATTCTTTGATATTCAATAGTTAATATCCTATACACGGCGTATAGCCGGCAGCAACCGCCCATAATGTATCAGCTACCCCTTTCTCAAATCTGGGAAAGGGGTGGCCGCCGAATTTGAAATCCTCATCCTCGGTCTGCTAACAATGTGCTTTCTTATTAGAGGATGTTATTACTTGTGATGTGCTTATAAACCTGCCGGCCAATCTCCACGCCCGTCGATGGTCCCTGCTGATCGTCCCCTGATGACCCTTTTTTTGCGGAGCGGTTGCCGCCCAGGGCCTGGTAGACTTCTCTAAGAGAGAAATCACTGAACTCTCCCCGCCGGGTCCAAAGGTGCTGCGTGGCCAGAACCTTAACATCCATGCTGCCGGTATGAAAGTAGTCTTCGTAGCGCAGGGAGCCTTCGTTAAACAATTCGCGGAGGAAGGGTATCTTGGCTTCCTCCGTGCCGTATCCAACAATGAAGAAACAGTCAGCGGGATTATCGGGGTCGATAAAGCGTCCCAAAATCTCGCACAGTTCGTTGAGTGCCTCGGCGGCCGGCCTGTATTCCTTCTCGTTGGCCAGTTGCGCCCGCGTGACGCCCGTACCCGGCGAGACGTAATCCAGGGGCAAATCAGAAATCTCGCGGGGGCGGATCAGCAGCAAGTTGCGCAGTTTGACGTCCCCGTTGACCTCGATAATCAGGGCCAGTTGGTTTATCGAGTTGAGGATCGGGCTGGGGCCGGTCGTTTCGAGATCCAGGTAAAACAGCTTCAAAGTTGGCGCGTGACGTTCCCGTTGTCCAGCGAGCGAACTGTTCTTCTCGGCCATTAAGGCCTTTTTTTGAAATTCGACTATCTTGTAATAGGTGTTGCGCGATCCGATGTTGAACTTCTCCCGGATGGTTTTTATGGTCACGCCCTTTTCCTGCGACATTTGGTAGACCGCCGGGGCAATTTCCTGGTAGGCCGGGGTCAACCCTTTTTTGCGGCCGACCTTCATCCCCTTGGCCGCTGCGGCCGTGCGGCCCGCTTTCAGACGTCTGACCAGGCTCTTGCGCTGCCGTTCGGACATCGTCGAAAGGAGTCCCAGGTTAAAATCGTTTTCCCCCTCACTCTTCTCCGCATTGTCAGCCAACGAGAAAACGGATACACCCTTACCCATCAGCTGCTTACTGAATCGGACGATCTCGTCAAGCGAGCGTCCCAGATCGGTTAGCGTATTGACGCACAGCACGTCGCCCTGCCTGGCTCCGGCGGCGACCTTTTCCAGTTCCACGAGCGTTTCGCGATCGGTGACCTCTTTCTCGACGTACAGTTTATCGTATCCCAGTTTTTCCAGCGCTTCCAATTTCACCTGTTTATCCTCCTCGTCGATGGCGGTTCTTATGTAGGCTATTTTCACGGTGATCTTGGGTTACAGTAGGGTCAAGGGTACTGCAAAACAAGTAAAAACCGTTGAATGATACTAATTTACCCTTTTGGGTTGTTTGCTAATAATCCGGCCCGGAGGGACTGAGGCCTGGTCCCCGGCTGGGGGCTTGTGTTAATAATCCTCGTCAGCTGCGGCCGGTGCCTGGCCTATATCCTGCCTCCGGTTGTTAGCAATCCGGCCATTGCCGTCAGGGGTTCGCCGACTGCGGCGATCCTGAACACTAAAAATGACCCAAAGTACCCCGTAACAAAGCAGACTGTAGACCGCTACACAGGGTAGAAAGACCTCGACTCTCATAAATGTGTTCCAGGTACTTTCCATCCGTTGAAATTTAGAGCAAGGGCTTTTTAGGGCCGTCCACTCTGTAATACGTGTAGCTGCGCATTTTCAACGCTCCATTAAGAAGACTGGCCTTCAGACCTCCACCTGTCTCGATTAGCAACATCTTTGTGGCTGAATCGTAATTGGCTGCGTAATCGGTCTTCTCTCCATCCGATGTATAGTATTCTCCCAGCAATCCCCCCTCATTAGTCCGTGAGAACACCCACATGCTGCACATCAGGCAGTTCGGATTGGAACGCTGCCATGTACCCAAGTACTGACTTCCGTCTTCGTTGCCTTGACCTGAGCCACCTTCGGTGTTACAACCCGCCGTAGTCAGCAGGGCTAACAGCATGATCTTCGCAAAAATTGTCCGTTTCATCTTTCTAAGGTTTTCAGGTTTATAATCATTTTCCGTTTCCAAGACGTCGTATAGGACCCATCTACCCTCTTTCACTTTCTCCCTCCGCACGCCAGGCGTGATAAACCCGCCAGGCCCCGGCCGCGCCACACAGTGCTGCCAGGGTGTAGAGCAGGGTGATCGCTGTAGGTTCCATCGCTCAGACAACCTTGAATTTCCAGGCCTTGGCATCGGTGTAGTATCGGCCGTTATTCTCGCGGCTCTCGATGTCGAAGGACACGTCCACCGTTTGCCCCACCAGCTTTTCGGCGTTTTCTGGGATCGCGTCGCCCCACACGGCGAGACAAACCTCTTTGGGGTACTTCTCGCCGTACCGGACGAGGAACTCCTGCTTTTTCCACGGGGCATTTTTGCCCTCGCCCGTCACCTGGGGCAGGACTTTGGTGATCTCTCCGCGTAACTCCATTGTCGTATTCATTAGATTGGATTTATTGGTTTAAAGGAAAAAAAGGTGCTTAGGGAATGATCACCACCGCTTGGGCCGACCGCTGCTCGCGTCCGTTGACGGCTGTGACCGTGAGTTGGTGGCTGCCTTCGAGCGGCGTGGCGAAACGCATGTTCAGGCGGTAGTCCTTGAAAAGTGCGTAGGGCACAGTGGCCTTATCCCCCGGAAAAAGACGGTCTCCCGCAATCTGCAGGTAGCCGTAGGTAGAGGACTTGAATTCGATTTGGAAGACCGCCGAGGAATCGACTCCGGTCGGTCGCAGGTAGAGTTGCATCGGCACGCCGTACCAGGTCCCGTACCAGGTTCCGAAGTCCACGTCGATACGGTCGACGCGGTAGGGACCGGGCGGAATGAGCAGGTTAAACCCGCGGCCGATTGCCACCCCGGTAGGCGGGTCGGCCTGATCGCGCACCTCAATGGGTTGGTTGCAGCAACTCAGCGCGGCCACCGCAGCGGCCAACAGTAGTTTGGATCGGATCATCGAAAGTGGATTTTATAGCCCACATAGGGCAGGGCGGTTAGTTTCTGGTATTTGCTTAGCAGGTTCACGTTTTGGCGGTAGCCCAGCAGCAGCCCCAGGTACTCGATTTCAAGCGCGGCCCCCACCCCCAGCAGCGGTCGGGAGGGCGGACTTAGCAGGTAGGGACCGGCAAAGTCCCGGTTACGGTTGATGCTCTCATAGCCCGCCTGTACCGACAGGGGCAGCTTGACCAGGAAAGTCCGCATGGCGCTCCGGTAAAGATTCGGCGTCAGCTGGTAGCCTGCCATGTAATGATCGACGGGAATGGGCTTCTCGATCAGCACCCGGCTGCCCTTCGAGATCAGCCAGGTCTCTTTGTGGGCCACCGAGACGAAAAACATGCTGCCCCACAAACGGCGGTTGTACTTGCCTGCCCCGGCCTTCACGGCGAAACTGTTAAATGAAGGCAGGGCGGCATCGTAGGCTCCGGCCTCGATCTGCACGAAGGGCTGGCCCCGAAGGTGCGTCTGGGCGGCGGCACGGCCCGCCAGCAGCGTGGTGACGGACAGGACAAGAATTGCAGTCAGATTCTTCATAGTTTCCTGGCTTTTTGAAGGAGTTTGCGGTCGATCGTAAAGCGCAAATGGCGCGCCCCGTCGGCCTCGTAAATTTCCATATCGACCTGCTTGCTGTCGCTGATCGCGCGCACCGGCACGACAAACGTGAAGGTTTTGTTCGTGCCGCCCGCCACGCTCATCTCGGTGGGCAGCTGGTACTTGACCGGTAGTTCCTCCTCCTGGACGGCGACACGCCTGGCCTCCGAGACATCCAGGACGAAAACCTTGGTGAATGCCATCGTGTAGTCGATCTCCGAGCGGTTGTCGACATTGACTACGTAATACAAATTGTCCCCCCGCGTGTAGATGCCCTGCACCATCGCCGTCACCCGCATGGTGTAGGCCCCGACGTTGTGGATGTGGGGCTTCCTGTCAAGGGCGTTCTGGGCCATACTCCTGATCTCAACAAAATTCTCGTCATCCCCGTCAAGCACCCGCTGCGGCGTGAAGTTGATGCCCAGTCCCTTCGATATGGCCGCGTCAGAGAGAGCGTTGTTGCCGATGGCCAGGTTGACCACCTCGGGATTCTCTTCGTAGTTGGTCGTGAAGCTGTAAAGGCTTCCGTCGCGGCAGATGACCGTCACATTAGTCTCGGCGAAGTCCTCGGCCGAGTTGGCCTTTACGCGCAGAACATTGTTAAAGGCCTCGGTGACCTGCACCAGCACGAAGCGGTTTCCGACATCGACCTCCTTGATCTCGGAGGGAAACAGGATGTGAACCGTCTTCTGCTGGCTGACGCCCAGCGGATAGCTGCCGATGACCGACGAGCGGTCGATGGGCAGCGCGTACGTGTTCTTGGTGCCGAGGGTCTGGTAAAACATGGATTTGTTGGCCAAATCATCCAGGCCCGGCATGACGGGTTTGGAGGGGCCCTGCGCGCGGGCCAACAGGGGCAGGGCGAGCAGAAGGGTGATCTTGATCGTATTTTTAGTAGCCTTCATAATCTTGGTTGGTAGATGAGGTTGGGGTGAGCTGAGCGGATTTCAACAGCACTTTGTAATTGGGTCTGATCGTTACCTTGGGGTTTTGCGCCCTGGCCGTCACCAACTGGCGCGCGCCCTGCATCACCGAGCGCGCCGCCTGCGTGGCGACCTGGGTGCCGACCTGCTGCCCGACGTTACCCTGCCCGACGAAGTAGTTTCCGCTCCCGGCCGACTGCGCTGCCGCGCGCGTGAGCCCGCGCGCCGCGCGGTTCTTCTCCGACAGGTTGGGCACGTGCAAACCCTGCAGGCCGTCGAGGTCGAAGGCCTGCACCTGGATCGGGTGGATCGCCGTGCCGATGACCAGCGAGGTAATGGATATAAATACCCGGTCGTCGCCGATGGTGCACGTCCCGTTAATCAGCGTTCCCTTTTCAAGAATTATGTCCTGTCCGTTAAGGCGGAAGACTGTGTTTTGCAGCAGGCGCAACTTGGCCGTGGCACCGTTCTGTACGGTAATGCCGTTGTCCCCCTGGCCGTGGACGACCGCCAGGATGGCATCGCTGCTGTTGTAGCTGTTGGCGTTCTTGCGCGAGAAATTGTAAAAAAAGCCGACTTTGTTATTGGGTTGGCCAACCGTGTTGCGCGAAACCTCACCGTGCATGACGGTTTCTGTTTCAGCCGTGCCCGATTCCTGTGTACCGGCTAACGGCGCACCGTTGCCCTGGATGACGGAAGTGCCACTCTGGGTTCCCGGTCCACCACCAGCGGGCACCTGGCTTTTTTCCATTTTCCCGAGCAGCAGGTTGGCCGTGCGCTGGTTGATCTCGCGGTCCTCGGTCGTGCGCCGCTCGTCGGCAATCTCGGCAGCGCTCCTACGGAACATCACCGCGTTAGGATCGGACAAACGGGCGTTCTCGCGGGCCGCGCGCCGCTGCTCGGTCATGCTCCGCTCGTAAGTCTGCCGCTTGCGGGATGCCGCCGTCTGCCGCTGCTGCTGCCCGGCCTGTGTGACCGCGGAGTAGTCCTCCGGGGCCAGCCTTTCATTGGACGATTGCCGGTCGGTTTGCTCCGCTCCGACGACAGCCCCCACGTTCATGTTGCGGTTGGGGTCATTCAAACTCTGGAAGCGCGGATCGTCCGATCCCACCGATTTATACTTGTCGACTTCCAGGGGCCGGTTTTTAGCCTCGGGCGGAGCCAGCGCCGCTGTCTTGTTGTCGGTCGCCGCCTGTGGCCCGCCCTGGGCCTCCCCTTTGCGTTCAAAAAAGCCGGTTCCCCACAGGATCATGCCTACTGCCACCAAAAGACCGAGGGAGAGCATGACGACCTGGTACTGGCGCGTGGACAGGCGGCGAACCTTGCCGCCCGTTTTACTGTCACTGGATGGTTGTTGTTGCTCCATAACTGGATGAGATCAGAATAATCAGGTAGATGAGATAGGTAATGAAAAAGACGACCAGAAGGCCGTAGAGCAGACGGCGGTTGCGCGGCCTGGCGCGCTGCCAAAGGATCACCCGCTCGCTTAACTGCCTAGTGCGCGCGTTAATCCTGCGGGTCCACAGCTGGCCCAGTTTCACGCCCTGAGCGCGGTCGGCCTCGGCCCTTTGCCTGCGGTTTTCCTTTCTGTCGTTAAGAGCCACGGTGCAGGGTGCTTTCGGTGATTCTGAACCGGCGGATGAACAGCCCGTTCGGGCTGTTCAGAGAGCGCGGCATGTCCTCCAGCTCGCAGCGCGACACCATTTTCTTCCTGGCCGAGGTCGTCGCCCGCGTTTGGGTGATCGTCGAGTAAGTGATGGCCTGATAGGGGTAGGATGCCGAATTGGTCACCACGCTATCGACGACGATTTTCTGCACGACGTTTCCCTGGATGATCTCGGTGTAGAAGTCCTGCTCCCGCAGGTCGTCGTAGAGTTTTTTGGCCGAATCGTCGGCCAGATAGAACGCCCGCCGCGTGTTTCCCTCGATCTCCTGGGCATCGGGGATGACGGTGAAAAACAGTTCGTGAAACCGTCTGACGTGGTAGCCGATCTCGACCGGCCGGTTTGCCGCCACGGTTCCGGCAATAGCCTCGAACTGGGCGTTTCGGTTGACAATGTAAATGCGCCGGGTGTATTCGCGCTCCTCCTGGAAGGACATGGCCAGCGTGGCGATGCAGACGCCGGTCATGGCCACCACGGCCACGATTGTCACCCACTTAACGCGGTCGAATGCTTTACTGAGCTTCAATAGGTTTTCCATAGATCCTCCTCTTTTGAATAAACATGAATGGATGCGCCCTGGGTGGGGCTGTAAACGAAGGTGCTGGTGATGGCTGCGCGCGTGCGGCCGAAGGCGCGGTTGACGACGTAAATCGTCACGAGCGTCGAGAGCAGAATGGCCGCCGAGCAAAGCACCACCAGATGCTTGTAGTCCTCGACCCTGTTTCTCTTGTGGTAGTTGTCCATTGTCATTTAGCGGTAAAGTTTTTATAGCTTTTGGAAAGTCTTGAATTCACCATGCTGGCCCCGGTTCCCCCCGCGCGGGTGGCCCCCTGCACGATGTTGCCCACCCCGCCGACGCTAACCAGCATTGAGGTCATCGAGGGCACCTGCACGTAGCCGATCAGCGCCATGATGAGCAGGGCGATGAAGGCCACGCCCAGGAATTCGGGCTGCTGCAGCTCCGCCCCCCCGCCTTCCGCGCCCGCCTTGGGGTCATAGTATTGCAGGTAGGTCTCGACCAGCCCGAACGTGAGACGGCTGTACATGGCCGCTACGGCGGGTAGCAGCACGAAGTTCAAATACGAACCGAACCAGCTGGCCAGCGCCGAGGTGAAGCCGGGGAAAATGGCCAGGGCCAGGGCGATGGGAAAGCCCATCCGCAGAACGATGCGAAAAGCGACGCTGACCAGCAGCAGGGCGCTTTCGGCGATGTACATCAGCGCCAGAAGGATCTCCTGAACGAAAGCCAGGAGCTGAAACTTGATGTCTTCGCTTGCTTTGGCGAAACTGATATTAAAATCGATCATGAATTCGAATCCAGCGATCTCGTCTTTTTCCTGCTCACGTCCGAACACCTCCTTGTATTTCTCGGGGTTGTTGCGGATTTCCGCCCACTTTTTATCGATCTTCTGCTGTATCTTCTCGTTCATTTGCTCGACGCGGGCGGCGATTTCCAGGTTGCCCGTGTTGACGCGGCCCCGGATCTGCTCGCCGAACTCGTCCATGCCGTCGCACAGGACGGGCGCGAAGGGAATCAGCAGCAGCAGCACGAAGGGACGCAGCAAGGGAAAGATGTCGATGTCCTGGCTGTTGGCAATCTGCACGATCAGCCGACCGAAAATGTAAACCATCGCCCCGATGGCGGCAAAGACCCGCACCAGCAACTCGATGCCCTCCGACATTTGGTTAGCCATCGGAATCTGTTTTGCGTACAGCTCGTTGAGTATTTTAATCAGCGATTCGAATCCCATAAAAAGAGAAGGTTTTTGCTTTTTGGGGTGGGCTTAGTACCCCATCGTCATACAATCATCGATCTTCCACTTTTTGCGCAGCTCCTCGCGGGCAGGCTTCATCAGCTCGCGCGCCTTGATGCGGATTTTCACCATCATTTCCTCGTTGGAGATCACCTTGCCGTCCGGCCCCACGAAGTTTTTGACGCCTTCCTCGATCTGGGTTTGCACGTTGGAGCCCCCGCCGGCCGAGCCCGGACTGTTTGTCGTTTCTCCGCCGCTGTTGACCCAATTCCAGGCCGATGAAAGCGTGCCGGTGATAGTGGCGTTTTTAAAGTCGAAGCGGTAGCCGCCTTCCGTAACCAGAAAATGCAGGGCCTCCCCTTCGCTTCTGGCTTCCTCGATCTGCAGCTCGTCGTAATAGTTGGCCTGGTTGTCCATGCACTCCTGCTGCTTCTTTCGGAAAGCCTTAGCTTGCGGGGAATCGTAGGCTTTGTCGAGAATGCTGGTCGTGTCCTCGACGTAGGCCATATCGTAGCCCATGCCCTCGCTCTCGGCAGTGTAGCCCGCGCCGCCGCCGATTTCCGGCACTTTCCAGGCGATTTCGTAAAGCCTGGCCGTGCTGGCCAGGTCGGCCGCTCCGGCCGACCGCTGCACGCTCATGGATCGCACCAGGCTGAAATACTTGTCGATCATCTTGTCATACCGGGTGACTTTGTCAAAGGCCTTATCGATGAATTCCACGCGCTGCGCATCCGTCATCTCCAAAACGCCCCCCTGCTGGGTGGTGGCCGAGCGCATGTCTTTGAGGATTTCGGTGCCGATTTTGGCCAGCGAGTTGATGTCTTTGGCCATCATCGCACTCTCGGCGGGGTAGATGTGCCCGTCACGGCTGACGGCAGCCGAGAGCTGCGCCATCTTCTGGGAGGCCTGGGTGATCGTCTTGACGACCTGGGTTCCGCGGTGAAACTGCTGCACGGCCGAAGCGACTCTTTTTAGCTTCTCGATGTTTTTTACCATCGTCTTAAAGCTTGGGTCGGTAATCATCTTGATCAGCGTGGTCACCCCCGTGTGCATGGGGTCGGAGACCACGAACTGGGCTTTGGAGGCAGGCATGGCCAGCAGCAGGCCCCCGATCAAAAGAAAGGTAATGGTTAGCTTTTTCATTGGTTGGTTGGTAGTTTTAGTGAAACGGTTGAAAATCCCACAATTGAAAAATTACTCCGTGTCGGCCCACTCAAGGGCCGCATCCATTTGGCTGATGTCCTTCTCACGGGCCAGCCGCTTGATCTGGTCGACTTCGGTCGGTTCGGTCGTGAACAGTGCCGCCCCGTACTTTGAGACCTCCACGCCGTAGACTTTACAGGTATTGCCCAGCACCAGGGCCAGTTCGCGGAAGGGTCCCCGGTCGCTGCCCGCCATCTGCTTGTTGATCGAGAAGATTTGGGGTAGGTTGGCCAGATTGATCTTGAATAGCTTCAAAACCTCGTCGGCCTGCTGTAGATACCGGCTCAAATCCATCAGAATCTTTATATCTGTGTTCTGGACGATGGCATCTTTAATGATGGGGGATTTCAAAAGGTCCTCGATTTCCTGGGTGACCACACCGATGGCCCCGAAGTGCTTTCGGGCGGTTTTGAAGGCCCACAGCAAGAAGTTGGCGAAGAAGTCGCTGCTGACCGCCCGCCAGGCCTCCTCGATGACCAGGATTTTCAGCACGCCGCTCATCCCGAAGAGTTTGGTCACATACGTGTTGGTAATCATCAGCGTGACAATGGGTAAAAGAATGGGGTGGTCCTTGATGTTGTCCAGCTCGTAGATCACAAACGGTTCCTGCGCGTAGTCGATGTCGTCCTCGGCGTTGAGCAGGTAGTCGTACTGCCCCCCCTCGTAAAAAGGACTCAGCACGTAGTAGAAAAGATCCAGGTTGAACATCACGCCGTTCTGCCCGCCCGTCCTGTTAAAGTGCTCAGGATAGACATCCCGGGCGTACTCGTAGAAGGTGTTGAAGCAGGGACGGATGAGGCGGTTTCTGTCCAGGTGGTTGTAGTACTCGGTCACCATGTTGAAGATAGTCACCTCCTCGGCCTTGGTGATTTCCTCCCCGTCCTTCTTAAAGAGGATGAACAGGATCTGGCAGATGACCTGCTTGAATTCCTCTTTCAGCTCGGAGGTCTTGCTGCGATCGAAGCCGAAGTTGTCGATCTTGAAGTAAAAGGGATTGAGCCGGATCGGGTTGGCGTCCGAATGCGTCACGTAGCGCGCGCCCATAATCTCGCCCATCCGCTTGTAAGAGTGTCCGATGTCGACAATCGTCACGTGCGTACCGCTCGACAGCAGGTAATACAGCATGTTGTTCATCGTGAAGGATTTACCGCTGCCCGAGGGCCCGACGACCACGAAGTTGCGGTTACTGATCGTGTTGTCCTTCATGGGCTGGTGGAAAATGTCGACCAGGCGCGGCGCGCCGAAACGGTCAGTCATCAGGATGCCCGAATTCTGGTGGGGGCTGTGTTTGTAGTCGGTCTCCAGGTTCCACAGCGCCACGGCGTTGTCCAGAAAGACCGTCGCCAGCATGTCGTTGCCCAGTTCGGCGGCGTTGCCCGGGATGCACGACCAGTACAGCTGCTCGCCGTAGGTCGTAGCTACCTTGCTGATGAAGCCCGTCGACTGGATGGCCGCCGAGACGATGTCCTTCTGCTCTTCCAGATCCTCGCCGTTTCGGCTGAACGTCTGAATGTTGTAGTGGGCCAGCACGGCCGTCGTCGCCCCGGTTTTCAGCGTGTCGAGGAAGTCCGTCTTCTGCTCCATTGAAAAGGTGTTATCGCGCGACCATGCCGAAAAGGAAAAGTGCCGCTTGATCTCGCCCTGTATCCGCGCGGCCAGTTCCTGCTGCCTCGGGATGTAGAAGACCTGGTTGTAAATGTGGTCCACGCGCAGGTTCAGCCCGAAATTCAGCCCGTAGCTGGCCGGCATCACGGTGCGGTCCGTCGAGTAGTCGCGGAAGGAAACCACGTGCTGCAGCTCCTGGGGGTACTGGTCGAGCTCGTTGATTACAAAGGTGTAGCTGCCCTGGTCGCCGACGCGGAACTGACCGTCCCGGCTGGAAATATCGTAGATGTTCTTGTCATCGAAGGACAGCGTGAAGTATTCATCGAGTAGGCCCACAACGGTTTTGCTGCCCACGATATGCTCGTATTTCAGCTTTTTGATTTTAAGCACCTTGCTCTGGTTGACCGTGGTGTGAAAGCCTTTTACTTTCTCGCGGAACGACAACAGGGTTTTGCCGCGGGTCAGGGCTTTCGGCACGCTGCTGCGCTTAAAGAGGCTGCTGGCCGTGCTGGTTCGTTTGGCCGGGTCGCTGCCGGGCAGGATGACGTAGAGGTAGCCCTTGTGGTTGAGAAACGGCCGGTCTTTAAAATTCTCCTCGTTCTTAGTCAGCACGAAATCGTTGTTCTCGATGTAGCCGTGGTCGGGCCGGTAGGCATCTTCAATGAAAAAGTCCTGCTTGTGGACCATGTAGCCCTCCCCCAGGTTCTTGATGGCCTGGTAGATCGAGTCGATGGCCGCCGCGTAGCTGTTGTCGCTCTGGACGAAGACCTCGGGGTACTCGATGGAGAACACCGCGCACAGGTCGGCATTTTTGGTTACCATCAGTCCGTCCTGGTCTATCTCCAGGATGGGAAAAATGTCCTTGATGTTCTTGGCTTTCATTTGGCTGGGCCTTTGGGTACGAGTTTGTAGAAGGGCGCGTTGATGATAATGCTCGTGGGTGCGTCGTGGCGGGCGTGAATGTGGCCGTACTTGCCGTGCTTGTCCATCTGGAACTTCACGTAGGTGTAGGCGCAAAGCCCCGCCACGCCCGCGAAGACCAGCAGCCAGATGCTGCTCATGCCCGTGGCGTAGAGCAGGAAGACGACCAGCAGCATGCCGATCATTGCCCCGGCCAACTGGTAGAAATAGCGGCCCTTGAAGCCCTTGAATTCAATTTCGTCGTCGACGCCTTTGGGTACCTGATGGATCATGGGGATGGGGGTTGTGGGGTTTGCTGAGTCGGGTCAGCCTTAAAATTGCACGAGGGCGGAAATGATGTAGCCCATCACTGACAAAAACAGCATCGAGCCGACCCACTGGTAGATCAGCGGCACGACGTCCTCGCCCCCCGAGTACCTATTGTAGATGCGCAGCATCGAGAAGATGGAGACCACCACCCCACCCAGCATGGCGTACTCGTAGACCTCCTGGTTGAGCTGACCCGCCCAGCCCAGGGCCAGACCCGCGTGCAGCCCGCCGCCCAGGATGTAGGTGCGGATGGCGAAGATCATCACGCCTACACTGAGCATGCCCGTCACCCAGGACAGAATCAGGTGAATGACCTCTTCGCCCCGGTTCCACTTTGAGTAGATACGGAAGCCCGCGATGACCGCCGCCGCGCCGCAAGCGCAAACGATGACTGTTTGGAGGTGATTTAAGAGTGATTCTCCCACTAGAAATTCAGGTCGGGTTTGATGGGCATCTCCATGCCGCCGTAGTACTCTTTGAGAAACCAGACCAGCACCGTCACCAGGATCAGCCCGAAGAACCAGCGGGAGATCAGTCCGAAGACGTTCTCCTCCCCGGCCTGCCACAGGGCGTAGATGCGTCCGGCCATGACCATGCCCGTGACGGCCACCAGCGCAATGGTAAAGTTGAATATCAGCGGCATGTATTTGGCCAGCGGCCGGGTGATGCCGCTGCGTATGCCCAGATTACCGTTTCCTCCGCCCTCGTAATCGAAGGATTGGCCCGCGACAACAGTGACTGCCAGCAGGGCGACCGTCAGCAGAATGGCGCTCAGGGCGGGTCCGTTCAATCGGATCTTCATCGTCAGGGTATTCAAATGGGCGGGAGAAGGCCTCCCCGCCCGCGTTGGTTAAAAGAGACTCAGACGAACATCGCCCGAAGAACAGTGTTGGCAATCAGCAGGAAAAGACACGCCCCCAGCCACCCCGTGGCGGTGGCCATGACATTTTCTTTGCCATTCTGCCAATTCACGTAAACGCGAAGGGCCCCCACGATGCCTACCACTGCAGCAATGATGTAGACGACCGTCGTGACCGGGTCGAGATAGGCCTCCATATCCGAAGTGAGGGTCTCCAGCGCGGCCGCACCGTCCGCGATGCCATTCTGCGCCATTGCGGCAGTGTGGGCCACCAGACCCAGGAAGAGAATTTGGGCCGCCCGGGCGGCTGAAACGCGTAACCTTTTCATAGTAAAAAATGGATTGGTTGGAGAAGAAAAATCAAATGGTACCAACAAATCAACAAGTTTAAATGAACATATCCAAAAATAGTTCTCTACTTTCGAAAAAAAACTTACAGCCACGGCCATATGGAAACTACCGCATCGACCAAAGAGAAAGAGCATAGCAATCAGATTTACAGCATATTGCTTTATCTGTCGATTTTTCTCATTCTCTACAACGCTTATTTTTCTTTCGAATCCTATTTTTTGAACAGTACCAGTAAAACCTTTGTACCGGCCCTCGAATTCATCGGCAGGCTCAGCCGCTCGCTGGGGGTAAGTCGGGACTTCTTTATGGAGCACGCCGCTTCCTACCTGCTGCTGGTGCTGGCCATGCTCACAGCGATGGTCTCCCGGCCCAAGGCCAGTACCTCGGCCAGCAAGGCCGCCGGTAACACGATGCTGCTGTTCGGGGGGGTGCTCATTGTGGGTGCGGCTTATATGCCGCTGGCCGATCTGAGAATGGGCGGTTTTTTGACCCTAGCCGGTATTCAGGCGCTGGGCCTTATGGCCGTTATCAACGGAGGGCTGATCTTCGGCTCCATGGTCATCGTACCCGACATCGACATCTTCAATCAGGCCAACGAAGAGTTTCCCCAGTTTCAGCAGTTGATTGAAAATGACCGTTCGGTGAACTACAAGACGCTCTTCCGGTTTGGGGGAAAGTGGAACGAGGGCTTCATCAACGTGCTCAACCCGCAGCGGGCCGTGCTGGTCGTCGGCTCCCAGGGCAGCGGTAAGACCTTCACTGTGCTCAACCCCGCCATCTGGCAGTCGATTTATAAGGGTTATGCCGCTGTGATTTATGATGTCAAGTACCCCGACCTGACGATGGAGGCCTTCAACGCCCTAGCCAAAAGCCTGGCCAACGACAAGTATGCTTTCGGCCGTCAGAAAGCGGGGACCAAAGGACCGATACTGCCTGAGTTTGTGCTGATTAATTTTGACGAGCCGGGCGTTTCCGCCCGCTGTAATCCGATTGGCCCCAAATACATCACCAACCTGGACGAGGCCAGCGAGACAGCCAAGCTGCTGCTGCTGAATCTGAACCGCACCTGGATCAGTAAGGAAGGGGACTTCTTCCCCGATTCGGCCATCAATTACCTGACGATGGTCATCTGGTATATGCGCATGATGGAGAAAAAATACGAGAAAAATTTGGGCGGCAGGCAGATTTGCACCGTGCCGCATTGCATCGAGCTGATCGCCCAGCATCCCCATACGGTCATCGACATGATCGCGCCCTACAAGGATCTGAACGCATATTCGGCCATCTTCAAAGTGGCCAAGGAAAGCAAGGCGGGCGACCAGCTGGCCGGTCAGGTCGCCAGCTGTCAGAATGCCCTCGCCCGGCTGGCGAGCCAAAACATCTACTGGACCATGACGGGCAACGATGTCGATCTCGACGTCAACAACCCCGACCGCCCCAAGGTGCTATGTCTGGGAAACAACCCTTTGCGGTTGACCGTGTACGGCGCGGCCCTGTCGGTCTATACCTCCACGATCATGCGCTCGATCTATAAGTATAAAGAGAACGGTGCAAAGTCGGCTTTTTTCATCGACGAGCTGCCGACCATGTATTTGAAGGGACTGGACAGTTTCATCGCCACCGTGCGCTCCTATGGTGTGGCGACCTGGCTGGGCATCCAGGACATGGAACAATTGACCAAAGACTACGGCCGGGATCAGGCCAAGGTAATCCTCAACACCTGCGGGACGATTTTCAGCGGGGCGGTCAACTCCGACAGCGCCGAAACACTCAGCAAGATGTTTGGCAAAACCCAGCAAAGCAGCGTCTCGACCTCCTTTCAGAAAAGCGAGGTCAATGTCTCGGAGAGCAGCCGCATGGAGCTACTAGTGCCTGCCTCCAAGATCGCCACGCTCTCCCAGGGTTTCTTCGTGGGTAAGGTCGCCGATAATTTCGGCGAGGAGGTAAACCTCAAGCTCTTCAACGGCTACGTGGCCGTCGAAACCGGCGAGATGAAAAAGCCCATTAGGAATTTACCCCGCCGGGAGGTGACCGATGACCAGTTGAAGGAAAACTTTCTCGCCATCAAGGATGACATTGACAATCTCATCCGCTGGGAACAGGACGGGGAGCTTATTTAAGGGCCGTCCCGGCCTGCCGGTAAAGCAGCAGCAGATAGTCCAGCGGGTCGGCCAGCCGCCCGTGCTTGCGGATTTCGTAGTGCAAATGCACTCCCGTGGCCAGGCCCGTCCTTCCCGCCATACCCAGCGGCTGGCTGAGATCCAGGATTTGGCCCCGCAGTACCCATACCTCTGACAGATGACCGTAGGTCGTCTCGTAGCCGTTGCCGTGGATGATCTTCACGAAGTTGCCCAACCCTTTGGGGTCGAAGCCCGTGCGGCTGACCACGCCCCGCGCGCCGGCCACGACCGGCTGCACCGCGCAGCCGATGTCCAGCCCTTTGTGTGCGCGCATCCGGTGCAGTACGGGGTGGTAGCGGTTACCGAACAGGGAGGTGATTATTGTCGCGTCGTAGGTTTCAAAAGGGATAATGCAGGGAATGCGCACGGCCTGGTCGGGGTCAGCGGCGAGGATATGGCCGAAGGCGCGCACATCCGCCGCCGCGCTCCGGCTGGTCACACTAAGCGAGTCGCCCGGCCCCGGTGCAAGCATCATCAATAGCAGTAGCGTCTTCATGGTTTGGGCGCGGGTTTGTTGCGGCCCTCGGGATCGAGAACCCTTTGCAGTTCGTGCTTTTTCAGCCCCTGTCGTTTCTTGGGAAAGAAAGTGAACGGCCCCGGTTCGGGCCGTCCGCCTGCGGACTTGTCCGCCCCTTTGAACAGATTGACCGAAACGACATAAATGGCGAACACCGCCGCGCAGCTGATTTGTAAAAATGTGAGAAAAGTCATAGTCGCATTTTTTTGGATTTGTCCGTACTCAGTTTCAGTTTTCCTATTTTCTGCTCGTGGTCCGGGCCACGCCTGGTGCCTTTGCTGCGCTGCCGGAGGTCGGGCTTGTATTCCCTGTCTACCCTGTCGGCATTGCCGGTCTGGTGGGAGACCATTCGCCCAACGTAATCCTGGCCACGGACCTGCTCCCGATCCTTTTGCTGCTGCTGGTATTCCGGCGAGTCCTTAGAGAAGCTGATTGTGCCGTCCTTGTTGTACTCGACACCCGCCTTTCTAAGGGCCTCATTTTGTTTTTCGGCGTAGCGGTACTCGACCTCTTCCGTAGCTATAACGGTTTGCCCATGGCGGTGGTCGTGTTCGCGGCCCCGGTGGTTGGTGCGGTTGAGGAAGAGCATTTCGTCCAGATCGCTCTTGCGCACTCTGGTCGGGCCCTTCTGCCCCTGGATTTCGACCCAGCGGCCCCTGGTCTCGACCTTCATTTCCAGCCGCTCCGCCCGGCGGTGCATATCGCCAAAATCCGTCGATTCCCGCAGCAGGCGTTGGGACTGGTGAACCTTGTCGAACTTTTTCTCCCGCTCGATCTTATTTTCTTCAATGATTTGCCGCAGGTCCGAGCGGTGCAGCTGTTGATTGCCCAGTTGCACATACCGGGTGCGACCGCTGATGATGTAATCCGTTTCCTCCTCTTTCACCGTTTCCTTCCGGTTGCTTATTCTGTCCAGCAGCCAGGTTAGCTCTCCTGAGACCGTGGGCGGTGGCACGGCTTCGGACTTCGCGGCCTGCTCGGGTGGTGTCTGACCTGGCATGATCTGACCCGGACTCTGGAGGTAGTTTTCCAGCGCCTCCTTTCCCAACAGGTTGACCCGCTCGACTACGTCCGCCCCCACCTTAATAGCTTCCGCCCCCTGGATGACGGCCTGCTCTGCTTCCTGAGCCTGTTTCGCGCCCATAACCATTGAATAGCGTCCCAAATCCGTCATTAGCTGACCTTCCCTGGTTTTACCTTTCCGCATCAACTGCTGGCCTTGTTTACCCGTTATTTCCGCGAAGGCGACCATCTCTTCGGCTTCTTCCATTTTCTCTATGCCTTTCCTAATGGTAACCCGGCCCGCCTCGATGGCCTGCTGGCCGCTCCGTAGTGACTCCGCCGCGTCGCTGGCCTGCACCGCCTGGTAAACCTGCTTTTTTTCCTGAGCCAGCTCCTCGAACTCGCGGAAGCTTTCGACTTCTTTGAGGAAACTGAACCGGGCGCGCAGGTTGGCGATCTTATTGGCCTGGTTGACGGCCAGCATTACCAAAACCGCTTTTTTATCGAAAGTTTTCACATTCCCCTTCCTGTCCACGGTGGTGATCGACGCCTCGTCCACGCTCAGACTTATCCCGGTTTTTTTGGCCACGATATTTGCGTGGCCCAGGTTAGTCATGTCTGCGCCTTTGCCGTCCAATAAGGCATTAGCCGGGGTGGCGGAGGTTTTCAGGTTCTGGCTCAGGACGGCATCGACATCCTGCGCGTCGTAATGCCGGGTCTGGCCCTGCCTGTCTTGCAGAACGATTTCCCGGCCGAAGGTCAGGTCCTGTTCACCGGCTTTTGCCAGGTGAGTCATTTCAGCGCGGCTGCGGGCCTGCCCGATCTCGCCCAGCGACTGGCGGATTTCTTCGTACCTCTGCCGCTCGTAATTAGCCCGGTTGGCTTCCAGCCGGGCGTCCAGAGACTGGACACTTACCGTGTGTTCTCCCAGGCTTACTCCCTGGTCAGGATGCTGACGGTACTCAATCCCGGCCCTTTGGGCTAATTCCTCCAACTGCCAGCGACTGATGGCCTGATCCAGGAAAGGAAGAAAAGATGTTACTTCCTGCTGTGCTGCCGGAACTGTTTCCTGTACCACTGGCCGACGGGCATTTTCCCGCAGGATGGAATCGAACATAACCGGTTCGTATTCTACGCCATTGAGCCGAACGCGGTATTCGTCCCGCCCGAATTCTCCCCCCTGCTCCATGACGAGTTCGATCAGTTCGTCCTGGCTGCGGGCGATTTGCAGTATGGGGTCCCGGGCGGCGTGAATCTCTTCGATAGTCGTTAGCCAACCTCCAGCTTTCTCCGGTACCGGCTGGGGACGGGAAGGGTCAATCGTCTGCTGTGGTTCCAAAGTTTCGCCGACGGATACCAGTGGTGTTCCAACCGGAATTTTTGGCTGTGTCGTTTCCTCCGGAATCAATCTTGACCTCTGGATCTCCTTGGTATTTTCCCCTTCCGGCGCGGACTGCGCCGATGGCTGCTGCCCTTGGGCCTCCTGCTGCTCCCGGGCCAATTCCGCTTCGTGCCCGGCTAAGCCCTCCTCGGCCACTTTCAGTTCTGCCAGCAGGGTATCCAGCCGGGCCTCCACTTCTGCCATTTGCCGGGCAATCACCTCCGGGCTTTCTTCTGTCTGCCCCGGGAATTGGACTGCTGCCTGCTCGGCGGCGTTACAGGCCACGATCTCCTCGATCCCTCGGTTGTGAATCGTTCTCTCGCCAATGGTCGTACCCCATTCCTGATCCCGCTCGTAGAAAATTCCCTGCTGGATGGCCATTCTCACCACCTCCGCGACGCTCGTGGCCGTTTGCAGGATGGGCACGTCCCGGCGCATGTTTTCCAGTAACTCGGCGTATCCGTCACGAACGATTTCCGCCTGGGGCTCGCTCTTCTGCTGGGGCAGCGGGTCCTTTCCGGCCAGTGCAGCTACCTCTGTTGGGGGAAGGGTCGATTTGATGTGCAGTATTTTCTGTTCTGCGGGGGCTTGGTGTTTGGCCGCTCGCTGCCCGTTTTCAACCATCATCGCTTCGACCGCCGCCAAAGGGTACTCTTTCCCGTCCAGACTTACGTGTTCTTTTTCAAGGCCGAATCTGATACCCCGGTGGAGGGCCGTTTTTTCAAGATCGGCCACACTTGTCGCGTCGCGCATCAGCGGGTGCGGCTCCGGGGCGGGCGCGGCCTTTTGCTCCGCCTTACTTATGGCTTTCTCTTTTTCTCCAATCTTTTGGGCTTCCTTTTCCTGAACCGCCTTGGCCAGCGCCGCCGCATCGCGGTTAGCCTGAAACATGGCTTCCAGATCGCTCAGCTTGTATGGCTGCTTGTCGAGGATGATGCTATCACCCCTGTCTTCGATCGTCAGCGCCTGCTTTTCGGCGAGCTTGCCCAGATGCCGAAGGTTACGGGCCTCGGAGAGAATGGGCCGCTCGGCTCTAAGTGCCTGCAAGTCCTTCATTCCGGCCCGCATGGCTTTGGTGCGGTAATCCACGCTGGCGGGTTTCAGATCACCCACCAGGCTCAGCCCGTGCTTCTGGCTCAGGGCTACCGCTGCCGCCAGCGCCCGCCGCCGCTCGTGGGAATCCTTGTACTTCTTGCCCTCGTCGGTCACCCGGTTGAAGACGATGTGCAGGTGGGGGTTGTCCGTGTCCTGGTGCAGGATGGCTACGTGCTGGGTCTTGTCCAGCCCCAGCAGCCTGACGTACTCGCCCGCCACCTGGTGCATGCCGTTCTTAGTGCCCAGCACGCGCATGTCTTCGGGTGTAAAGGAAAGCACGTGTTCGCCGATGGTCTTGGCCTTCTTGCTGGCCCACTTGTGACTCCGGGCCTGGGCGATGAAATCGACCTTCATCCGCTGCCGACCGGCTTTGTCGGAATAGCCGTAGGGCACCCGCAAATTGGCACTGTGCAGGATCACTTCGGCTTTTTTATCCGTGGCCTGGCGCTCTTCCAGTTTGCCCTCGTAGAGGTATTCGACTTTGCCCGACCAGCCGCCCCCGGCCCCCAGTGCCTTTGCGATCATGCCTTGTACTTTTTTAAGATGACGTCTATCTCGTCCATCGCTTCGCCGAAGCGCGCCACCAGGGTCTTCACGCCCTGAATGTGCGCCTGTTTGGTCAGTTGGTTCAGGTTATTGGACAGGCGAACGAAGTCCACCCGCTGCGCCCGTGCCTCGCTCGTGTGGATGGCTTTGACGTAGCCGTTCAGGCTTACCTCCCGGACATAATCGGGTAGATTCAGACCGGCAGCCGTGGCCTTTTCCAACAGCACTGCGTACTGTTTTTCATCGGCGTTGAAAGTTACCTTCCGCGTTTTCTTGGCCGCTCCCAGTGCGGGTCGTCCGCCCTTGTTTTTTTTCCGTTTCTCTGGCTTTTCCATTATATAACAGGGGTCAAAGGGGGGAGGCCCCCCTTGAAAGATTGGCGCTTGCGCCACGGTTTCGCGTACGCGAAACCACATCTTGCTCTTCGTTCGCCCCCAAACATAGTCACTCTTTTCCAGGCCGCAAAATGGCCGTATGCGTCCATTCAGGTGAACAAATGGGTCTTTTAAGTAAGGGCGCAATAATGGGTCAACTATGGGTTAATAAAGGCGTGATAATGGGTCAATAAATCAGGCCGGGGTCAATAAGGGCGTACCAATGGGTCAACTATGGGCCAATAATAAATTTAATGACTTTTTTTGTTTTTGTTCATTTTATCTTGTTGGTTTGCTGGTACGGTTAGAGCCAGACCCATGAAAACGATCGAACAAATCAGGGAGCTTAGAGAGCAGGGCAGCAAAAAGTGGGGACGCGATCTGTATCTCCACGTGCTTCCCCGCATCGAGCAGAATCAGACCAGGGAGGAAATCTCCTGCTGGCTCGCGAAAGAACACGGCATGGCCATTACGGCTGATCGCATCAAGCACCTTGTTAATTATTATCGGCGCAAGTTGGACAAGCTTTCTCAACCGGCTGCCTCCTTCCCTTTGACTGCACTCTCATCGTCAGGATCCATTGCCCAGAAACAGGAGAATACCAAGCCGCCCCCCTCCTACCCCGGTCAATTTCAACCGGCCGGTAAGCTTGTACTCGACGAGGATTTCCGAACGCCCACCCCGAAACCGAAATCGGTCAGGGAATAAAAAAAGGCATCCGATCCTTACACGGACTGAATGCCTGAAAACGGCTGGCATTTTTCTTTATTAAACAACCAAATACACGAAAGCAATGTCTGAAAAAGTGAACACAAGCAAACAGGTGTCCATCTTCCTGCAAGCCAAAGGCGGGGTGGGAAAGAGTTTTATCGGCTACTTCAAGGTTCTTGGCTCGGAGGCCGGAAAAACGGCCGTCGTTCTGCTAGATTCCTCCCAAAAAGCCAATCAGAATGCTGACCGTCATGCAAAGCTTCTCGGCTCTGAAAACGTGCACGTGGTCAACATCTACAATGCCGCCAGCGAGTACAAGCGAAGCCATTTCTTCGATATATTCGAGGCCGTGTCTAAAATCGACCGGCCCCTGGTGATTCTCGACATCGGTGCCCCCGAGAGCAATGTTCTGCGGGAAGCCCTGGAAACCGATGAGGAACTGACGGGTGAGAACTTGAAGTTCATCGCTGGGGATCTGGGGCTGGACATGACTTTCAATGTGATCGTCTCCGGGGCCGATGACAACGTTAACGAAAACCTGAATTACTACGTGGCGCTGTCAAACACCCTGGCGGCACACTTCAAGGTTAATATGCTTATCAATGACGTGACCTTCAAGGCCGACAGGGAAAGTGAGGCATTGCGTACGCGTTTGATCGAAAAAGGGTTGGGTAACGAGTCCAACATTATGATCGTCGGCAAGTCCGGCCATCGTAATAATGACAACCCTTTCCTGACAATCATGTCGGTGGCCAACGGAGAAACCTCCCTGGAAGATGCACAAAAGAGTATGAGTGCCCGAATTCGCCTTCGCAAAATGCTCGAACCACTAGCCGCCGTGTGAGTATGGAAGCTATAAAAAACAGAACCTATTTCGCCCAAAAATACAAGATGGCCGAAGCGGACATTGCCCCTGAGTTCCTGCCGTTGCTGATCGCCTTCGATGACGTCAACAAGCAGAACAAGCAGCTGATCAAGCAGGTTAGGGGAAGCATAAGCGCCCACCACCACTACTACGAGGACACCACCCCGGCTGCGGCATTTCTACTGCGCTGGGGCTGGACCACGCCTCTGCTAATCGTGACGGTGCTGGGGATGCTGTGGGGCTTTTTCGCCTGGCATAATCCCGACCGCGACCAATTGAAGGAGTTGAAGACGGTCGTGCATTACGATGAAACGAGCAGGGGGTACATCATCGACGCCAAGAACTACGAATTGGTAAGTCCCGGGGGGAAAGAAAAGGGATTTAGGGGGATTCGGCTTATTTTGCCGGATTCATCGGCCACCGCAAACCAGGCAAAGCTATGATTAGGACAACCAGACAAGGACTCAACCGCCACCTTAATCCGCGCCAGCGGCGGATTTCCCGGCGTTATCGAGCCCTGCAATGGGGTAAGGGCGTTGCTGCCCGAGACCACTATCGGGAGCTGGACGGGCATTTCAAGCGCATAGCGGTCAAGGTTGCCCGTTACACGCCCGATCACTCGCCGGCCCGTCGGTACCAACGCTTGGTTGCCCTCAAAACGAAGTATCATGCTGCCGGTTGGCTCATGGCAAAAGGCCTTTTATTTATCTGGTTTGGGACGCTGGTTTGCATTTCGCCCCTTTTTCTTAACCTGGGCAAGGACCACACCCCCGCTTTGTTTCGTCAGGTTGCACCCCATCACGATTTGGATCGGTTTTCACAGTCGCATTTTGACTCCTTAAGCGTTAAAAAAAGAGCCAGGTTATGAGAGCGGATGCGAAAGAAGAGAAACGCTATGATCGCGTCGAGCATCACACGCACGCTCTGCGGATCAGTCCGACCGTACCCCTGACCATGCTATTTACGGTCCTGATCTATGGGCTGGGTTACTGGTTGGGTTCCGGGGGGAGTCTACTGCCAAAGTACACGCCCCTGGAAACGGCGTTAAAAGAAAAATGGTCTCCGCCACGGTCCCGTTATTCCGATAAGAACCTTTTGATTGAAGACCGGTACGTTCCTTTGTCGAAATCTCCATTGGCACAATTCCCGCCAGGGCACGGGGATCTACCGGGCAGGATCGGCGGCGGAGCCGTTGTGGAGTGGCCGATAGATTCTGCCGTGCCCCTACCCCATTAGCTGAAACGGAACCGAGCAATGCCAGAGATGACAACTCGCCAGGGAGGGTTAGTTAGCACATTTAGGGTGAATCCGCGTACTGACGTGCGCTGCCGACCGGCCCCGAAGCCCCCCTGTGAGGCGGACACTTCGAGGGGCCGGTCTTTTCTTTACCCCGGAAACATCCGGTAGATCTCTGCGGCTTTATGCTGCCCCAGCCCAGGGGGCCGGGCTGCTCGATCAGCGCCTGTCCATCGGCTCGACCTGAGCTTAGCGGATCACGAAGGTGCAGGCATCCATGGGGTGCTGGCCCCGCTCCGCTTTCAGCCTGGTGTCGAAATCCGGGGCAATCTGCGCGAAGCGCGATTTAAACTTTTCAAAATCGGCTAAATCGGTAGTTCCAACCTAAATCGTCTTTCAGGGTGGTGTTGACCAGCAGCAGAATGCTGATGCGGTCATCGGGGTGCGGCTCTCCCCTGCGGGCTATCTGCGGACCTTCCGGCATGGCAATGCCTGTCCCGATGTAATCGCCCGTGCTGATGTAGTGGTTGATAACCATGAACAAATGGTTGAGAGGTGAGTCTTGCAGGAATGTGATTGGTTGTATGGGACATGCGGCTAAGCGGTGGTTGGTAGGATATCTAATGCATATGCCACTTGGGAATGCTTCATAGGTCCTTGGGCGCGCGAAGCGACTGGCCCGATGACCGATGCGTAGGCGGTCAGAAACAAATCGCGGCGCTAGGAGAGTTTGCCGAGGCTGCCCTCGGGAAGCGCGCGGGAGTATACCTCGACCGGGTGCTGCATTTTTTAGCTGGGACAACCGGCACTTATATTAATAAATTCAAATTTACATGTAATGTACATGCAGATGTAATGTAAATGTAGTATTGGGTACCGTGCAGACTTACTATTTGTCTCCTTTTGGGAGATTTTTACGGTTGCCCTCGTTAAATGCGTGGTAAGTCCCTCGACTGAACAATGGCAATTTTGGTCAAGGCAAAATTAGTCTATTTCCATTGGTGAAATTTACAGGTAATGTAAATGCAGATGTAATGTAAATGTTTGATCAGAAACTATCTGGACACGCATTGAGAATGCCTCGGCCGTAAGCTGGAAGTTTTTGTCAAAGCAAACGGGACTTAATCCCATGATTTAAACTCACATGTAATGTACATGCAGATGTAATGTACATGCCGCGTTGGAGATTGTCACGACACGCAGCGGAAACTTCCTGACCGTAAGCCGGGCATTTGCATTAAAAATTAGACTCTATTGTAATAATTGGAATCCACATGAAATGTAGATGTAATGTACATGTAAGCCCATAGGCTACGAAGAATCACTGTTGGTCCCGCTCGATTTTCTCTTCGATGGCTTCCATGAGCCAATTCTCCAAAGACACCCCGGGTCTTTTGCTGAAAGCGCTCTTGGGTCTCTCGTCCCTTAATTGGTTGAGGACGTCCAGCCGATCAGACATAATGCGGACGGTTAATGATTTTATCTTGGGCTTCTCAGCTGGTGGATTATTGGTCAACCCGCCCCCTTTGCTGATGACTTCTTCCATGCGGGCCTCGTCTTCGACATGTACCCTGGATTGCTGGTTGTCTGCGGAATTCTTTTTGGTTGGTGGTTTGATAGCCATGAGTTTCAAGGTTTGGTTTTCATGATATGGGAGAAAAGCCGGTCGGCCTCATCAGTGGCTTTGGCGTCGACGGGTGTCCACTCGAAGACCGAGAGTCCTCCAGTCGAGGACTTTCCGAAAACCTTCCGGTTGCCTAAGGGAAAATCCACGAAATTCAATTCATCGTTATCTTTCAAAGCCTCCCGCGCTTCGGCGTTCTCCGGGCCGCTGACATCGGCCCGGTTGAGAAAGGAGTACACGCTGAGCGGCGTGGCGCGGGTAATCTGGATCTCTCCAAGCATTTCCAGAACCTGCTCCATCGTCCATACGTCCAGACCCCGCGGGGCAAAAGGAAGCAGGTAGGTGTCTGAGGCGAAAAGAGCGGCGCGCTGGCTGGTCGTATCGCGGCCACCCGTGTCAATGATAATATGATCGTATCGGGGCCGTAGCTTCTCGACCTCGTTTCTGACGGAGGCTCCTTTAAGCTGAACCAGCGAAAAGCCCGCCTTGTCGCCCGTCACCTCATCCCGATAAGCCATGTAGTGCGAGGCGCTCTGCTGCTCGTCGGCGTCCACGAGCAACACGTCCGCATTTTTGCGAGACAGCCACACGGCCAGGTTGGTCGCAATAGTCGTCTTTCCCACCCCGCCTTTGATTCCTCCTACGGTAATTACCATGGTATGCTTCTTATTGTGTTGAAGATGTATTCTACATGTAATGTATATGTAATGCAAATGTAATAGTATTTTTTATTAAAAAAACCAGTTTCAAGACGCCATTAAATAACTAACTATAAGACAGCTATTTAAATAATTCATGTGGCGAATTTATTACAGGGACAGACACCCAAAAGATACAGGCTGTCTTTGTTTCATTCTGCCCTGGGCTGCTTTTCAACAGAAAGGCAAACTCAGTCCTTTTGATGCTGCCAGCATTTTACTCATTCTCTCCAGGGCTGGTTTGAAACGAAATGTAGGAGCGCCGCAGTGAAATTGTACCATTAATCAGTGACCCAGGGCAGCAGTAAAGGGCACTTCTCGGCCACTGTCCACCTCTGCCGACGGGGCGGGATATGGATCGCTGGCGGAACCAACTCGAATTTGGATGAGCAGCAGCCGGATTCATGGTATTGGAATTGTTTTTATATTTGCCCTCACCATATACTGTTTTAATCTGTGGTAGATGAGAACTTGTAGAGTGAAGCCAACCAGTCGACTGGTTGGCTTTTTTTGATACAGCGCGCTGTATGCCCTCACATGGCGCGGAAACCATCCACTGTCATATCGCGCCCCAGATGCGAGATTTGGGCCATTGGCAGCGGTGCTACTTGCAATGTCTGTTGCGCCAACAACCTGCCAAAATTGAATCCTTCCGATTGTTAGTACGAATTCGTTAGCTCGACGTTGGTCTGTAGTGCAAAACGGGGCCAAAATGAAAATAGAACTTCTCATTTGACGTTTTTTACGACTACGGGTGATTGTTGGTTGGCCCGCACATAGGCATACAGCGTTGGCTTGCTAATAGCCAGCATCTCACAAATCTTCTT
>JBBSUC010000054.1:0-44985 GCA_038235275.1 Cytophagales bacterium | reverse complement strand
CTGACTAACGCGGCCACCGAGGGGCTGAACAACGTCATCCGCTACGTCAAGCGCATCAGCTACGGACTGCCCAAATTCGAGCATCTTAGGCTACGTGTTCTGGCCCAAGCCATCTGACCACAAAAATTGTCAAAGAACCACATATATAAAAGAATTGAAATTTTAAAGACTGATCTTTATTCTGATCATCTGAACTATTGTAATTTACTTTTTAAGAATAATTTTAATATTCAATTCAACAATGCCGAAAAAGCATTTAGAACTGTAAATCTTTGCCTTATTAGAATTGGATCAAATATGGATAGTGAAGAACCTAATTTTAAAAATGAAATTATTATAAATAAAAATTCACTTGAAATATGCAGGAAATATTTAGATCAGCATAATAGATTTATAGAATATTTTTTGAATAAAGGATTAATAGAAAAGGAAATCAATAATTCACCAGAAGCATCAGATTTTTATTCTCCTATTGATGAATCTGTATTCAAAAATTTAGATATAGAGGCAAAATATAAAATTAAGGAATGGCGTAGTGTATAATAGCTTCTACTATGTGGGTTGTGTTTCCCTCCCCGTTCAACCCGCTGACTCAACCCGCTGACACTGATTTGTAATCAGGCGTCGATTCACCTCGCGTTTGTAACGCGAATCTCCGTAATAGCAAAACCGCCAGTTGCAAACTGGCGGGAGCGAGGCGGAGAGGACTTGAACGGCCAATTACATGGAAAGGTATCCATCTTCCCTAGTTGTGCGCAGTCTTCCGAAGGGAGACTGCGTACTGTGAATAAATAGGCAGTCTGTGACTGCCAGCATCGACAAAAGCCACTTCTACTCCGTGGGCGGTGTCTCCACTGACCCAGCGACAGAAAAGGGTTTTGTGTCCCCACATCCCAAAGAGATCAGCGGAGTCCAACCTCACAAAAAAAGGCTATATTTGAATATTACCGAAAATGGCCACTCAACAAACCATGCTTTGAAAATGATCGCCACCAAGTCCGGTGTCCGTGCCCCGAGAAAGCCCATCACTCCCATTCCCGACGAATTGATCTACGAAATCATCGACGGCCAGCCCATTTACTATAAGGGCTATCGGGAGGTCTTGTCAGGTCAAAAGACTTTTTCGGAAATCATGTGGTCAAGTACGTTGAGAGGACACATCGTCAGTTATCTAATGTTTCTTCTAGCCAGAACGATAGACGAAGAAAGATTTAATGTGCTGACCAGTGAAGCGGGCATTCATCTGGATCGCCGTAACAATCTGGCGGGCGACATATTGATCTTCGACAACGCTACGCTGTCGGTTGCCGATGCGGATCTGCATTACGCGCAGGTTCCTCCCAGAATAGTGATCGAAGTGGACATTGCCGCTGATCCTTACGATATGGCAACCGACAACTACGTTTTTAAGAAAACGCAGAAACTATTTGATTTTGGCGTAGAAAAGGTGATTTGGATCACCACGGAAGCCAAAAAAGTGACGGTGGCCACCCCAAACGAAGACTGGCAGACGAAGGATTGGAATAAAGATGTCGAGATCATGGAGGGAATCGTTTTCAACGTCAGTGCGTATTTGGCCGGGAAAGGCTCTCCTTTCGCTTGAAAATATTGTAAGAGTTAAGGAAAAGGAGCATCGGGATCGCAGACTAGCGGTAGCGGATTCTGAATACTCAAAAAAGAAACGTTCTGAAACCAGCACGAAAGGGCACGAAAGTAGGGCGAGCCGAAAAAATCCCAAAATCATCCGCAAAGGACTGGTAGTTGATTTCTACGTAGGGGAAAAACTTGGGTTTAAACTTCCACTCGGCTCCGAGAACAAACGCGTAGGTAAAGGGAAAGTGCGTCTCGGACGTTACTATAATTTTGGTATCTTCGAGTCGGCCTGTGGGAACACTGAACATGGCAAGTCCGGCCCCGGCCCCCACGTAAGGACTTATTTTCCAAGCGTCGCTGAATATGTAGCGCCCTCCCACCACGACCGGAACGATGTTGAGCCGCCCGGCGATTTCCAATCCCGGCAGTTGGCGGGTGTAGCCGATGGATTGAAAATCGAGCTTTCCGGTGAGCCAAATTTTTTTGTGGATATTGTATTCGAGGGCGGTCAGGGTGGAGAAGCCACTTTTCCCCAAACCTTTTATGTCGCCGAAATTTTTGAGCAATCCAACCGAAGTCGAGGTAAGGATTTTCTTGTTTTGGGCAAATCCGGTCTGTATTGTGAGCAGGGTAAGAAAAATAAGAATTCGCATAGGGAATGAGTGAGTGTAGCGATGCTCCATGACTGTGAGCTCGAACCGTGTGAAGAATGTACGGCGAAGATTGGTCGAATGTTGCGCTAACTCCCTCTTCTTCGTACCGAGTTAATCGAGAGTCGGCGCATCATATCCCCCACAGAAAACAAAAAAGCACCCCAGGCGTTAGACGGGATGAAATTTCACGAATAACCCAGCCATGAAATCGCGCTTTTGCCAATATTCCGCTTCCATTCTTCTTGCTTTCACCCTTTCTTCCTGCGAAATCTTTGGCCCCGGTCAGGGGATTTTCACGTCTCCTTCACCGCACGAGCAGTACGAACGGTCACTAAAAACCGCCACTCTGGATCAAACTGCGCTGGGCTCGCTATGGCTGGCGGCGGCCGAACGGTCATTGCAGGATTCGCTGCGCATTACGCTGCCCTACCGCGAGAGCGGCTACTTCCCGGCGCAATCCCCGTTGGCGGTCGGCTACCGGATTCAGGCCGAGCGCGGCGACGTACTTTCCGTTGCGGTTTCGGTGCAGGGACGGACGGGCGGGGACACGACTGGTCGCCTCAAAACGAAGGTTTTTGTGGATATTTTTGAACTGGATGAAAAGCAAAAACCTACCCGGGTACTCTCGGCCCAGGCCGATACCACGGGCCTGCGCTGGGAGGTCAAGCGTAGCCGGACGCACCTGATCCGTATTCAGCCCGAGTTGTTGCGGAGCGGACGCTATACGCTTTCTGTTTCGCGGGAGCCGTTGCTGGCTTTTCCGGTGCAAGGCCGCAACAGCAAGCAAATCAGTAGCTTCTGGGGCACCAACCGCGACGCTGGCCGCCGTAGCCACGAGGGTGTGGATATCTTTGCGCCGCGCGGTACGCCCGCCCTGGCGGCTATCGATGGCTTCGTGTCGCGGGTGGGAACCAATGGGCTGGGTGGCAATGTCGTCTTTCTGTCCGACCAATCGCACGGTATCAACCTCTATTACGCCCACCTCGACAGCTTCAACGTGGCCTCGGGCAAGCGGGTGCAGTTGGGCGACACGCTGGGCTTTGTAGGCAACACAGGCAACGCCCGCATGACCGGGACGCACCTGCACTTCGGCATTTACCAGTCGGGCGGGCGGGGGGCCATTGACCCTCTGCCCTTCATCCGGCTGGGCCTGGGTGAACCCAAACAAAAATTACCCGCCGCCGACGAACTGGGCGACACCGCGCGCGTCGTCACCAACACGCGCCTGCGCCTATCTCCTGATAATAAGTCCGCAACGGTTGAATCGCTGGATCGGAACCAAATTGTACGCGTGTTGGGTGGCTCTGGCGGCTGGCTTCGCGTACGAACGCCAAATGAAGCCGAGGGATACGTAACAGCTTCGGCGGTGCGGGACATCGGCGCTTCTATCCGTAAGGCAAAGTTCGCCGCCGCCACGCCCATCTACGACGAAGCCTACCCCAACGCGGCGGTTTACGAAGTCCTATCCGAGCCCGCCACGCTCACTGTGCTGGGTACAAGCGGCGATTTTGAGTTGGTGGAGTTGGATAAAACCAAAATCCGGGGTTGGATCAAAAAGGAATAAGTATTTTTGCGTCCATCACCCACGCACCACCCATGATACTTTACTGGTTTCGCAACGACCTGCGTCTGCACGACAATGAAGGTTTTTTAAAAGCCACCCAAAAGGCCGACAAAGTGCTTCCGGTCTTCGTTTTTGACCCAAGAACCTTTGAAAAAACTTCGCTGGGCTTCCGCAAAACGGGCATCTATCGCGCGCAATTTATCCTGGAAAGCGTGGCTGATTTGCGTGCTTCGCTGCGGGAGAAGGGTGGAGATTTACTTATAAGAATCGGCGAGCCGGAGCGCATTCTGGCTGAACTCGCTCAGCAGCACGATGCAAGCGAACTCCATCTGAGCAAGGAAATCGCGCAAGAAGAAACCGACGTGGAGTCTTCTTTAAGCAAAAGATTGAAGCAAATCAACGTAGACATGGTTTTTACCTGGATGTCTACGCTGTACCATGTGCGCGACCTGCCCTTCGCCATCAATCGACTGCCGGAAGTTTTCACGGATTTTCGTAAAAAAGTGGAGAAAGAGGCAGCCGTGCGTCCCACCGTGGCCGAACCCGAGCGCATGAACCTGCCCGCTGACTACCAAGCCGGAGAAATTCCCACGCTAGAGGAACTTGGTTTTTCGGCGGAAGAAATAACCGAACCCGACCCGCGCGGCGTACTGGATTACCGGGGCGGCGAAACGGCGGGCTTGCGGCGGCTACACGAGTACCTGTGGGAAAGCGATAACATCATTACCTACAAAGAAACCCGCAACGGCCTGCTGGGGGCCGATTATTCTTCCAAGTTCTCGGCCTGGTTATCGCTGGGGTGCCTCTCGCCCCGGCGTATTTACGAGGAAGTGAAGCGCTACGAAGCCGAGCGCACGGCCAACGACTCGACCTACTGGCTGATTTTCGAGCTACTCTGGCGCGACTTCTTCCATTTCGTGATGTTGCGCTGGGGGACACGCCTGTTCAAACCTTCGGGTCTGAAACTCGATAAAGACAAGCGCTGGGGTCACGATCGCGCCCTGTTTGAAAAATGGAAAACGGGCCAAACGGGTGTACCCTTCGTGGACGCCAACATGCGCGAGATTGCGGCCACGGGCTTTATGTCCAACCGGGGGCGGCAGAATGTGGCCAGCTTCCTGGCCCATGACCTGGGCCTCGACTGGACCTGGGGCGCGGCCTGGTTCGAAAGCCTGCTCATCGACTACGACGTGTGCAGCAACTGGGGCAACTGGAACTACGTGGCGGGCGTCGGCAACGACCCGCGCCAGGACCGCTACTTCAACCAATATTCCCAGGCCACCCGCTACGACGAAAATGGCGACTACGTGAAGCACTGGCTGCCGGAACTGGCCCAGGTGCCCGCCGATAAAATACACCGGGTGTGGCAACTCACGCCCGATGAGCAGGAAGAGTATGGAGTAAGTTTAGAAAAAGATTATCCGCTGCCAACGGTGGGGGTGGAGAGGTGGTTGAAGTAATTGATAATGATTTTTTCGCGGGTACGCGTTTGCACTGCCCTACGAAAAACCACCAAATCGCTGCTCAAAGTAATTTGCCTCAGGTTCAAGCGTTTCGCTCGATGGCGTTGAAGTGCATCTTTACTCATCCCGATTACTGGCTGGATGTGGACAGGCAGGGATTAGGCGTAGCCTTACTCTTTGCCGTCATTGATCTCGCCCAGTACGGCAGCGGCTAGGGAGCAGGCTGCGGAATGACATGCGCGTTAACCGGGCAGCGGCAGCCGTTTCAAACGGCTGATTTATTCTCGGGACGCAGTCTCCTGCGGAAGACTACGCCCAACTGGGATTAATTTACTGGGGAGACTTAATATCGAAGCGGCCTTCGGTGATTTCGTAGGTAGTCCCCGAGGAGTTTCCTACGGTGAACTCGAAGGTGCCAGCTAGCACGCCGGTTATGGTGTCCGCTTTCGTGATTGTTATTTTGCCCGTGTGTCTCGAGGAGGTAGTGAAGGTAGAACTGCCTACCTGGTACATTCCGTAGTTTTTGGCAAAGAGTGCTATAGGTAAGATTTGAGTATCATTGTTCAAGAGATGCTCTCCCAACCTTACATCCTCTATATGTAAGTGGATTCGCTGTTTATCTTTAGATAATGTACGTATCCAAATACGCCTTACCCCTGGATTTTCTCCGATTACGTTGAATCCACCCGTAATAGGTTTGATGGCTTGGAAACCCGTCCCGCCATCGGGCACCCACGGCTCGCCGTTGATTTTACAGCCAAAGGTATTCTTGCCTTCCTGCGTTGGCTTGGGCAGCGGGTCTTTGTCCTCTTTGGTGCAGCAAGCCATCAGCAGCAGCCAGGCAGCAGTCAGTATCCTGGCGAGGGGGCGGGCGTGTATCCAGCGAAGCGGTTCTTTTTCCATAGCGGTAATAATTTAAAAAGTAAGGGGGGTAACTGGCTGAAAAGTTATCGAGAGTAACTCAAAAAAAGAATAGTATTGGATAAAATATTTTCACTCATATTACTGAAAATCAGGAGGAGATTGCAATTACCTCATGGCATACTTGCAAAAAACCCTTGCAAAGATCATGAAGTATGACTTTGAATAGGTGTATCTCTTTCAACCATTTATTGAACGGTAAAAAAGGGGGGCTCAGGCATCGAAGTTCAGCCGATGGAAATCGGTGACGATCACGCCCAACTGGGCAAATGCAGCAGGAAACCAATGCGACGTTGCGGATCGGGCAAGAGTAGGCGGGTTTTCAGTAGCAACTTACTCCTTCTGGTACCGATAACGAAAGCGGGCATTAGGGGCCGCGTCGCCCTGGTCGAGCCAGTAGAGCGGGTCGCCCTCGGTGGCGGAGTTGTCGGCCCATTTGAAGTCCAGCGTGAAGGTGTTTCCGTCAATACCCAGCGACCGCTTGGGAATGCGCAATTCCATTTCCTGACCCCTTGCCCGAAAGTTGACCGATTCGGGATTTTGCCAACGACCTTCGACAAAGCTTTCCAGTTGAGTGGTCGTGCCATTTTTTGGGGCGCGGTTGACAAGGTAATTGAATCCCGACCAGGCGGGTTGTTGCTCCGGTAAACCGATGAGTAGCCGCATCCAGTTTGGCGAGTCCCAGGGCGTCAGCGCGGCGGCGGTACGCACGTAAAAATAAACGTAGTCCGCATCGCTGGTCACTTTGCACGCTACGATGTCGTTGCGGCCTGAGGTATTGACATATTCTTTGATTCGTCCCCAGCCTGCGTGTTGGCGGGGGAAGGTGTCCCCGGCATCATCCACAAAAGTATTCTTGACGTTCTTCCAATCCGCAAAACTGCCATCGATGGCGATCGTTTGGCTCTCGGACGTGGCGGGCAGCGGGCGTGATCCCTTGTATTTTCGGATGTTATCGACGAGTTGGTAGTAATAATTATCGCCGAAATCGCCCTTTACCGGCTCGGCGTCGCGGCTGTATTCGGCGTTGTACAGGTCCACGAAATACGTTTCGCCTTTTTCGATGGGTTTGCCGATCATGAACTTAGAAGCTCCGTTGTCGAAGCGCATGGCAACCCATTCGTTCCAGCCCGTGACAAAAACAAACTCCGGATCGACTTCCAGCGCTCGCTGCCATTGCTCGGCGAAGTACAGCCCTTTATCCGGCTGCTTTTTATCGGGTTCATGGCCTTCGTGAAAACTGCGGCCGATGTTCGACATCGGGTGCTCGGCAATGGCAACACTGATGGCCTCGGGTTTATCCGGTGCTTCGTGCCAGCCGTAGGACTGCGGCGTGTGATCGAGCCAAGGCCATTTATCCTTTCCGTCGGCAAACCATTTCTGGTCTTTGCTCCACGCCCACGATTGCCGCGTGGTGAACGCGGCGGCAATTTCGGGCGTCACGGCCTCGGGCGGACACAGCAGCAACGGCTTGCCTTTCCAGTTGAACCAAAGATCGCCGAGCGCTTTGGTTTGGTAAAAATTCTTATAAATCCGCTGGACGGTTTGCTTCGGCTTGCTATTGACGATAAACGCTAAGGAGGGCGTCGACTGGCCTTTCTGCCGCAACTTTCGGTATACCTCCGCGATTTTGGTAATCTGCGGTTTGTAAATGGCGGCGTTGGTTACGTCCAGAATCAGCACATCGACGCCAGCGTCGGAGAGCATTTGGGCGTGCTTGCGGATAATCCATTCGTCATCGGGCAGGTAGTAGCCAAAGTAGGGTTCGCCCCAGTAATGAAACGCATGGATGGGTCCGTAAGCCGGATTTTCGGGGTCGGCAGCCAGCAACCTGGTAATATCGTACGGACTGATGGTGTCCGAAGCGGCTTTGGGCCAAACGCCCTCATCGGGTTGGGTGCCGCCGTGCTGATCGTAGCCGTGGGCACCTTGCCACACGAAGTAAAAAATACCGACGAACTTATCTTTTTTGATTCCGCCGTCCCGCGCTTCGGTGGCGACAGCTCGCCCCAAAGCATCGGTTGCCACCCAGGTATCTGCCCCGGAAGAGGAAATCAATTGTTGCCCCTGCGCAAAAATGGGTAGAGAAACGACAATCGACAAAAAAAACGTCAGCAAACGCAGTCTCAACACGGTCTCACGGTTTTTTGAAAAATAATTCATCACTCATCCTTACCAGCCGGGATTTTGATTTTTGGCAAAATCAGGCACAATCGACACTTCGTTGATTGGAATCGGGAAAATCAGGAATTTATCTTCCCAGGCCGCCCGCCGCCGGGTTACGAAGCGGTCGTAAGTGAGAGTACCGTCCGTTTTCTTGGCTATTTCCATGCCCGTCATCAGCTTGTCCGTTTTCGACAGGATTTTCCAGCGCCTCACGTCCCAAAAACGGTGTTCTTCGATGGCCAGCTCCACGCGGCGCTCGCGACGAATCCGCTCCCGCATCTCTTCCTTGGATAAGCCAGTAGGTAATACCGGCATTTTGGCTCGTTGCCGGATGATATTGATGGCCGCATACACGTCAGCCGTGGGGCCGGAAGCCTCGTTTTCGGCCTCGGCGTAATTGAGGTAGATTTCGGCCAGGCGGTATTTTTTCCACTGCGAACTGGCGTTCGAGCCGGAGGGTAACTTGGGGTCGATGAATTTGCGCAAATAGTATCCCGTCTGAGTATTCTGGCGGTTCGGGGGCGTTTTCAGCAACCCATCCGAGCCACCGACATACGTTTCCATGGTGTGGGGTACGCCGTTGATGGGTCCATAATTGGCCCCGTTGAACCATACCGTGGCATAAAATCGAGGGTCGCGGTCTGCATAAGGGTCTTTCTCGCTGTAGCCCGAAGCGGCGTTGACGATGGGCTTCAAGTGATCCTCGTCGCTATAACCCGTAATGGCGGGCATTCCAGTCGACTGCATATCGTAACTATCGACCAATTCCTGCGTAGGGCACGAACCCGCCTTAAAAATTCCGGTTTTGCTGGGAATGCTGTTGATGATTGTGAAGGTACCTGAGGGATTTACGAATCGTTCAAAGATCGTTTCGCGGTCAGCCGGATTAGTGGAAATATCCGCGCCAGTAAGGAAATACGCGCCATAATCGCTCGCCAAGGCATACTGCCCGCCCGCCGTGAGGGCCGTAAGCGCCTGCTTTCCGGCGTCGGCGGCGGCCTTCCACTTGGCCACGTCCCCGCCAGTATTCCACAGGGGCTGGCGTTATAAAGTAATGCCTGCGACTTGATGGCGTGGGCGATGGCTTTGGTAAAACGCCCCCGTTCCGACCCTTCGGTGATGCGCATCGGCAATTCGGCGGTCGCCAGCGCTTCATCGCAGTTTTTTACGATGAAGTTGATGTCTTCCTGAAAAGTGGGCCGGGTCAGCGCCGTGTAGTCGGTATCGGGTGTGAAGGGCTGATCCACGATCGGCATAGGACCGAATTGCTTCACGAGTTCGAGGTAGTAAAAAGCCCGCAGTACTTTGGCCTCCGCCGTGAAGCGGCTGCGGTTGACCGAATTGGAAACTGTGGCCGTAGGGATATTTTGCAATTATATACTTGAATCTAAGCCTTCAAACTTTATCTTAAATTGGTCTTTCAATTCTTCTAAGTGTTGATTTGCCATGATTACAAATTACGGACAAAGGGGCAGATTCAAATATCAGCCCCTTATCAAGTCCTTATACATTGAACGTCCATCTGACTGCAAAAGCATATAATCAACCCGTTCTCCTTCCTTCATTTTGCGGAAATTGTACCGGAACTCGAACTCGTCAACGTAGGTATCAAAGTGCTTTACGCTGACATGGTGGTAAATACCCGTAATCCCGCGTTTTAACTGCGACCAAAAGTTTTCAATTCCGTTAGTGTGGGTATCTCCGCTTACATACTCACCTTCACCGTGTTTTACGACTTTATGGTTATAAAGCCGCCCCGCACCTGTGTAAGCCTTGAACTCGTCAGTCATCAGATTAGCCCCTACTTTGACGTATTCGCGGATAAGTGGCTGCAAGGTACGGGAATCAGTAGATTTTACGACCATAGCCACTACGCGACCGTTGCGTTCTACCATACCAAAAACAGGGGCTTTTGTTTTGGTGCTGCGTCCCTGCGTTCCCTCTGTCCGCTTATTTTTGTGCTTGTTCTTTTCTTTGCCCCCTACATACGTTTCATCTGCTTCTACGGTGTTTTCAAGCTGCTGCTTACCGAATATCTTATTTGAACGGCGTACCGGATACGGTGCAACATAAACCAAGCCGTTTTTTGGGTCACTCCTAAGGCCTTAGCCAATTGACAGGAACTGATACCTTTCTTGTGTGAAGTAAGCAGGTAAATAGCAACCAACGAACCACTTTCTAAGGGAATGGGGCTGTCTTCAAAAATCGTTCCCATGCGAACGCTGAATTTCTTGCGGCATCCGGCGCACTTGTAGTCGCCCGACTTGAAGAGGTAGGCTTTATGACAACCGCAACGAGGGCAAACGGGCCTACCTTTCAAGCGAAGGTTTGTAGGATGTTGCTTGCAAGTGTATTCGTCTGGAAAATAGTCAGTTAATTCGACTAACGACTTGAATTGGGGAGTATAGGGAGTTGCCATAATGCCGGATGAATTATGACACTATTATAGTAGTTAATAAACTGTAAACCAAATGTTTAAACCCTTATTTTTGCCATTCATCAGACTATTTTTCTGTCTGAAAAGTTTGTACTTTTGGGATCGTTAAGTATATAATTGCCAAAATTTATCCACGTCACTACCGATGGCGGTCTCACCTGGACGAAGTCCTACCACCACCTCAATACAGGCGGTATGTCCTTCACCGACGCCACCCACGGCTGGGTGGTGGGAGGCAGCATCGTGACCAACGTCTCCGCACCGCCCGCCTGCCCCGCTGCGCCCGTGACAGTTCTTCCCGCTAGCCTCACCCCGCCGAGGACCCTGGCCTCGGGAGCCTGGGACATTCCCGCTTTGTGCTCCTGCGGCGCAATTCCCACGGTACTGGATGCCGTCATTATCGACGCGGCGCATACGGTCACGCTGCCCTCGACTATTCTGCCAAAGCCAAAAGCGTGGACTTGCGTGGACAAATCCAGTACAACGCCAATGCTGCCTTACAAATGGGGCAGGAGTAAATCGGGGGTTTGAAAAAATAAAAACTTACCTTTTTGCTTTTCCAACCATTAAGGTAAATACGGTATCTGTGAACTATCCTCATCTTTTAATAGACATCACCCCTCGACCCCATCTCCATGAAAAACCTGCTACTCGCGCTCTGCTTTTTCATCGCCACATTCGGCTTTCAAGCTGCCCAGGCCCAGTTCACCGTCGATGGCCCCGCAACCATTTGCACGGGCAGTCCGGTCACGCTCACCGCCACCAACTGCGGCGGCACGCTCAAATGGTCCACGGGTGAAACCACGGCCAGCATTACGGTAAGCCCCGCCGTCACGACGACATACTACGTTACCTGCACGGTGGGCAATGCCAGCACCACGGGCAGTCTGTCGCCCATCGTGGTGCCGGGGCTGCAACTGAATTCCAACGTCGGCAACTGCTTCATCGATCAGTCCATACTCAGCGTTTCCGGTGTCCCCAGCGGCAGCAACCTGCGCTGGGAGAAGGACGGCATTCTGATTCCGGGGGCGGGCGGCAACAGCTACACCGCCACGCAGTCGGGAACCTACAGCGTGAAATCCGACATCGCGTCTTCCGCCTGGACCTGGCAGAATTTGCTGCCGGATGGGGAGGACTTCAATGATATTTTCTTCGCCACCGATTTTATCGGCGTGGCGGTGGGGAATTACGGCAAGATCGTGCGGACGACCGACGGCGGGCAGACCTGGACGAAGATCGCCGCCAATGCAAGCTACGACTTCACCTCCCTGCATTTTGTGAGTGGTACTACGGGCTGGCTAGTCACAAACGGCGGCCAATTGTTGAAAACGACAGATGCGGGGCTGACCTGGAATCAGTACTATTTAGGCGGATCATACTACCGCTTCAACGAAGTCTTCTTTACCGACTTGGACCACGGTTGGATTACCGATGGTAATTCAGGCAGCATAATCAGAACCACCGACGGCGGCGTGGCCTGGCAGAGCTTTTCTACCGGAATAGTTGGTTTGACTGGCGTACACTTCACCGACAACAATAATGGTTGGGCCGTCGGCTTTACTATAAAAAAGACAACGGACGGGGGAGTGACCTGGAACACCGTAAATTATGGAAACAGCGGCAGTTTAAAGGATGTCTTTTTTGTAGATCCTTCCAGGGGGTGGATCGTTGGCAGTAACAGCATAATTTATAAAACTACGGATGGTGGCAGCAATTGGACCTCATTGAGCAGCTCCTTCCCGCCATTTACCAACTTCACCACCGTATTTTTTACCGACCAAAACAATGGCATGCTACTGGCCTGGAATGGCATTTACAAATCCTCGAATGGCGGCAATTCCTGGAATTTGACCGAGGCACCGGCCATTGGTGCTCAGGCCGTTTTTATGCGTAGCCCCAACCGCGCCTGGGTGGCGGGCTTGTTTGGCCGACTGCTTACCGGTTATGCCGGCTCTTCGGCCTATGCGTGGAAAATTACCCGTGGCGAAGGTGTAGGGGCCGATCAAACCTACAGCGGAAGCTTCCCCGCCCTAGATTTCGTGAATGCCGACTATGGCTGGGCGGCTAACGGCAGAAGTTTCCTGATGAGAACCACCAACGGCGGCCGGATCTGGACAAACACTTCGCTGAAGGATATTTATGACGTGGATTTTGTGGACGTCAACACGGGCTTTGCGGCGGCAAAAGGAACATTGACTCCCGCCACGTCACTGTACAAAAGTACCGACGGCGGCAATTCATGGAATCCCGTTTATACGTTTCCCGGTAGTGACGGGGCCAGCATTCAATTCTTAAACAGCAACGTGGGCTGGGCAGTCGCAAACTACAACAACCCGAACGTTTACCGTACGACAAACGGGGGAAATACGTGGAGTACCACTTCTCCGGGATTCAGCGTAACTAAGCTGTTTTTTCTCGATGCGTCCAACGGCTGGGTGGGTGGTGCCGACGGGAAGGTAGCCAAAACGACCGATGGCGGAGTGACATGGACAAACGTAAATGCCGGGACGGAATCAGCCAATTTTTACATCGACAGGATATATTTCAAGGACAGTAACATTGGCTGGATCACCGGGTCGAAAACCAGGAGAACGACCAACGGTGGCCTCACCTGGTCGGATAATGTCGTCGGTGGCTACAGCGTATCGGTTCCATTCAGCAGCATAAGTTTCTACGACGCTGACCATGGCTTCGCCCTGTCGCTATGGCGCAACCCCAACGGGGGTGTATACTATTTCAAAACGTCGGACGGAGGCCTCACCTGGACCCAGCAAGTGTTGCCCAGCAGCATAAGCTTTGGCCGACTTGTCCTCAACGACGCAGCCAACGGCTGGGTTACCAGCGGCCAGGGGGCCATTATGCACTACGCCGCCCCTACCGCCACCTGCGCGGCCAGTCTCGCTTTGCAGCAGTCGCCGCCCGCCCCAATGGTCACGGCATCCACCCACAATGCGCTCTGCGAGGGCGAAAGCATCACCCTCACGGCCAGTGGCTGCCCCGACGCCCTGAGCTGGTCCGACGGCAGCGTGGGCGCGACGATCACCGTGACGCCTTATGCTTCTACAACCTACACGGCTTCTTGCGGCGGGAGCAACGGTTGCAAGGGCGCGACTTACACAGGTGTAGCCGTGACTCCGAAAATTCGACTGGATACGGCTTCGGCGGCTCCTTGTAATCGGCCCGTTTTTAGTGCATCCAATTATTTCCCCTCTATGGATGTGATTTGGAAAAAAGACGGAACGATTCTCCCAAACACAAACGGACCTCCCGGCAGGTTGGAGTCGCAGGGCGCGGGAACCTACACCGCCGAGTCAGGTGCCACTGGAGCCTGGGCACCGCAGTTGGGAGCATACAGCCCCGGTACATTTACCGATGTGACCTTTGCTACTCCGTTAGTCGGCTTTGCCGTTAGTGGTCAAGGAACGATTCTGAAAACCAGCGATGGCGGAGTAAACTGGAAAACGATGCCAAGCGGTACTACCAACCCGTTTGAACGAATCGAAACAGCGAACGAGCAGGTGGCATGGGCACTTAACACTTCCAGTACCCTCTTCAAAACTACCGACGGAGGAAACTCCTGGAAGCAGCAAAAGATTGGAAGCCAATCGACAACCATTGAGGTCTCCTTTGCCAGTACGGAGGTGGGCTGGGCCGTTTCTCATAACGAAGTGTTTCATACGACCGATGGCGGCACCACCTGGGCACTCCAGCTCAGCGGTAGCTTCTCCGCTATTCAGGCCATAAATTCAACCACGGCCTGGGTAATCGGTGGCCAGGGGCTAGTGATGAAAACTACCGACGGCGGTGCTACCTGGAACAATGTGGAGGTCGGCATCCCCCCCAACCAATACGTTTTTCTGCAAGACCTAACCTTCTCAGGCGCCTTTCACGGCTGGATAATCGGCTCGAACAACGTTGTGCTGCACACCAGCGATGGGGGAAGTTCCTGGGAAGCCCAAAGTCTTCCGCTGACGGGTTACAGCAACTTTACCCAAATACAGTTCGCCGACAACGACCACGGTTGGATTAAAATCGAATACGGCAATATGCTAAAAACGGTCGATGGCGGACAGAATTGGACCAAACTCCCCGCGCTGTACGAAGCAGGATTTAGTGGTGCCTCGCGGTTTTTTATGGGGGATGCCAATCTGGGAGTATTAGCTGGAAACGGTTTTTTGGCCCGCACAGTCGATGGCGCTGCGACCTGGCAAAATACAGGAAACGGACTGCTGGCCAAACTAGTTGATATCCAATTTGTTAATAACGAGAAAGGCTTCGCTATTGGCGCCGACGGCTTACTGTTATCCACCACCAACGGTGGCAGGAATTGGACGATCCGTAGGTTGTCTTACGGCCTCTACTCGAACAGTATCCAGGTGTACTTTGCCGATGAACTGCACGGCTGGATTATCGGGAATGAAAACGTGATGTTACGAACCAATGACGGAGGCGTCAGTTGGATACAGCAATCGTTGCCCAATGGGGCCAATAATTTCTATAAAATTTACTTCGTCAGCCCGCTGGTGGGCTGGGCCGTGGGCAGCTATCCTGGAAAGGTATACAAAACTGCCGACGGAGGCGTATCCTGGACGCTCCAGAACACCCCGGCCAATGACGGCGTCTGGCAAAGTTTATTCTTTGTCGATGCCAACCAAGGCTGGGTTATTGGTGGCAATGGAAGCATTATCGCCACCAGTAATGGGGGGGCAACCTGGACTGCTCAGAATTCGGGAGTGAATAAGTATCTGACCTCTGTCTACTTTACTGACTCCACCAACGGCTGGATCGTTTCTCCCAACCTGGCTGGTCTGCTCCACACGATCGATGGCGGCATCACCTGGACAAACGTATCACTTGGCCAGAATAATTTTGGTTTCCCGTACCAGGTGCAATTCCTGAATGAAAATGAAGGGTTCGCGCGGACTTCCGGTCTCGTTTACGCTACCAAAGACGGAGGGAATACCTGGCAAAAATCATATCCCTACGAATATGGGGGCAATATGTACTTCACCGACCTTAACCACGGTTGGGTAGTGGGCAACAACGGCATACTATCCTACCACCCCGCCGCCGCGCCCTGCCCGTCGGCTCCAATAGTGGTGCAGCCGCAAAGTATTGCCCCGCTCAGCACGCTCAACTCGGGCAACTGGGATACGCCTTCCGTGTGGTCGTGCGGCCTGGTGCCCACCATCCTCGACAACGTGCGCATCAATGTCGAACACACCATCACGCTACCGGACGATTACGCCGCCAAAGCCAAAAGCGTGGATTTGCGCGGACAAATCCAGTACAACGCCAATGCGAACTTACAAATGGGTCAGGACTAAATTTTTTGCACAAAACTTTACCAACCCTTTCTATGAAATACTTTTCACTTTTCTGGCTGGTTGGCTGCACTACGGTGGCCGTCGCCCAAACGCCCGCCGTTCCCGACACCCTCACGGGCTGCGGCGTGACCACTTCTTTCATGGAAAAGAACATCGACCCGCAGCTGCTGCAAACGATGAACGCCCAGTGGCAGGCATACAGCAAGCAAAACAAGGCCACCGGGCGGCTTTCTGCCGACGATCCGGTGTTGGTGGTGCCGGTGATGTTCCACATCGCGCACAAGGGTGAGGGCGTGGGGTCGGGTTCCAATGTTTCGGAGGGACAAATCCAGACGGCCCTGGCCACGTTGAACAATGCCTTTCGGGCGCGGGGTAAGTTTGCCAGCGGTAATGACACGCGCATCGAGTTCGTATTGGCCAACTGCTCGGGCATCGACCGCGCCGACGCTTCCGGGGTGCCTAATTTTTTGAGCCAGGGCGTGATTGTATCGGACGGTAACCAGCAGCAGCAGGTCAAAGCCCTGTTTGGGACTTATTCCGACAAGTTTGTGAACGTGTACGTTTGCCCGACCATAACCGGTGCGGGGGGCTTTGCCAATTTTGGCGGTGATATGTTCATCCCAGTCTACATTTTCTCGAAGTCGGGTTCCAATTACTCCACCTCGCAGACTTTCGCCCACGAAATGGGCCACAGCCTGTTCTTGAACCACACCTTTGCCGGGGATAATTCTTGTATCGGCTGTTCCTTCGACAACGTAGTTTGCCCCATTAACGACAATCCCACTTTCAACGGCGACCAAGTGGCCGACACCCCGCCGCACCGGGTGTTTGACGTAGGTTACAACAGCTCGCCGGCGGCCATCAACACTTGCACGGGCGAGCCTTTCGGAATTGGTTTGGTCAAAAATCACATGGCCTACTACAACAATCCCGACCGCTTCACGCCCGGCCAAATCGCCAGGATGCGGTTTTATTTGGAAAATTACCTCACCAAATGGCTGAACTCGGACGCCATCCCGACGCCTAACGATCAGTTGAGTTTATCTTCGGTACCCAGTTTGGTTTGTGCTAACTCCTCGGTGGCGATGGGCTATAGCAACAATTCAGGAAGCGGTAACCCAGTGTTTCTGATTCAGAAGGGCGACGATGTGGTCCAGTACGTCGAGGTCGCCGACGGGCTAGCCAATTTTACTTTTCCAGTAAACTATTTCAATGTCAGTAATTACGGAGTGAATTTGCCCAGCGGCAACGATTACAGCATCCGGTTGGTGGCCGGCTGCAACAGCAAGTCGTCCGCCGCTATTCAGTATAGCAATGTTTCGACCTATCAGGCTTCAGTCGTCGGGGCCGACGGTCAGCCATTGCCCAATATAAATACCTTGACCGACGGGTCAATCAATCTTTGCAATTCTTCATCCCTGACTTTGAAGGCCAGGTTGACTTACACGCAAAATGGCTCCCAGTACATGGTACCCGAATCTGAGCTGTCCGGCTTGAACTTTCAATGGACGCTGAACGGCGGCAATTTACCTAGCGCAACGGGCAGCAGTTACGCACTCAGCGGCACAAGCGGCACTTATCGCTATACTCTGACAGCGCCCGGATGTGTCAGCCAAAGTGCCGCTTCGTACGGCGTTACCGCCAACTTTAACCAGACTCCTTACGCGCTCACCAGCGATCTCGACGACGGGCGCATCCCAGTCAAGACCCAATGTGCGGGCAACAGCCTAAAACTGTATTCTACCTATGTCAGCAACAATGCCGCTTACAAATGGTACAAAGATGGTGTTCTCATGACCAGCGAAACGGGCCGAATTTTGGTCGTCGGCAGCACTGGAAACTATAAGGTGGTTCCCAGCGATGGCTCGTGTTATATTGAAAGCAACGGGAACAGGGAGGTAGCAATCAACTTTGGCAATTCGCTGGAAAACTACATCCGCCAGCCCACAGACAGCCTGGTATGCGATGCTTACGTGTATTTGTACACAAGTGGCTGGGCGGAGGGCCTGTCGTACCAATGGCTGCGCAATGGGGTCGAGATTTCGAGTGCTTATCAAAATTTCTACAGCACCAATCAAGAGGGAGTATATAGTATGCGACTCAGGCAGGGTAGCTGTACCTCGGTGAGCAATGCCGTCAGACTGTATAAGTCAGACAAAGAGCAGAAGCCCGTTATATCGGCCCCAAGTGCTTTTGCAAGCGGACTTTCTTACTACATCTCTATCAGGAATCCGAATAATAATCTACAATGGTACAAAGACGGAAATCTCATTCAGGACGCCTACAATAGCAATCTGAAAATCTCCACTTCGGGGGTGTACACGGTACGCAAAGGCTACAGCGACTGCGCTATCGACTCCGATCCCATCATGGCTGATTTTGGAAACAGCCTGTCAGCCACAATCCTGGCCCAGGATTCTGTACGTACGCTGTGCAATGGCAATTCCGCGACGGCAGTTTTGTATCTCGATGGTCGATTTTTTGAAAACTTCTCGTCACTCAGCTTTCGTTGGACAAAAGACGGAGTTGACTTGCCGTCGTCTAACTTTTACGCCGACAAAAGCTATTTTTACGCCTACGAAGACGGCGTTTACCGTATCAGGGTCAGCAACGGCTCGTCTTCTGGCCTATCCAATCCTATTTCGGTAAGCTCCGTCAGCAGCCGCACCGTTCGGCTGACAGTAGCCGAAAGCGCGCGCTCGGCCTGCGAAGGAAATCTAACCAAACTCCGTTTCCCCCAAACTTCGGTGAATAACCCTTCCCTAATTTGGCAAAGGGACGGCGTCACGATTCCCAACCAGCACCAGCTCGAACTCATTGCCCTGCAATCGGGCAGCTACACCGCCACCTACCAAGGCGACGGCTGCACCATCACGACCGAGCCGCTGCCCGTGATAATCGGCAGCGAAGCCACTTCGGCTACCCTGAGCGGTGACTACGCCATCCGCACCGGAGAAACCGCCAATCTGCTCATCAGCGCGTCAGCCGAACTTAATTATTTCTTCAAGTTGTCGGACGGTACCGAATACACTGGACAAGGCGCCACTATCCTGATTCCCAAAAGCCCCAATCTTTCCACCACTTACACGCTCCTCAGCTACGGGACGCACTGCGGCCTGGGCAATGCTTCCGGCACAGCCCGGATCGAGGTGACCAAGTGTGCCGAGGGAGTCGTAAACTATTCGCTCGGTTCGGGTTTTTGGGATGCTCCCTACTTGTGGAGTTGCGGAAGTGTGCCCACCGTGCTAGACCCCGTACGCATCAGTTCGTCCCACGATGTCTCGTTACCTAATTACATCTCATTGAAAGCTAAGAGTTTGGAGTTGCAGGGAAATATTCTATACAACCAGTATTATCCTAATGCCACTATACAGATCGGGAAGTGATGAGCCTTTCCGTTCATGCTGGTACAGAGTGGGATAAAGCAATATTGCTAACCAGCCATGTAGTTTTCTCTCCGGAAATCCCTAGTTTTGGGTAATTTTGAACCAAAATCAACCTCAAAACAGAACCATCATGTCCAAAAGTATTATTGTCATCGTTATCCTTTTGCTGGTTGGCGGTATGTTCGGCTGTAGCTCCTACAACGGACTCGTGCAGAAAGACGAAACCGTTAACAAAGCCTGGGCCGACGTCCAAAGCCAGTACCAGCGCCGCGCCGACCTGATTCCCAACTTAGTCAACACCGTAAAAGGAGCGGCAGAATTTGAGAAAAGCACGTTGACCGACGTTATCAACGCCCGCGCCAAGGCCACTTCCACCCAAATCAACGCCGATCAGCTGACGCCGGAAAATATCCAAAAATTCCAGGCCGCGCAGGAACAACTGGGAGGCGCACTTTCTCGATTACTGGTGTCCGTGGAACGCTACCCCGACCTGAAAGCCAATCAGAACTTTCAGGAATTGCAGGCGCAGTTGGAAGGCACCGAAAACCGTATCGCCGTGGCGCGTAACGACTTCAACGCCAAGGTGAACGATTACAACCAATCGGTACGCACCTTCCCGAACGCCATTTTTGCCGGGATGTTCGGCTTCGACCGGAAAGGCTTCTTCGAGGCCTCGAAAGCTTCCCAAAACGCCCCGACCGTTACTTTCTAATTCCCTTTCTGACATAAAAAGACGCCATGCTGCCCGCCGTGGCGGTGTGGCGTCTTTTGATTTTTGGTTAACAAAAAAGACCCATGCCTACTACTGATCCCTTATTTGGCAAAGCCGAAACGCAGCGCATCGTCGCCACGATTATGGAAGCCGAAAAGCGCACTTCCGGTGAAATCAAGGTTCACATCGAGGCGCAATGCCCCGACGAAGACGTGATGGAACGCGCTAAGGTAGTCTTCGGCGAACTCAGCCTGCACAATACCAAAGACCGCAACGGAGTCCTGCTCTACCTTGCCCACCAGGACCGCAAGTTTGCTGTGCTGGGTGATAAGGGCATTTACGAAAAAGTCCCAACCGATTTCTGGGAAAGCACCAAGGAAAAACTCCGCGCGCACTTTAAGAAAAACGAGTTTGTCGAGGGCCTGTGCGAGGGCATTGAAGAGGCGGGTCAGCAACTGCGCACTTACTTTCCGTACCAATCGGACGACATCAACGAACTGCCCGACGACGTGTCGTTCGGGTAAAATCAGCCATGAAAGAATTCAAATGTTTATTAACTTTTCTGCTTTTGGCGGGCCTTTCGGTACGGGCGCAGGACATTCCGCCGCGCCCGAGTCCGCCCAAGCTGGTCAACGACCTGGCCAATCAGCTCAGCCCTACCGAGGAGGCTGAACTTGAGCGTAAACTGGTGGCTTACAATGACTCTACCTCCACCCAAATCGCGGTGGTCATCGTGCCGACCGTGGAACCCTACGCCATCGCCGACTACGCCTTCAAGTTAGGCCGCGAGTGGGGCGTGGGCCAGAAAGGCAAGAACAACGGCATTGTCCTTCTGTGGGCACCCGACGACCGCAAAGTGTTCATCGCCACGGGCTACGGCGTGGAGGGTGCCATTCCCGACGCAATCGCCAAGCGCATCGTGTCGCAGGAAATTATCCCGGAATTCAAGAACAAACAGTATTATCGTGGCCTTGACCGGGGTGTGGATGCCATCATCCGCTACGCAGCGGGCGAGTACCAGGCCGAACCGCAGTCAGGGGACGACGAGGGCTTTCCGGGCGGTTTCGCGATTATCATTTTTCTAATCATCCTCTTTATCATCCTGCGCAACCGGGGCGGCGGCGGCGGTCGCGGCGGCAAGCGTTTCCGCAATTCCGGCGGCCCGCTGTTCTTCCCATATAGCACGCACTCGGGCTGGGGTAGCTCCTCTGGCAACTGGGGTGGCGGCGGCGGTGGGGGAGGCGGAGGTTTTGGCGGCTTCGGTGGCGGCAGCTTCGGCGGCGGCGGCGCGGGCGGGAGTTATTGATTTATTTCAAAAAAAAGAAAACTCTTTTCCAACCTTTTTTTTGCCTGCTGGCTCCCTGTGGTAGTAAAGCATACTTCCACCGAATTTCAATCTCACATGAAAAATCTGTTAATCTCAATCATCGCTCTTTCCCCGTTGTGTTCATTAGCTCAAACCTCCGTTAAAAGTCCGTGGCTGGAACAGGGCGAAATCCAAGTTGGCGTGGGTGTTGGCGCGGCACGAGGAGGTTACGTAGGATTTGTAGCCCGCACCACGTCCTACGTTCAGTATTTTATCAAAGATCGCTGGTCGCTTCGGCTCGAAGGTGAGTATGAAACCTACCAATTAACTAGGAAACGTGATCAAATGGCAGGGCGTACCCAAGGTTTTGGGATAGGAGTGAGTACACAGTATTACTTCCTGCAGAGAGACCGCTTTGCGCTATACGGTAAGGTAGGCTACAACTACGGAAAAACCACAAACAATGTCTATAATCCCATCGATCCTACTGGCCCGCCTACTAAAACGTTCCGATCGAACTATAATCGTGTGAGTCTGGGCGTAGGGGCGCAGTACCGATTGGGAGAACGCTGGCTAATTAATGGTCTCATCGAGCAACAGTCCTCTTATTCACTCAAAAATAACTCGACCAATGTCAATATTGGGGTAGGTTTCCGAATCAGGTAGAGGAATTATTTCATCGGCCGACCTTTTGATTTCAGCGACAAGTCCTTATCTTTGCCCCTCATTTCAAAAAAAAGGTCTAAAAAATGTACGCAATCGTAGAAATCGCAGGTCAGCAATTCAAGATTGAAAAGGGCCGCACCATCTTCACCAATCGGCTTGAAGGGGATGTGGACGCTGCACTTGTCTTCGACAAAGTCCTCCTCACTGACAATGGAGGCACGATCCAAATCGGTGCCCCCGGCATCGAGGGCGTGTCGGTCAACGTTACCATTCTCGAACACCTCAAAGGCGAGAAGGTCATCGTTTTCAAGAAGAAACGCCGTAAAGGCTACAAAAAGAAAAATGGCCACCGTCAGTATTTGACGAAAATCCGCATTGACGATATTATTATTTAATTTGGAATTAGTGAATGTCGTAATTAGTGAATACTGATATTCCGACATTCACTGATTCACTAATTCCTAATTAGAAATTATGGCACACAAGAAAGGCGTAGGTAGTTCCAGGAACGGACGGGATTCAAATCCTAATTATTTGGGCGTTAAGTTGTTCGGTGGACAGCACGCCAAGGCGGGCAGCATCATCGTTCGCCAACGTGGTACAAAGCACAATCCTGGCCGCAATGTCGGTTTGGGCCGTGACCACACGTTATTTGCGTTGGTCGAGGGCCACGTGGTGTTCACTAAGAAAGCCAAGGGTAAGTCCTGGGTTTCTATCGAGCCCCTCCCCGTCGAAACCAGCGAAGCGCAACCCACGGCAACTGCTCCCGTAGCCGCCGAGGCGTAAGCCCAATTCGTTTTAGCACAAAGCGACTCAACTAGCCGAAAGCCCGAAGGATTCACTCCTTCGGGCTTTCGGTGTTTCCAATCCAGTCAGTAAGAACTCACTTCTGCCTCCTGAAATTTTTAATCCAGGATGTTTGTTTGAAAAGGGCCTGTGAATGCACATCGCACTAACCGTTGTGAAACCAGGCAGTTTAAACACTTACACATTTCAACCAATCTCATGCTCAACCGCCCAGTCTACATATACACCGAACTCAGTCCAAACCCCAACTCCATGAAATTCGTCTTGAATTTCGAGTTGGCACCCGACGGGCTATCGTTCGACTACCCAACCCACGCCTCTGCCTTGGAGGAGGGCAAAGCCTCCCCTTTGGCGGCAGATTTGTTCCAGTTTCCGCACGTGCAGCGGGTGTTCATCGCCAGCAACTTCGTGACGATCACCAAAGACGACGCCACGGCCTGGGAGGAAGTGCTGTACGATACCAAGCAATTCATTAAAATTTACTTTGATGAAAATCAGCCCGTTTTTGAGCCCAAAACCATCGAAAGCAACACGATGGTGGTGGACGAAAACGACACCTTGGTCGTGCAGCAAATCAAAGCTGCCCTCGACCAGTACGTCCGTCCGGCGGTAGAATCCGACGGCGGGGCCATCAATTTCCATTCCTTCGACGAAGACTCCGGCGCGGTGAAAGTTCTGTTGCAAGGCTCATGCAGCGGCTGTCCGTCCTCGACCCTGACGCTGAAAGCGGGGATCGAAAACCTCCTCACCCGCATGGTGCCGGGGGTGAAGACGGTGGTGGCGGAAGGGGTTTAATTAGTGAAGAATCGAGAGTGAAAAAAATAAAAACCCTCAACTCTCAATTAACGAAAAATCGTTACGCTGCCACTCCTAACGGGCAGGTCGGGATGGAGTTTGATGACGTAGTAGTAGGTGGCGGCGGGGAGGTCCTCGTTGTTGAATTGCCCGTCCCAGTCTTTGTCGTAGCCTTTGGAACTGAATACTTTGTTGCCCCAGCGATTGAAAATATTTACCTCGCAATCGGGGTAGGCCGGGCTGTTTTCAATTTCCCAGCTATCGTTGGTGCCGTCACCGTTGGGGGTGAAACCGTTGGGGATTTTCACGGGCGGCAGCACCTCCACCACAATTTCACTTTCCGAAAAACAGCCGCCAGCCGTTGAAACGCGCAGGCGGTAGGTAGTCGTCTGTTGGGGGGATGCGGTGGGCTGCGCTACGGTTGGGTTACTCAATCCCAGCGGTGGCGACCATTGGTAGGTGGCGTCTTCGGTCACGGAACTGCGAATTTGCAGGCTATCGCCCTGTACAATTACTTTTTTATTACCCAAAAAAGCCCTCGGCGCGGAGGTAACCCGCGCGGTCTGTTTCCTTATAGCAATGCAGCCGTTGGGTGCCTTGTAAGTATAGAGTAAGGGGTGGCTGCCCAGTCCGGCCTGCTGGGCGTCGAAGGTAGTTCCACTTACGCCTTTGCCAGAAAAAGTCCCGCCTGCGGGCGTAGCAACGAGCGACAGTTTTGCGTTCGCTTGCCCGCAAAGAGCAGGGAGAGAATCGAAAAGCACTTGGGGCAATGGCTTGACCAGCACCCGCAGCGTATCCGAACGGCGCGAACAGCCCGTAGTCGTGTCGCTTATTTCTACAGAATACAAACCCTCCTTTTTGATGAGATTGCTCGAATTGATTGGGCTGGGCTGGGGTGTTTCGGCCTGGTACCAAACATAAGTAAAATTTTTGCCCGTGTTGGCTTGCAGCCGCACCGAGTCGCCCTGGCAGATTTCCCGCGATGGCGCAGTCACCGTCGCAGGTGGACGGGCGTTCAGCCGCACAGTTACGGTATCGGTACTGACGCATTGCGAGACGACGTTGGCGGCTTTTACTATATAAGTGCCCGCTTCGGTAACGCCTGAAAGCGTGTTGAATGTAGCGCCGGGTAAGGGCTTGCCGTCTTTTAGCCAACCAAAAGACCAGCCCATGCCGCCTACGTTCAGCGACAAATCCAGCGGTGAACCTTCGCAAACGCTGGCTTTCGGGCCGGGCGTAATTTTGACTTTCTCCTGCGAGCGGTACTTTACGCCAAATTTTTCGCCCAGCGCACTGGCGTTGCCGCAACGGTCGGCGAACGTCTTGACCACATTGTACACGCCTTCCTGCGTAATGGTGATATTGGGGCCGTTGGCGTTTTTGATGTTTATTCCGTCGCGCTGCCATTGGTAAGCGAACTGCGGGTTGGCTTCGGCTTTGAGCGAAATCGCGTCACCCCGGCAGATGCCCACTTCGATGAGGGAGTCACCTTCCGCGATGCTCGCGCCGGGCGGTAGCAGGGCATCATCGATGGCTACAGGAGGCGGATTGTCGCTGGTGCAATCGATGACCAAAAGCTGATAGTCACGGTGGACTTCGCCGAGCTTGCGGCCCTGGCGGTATTCTTCTACTACCACCCGGTAGACAAAAAGCCCCGTTTCTGTCGGCGTCAGGCGAATCGTTCCGGTCTTGGGGTCGAGCGAAAAGGTGGGTTTGCTTGGCACGGGATTGGCCGGGCCAAAACCGTTGGCCCATTCGCTCTTAGGATAAGGTCCGGCTGTGGATGGGGCCAGTGGGTCGATACCGAAGGGAGGTCGGGTGCTGTTGAAGGGCGTGTCGAGGTGATAGCGCAGTTCGTCGCCGTCGGGATCGGTCGCGCCGGACTCGAACGTATAGGGCGTGTTGCGGCAAAGGATTTCGCCGTTGGCCGCGCCGAATACGGGTGAGCGGTTGTCCGTCGAAATGGGCGGGAACTCGGCGTACAGCACCAGCGACGAAGTTCCCGCTCCTTTTATATTCGTAATGTCCGCCGAGCGGCAGCAGCGCTCCCAACTCACATAGTAGCCCTGCTGATGCGCGTACTCACTCAGCGACAGTCGCGTTTCGGCGCAAAATTGTACGACATTTATTTTTAAGTTTCGCGACGCAGCGCAACCCGGATTGGTAAAAGCCAGCGGCTGTTTGCTGGTTTGCTTAAGGCGCAGGTCGCTGAGTCGGGCGTTGTCGAATTTACGGAAAAAGGAAACGGTGATCTCGGTTTGCTCGGCGTTGGGATCGGTGCTGTTGGCGTCGTAGTACAGCGTCACGCAGACGTCGTACACGCCCGTTAGGTTATTCTTGGGCGCAATCGTAATGTTGCCACCAATGACGTGGGCGGCCTGAACAGGCAGGCTTATCGCCCACACAATCAGCCATCCCAGCAAAAATAAGATTTGTTTCCTGCCCATTGTTCTCTCCCGATTACCCATCTGCGCGCAATTTCAGTGCCAATTTACGGAGAAATTGCCTTCGGGTTCGGAGAAGTTCTGCGGGATTGCGGGAAAGGTGCTCTAATAGGCCAACATTTCCAAAAAGATCGACCCGAAGGCTCATTGCCTTCGGGTCGATTCATAATTTCAAAATAAGTACGCAGACTCTACCGTTCGCGCGTGGTTTCGAACAGAAACCAGGTACGTCGCTCGGTTTCATCGATGTACACTTCCAGCAAGCTGGCCGTGGCGACATCCTTAGCATCGTCGCACATCCCGTGGGCTTCGCGCATATTTTTCGCCATTTTTTTATTTTCGTCAATCAGTTCCTTAAGCATGTCCTGCGCCGGAACGTAATCTTCGTCGTTGTCCTTCACGGTTTGCAATTGGGCAATGTGTCCCACCGAACGAATGGTATCGTAGCCCAATTTCCTCACCCGTTCGGCCAGCGGATCAGTGGTGGCCAGGATTTGGGCGGCCTGCTCATCGAGCAGTAAGTGGTAGTCACGGAAATGCGTCCCGGACATGTGCCAGTGGAAATTTTTGGTCTTTATATAAAGCGCGAAAGCGTCAGCCACCAGGGCATTGATGGCTTCGGAAACTTTTTTGCGGGCTTTTTCCTGCAAATCGGAGGGGGTATCGAGTTCGGCAACAGATTTTATATTGTCCATGTTGGGTTTATATTTAAAAATGGTTTTTTGATTAAAAACAATTGCCTGAATAGGTGTAAAAACTATGCCATCGTACTTTTGTCGGTAGCATTTTATCCAACGCCTAACACTCATGCCCGTCCTCTCCCTGCAAAACGTCTCCGTTCGAAAATTCGACACCCCCGTACTCTTTGACCTCGACTGGCAGATAAACACTGGCGAACACTGGGCCATCGTGGGTGGCAATGGCGCGGGGAAGACCACGTTGCTGGAAACCATCGCCGGGCGGTGGGCCACGGCAGGAGGAAAGTTTCAAAAGCAGGGTGCCGTGGAGTTTGTGGCCAACGACTACTCCTTTCACCGCATCGCCCGCGCGGCGGCGCAGTACCATCAGCAGCGGTTTCAGGCCCACGAAGTGAGCATTGCACCTACGGTGCGTGAGGTGCTAACCGAGCAGATGAAGCCCATCGGGACGGTCAATGACAACTCAGTACGATTGTTGGAAAGCCAGGTAGAAGAAAAAAGTTTGCAGGAAATTGCGGCGTTGTTGCAACTTACCGCACTATTGGACCAGCCATTTATTACGCTTTCCAACGGAGAGACCCGACGGATGCTGCTGGCGCGGTCGCTGGTCAAAAGGCCGGACATTCTGCTTTTGGATCACCCCTTTGTGGGCTTGGACGTGCTTTCACGGCAAGTGCTGCGCGATGCTCTGACGAAACTAGCCCGGCAGGGTACTTCCATTATTCTGGCTACTTCGCCTGCCGAGATTCCTGACTGCATCACGCATGTCCTGGAATTGGAGCAAGGAAAAATTAAGGTTAAAAACCAATTTGACAAGAATAAGCTTGCGCCTGAGTATAATTCAATAGCTAATCGGTGTATTGAGTCTTCTGCTGTAGACGATCCCCCCGTTTTTTCCGACTTCAATTGCGCCTTCGATCTGCGAGACATCAAAGTCGTTTACAACGGCAAAGCTGTATTGGACGACGTAAATTGGAAAGTAAATAAGGGCGAAAAATGGGCCTTGACCGGACCCAACGGCTCCGGGAAATCTACTTTGCTCAGCCTCCTGACCGCCGACCACCCGCAGCGCTTCGCCAATGACTACGACCTGTTTGACCGGAAGCGTGGCGGCAAAGGCGCTTCGATTTGGGACATCAAGCAGAAAATCGGCCATGTGTCGCCGGAACTGCATTTGTATTTCCCCACCGAAACGACGGTTTTCAAAGCCATTGCCTCGGGTTTCTTCGATGCGACGGGCGTTTATTTTAAGAAATTGGCGGAAGAACAAACCGAAAGAGTCGGGCAGTTGGCGGAGTTGCTGGGCGTGGCCCACGCGATGCAACGCCCATTGCAAAAATTATCGAAAGGCGAGCAACGCTTAGTGCTGCTGGCGCGGGCTTTGGTGAAGAACCCGCCGCTGCTCATCCTGGATGAACCCTGTCAGGGGCTGGACATTGGGGCGGTGGAATACTTTAAATCCGTGGTGGACGCCGTTTGTGGGTCAGCAGAAAGGACGCTGATTTACGTATCACACTATCCGCACGAAATCCCTGGTTGCGTAAATCGCTCTCTGAGACTGGAAAAGGGAAAAGTGGCGGAACTGAAATAATGCAAAAAGGCCAGACTCGTGAGAATCCGGCCTTTTCCGTTTAAAAGAACAATAACTAAACGCCCCGACTGCCAAAAAAGTTTTGTGATTTTTTGATTTTGAAAAATAGTTCTATTATTTTTCAAAAAAGTTGTTATAGCTCAATATTTAAAGCAAAAACAGAGGTTTTATCCACAATTAGTACAAAATGGCCACCCGACAGCAAATTATTTACGAAGTGATAATTAAACCCTTGGTCAAGGCCAACCCTTTCGGCTCGACCAAAGAAACGATCACGTATTTTTCCAATTTAAATAAAGCCGTCGACACGCTGCACACCGCCCTGGGCGCGCAGGGCTGGCCGAGTTCGGTGAGCTATTCCAGTATCTACCGCCGACTAAAGGATCACGGTTGGTTCACCCATATTTTTGTAGTGGAAGGCGTCCGCTATTTCCAATTGCATGTTACCGCGCGCATTCTCAACCCCCATCTGACTACCTTGGGAATCGAGGAAATGCCGGTGCCACGAAGGCGTTCATAACTCAGCGTAGGCCACGTAAAAATCAAAACGACAACCCATGCGACCCCGCCTTACCGCAAACTCATACATTAAGGGAATCCTGAATGGCGACCGAATGGTGTTAAGTCGGGCGATTACCCTGGTAGAAAGCCGCTTGCCCGCCGACCGGGCGTTGGCGCAACAAGTCCTGGAAGGGGTTCTGCCGCGCACGGGCCACTCCCTGCGCATTGGCGTCACGGGTGTGCCGGGTGTGGGAAAAAGCACTTTCATTGAGGCATTCGGACAATATATCACCTCGCTGGGCAAGCCGTTGGCCGTGCTGACGGTGGACCCCAGCAGTCAGCGGACGGGTGGCAGCATTTTAGGCGACAAAACGCGCATGGAAACGCTGTCTAACCATCCGCTGGCCTACATTCGCCCTTCGGCGGCGGGCGGTTCGCTGGGCGGCGTGGCCCACCGTACCCGCGAGGTGATGCTGCTCTGCGAAGCGGCGGGCTACGAAATTATCCTGATAGAAACCGTGGGTGTCGGCCAGTCCGAAACACTGGTGCGCGGGATGACGGACTTCTTTCTGCTGCTGATGCTGGCGGGGGCGGGCGATGAGTTGCAGGGCCTTAAAAAAGGTATCATGGAAATGGCCGACGCCATCGCGATCACCAAAGCCGACGGTCCCAACCTCGCATTGGCTGAGCAAGCAGTGGGTGAATACCGCAACGCGCTGCACCTTTTTTCGCTTGCCGATTCTGGTTGGAGCGTCCCGGTTGTGACCTGTTCGGCTTTAGAAAAAGAGGGCATCGGAGAAATATGGGATTTAATCCAAAATTATAGGACCCTTACCCAGTCTAACGGCTTTTTTGACAAAAATCGGCAACATCAAAATCTGGATTGGTTGAAAAATTACGTTCGACAAGAATTAGAGGTACGTTTTTTGAATCATCCTGAAATCAGGGCGCAGTGGCTTGCTACCGAACGGAGTGTACAAACGGGCGAGGAGTTACCATTGCCCGCAGCTGAGCGGCTTTTGAATCTCTTTTTCGATTAGTATAAGTATTTTATTTTTCTATTGACTTTTTTAAAGGCCATATATTCGTTTACTAATTCATTGTCGTTTTTGGGTTGTTTTAGTAACGCCACTTGCGAACACTCGTGCCATTTGTTGTGTATCTTCACTTTTCGATTCGTCTCAATTTATAATTCAACAACCTTTTTACTTATGAAAACTCCCCGTTTGAATGTCCGTGGTCTATCTTCGCTCATAGTGCTCTTTGCTCTGCTGAGCATGGTGGCCTGCAAAAAAGATTCCGATGATCCTGCGCCACAGAATGGAGTCCAAGGTAATTGGCAAATAACGGCCATCAATATAGTCCCGGCTTTCAGTGGCATCAGTGATTATCTGGCTATCTATACGCTCAAGGGTGATAACTGCCCGTCACAAATTGCGTTCAATTTCAAAGCAAACAACACGGTTGAAATAACCGCACCAGCGACTTGCACTGCTACAAAGAACGAATTGATCGATCTCATTGGGATCAGTAATACCACGACCTGGAAAGAGGACAACAATCAATTGATCCTTACAACCGGCACTTTTGTTCAATCGGCAGCTTTGACGGTCAATGCTACCACCATGAGTCTCGCTCAAAGTGATTTGGATATTGGAGATAATCAGAAACATACTATCACCTTCGTTTTTAAACGCATATAAATACCCTCTTTCTACCAAAGCAACGGGCCGTCTCTATCCAGATACGGCCCGCTGCTTTGTATAAACAACCTATGAAGCGCAGCCAGGCGAGGGGCGGGTTAGGTCCGGCCTGATTGCGCTGTTAAGAAAAAAAGTGATGAAGGGTCAGACAACCTTTCCAAGGTTACTATTTTACGCTTATTTTTTGTGTGAGTTCACAGTCCTCAACTCGTGTGGTCGCACACGATCACCCACTTTCCTTTTATTTTTTGCCAAAGCAGCGTGTAATGCCCGCCTATGTCGCCCACTTCGGGGCGGGTGAGGTGCCATTTTCCCACTACAAAAGCCACGTCTTTGCCGGGGAAATTAAGGTGCAAAATATCGAACTTCAGCGTTCCCATCGTGGCGCGGTCGGGGTAGCGCTTCAGATAACCCTGGTAGGTGTTCTGGTAGCCATAAGTTACGCCGTTTTTACCCACGAACATCAGCGAATCAGATTCCCAGTAGCCGTTCATAAAAGCGTCGATTTTGCCGGCGTTCCAGTCGGCGGTCTGGCGGTCGAGGGTGGCCAGGATCGTCTGGCGGTCGGCCCTGGATTGGGCCAGTAAAGCCGTAGCGGTAAGCAGTAGCAAGCAGGTAAGCGTGGCGTTTCTCATGTATTTTGCGGAATTTTACGGTTATAGGAAGGGTTGACCATTTTGTAAAAGGGTCTCAATCGCAATATTGAAAGAGCGAACCTACCACCGAACTGCCCAAAAACCTAACACCCATCCTCATGTTCAAAAACCTTTTCCAGAAAGTGGATCGGCAGCAGTACCCGTTCTTGGATGGGCTGTACTATCTTTTCATAGTTGTTTTTATTCTTTTGCTTTTCGTCTTTTTCTCCTGAAATCCTAGTGCACGAGTCCTTTCTGTTTGTGATCAATCCGAACTCCGGTACTACCTTAGGCCGAGAGGCCGAGCAAATGGCGAGGCTGCTGGACCGGAAAGCGAAGGAGGCCGGTCATGAGGCGCAGTCTATCATCACCGAAGCTCAGGGCCACGCCACGGAACTGGCGGCAGTGGCCTCAGCCCATAAGCAGTTTAGTACGGTGGTGGCGGTGGGGGGCGACGGTACGGTCAACGAGGTGGCGCGGGCTCTGTTGCACTCCGATGTGGCGCTAGGTATTCTGCCGTTAGGGTCAGGTAACGGGCTGGCGCGGCACCTGGGTATTCCACTCACACTGTCGGCGGCGCTGGACCATTTGTGGAAAAGCGAACCGACGATCATCGACAGCGCCACGCTCAACTTCCAACCCTTCTTTTGCGTAGCCGGACTGGGTTTCGACGCCTACGTGAGCCAACTTTTCGGCCAGCAAAGCCAGCGTGGCTGGGACACCTACATGGTGGTATCGCTGAAAGCTTATCTCGATTACTTACCACAGAAGTTAAAAATCAAGGGAGAAGGTGCTGAGGTTTTCTCCCTGAGTTTTGCTAACGCCGGGCAGTTTGGCAACAACGCCTGGGTGGCTCCGCACGCCGACCTCGCCGATGGACTACTGGAAGTATGCACTGTGACCCCTTTCCCTAAGTGGTTTGGCACCGCGCTGGCCTTTCAGCTATTTACCAAAAGCTTGAAAACCTCCACCTACGTTACCTACCAGTCGCTGACCGCACTGACTGTCGAAACCGAACGTCCGGCTCTCGTCCACTACGACGGCGAACCCTGGCAGTTGGAAACCAACCAAATCGAGGTGAGGGTTGTACCGGGGAGTTTGCGGATTAGGGCGTAGAGGGGTGAAATTTTGTTGAATTGTTGAAGCGGTCCGCCGCCGCAGTGTGTAATTGACGTTAAACTGACGTATTGTTTTTTGTTTAAACTGTTAATAGCGAATAAATACGATTACACGCTGGGCGGGCGCTTCCGTTACACGATTACACAAATTAACAACCTTGAAAGCCATTAGCCACTCTATAAATGTTACGAAGACAGCTCGGTATTTTACTTTGGGAGAAATGAACGAGCGCACGAAGCGTGTGTGGTTTGTGCTGCACGGTTATGGTCAGTTGGCGGAGTACTTTATTCGAAAATTCGAGAAGATGCAGGATGACGAAACGCTCATTGTGGCTCCCGAAGCGCTGTCGCGATTTTACCTGGATCATGAATCGGGTAGGGTAGGGGCAAGCTGGATGACGCGCGAGGATCGCCTGAGTGAAATCGAGGACTACGTAGCCTACCTCGAAAGCGTGCAGCAAGAGATTTTTCAAGGATTTTCTCCTGAAAATATCCACATCACGGTGTTGGGTTTTTCACAAGGGGCCGCCACAGCCTGCCGCTGGGTCAATCAAAGTGAGCTGAAATGCGACCGCCTGATTCTGTGGGGCGGCTACTTCGCCAATGGCATCCTCGAATTAATCGAGAAAGAGCGCCTTCCGCCGCAAGACACGTATTTTGTGTACGGCGACAAGGATGAGTACCTGAGTCAACTCAATCCCACCGAGTATATCCAAAAGTTGAAAGCCGAACTGCCCACTATAATCATCGTGGAATATAAGGGCGGCCATGCCATTGATCAAAATATTCTGACACAACACTTTTTTTAAAATTCGCTGATCTTTCCTCCTCCTTTCCGCCCTCCTCTTGTCATTATGAGTGCAGCCGAAGACTTGCTAACTCTTCCGATAAACCGTCGTAGCCGCCGCTTGCGCTGCCGCCAGAATGGTGATGTCCGCAATCATCACGTGGGCCGGGGCGTTCACGGCGTAAGCGATGCTGTCGGCGATATCTTCGGCCCGTAGCGGTACAAATCCTTCGTATACCTTAGCCGAGCGGGCTTCGTCACCTTTGAAGCGCACCATTGAAAACTCCGTTTCAACCGCGCCGGGCGCGATATTGGTCACTTTGATGCCGTGCTGCGTCAGGTCGAGGCGCATTCCCTCGCTGAGGGCTTCCACCGCGGCTTTGGAGGCGCAATAGACCGTGCCATTGGCGTAAGTCTGCTTGCCCGCGATGGAACTGACATTGACTATGTGGCCGCGGCCGCGCCGTACCATGCCGGGTGTCACGGCTTTGGTCAGGTACAGAAGCCCCTTTACATTACTGTCGAGCATGGCGTCCCAGTCGTCGGGGTCACCCTCATCCACGGGACCGAAGCCGTGGGCGTTCCCGGCGTTGTTGACCAGAATGTCGATGTTTTGCCAGTCGGAAGACAAGGAATCAATGACCTTGAAAGTGCCTTTGCGGTCGCGGACGTCGAACTCGAGGATCGTGGTTTTGACGTAGGGGCCAAGCGTTTCGCTAAGTTCACGCAGGCGGTTTTTCCGGCGGCCGCAGAGAATGAGGTCGATATTGCTTTTGGCAAAAGCCTGCGCGGTGGCAAGGCCGATACCGGAGGAGGCACCGGTGATGAGGGCTATTCTGGACATAACAAGGATTATATAAGTTAATGAGTTTATGAGCTGAAACCTTTTCAGCTTTTAATCAGTGGTTCTTATCAAAAGCTCTTTTGGCCTTTTTCTACGTTTTACATCCTATTTTTTGCGGTAAAAAAGGCTTGCCACCTTCTTTCCCTTTCGTATTAATTTTCAGAAACAATGACTTCTAAAACGACTTCTTTACTTCGACTGGTGGTGGGTTTGCTGCTACTTTCCCTATTGAATACCGCTCACGCTCAGGAATTAAACCCGTACGAAAAGCGAGAGTTCAAGACCGCCGACGGCAATACGCTGCCTTATCGGCTGCTTTTTCCCAAAAATTACGACAAAAGTAAAAAGTATCCACTGATTCTGTTCCTGCACGGGGCCGGGGAGCGCGGCACTGACAACGAAAAGCAACTTGTCCACGGATCGAAAATGTTTTTGGAAGCGCAAAATCGAGAACGATTTCCGGCCATCGTCGTCATGCCGCAGTGTCCCGAGGATAGCTACTGGGCTTCGGTGAAAGTGGAGCGCGACAAGCAGCCTATGAGTTTTGCGTTCGATTATGCGCGGCCGTCGAATTGGCCGTTGGTGGCGGCTTATGATTTGGTGAAAAAACTGGTCGGGGAAGAAAGTGTGGATAAGCACCGCCTGTACATCATGGGGCTGTCGATGGGTGGCATGGGAACCTTCGAGCAGGTATTCAGCCATCCCAAAACCTTCGCCGCCGCCGTGCCCATTTGCGGCGGGGCCGACGTGGTGACCTACGACAAGCGCGTCCGCAAAACGCCCTTCTGGGTTTTCCATGGTACTGCTGACTCGGTGGTCCCCGTAGAAAACTCGCGGCGCATGGTCGAGAAACTCAAAGCCCTGCAAGTACCCGTGCAATACACCGAATATCCGGGCGTGGATCACAATAGCTGGGACAACGCCTTCGCTGAGCCGGAGTTGCTGCCCTGGCTATTCTCGCATTCGCGCCGCAAGGTGCGTTTGTGAATTTACAGAAAGCCATTATCTGGGCAACTGCTTGAAAAGCCACTCGAAGTCCTCCCAGTTGTAATACACCTTGATGTAATCTTTCAATGGTTGGTTTTTCCTGAGCTTCATGAGGTAGTACTGAAAGTGGGCGTTGACTTCGCGCATCGTAATGATCTCGTTTCGAAGGTAGTAGATCAGCAGCAGGACAAAATCCAGCAACTCGTCGAAAGAGTCCCGAAAGGGTACTTCATTTTCATGAATTCCTTCTTCTTCGTGATTTCGGAGCAGCCAGGTCAATTTCAGCAACCAAACCGAGTTTACTTTTTCGTATTTGTCAAAAACCCATACGAAATCGGAGTCTGCGGGTAGAGCGATCCCCGTTTGCTTATCTTTATCCTGATAAATATCAAAGAGTTTCGTCTCCGAGGCGTCCTTTGTGGCGACCAGGCAAGCATTGCTACTATTGAACGGGTAGTCAGGCCAAACAAAGGCCATCGGTCCGGTTACCTCCCCAGCTTTTTCTTCCGTTAGTTTGGTCACGGAAATGCCCGGATAGTGGTAGACGATGAAGTCGTCGAGGACTCTTTTGGCGAAAAACAGTTTTTTATCCTTGAATTTATAGATCAGTTTTTCCAGCGTATCGGCCCGTTTGAAAAGGTTGTTTTTGCCGTACTCCGATAGTCCTTTGTACAGCGTGAGCATAGCCACCACGAAGGCACCTATTTGCAGAAATGAAGTCAATCCTTCCATAAAGCGAGGGGTTTAAAGTGTTTGGATAAACTATCTGAGAGGGGTCTTTTCTTGTTGAGAATATAATCCGCCTGCTTTTGCACGAACTGGAACGAATTATCCGAAAAGTACCAGCCCAGGGGCAACTTAAAACCGCCCGTTCGGCTGCGGTCGAGGTCGATTACTTCATAGGCACAGGTTCTGAGCTTTTTTTCCTTATCGATGTAGTTCTTGAAAACGTTTTCCGTTAGGGCGTCAATGCTGGGCGTGCGCCGGTCGGAGGCATTGCCCGACCCCAGCACGGGAATTAGCAACTCGTGCAGTATTCCCGGTATGTGGCGGGCACTGTCGAGTACGGCGGTGGGCGGGCTGTTCCTGATAAATAGCACCACGGGTTGAAACTGTACCCATTTCTCTTGCTTTGCCGCAGTCGAATCTTTCCTTTGCTCCCGCTGCATGACTGGCTTCAGCCGGAGCAAGAGTTGCCATACCGTTTCCAATCCGGTATTTTCCCGGTAGCCGCCGTCGATAACGTGGCCGATTTTCTGGCTTCCGGGCTCATTTATGAGGCCACCGGAGGTAAGGTAGGGAAAGCGCGAACACAGCGACGCCGCCGTTTTGACGGGGACATCCCCACCAATCTGTTCCAGGACATCGATTTCATCCCGCAACACGTCAGGTGCGTTTTTGGCTTTGACGGGATCGCGACGCAGCAAAGGGTACGAAACGATCGTCTTCTGGCCACTTTCGGCCAGGGTACCATTGATAAACAGCCTCGGTAACCGAAAGGAAGTATCGGCATAAAGTTCCGTAAAGCCTTTCTCGAAGGTGTCACTATTGGTGTGGAAAGAAAAGGAATGGCTCCAGGCGTCTTCCAACTGACGACTGCGGTCAAAACTCTTGATCGCAAAGGGCAAAACGTTCTGAAGGTTATCCTGAAAGAGGAAGGACGCCAATAAATCCGAAAGAAAATCACTATGTACGGTATCGGTGAGGCGAGGATCATTGGGATCGAGTTGCCGTCGCTGTTTTAATTGGTCGTAGAGGTAGGAAATGTAAAAGGTTGCGCCTACGCCACCGCCCGACACGCCACTGATGCCGTAAATGTTGTTGTGCAAGCCCGGAAATTCCGCTTCCAATTTCTGCAAAACCAGGACGGTCCAGAATAGGGCGCGGAGACCACCCCCCTCGGTGGCGACGAAAACTATGGGAACAGAAAGAGTGTCGGACCCAAGCGTGACCGTATCACTGGCAAAGCGGTTGTCCACCAGTTTCTGCGCCCATTGCTGGAAGTCTTCTTCCAGCGGAACCCGTTCCGTTTTCATGGGCATGGTGCGGATCGAGGAATTATCATTCCAACCGCTGATTACCGCAATATATATACCGAAGAACAGCAGTGCCGGCCGATGTCCCGGAATGTTGTAGTACATGACCAGCGAGAGCACCGCGCACATAAACGAAAGTCCGAAAATCATGACGGCAAACGGGCCAATCAAGATGGCGACGCCCGTCTCGACCGAGGTGAGCGAAAGCACGAAGAGCACAAAGCTGTAGCCGACGAAAGTCCAGAAAATCGTGCGGGTTCCTTTGAAATAGAGTAATGATCTCAGGCTTCTGCCCTCCATCGAAATGTCGTCGAACCACTTGACACTGCCGAGAGTACCTTCTAAGCGCCGGATGAACGATTTGATAATCAGCGGCAGAATCAAGAGAAGCAGGAAAAGAATCACCAGAAACCCCCAACTTTCGCCCCGGTATAATTCGCCTTTGAGCAATAGAGCAATCATTGGTAGTAGTCCCAGCAAACCCGGCAGGTAGTCGAGCCAGAACTGGATTCCCTGCTGATTGTCTTCTTTGAAAGCGGCATCGGGCGAAATTTCCTTCATCTGCAGCAGGAAAGCCGCGCAGAACCAAAGCGAGATTCCCAGGGCCAGCAGCGCCAAGAGGGTCCATACCCAGTATCTTTTATTGAGAATCACCTCGCTGACGATATCGACGCCCTGCGGGTTTTTGAATAAAACGAAAAGGTACAGCACCAGAACCACCAACAGCAGCATGATGTGGCGCGTCACAATCCAGAACGTGCGGCGAAGCTGACGCAGGAAATCCCGATTTAAGTCGTAGTCATTGAATCCAAAGAGTTCACCAAACAGAATTTTCATAGCAAGAGTGGGTTTGGGCGTCAGAGCCAGTTCAAAATCTTTTCCAAAACCACCTTGTTCTCAGGCCGTAGGTAGGTAAAATGGCTTACCCGATCGGCGTCGCCGCTGATGTGGAACTGATTGGTGTTCAACATAATCACAGAGTCGTCGTTCTTGAAAATAGCACCCTTCACCGGAGCGATCGAATCGTTGAGCTGATTTTTGAAAATGATCCGGTCGATGATGTTCTGGTCGAAAAGCTTTTTGAGCAGACCGTTGGGTTCAAAATTGGACGTGACCACGAAGTACCCCTCGCGCGGAATCGAGATGCCGTTCAGCTTTTTCAGGAATTCACTCGTCTCTTCCTGATCGTTGATGCCGGGCAGCAGTACCACCTGGTTGAGAATCCCTTTAATGACTGCCGTAACTTTCGGCAGCACGGGAACGATGGTACCCAGCGTGAGGTTGGCCACGTTGGTCACGATGTTGATCAGGTTCGACCAGTTTTCGTGGGAGGCGATCATCGTTCCCTGGTTGGGCGTTCCGGTGAAGACCAGCTTGTGCAGCACGAGCGGCGCTTTGGCCGTCGGCTGGCCATTCTTAGTCATCCACAAGTCTTCGAAAAGGTAGCGGGCCACCAGCCCGCCCCGGCTGCGGCCGATGACGCTGCACGATTTCTGGTTCAGCCCGGCTTTGGTCAGGATTTCGTCCAGTTTCTTACCGTTGTCCTCGATTCCCTGCACCAGCGTAGGCATATCGAAGCCCAGCACGTAGCGGCCATATTTTTTCTTCAATACCTTCACGACCTCGGCGTTGGCCAGGAATTCATCGAAGCCTTTTTCGACGGTGCTGAACAAACCCGGCAGCAGCAGCAGGAGCGGCAGTTTGTCGTCCGTTATTTTCTTGAAAATATCCGAGACGGTTTCCGCCTCGGTCCAGGCTTTCCCGCTGGGGTCGGCTGTGTCGAGGTCGTACGCCAGCAGTCGGTAGTTGGCGTCGCCGAGTTGGGCCAGCAGGTCGGCCACGGGCAGGTTGGCTTTTTTGGGTTTGAGCCAACTGAAAATTTTCACGATCAGTTTGGTGGTTTTGCCAAAAATTCCCCGGTCGGTGCCTTCAATGACCTGGCCGAGGTCGATGAAAAACTGGTCGCCCTCCACGAGGTCCGCCCCGACGAACAAGCCCCGCTTTCCGGCGTCGGCCACGGTGGGCGAGGGCCCTTTGAGCTTCCATTCCAGTAAGGTTTCGCCGCCCACCTGCCTCTCGAGCAGTAAAACCGCTTCCTGGCCATTCTCGGCAAAATCATCCGTGATGCTCAGCGCGGGTTCGATTCCCCGGGCCGACACGCCGCCGATTTCGATTTCCATTTCGTGATATTGCAAGCCTTCGGTTTGCTGGCAAGGCTGGTTGGTTTTGATGTTCCTGACCACCCACTGCAAGCCCGCACTTCTTAGGTAAATATTGCCGCTGTCCGTCGGGATGACGTGATTACTGAAATCGGCGTCGGAGCGCAGAATGCCCCGTCCGTTATCGGATGAAATAAGTCTTTGTTTTAAGAATAGGGAAGCGTTTTTGCTGTTATGGAGGGTCCGCGCGAGTTCGTCCAGATCGGCAACCTGATCGAGCGCGTCCGCGCCGCCTTCCAGGTTTATCTGGTCGAGGTACGGGTGCAGTTTCTCCTCGCGGTGCAGCAGTTGCATGATCTCCGTACTCATCATTTCCCCGATTTTATCGTTCCAGCCTTCGGGCGTTTCGCCAAACGCCGAACGTCCCGTGAACAGCCGGAACAGGCGCTTGAAAAGACCGCCCCCGCCCTCGGCTTCCGGGGCTTTCTGGATGGAATTCTCAAACTGCGCCGGCTTTTGGTTCAGCGCGTCTTTGGCTTTAAGGATGCCGTTTCCGTAGTAACTCTGGTAAGGCCCGGTCTTGTCGGCCGCCGCAAAAAGCGCGGCGCGCACCAGTTCGACTTTCTTCCATTTGTCGTTACCCGCGATTCGGTCCAGGTCGGTTCGGTGCTGCTGAATGTAGAGTGCGGCGGCGGCGGCGATTTGTGGCGTGGCACTCGACGTGCCACCGCCGCTCTTGACAAAATACCGGATTTTGCCCCCATCTTCTTCCTCCTTGCAGTTGAACCAGGTAAGATTGGGCGTATAAGCGGCCAAAGTCGTGGCAAGCGCCGGATTGGGGCCAAAGTTCATCTGCATGAATTCCCCCCCCGCCGAACGAACCGCCGGATTGTGGATGTCGAAAAGGTAAGGGCGCTGGTCGTAGGCGGCTCCCACGGCGGCGATGGTGCGGTCGTAGCGGGCGGGATAGAGCGTGGTTTTGGGCAAAGCAGTTTCAAAGCCCTTCACGAAGCTGTTCCCGGCGGCGGTCACCAGCACGACGCCCGCCTCGTAGGCTTTATTAACGGCCTCGGCCATTACTTTGCTAGGCAGTCCGGCCATCGACATCGTAATCACGTCGCAGTCCTGCTCGATGGCGTAGTCCACCGCCGCCGCGAAGTTCCTGCCCGACAGCAGGATGACGGTTTCGCTCACTTTCAACGAAAGTACTCGGGCGAAGGGAATGGCCCCGAAGTAGCCCTGGTAATCGCTGAGGGTATCGTCGAAACTCAATCTTCCGCCCGCCAAAATAGCCAGCGTGGCGTTACCGTGGCCCTGTTCTTCTTGCGGGTACAGAAAGACGTCGTAGTCCTCCGCTCCCTCGGAACTGCCCCGCTGACTAAACGTCACGGCCGCCGGATCGAGGTTTTCGGGCAGAGCGGGGTGTTGCGGCAGGTAGCCCGTGTCGATGTGGGCAATCTTGACCATGCGTTTGGCAGGATCGGGCTTGCCTTCGTACAGCATTTCGGGGAAAACCTGCGTATTGGCGGAGCGCAACTGGCTGTGGCGGTCGTCCAGGTGCCAGACGAACGCGTTGAAACGCGGCGTAGACTGCGGTTGGGGATAATTTTTCAGATAACCCGAATCGTTGAGGCCCCGCTGCTCGGGGTTGACGATCAGGGACGGATCGATAAACAGGTTGGAAACCAGGTCCGGCTCGACGTACTCGAGGTCGTTGCCGACATTGGCCAGCATCAGATTGTAAGCTTTGTCCCAGTCCGTTTCCCCGGCCAGGCCGTTGGCCACGATGGCTCCATTCGTGATTTTCACTTCCGTGATGGCTGGGGCTACCGCCCGGTTATCCGTTCTTCTGGGTGCTTTCACGTAAGCTTTTTTCGATTTTACTACCAGAATACTTTCCTGCTTTGTTTGGGCGGAGGGAGCCGTCGGCTTGGTCACGCTTTCCGGCTTAGGCGCATCCTGCGTTGCTGCCGGGGCGGCCACCCCATCCAGACCGGCCGTGCTGAACGGAAACTGCCCGTCGAACGCCACGCTTCTCGGGCCTGTGTTGAAAATGCCCGGAATTTGGTCGAAATCGCTCATGCGTTTGTTGACGGCGTCGATGAATTCGCGGTAGGTCGCTTTCCCGTCCCCTTCTTTTAATTTCTTAAAAATTTCCAAAAGCCGGGTGGTAAAAACGCCCGCGCCTCCGGTTTCCTTGGCGAACTGGCTATCTTCACAAGCGGATAGTAATTTCACAAATGCCTTGGGTTCCGTTGGCGTAGCCGCCCTGGATGCGCTCCGCAGGGAATCGACCGACTGGTCGTTAGCGGCCAAAATGGCCCGCACACTGGCCAGGTCGATGCTGCGGATGGCCACATCCAGGCCCACGAAGCGCGTCACGGTGGCGCTGTGGCAGGAGTCGGACACCACCACGACCCGGATGCCCGCCGGAATGGTGGCGTAGCACTCGTTCAGTTCGTCGTCCAGCAGGAAGCCGTTGTAGCTCACCCAGGACTCGTCGTTGTTATCGTCCTCCTCGTCGCTGTTGTCCGTGTCGGGGATGGGGGCGCCGTGGCCCGCGTAGGTAACGAGCAGAATTCCGCCGGGCCTCACTTGTTTGCCCAGCGTGATAATCCGCTCTTTGATCGCCTCCCGCGTGGCCTGTTCGTTGGCCAGCGTGGTGGGTTCGTAACCCAGCGAGACGGCCAAATCCTGCATGGTGTTCATGTCCCGCACGCAGCCTGCCAGCAGCGGGACATATCCTTTATAGTAGGCTTTATCAACCACATTGATACCAATGTGCAGGGAAAGGGCAGGTGCGCCATTTTTTGAGGTTTCCATAGTTAAGGGTTTATTTAAAAGGTTGAAATTCAAAGCATTTTTGACCGCTCGGTCGGCCCGCAGGAGTCCGTAACCGTAGTGTTCGCTGTAGCCATCCGCGTACGCGCCGGGGTCACCGATTTTTTGGCAGGAAAGCTTGATGATTTCTTTTACCTCGGCGAGGGTGAGGGCCGGGTTGACCGACAGCATCAACGCCACTACCCCGGCCACGCCGGGACAGGAAGCGGAGGTGCCGTCGAAAGAGTCGTAGTAATCGTTGGGCGAGTAGCCCGCCGCCCCGAGGCGGTCGGCCACCTTTACGCCGTAGAGCCGCTTAATTTCTGTCATAGAAATTACCTCGTACTCGCCGCTTGGAAAGCAACAAAGCAGGGGTAAGCCGTAGTCGGAATACACCGTGGGCTGGTCGAGTTTATCAGAAGAACCCACGGCCAGCACCGCTTCGTTGGCGGCGTAGCTATCGTTTTTTACAGGTTCGCGGCCGTTTCCGGCGGCAAAAACGATTACGGTTCCCTTACCCCCACGCCCGTTGCGGGCCGCGTGGTCGAAAGCCAGGCGGGTGTGGTCGGGGAGGGGAAAAACGAAATCGTCGTCCTCGTTGGAGAAAATACTGCCATCCGGCGGCCCCCAACTGCACGAAATCACGTCGGCGCCGTTTTGCACGGCCCAGTAAAAAGCCTCCGACTGTAGCACCGAACCCAGCCCCGTGACCCGAATCGGGATAAGGTTTGCCTCGGGTGCCACGCCCAGACTACCCAGGTCGCCCGAACAGGCAATGCTGGCGCAGGCCGTACCGTGCTTCTCGTCGAACTGGTGCAGCGGCAACCGTCGCTGGTCTTTGTCCAGCATATCGCGTGGAAAAATGATGCGATCCGTCCCCGCGAAGGCCGGGTGGTCGAAGTCGAGGCCGTCGTCGATGACCGCTATTTTTACGCCCTTGCCTTTGGTCGTATTCCAGGCTTTGAACACGCCGGTCTTGCGAAATATCCAGTTCAGGTCCGAGTCGTTGTCGGGGTCGGCGGGAAGTACATTTTCGGCGGAGGCCGAGCGGTTTTTCACCACCAGTTCGGGATGGCAGTACTCGACTTCGGCGTAGGCAAGGGTCTGTTGGGAAAGGTCGAATATCTCGCGGCCCGCCTCGACCGTTGGTTCGGCAAAATAGGCGTTCGGAGAAAAACTGAGCGGTGCTTTTATTTCCAGACCTGTTTCGGTGAGGATGGTCTTGATTTGAGCTTGGTTGACGGAGTCGTAAAATTTGACGAAAAGATTTCCCGTATAAATCTGGTAGATACCCGTTCCCGCAAATTTCAGCACCGTGCCGATGTACCGCAATCGGGGGTGATTCAAGGCTCGCACCTTTTCTTTCACTTCTTCGCGAAGCAATGCCGGGTCGGGTACGCCCACGCACTTATATAGATATACGCCGGCCTCCGGGAAGGAATCGAAGGACAGGATGTGGTTTTTCAGAACGTCCGGTTCCAGGGCCGACGCCAGCAATTCGTCGGCGGATCCACCACTGGTGCGGACGATGAAGACTTGATCCGTCTCTTCCAGATCACACCGGAGCCCAGACTCGCCGCTAAAATAGCATGACTTCACCATGACGATCGAACCTGGTTATCGGGGGAATGAAACCTCTAACTAATTGGCTTTAAATTTAGTAGAAGGAGATTCTATCCCCAAGCAAACTTTATCGAACGGTCACAAATTTATTGAACGGTCATTTTTTGGGTATCGTTACGCGGCAATGTCCTTATCTTTATCCCTAACAACAATCCGTCTATGCCCACTCCACCCATTTACCTCGACTATAACGCCACCACGCCTGTCGATCAGCGGGTGCTGAAAGACATGCTGACCTGGTTCACCGAGCGCTTCGGCAATGCCGCCAGTCGCACCCACTTCTACGGCTGGGAAGCCGCCGAGGCCGTGGCCGACGCCCGCCAACAGGTGGCGAAGCTGATCGGCGCGACGGAAAAGGAAATCATCTTCACCAGCGGGGCCACCGAATCCAACAATCTGGCTTTGAAAGGGGCCTACGAAGCAGTGGACACAGCGCGGCGGCACATCGTTACGGTGGTTACCGAACACAAAGCCGTGCTTGACGCCTGTCAGCACCTCGAAGCCTTGGGGGCCGAAGTTACCTATCTCACGCCCGCCCCCGACGGACTCATTTATCTCCAGCAAATTGAACAGGCCCTGCGGCCCGACACGCTGCTGGTATCGGTCATGTACGCCAACAACGAAATCGGCGTCATCCAGCCCATCGCCGACATTGGGGCGCTGTGCCGGGCGCACGGCGTACTTTTCCACACTGATGCCACGCAGGCAGCGGGCAAAATCACCGTGGGTGTGGGGTATGACTGCGTAGATTTGCTAAGCCTGTCGGCGCACAAATTGTACGGCCCCAAGGGGGTCGGAGCCTTGTACGTCCGCAAAGGCACGAATTTGACGGCCCAACTCGACGGCGGTCGCCACGAGCGCGGACTGCGGTCAGGTACGCTGAACGTGCCGGGCATCGTGGGCTTTGGCAAAGCCTGCCACCTGGCTGCCGCCGCCATGCTCACCGAGCGCGAAAGGCTCCGAACGCTGCGCGACCGACTGGAAAGCGAAATTCTGGAAACCGTTCCCAACGTGCGAGTCAATGGCAACCGCGAAAAGCGACTGCCGCAGACGACTAACCTATCCTTCGAGGGCGTGGATGGCGAAGCCCTGCTGATGGCCTTCAACCGCATCGCGGTCGCCAACGGCTCGGCCTGTACCTCGGCTTTGGTGGAGCCTTCCTACGTGCTGAAAGCGCTGGCTGTTCCCGACGATCTGGCCCACGCCTCGGTGCGGTTCAGTTTAGGGCGGTTTACGACGGAGG
>JBBSUC010000053.1:0-45415 GCA_038235275.1 Cytophagales bacterium | reverse complement strand
TCAAATAACAAGAGAAGTTTGCCAAACCGTTCTTGATCGTAGCCCGTAGCAGAACGCCATTTTCGATCTGTAGTTAAATCCTTGGTTGAAATATTCATAGCCACTAAAATACAAATACATTTTCATCGCAACAAGTCTAGTGAAGCATATTTTAACCATGGAAGCTTTATTTCTTGACTACCATTCAAAGAATAACATGCTACCCACTTGGTTTTCTTTACTTTATTCTCTTCAATGCTAAACCTTATACTAATATTTCTTGCGGCAACATTACTACAATTAATTAAATACCAGTTATCATCTTCACGGACAGTAAAATCTAGAATGGGTGTCATCTGAAACCTATTGTAGGTATCAGATGACCGATAAACTAAGAATGATATAAACCCTATCAAGATAACATTGGCTAAACTCAAGAAATATCCGTTAAAAGTCGCAAAATTTGAAAATTCTGCAAGGTCACCGCTTTTTATACCGTAATTTCTACCCATAAGCAGAATGACAAAGTATGCAGTAAGTCCTATCATAATCAGGGAAAAGCAACAAATAATCACTATTAATATATTACGCTTCATTCGAATATTATCATTTAAAAGATGAGATTCGTAATCTAACTTCTTGATTTATAACATCTAAACATAAATCCCCCCACTACTCGGCGGGTTACTTTTCATTCGCGCTTCCAGAATTTCAGCTTTAAATATCACTAAAGAGCCCTCTCGGAAGTTTCCAAGAGGGTTCTTTAGTGAAAAGACGAAAGCCTTACAAATCAATCGCCTCGCCGTACGCCGCTTCTGTCGCGCCTTTTACGGCCTCCGACATGGTAGGGTGCGGGTGAATCGAACGCAGGATTTCGTGGGAGGTCGTCTCCAACTTGCGGGCCACGACTACCTCGGCGATCATCTCGGTGACGTTCGCGCCGATCATGTGGGCACCCAGCCACTCGCCGTACTTGGCGTCGAAGATGACTTTCACAAAACCTTCCTTCACGCCCGCCGCCGATGCTTTGCCGGAGGCCATAAATGGAAACTTGCCGACTTTGATGTCGTAGCCTTCCTCTCGAGCGCGCTTCTCGGTTAGACCGACGGACGCGATTTCGGGCTGGCAGTAGGTACAGCCGGGAATATTGTTGTAATCGAGGGCTTCGGTTTTGTGTCCGGCGAGTTTTTCGGCGCAAATGATGCCTTCCGCCGTAGCCACGTGGGCCAGGGCCGGGCCGGGGGTGCAGTCGCCGATGGCATAGTAACCCGGTACGTTGGTTTCGTACCATTCGCTGACCTTGATTTTACCGCGCTCGGTTTCGATCTTCATTTCTTCCAGGCCGATATTTTCCAGGTTGGCCACGACGCCCGCTGCTGACAAAACTACCTCGGCCTCGAAGGTTTTGGGGCCGTCCGGTGTTTTGACAGAAACTTTGCAAAGCTTGCCGCTGGTATCTACTTTTTCCACCGAGGAATTAGTGTAAATATCGACGCCCATTTTCTTGTACTGCTTCGTCAGTTCCTTCGACACGTCCTCGTCTTCCACGGGAACCATCGTCGGCAGGAATTCTACGATTGTCACCTTGGTGCCCATGCTGGCGTACACGAAGGCGAACTCCACGCCAATGGCCCCGGAGCCGATCACGAGCATACTCTCAGGCTGCTTTTCCAGGCTCATGGCCTTACGGTATTCGATGATTTTCTTGCCGTCGATTTTGATATTGGGCAATTCGCGAGCGCGGCCGCCCGTAGCAATGATGACGCCCTTACTGGCGGCGTACTCGGTCTTCTTGCCTTCCGCGTCGGTCACTTCGACTTTTTTGCCGGGAATAACCTTCCCGTAGCCCATGATGACGTCGATTTTGTTTTTCTTCATCAAAAAAGCCACGCCCTTGCTCATGCCGTTGGCCACGCCCCGGCTGCGCTGAATCACAGCCCCGAAGTCGGCGGAATGGTCTCCGACGTTGATGCCATAATCTTTGGCGTGCTTGATATATTCAAAAACTTGCGCACTTTTCAACAGCGCTTTCGTGGGAATGCAGCCCCAGTTGAGACAAATGCCGCCCAGGCTTTCCTTTTCCACGATTGCTACTTTTAATCCTAATTGTGAGGCACGAATCGCCGCCGGATAACCGCCGGGACCGCTGCCCAACACAATAACGTCATATGTTTGAGCCATTTCTGAGTTAGTTTGGGATATTAGGTTTTGCTAAAAAAACGTCGCAAATATAAGCCTTTTTCGCCGCAAAGCCGAAGGCCAAAGCCTACCAATTTCAAGGTAAAATCGCTATATTTGCAGTTTAGGTGAGCAGTTCGAACTGAACGATCTTTGTTTAGGAAGACTTTAATAGGACATTTAAAACTAAAGGTGTCAGGTCATATAGAAAAGTATAAAAGCAAAATTTAAGCATGACACCGAAAGAGAGATTAGATCAGTTAGAGCCGCTACTAGCTGACGGTTTGCAAAAGATAGACCGTCTGATCGAGGGCCAGAGCCAGATTATCAATGAGATATCCGATACCTGGCATGGAAGGTAAGCTTTCTGGCATCGATAGCAAACTAACTGGCATGGAAGGCAAGATGTCTGGCATGGATAGCAAGATTACGAAGACGGCCGATGCATTAGCTAAACTAACTGTTTCAACCCAACGACAGTACGAAGAACTAAAAGTTGGTCAGGAAAACCTGAAAGTTGGTCAAGAATCTATTATGCAATATTTACGGGAGAAGCTCCCCTAAAATAGCTTTCCAGCGCACTGGCGACCGCCACGGGACGCCATTTTACTAATTCACAACCGGGCAGGCGTTCGCCTCGGGGCGCTCCGCTGTCACTTATTCACAATTAACAAATGACTCAGGATCAGTTGAAAGAACTGAAAGGCCGCGTTGAGGCCTTGGGGCGGTATCTTTGACTACGGTCATCGCAAAAACCAACTCGAACAATTAGAACTACAAACCGCCCAACCGGAATTCTGGTCTGACTCGGCCCGCGCCGAGAAGGTGATGAAGGAAATTCGGGGGCTGAAATTCTGGACCGGCGGCTACGAGGAACTCTCGCGCAGGCGTGATGACCTGGACGTGATCTGGGAATTCTACGAAGCCGATGAGGCCACCGAAGAGGATGTTGACGCCGAAGGTGCTAAGTTGACCGAAAAACTGGAAGAGATTGAGCATCGCAAGATGCTGGGTGAGGAAGGCGACGACCTGCCCGCCGTGATCGAAATCAACGCCGGAGCGGGCGGCACCGAGTCGCAGGACTGGGCGTCGATGCTCATGCGGATGTATATCATGTGGGCCGAGAAAAACGGCTACAAGGTGCGTGAGGTCGATTTGCAGGACGGCGAGGTGGCGGGCGTGAAGTCCGTGACGCTCGAGATCGAGGGCGAGTACGCCTACGGCAACCTCAAATCCGAGAACGGCGTCCATCGCCTGGTGCGGATTTCGCCCTTCGACTCCAACGCCCGGCGGCACACGTCGTTTACGTCGGTGTACGTATATCCGCTGGCCGACGACGACATCGAGATCGAGGTCAATCCGGCCGACATCACCTGGGACACCTACCGCTCCGGCGGCGCGGGTGGGCAGAACGTCAACAAGGTCGAAACCGCCGTACGGCTACACCACAAGCCTTCTGGGATTGTCATCGCCTGCCAACAGGAACGTTCGCAGTTGATGAACAAGGAGGTGGCGACGCGGCTTTTAAAATCGCGGCTGTACCAGATCGAACTGGAAAAGCGTAGCGAAGCCCGCGCCGAAGTGGAGGCTTCCAAGCGCAAAATCGAGTGGGGTTCCCAAATCCGCAGCTACGTCCTCGACGATCGCCGCGTAAAGGATCACCGCACCGACTACCAAACCTCGAACACCGACGCCGTGTTGGACGGGGATCTTAACGATTTCATCAAGGCGTATCTGATGGAGAATTAGGGTTGACCTAGCTGATTCTGCTCCAATTGGTATCCGACGCCCGCAGGCTGTCGAGATGTCCGCGAATAGCGGCGTAGGGCGGCGTGATTAGGTCGGGATCGGCGTCGAGGATGGCTTCGGCGGATTTGCGGGCTTCTTTCAGGATGACGCCGTCCTTGGCCAAATCAGCGATGATGAGGTCCATGATACCGCTTTGCTGGGTGCCGGTGAGGTCGCCGGGGCCGCGCAGTTCCAAATCGACTTCCGAGATCTCGAAGCCGTTGTTGGTGCGACACATGGTTTCCAGCCTTTTGCGGGTGTCCTGACTGAGTTTAAAATCGGTCATTAACACACAAAAAGACTGCTCGGCACCGCGCCCCACGCGGCCCCGCAACTGGTGCAACTGCGCCAGACCGAAGCGCTCGGCGTTTTCGATGACCATCACCGAAGCATTCGGCACGTTCACGCCCACCTCGATGACCGTCGTGGCGACCATGATTTTGGTTTCATTTTTGACAAAACGCGCCATTTCATAATCTTTATCCTGCGGCTTCATCCGGCCGTGCAGAATACTGAGCGGCACGCCGGGGAAGGAGCGGGAAATACTTTCGTAGCCATCGGTGAGGTCTTTCAAGTCCATTTTTTCGGATTCCTCGATCAGTGGATAGACGATGTAAATTTGCCGTCCCTTCGCGATTTCTTCTTTCATAAAACCGAATAGCGTGGCCCGGTGCGCATCGTAGCGGTGGACAGTCTTGATGGGCTTACGCCCGGCGGGCAGTTCGTCGATCACGGAAATATCCAAATCGCCGTAGAGCGTCATCGCCAGCGTGCGGGGAATCGGCGTGGCGGTCATGACCATGATGTGAGGGTGAATTTCTTCGTTCTTGGCCCACAGCTTGGAGCGTTGCGCCACCCCGAAGCGGTGCTGCTCGTCGATCACGCAAAAGCCCAGATTCTTAAACTGCACCACGTCTTCGATCAGCGCGTGGGTACCGACCAGAATTTGCATCGAGCCATTTTGCAACTCCTCGTGCAGGATGCGTCGCGCCTTCTTCTTGGTCGATCCGGTGAGTTTGCCGATGTTGATGCCCAATCGGTCGGCGTATACTTTCAGGCCCTGGTAGTGCTGGTCGGCCAGGATTTCGGTGGGGGCCATCAGGCAAGCCTGGGCACCGTTGTCGAGGGCCATGAGCATGGCGATGAAGGCCACGATGGTTTTGCCCGAACCCACGTCGCCCTGCAAAAGGCGATTCATCTGGCGGCCGGTCAGGAAATCTTCACGAATCTCGCGCAGCACCCGCGCCTGGGCGTTGGTGAGCGCGAAGGGCAGGTGGTTGTCGTAAAATTCTGTCCCCCAATGGACTTTGTCGAAAACCTGTCCCGGAAATTCGTTTTTTTGCAGAATTTTGCTTTTGATCAGCCGCAACTGATTGTAAAACAGTTCCTCGAATTTCAGCCGTCGCGTAGCTTGGTGCAAATGCGCCTGTGAAGGTGGCAGGTGGATGCTCCACAAAGCCTCGGCTTTGGAGATAAGGCGGTACTGCGTAATCAGCGACTCGGGCAGCGTTTCGCGGAGGTGCGGCGTGGAGATTTCCAGCAGCGACTTCATCATCCGGCTGATGGTGCGGCTGTCCACCCGCCGCTTTCGGAGCATATCCGTCAGCGGGTAAATCGGTTGCCAGGTGCCGCCGTTGACATTCTCGGGCGTGAGCAGTTCGATGTCGGGATGGGTGATGCTGTACCGTCCGCCAAACTCGACGGGCTTGCCGTATACGATGTAGTCGGCGTTGCGTTGCAGACTTTTCTCGAACCAGGAAATGCCATGAAACCACACCAGTTCCAGAATGCCCGTACCGTCGGTAAAAGTGCCGACGAGGCGTTTTTTATGACCTTCGCCCGTCACCATCCAGTCTTTCAGGCGACCCTTGATTTGGGCACCGGGCAGCAGTTCGGTCAGTTCGTTGATGCGGTGAAACTGCGAGCGATCCTCGTGCCGGAAGGGGTAGTGTTGCAGCAGGTCGCCGTAGGTGAAGATGTTCAACTCCTTGTTGAGCAGGGCGGCCCGCTGCGGCCCCACGCCTTTGAGGAATTCAATTTTGTTCTCGAAAAAATGGATGCGTTCGGTCATGAAGGACAACTACTCCGGTTTTTTCAAATTTACGAAAAACCGCGCATTCCCAAACTAAATCGGCTGCGCTGGATTCCCAAACACGGTGGCCTTGTCCGCCACGTCGGCAATGACCAGCGATCCGGCCCCGACGCGGGCGTTCTTGCCAATGCGAATGCCCGACACGATCACCGCGCCCGCGCCGATGAACGCGCCTGACTCCACCGTCGCGCGGTCGCCGATGATGGCTCCCGCCCCGACGTTCACCAGGTCGCCAATGGTGGCGAAAGGCTCCACGATGGCACCCGTCTGTAACTGCACGTGCTGGCCGATGGTGGCCGCTGCCCCCACCGTCACGCGGGCTCCCACGAAATTGCCGTGGCCCAGCGTGGCCATTTTAGAAACCACCGCCGTATCGTGGATAGCGTTGACGGGCATCGTCTTGCGGCGCTCGTTGAGCATCGCCACGAGCCGCTTGCGCACGGGCCGCTCGCCGATGGCCACAAAAGCTTCGCACTTATTGCCGATAATTTTCAGAAAACCGCCATCGTCCGTGTCGCCAAGTATACTGACCTCACCGATTTCGGTACCGTGCAGTTCTTTGTTATCGTCTAAAATGCCGTATACGACCACGCCGTTGCGCTGAAAAATGTCGAGTGCTTGGCGGCCTAGTGCCCCCGCGCCGAAAATGAGTACTGGGTTTTCCATGAAAACAATTGTGAATTAGTGAATTGTGAATTAGTGAATATTGCTTTCGCCAGCCTACTTTATTCCGACATTCCCAATTCACTAATTGTTAAAGAAAGGTGATCCTGAAAATAAACGGACTGGAATAGGGGGAAATATTGCGTCCGGTGAGGGGGCTTAGCTGGCTGTTGTAGGACAAATTATAGAGGGCCGTCATCAGGATACTTCGCGTGAAGCGTCCGCCCAAGGGCTGGGTGTAGGCCCCGCCTACGAGGGGGGAACCGATCCAGGTGCGGGCGAGATCGCGACCCGTGCTATACTGGACGTTGAGCGTCTCGTACTCGGCTTGGAGTGTAACCATCGGCAGGAGGTTATACATCAGGAAAACCCGGCCGCCGTAATTGCTGCTGGATCTTCGTAAGCTGGCGCTGGCCCCGTAAGGACGGTAACTGGCGTACATATAAGTGAGTCCAGCACCCGCCACGAGTTTGTCGGTGAGGTTGAGACCCGCCATGGGTGAAAGGTTGATGTTGGTATAGTTGCCCAAAGACAAGCCGAAACTACCGCCCAGGCGCAGTCGCTCAAGCATGGACATGGGTCCCTCAGAAAGGGGTCGACCTTCGACGGGCCGTCCCTCGACAGGCCGGGTCTCATTTTCGTTTTGCCTCCGTTCGGTTTCGTTTGGGATAATGATGGTGCTTTGGCGTTTCTGCTGGGGAAGAGTGTCTTTCTTGTAGTATTCTTCATTTTGGGCAAAAACCGTCAGATGCAGACCAAAAACGGCGATGAGGAGTGGAATAAACCTTTTCATGTCGGAAACGATTGTTAATTTTACTTTTCAGTAGTAACGAAACACCCTTAGTCTTTGGTTTGTTAGCGGCGGGACCGTCGACGCTCCGCTATCCTCACGATTACCCTACCCTCAACTTTATGCACTACCGCATCGCTGTGCCGATTCCGGATAGCCACTTTGCCGAAATCACTTACACACTACCTATAAACGGCAGCCGAACCGTTGACTTACAGCTTCCCGCCTGGCGGCCCGGTCGCTACGAAATCCAGAATTTTGCCAAAAACATTCAGCACCTGGAAGCACGGGGGGACTCCGGTCAGCCGCTTTCGGTGCGCAAAGTTACCAAAGATCGCTGGCAAGTCGCGACGGCGGATGAGGAATCCCTGGTGGTCACCTACAATTTTTACGCCAACATCCAGAACGCCGGCAGTAGCTACGTCAACGGCGAACTGTGGTATCTCAATTTCATCAACCTCGCCCTCTACGCCGTTGGCCGAATGCAGGAGCCGTGTTTAGTAGAACTGGCTCTGCCCGAAGGCTTCCGCATCGCCTGCGGTCTGGCGGCGACAGAACACGCGAATATTCTGCAAGCCGACGATTACTATCAATTGGTGGACAGCCCATTGCTGGCCTCGGCCACGCTGCACCATCAAACCTACGAGGCGGCGGGCGTACCCTTCCACGTCTGGATGCACGGCAACTTGCAGCCCAACTGGAAGCGCATTTGTACCGACTTCGCGGCTTTTTCCCGCGAGCAAATCGCCACGATGGGCGAATTTCCCGAGCGGGACTACCATTTTATCAACCTTATTTTGCCCACTGCTTTTTTCCACGGCGTCGAACACCACAACTCCACGATGATCGTGCTGGGGCCGGACGACGAGGGCGAAGGACTCTACAACGACCTGCTGGGCGTGAGTTCGCACGAATTTTTCCACGCCTGGAACGCTATCCGCATCCGCCCCCAGGAGCTTTTGCCCTACGATTTTACGCAGGAAAACTATTTTCCGACCTGTTTCGTAGTGGAAGGCTGTACGACCTACTACGGCGACCTGTTCCTGCGGCGGGCGGGGGTGTTTAATGACGAATTGTACGTCAAAGAATTGCAGGTCTACATGAAGCGGCATTTCGAACACAGCCGCCACGCCACGCAGTCGCTGCTGGAATCGTCCTGGGACTTGTGGCTCGACGGTTACGAGAAGGGCATCCCGGAACGAAAGGTGTCCGTCTATCACAAAGGCGCGTTGGTAGCGTTGATTCTGGATTTGTATTTACGGAAAAAATTCGACCACGCCCGTTCGCTTGACGATGTCATGCGCTTATTGTGGCAGCGCTTCGGGCAACCGATTGTGGGTTATACTTACCTTGATTATCAATTCGTTGTAGAAGACATAGCCGAAGAATCGCTGGACTGGTACTGGACTGAGTGCATCGCCGGCACCACGCCGCTGGAAAATCGCCTGAACGAGGCCCTGGCTTTCGTGGGGCTGCAAATGACGACATTCAGCAACGGCAATATCCAGCTCAATGTGCTGGAAGATGCCCGCGCCACCCGGCAGTGGGAACGCTGGTTGGCTTCGACAGCAGTAGTTCTTTCACAATAGGTTAGATAGCCCCATAAAAGAGGCTGGCTGCATCAAGAATAGATTCAGCCAGCCTTTTGAAAAAGCGGGCGTACTAAGCCTGAACAGAAAAATCTCGCTTAATCACATCCTGCATACGCTCTGGTTTTTGGCCCGTCAGCTTTTCTACGTCGTCGGTTAAATTCGTTACTTTGCCATTTTTAATCATACTGTAAACGGGTACCATGTAATCGGCTACGAACGAAGGAACTCCCGAGGCAGCCAGTACGCCCCGGTATGTCGCCTCGTCTGGATTTGGATACACTATTTTTTCGTTCAGCTCCGTCGAGAGCAATTCTGCCACTTGATGGTAATCCATCGCTTCCGGCCCCGTCAGCGTAAAAATCTGGTGTTTGTAGGAGTCATCGGTCAGCAGCTTGGCAATTGATTTTCCGATGTCTGTGGTCGATACAAAAGCCGTTTTCCCTTCCCCCGCCGGGACGAATATCATTTTCCGCTGCTCAATGTTTTCGCGTTCGTAGTTGGACAAGTTCTGCATGAAAAACCCGGGCCTTACGATGCGCCAGTCCAAATCCGAATTTTTTAGCTTTTCCTCAGCTTGCGCGTGGAATGGTAACTCTTTCATATCCTCCATGCCATTGGCCGAAAGATATACGATCCGTTTCGGCCCGTTCTTAGCCACATAGTCCATGAATGGAACCAACATGGTGAACAAATCAGGATACAGCGGCGGTCCCAGAATGAACACTCCGTCGGTGCCTTCGACCTGAGAAAAAGTCGATAAATCCTCAAAATCGAAATGGACGGACTCTGTTTCTTCCCCAAATTTCTCTTGGCTTTTTTGCGGATGACGGCTTGCTGCCACTACCTCGTGTCCCTCTTCCACTAAGGCCCGTACCACTTCGGTACCCACCGACCCGGTTGCCCCGGTAACAAAATACTTTCCCATGGTTCAATGTGTTTTTTGTTTAAAATTGAGTTCAAATCTCGGTGGCTTAGTGTATTTTTGCAAGTATGTACAAAAAAGTGCAGTAATATTATAAAAGTAAGTAATGTTGGAAACTAAGCAGTTATGATGAAAGAAATATCTGAGAATGAAGAAAAAAAGATTAGTATAGCGGAATCTTGCCCCGTAATGACCACGCTCGGTATCATTGGAGGGAAGTGGAAACCCGGTATTTTATGGATTTTGGAACAGCATCAGGTTCTGCGTTTTGGGGAATTGAACAGACAGATTCCGAGCATTTCACAAAAAGTATTGTCCCAGCAACTGCGCGAATTGGAAATAGCAGGCATCGTCCATCGGGAAATTTTTGCCGAAGTCCCTCCCCGCGTCGAGTATAGCATTACCGATTACGGAAAAAGCCTCACACCTGTCCTGAACGAAATGGCTCAATGGGGTATGCAACACGCCAGGACAAACGCTCCGTTCTGAAATAACTCTTATATCCAATCGTAACTCTCTTACTTCTTTTCGCAGATGCGACACTTAAAAACCGCGCTAATTTTAATGTGCCTGGGTCTTTTAGCGAATTGCCAGTCTGGCCGCACCATCACCTTTCTGCATATCAACGATGTCTACGAAATCGAGCCGCTGGACAATGGCAAATCGGGTGGACTGGCGCGGGTAGCTCACATCAATAAAGAGTTAAAAAAAGAAAACCCAAAAGGCACCTACTTCGTGCTGGCGGGTGATTTTCTCAGCCCGTCGGTCATCGGGACGCTGCGCTACGAGAGTGAGCGCATCAAGGGGCGGCAGATGGTGGATGTCCTCAACGCGGCGGGTTTGGATCTGGCGACCTTCGGCAACCACGAATTCGACTACGATAACGACGCGCCCACGACCCTAAACCAGCGCATCGAGGAGTCGAAATTCCGGTGGGTGATTGCCAATATGCAGCTTCGGCAGGGAAATAAAGCGGTGCCTTTCAGCAAGGATGGAGCCAATATCCCGACTTCGCTCGTGCTGGACAATGGCAGGGTACGTGTGGGAATTTTTGGTATCTGCATCCCGGTCGATAAGGATTACGTGCAAGTAACCGACCCCTTCGACGCCGCCAGACGCGAGTACAAAGACCTGAAAAACCGCTGCGACGCCGTGGTGGCCCTCACCCACCTCAACGTCGCCGACGACCGCCGTATGGCCGAGCAAATCCCCGGCCTGACGCTCATCATGGGCGGCCACGACCACGACCACATGCAGTTGAAAGTGGGCAACGTCGCCATCGCCAAGGCCGACGCCAACGCCAAAACGGTCTATATCCACCGCCTGCACTTCGACCGCAAGAAACGCCTGGTCAATCTGGAATCTGAGTTGAAAATCATCGATGAAAGCATCCCCGAAGATCCGGCGACCGCCGCTTTGGTGGCCAAGTGGCAAACCATCGCCGACGAAAGCTTCCGCGAACAGGGCTTCGACCCGAACGAGATCGTGTACACCACGCCCGAACCCTGGGACGGACGCGATGCCGTCGTCCGTCGCGAACACGGGACGCTGACCACGCTCATTGCCCAAAGCATGTTCCAGGCCTTTCCGGGCAGCGATCTGGCGGTCTTCAACGGCGGCTCATTGCGGCTGGACGATGTGCTGGAAGGCCCTATTTCGCAATACGATGTGGTCAGAATGATGCCCTTCGGCGGGGGCATCGAGCAGGCGACCATGACGGGCGATTTGCTCCACAAAGTGCTGGAAGCCGGGCGACTCAGTCGGGGCAAAGGCGGCTTCCTCCACCACGCTAACGTCCGCTACGCTGACGATACCCGTACCTGGTACATCGCCGAACAGCCACTCGACAAATCCCGTACTTACAAAGTGGTACTACCCGATTTTCTGCTTACGGGCCAGGAATTTGGCATGAGTTTCCTCATCCCCGCCAACCCCGGCATTATCCCGCCCATCGTCACGCCTGCGCCCGACGACCCGCGCTCGGACGTGCGGAAGGTATTTATTGATTATTTGAAAAAGAAATGATGCATTGTAGGGGCGGACCTATGTGTTCGCCCGGCGGACTAAACCAGATACCTCGACCGCGCCCTCTTCACCGCTTGTCCTATCTCCTCCCGCAGCGGCAACGGCCTCAGCACCTCCGCGTCAGCCCCCAATTCCAGAATCCGTGCCTTCAATTCCCGGTTCAGCAGCACCCGCCATTGAAAATCGATCCAGTCCCCAGTTTCCTCCATTTCCGTTTGGGAGCTGTGCCAGGGCTTGGTTCTGATGTAGTTGGCGCGGGGTTTCCAAACCCGAACAATCACCTGCGCCAATTCTCCTTCCAGCGTCACGCCGATCAGGTTCTGGAAATAGGTGATCGCGTCCGGCAATTGCTCAACCTGGGGTCGCCAATCCGAAAGTTTGGGACGACTCACGATGCGGTCGAGGGCGTAGTTTTGGTACCGTTGCACCGCCCGGTCGTAACCTATCAAAAACCAGCGGTGGTTGTACTCTTTCAGGAAAATGGGGAACACCGTCCGCTCACTGCCTATCTTTTGAAAAGGTTGATAATCGAAATAGGTCGTCCGCTGTTTTTGGATAAAATCGAATAGCACCGTCACGTACTCCTGCCCCGCGTAGGCCACTTTCTCGAATTGCAAGCGCGGGTCACCCTGAGCGTCGGAGGTGCGGATGCGGTGTTCCAAAGACAGAAAAACCTTGTCTAATTCCAGGAAAGCCGCTTTCGGGGCTTTCTGGTAGAGTTGGCCGAGATACGCCAGCACTTCATTCGTATCTGCCGTATCCACGCCTTCCAGCGCTTCCAGCAGCGAAAATGGTGCCTCGTATCGAAACTTCGTGTGCTTGTGGCCCGGCGGAATCGGTGCGCCCAATTCGCGCAGCAGCCCAATGTCGCCCCGAATCAGGCGGGCGTTAGCATTCGGGTCGGTTTCGGCGCAAAAAGCGGCCAGCTCTTCCGCCGAAAAAGGCTGCATGGTACGCAGCCGATGGTGGATTTTGAAAATACGCCGCAAGCGGAGCGTGGAGGTGGCGGCAGGGGTTCTTGGCAAAACTTATGGAATGATGACCGGGCTGGCGCACCAGTGATGAATGATGACGGGGGCGGCAGTACGGTGATGATATGGATAGGCCGGACAAATTTTCCCCACAAATATACCTCAACTACTATAAACCCGTACATGACTTTTTTATAAGCCTCCCCGACCCACCACATTTGTAGCGGACAAACCAACCAAACCTCCGCCGCTATGACCGCAACGACTACTTCCGCCAACCTTTTCAGCTTCCTGACTTTCCACCCGACTCGCGAACAGGCCGAAGCGCTGTACTTCCTGGAAGAATTCCTCGCTCCCGAATGCGGCGAGGATGTGTTTGTGCTGCGCGGGGCGGCGGGCACGGGCAAAACCTCCCTGGTACGGGCCGTCGTGGATTTCCTGGAAGCGCAGGAAATCGGCTGCTACCTCACGGCCCCCACCGGACGCGCCGCCAAGGTACTGGGCCACAAAACCCGCAGCGTGGCCCGCACGATCCACCACACGGTTTACCGCGTGTTGCCCACCGACGACGAGCGCGTCGTGCTGGAGCGACGTCCCAACCCGCAGCCGGCGTACAGCGTGTTCGTGGTGGACGAAGCCTCCATGCTCAGCGACACGCACGGCGTCCCCGGTAGTTTCGTGACGCCCGCGTCGCTGCTGCACGATCTGTTGCATTTTGTGAAGCAGGGCAACGCCCGCAACAAGGTCGTTTTCATTGGCGACCGCTACCAGTTGGCCCCCGTCGGGGATACCGAATCCGTGGCCCTGAACCTGGGGCATTTCATGGCGAAGTACCAACTGCGCGGCCAGCAAGCCGAACTCACCGAGGTGAAGCGCCAAACCGGACAGTCGCCCGTGCTGACCCTGGCGCACGACATCCGCCGCCGCGCCGACGAAGGCCGCGCCCTGGGAAAGCTCGATCTTTACCGCCTTTACAACGCCACGGCGGCCGTGACCCGCTACCTCAACCTCTACGACGCCAACCGCCCCGACCAGGTAGTGATGATCGGCTGCGCCAACCAGAACGTGCACACTTTCAATACGATGGTGCGGCAGCGGCAGGGCTACGGCGGCGCCCTGGCCGTGGGCGACCAGGTAGTCGTGGATCAAAACTGGGTGGACCAGCACCACCTGATCGTGCGCGGCGAAACGGGCATTGTGCGCGACCTCCCGGACGCCATCGAAAAACGCGCCGACCTGGAATTCGTCACCGCGACGCTGGAATTCCTCGACCCCGACCAGCGGCCCCTGCACATCACCACCAAGGTGTTGCTCGACACGCTGCGCACGCCCACCGCCGAACTCCCGACCGACGCCATCCGCAACCTCAAAGCCGACCGCATGGCCAAGAACTCAGACTACCGCATAAACCCGCACCCGGCCAACGACCCCTACATGGGGGCGATGCAACTCCGCTACGGCCACGGCCTCACCGCCCATAAGGCGCAGGGCGGCGAATGGAACCACGTGCTGCTGCATCCCTGGTTCTACGAAAACGATTACCGCTACGCCTACACGGCCGTCACCCGCGCCCGCGAGAACGTCACGAGTTGGGAGCAAGGCGACTGGTGGCAGAACTGAAATGGTGTATATTTGGGGGACAAGAAAACGGAGGAAGCTATGAAGACACTAACATTTGAAGTCGAGGTGGATGACCAGATCGCCGAGCGGGTACGCCAAAACGAAGGCGAACGCATAAAGGTCAGCATACTGATAAAGAATTTGCTGGAGACGAGTTCCCGCACCGATGCGAGGGAAAGGATAAAGGAGTCGATCCATAGGTTATCGGAAGAGGCTAAACGGAACGGACTAACCGAGGAGAAGTTGGCGGAGATACTGGAAGAAATTGACAGAGAGCGTGATTAAAGTCGTCCTGGACACTAACACACTCGTGAGTACTGCCTTGAATGAAAATTCCGTGAGTGGAAAAGCATTCGAGAAAGTGAGGGGCGACGGATACAACCCGTTAACTTCTCAGGCAACTCTGGCAGAACTGGGCGAGGTGCTTTTTAGGGGCAAATTCGATAAATACGTTTCGGCAGAGAACAGGAAACAGTTCTTCGCCGATTATGTGGACTTGGCAAGTATGCTGCAAGTTGAAATAACGATAACGGACTGCCGTGACCCGAAGGACAACAAATTTCTCGAACTAGCCGTCATCGGAGAGGCAAAAGTCATAATTAGCGGCGATAGTGATTTGTTGGTATTGAACCCGTATCGAGGTATCCTGATAATGAACTCATCAGGATTTTTGGACTGGACAGGTTAATTGTGATTCTGCAATAAATCAAATTGAAATGAAAAAGATTCAGGAACGCATTAGCATCGATCCCGAAATCCGGTTTGGCAAGTCCTGCATCAAAGGCACCCGCATCGTCGTGGTGGATATTCTGGGTTGGCTCGCCAGTGATATGAGTATGGAGAAGATTGTAAAGGATTTCCCTTCATCGAAACGGGAGGATATATGCGGCATTAGCATTTGTTAACTGACCATTAAAGGATTACTGCAATTATAGATGAATAAAGCGAGTACCCCAGAGGGGTCAGCCGTTAATAGAAAATGTGAATGTGGATTGTATGGCACCCCGTAGGGGGCGACCCCTACGGGGTGCTAGGTTTGTCTATTTTTACTTTTGCTATTAACGGTCGACGCCTCTGGCGTGAAAACTCGGAACTTTAAAGTCTTCTTCTTCCGTCAATTAAATCTATTCTAATGAAAACCATCCAAAGTATAAAAACGCGGCTGCAAGGCTTTTGGCAGGATAAACCCATCCGCAAAGCTTATCTGTTTGGCTCGGCGGCTCGGGAAGAACTGACGCCCCAAAGCGACATCGACATTCTGGTGGAGTTGGATAGTACCCAACTCATCAGGATGATCGAGTACATCAAAATCATGGATGCGTTGGAGGAATTGTTGGGGCGAAAGGTTGATTTAGTGGCGGCGGATGGGTTATCGCCATTTGTGAAGCCCACAATTGAAGCGCAGAAAATACTAATTTACGAAACACAAGAACTAGAAAACTAGATGCAAACCCACCTCAAAGGATTCGGCTTAGAAAATTTCCGTGTATTCAAAGATTACACTTGGTTTGACTTTGCGCCGATTACTATTTTGACTGGGCCAAATAGTTCGGGCAAGAGTTCATTGAATAAGGCGTTGTATTTAATTGCAGCGAGTCTTAGTAAAAATAAACTTCTGGATTTTGATCTTACAGAAAGTGTATTACAACTTGGGAGTTTTGATAGAATATTAAATAATAAATCTAGTAAAAAATATTTTCGATTTTCTTTACCTTATTTATTAAATAATTTCCCAATTTTAGGAGAGAATTCTGTTTGCTATCTTGTGATAGAATGTAAAAAAAATATTAAAGATACTAATTATTACGCTGAATTATCGTTGAAATTCAATAATGAAACTATAATTTATATCAAAGATGGAAAACTAGCCTTTGATTTTCAAATTTTTTCTAAACATCTAAAAGGTGAAAATTTTGAAATTCAGGAGTCAATCTTTAAAAGCCAACCCAAAAATATTCTTATGGCTAGTAGGTTAGACCAAGAATATGCGAAAATTGAAAGGAAGGGAAAATATTGTATAGTAGACAATACTAAAACTGAAAACTCAGATATTTATTTTCAATATAAATGGAAAAGCAAAAATCAAGAACATTGGACTAAGAGTGAAGTTCCATTCAAAGAAATAATATATAGTGACGAATATAAAGACTTAGAGTCTTTGCTCAAATTATATCAAAACGAAATTGATATTAGAGAAAATATAGTCAATTCAGATTTAATTTTTAATATTCCAGTTGAAACTGCTAGCTTAGATGGAGAACAACATTCTTATACTTTTCAAGAAGAAAATCATAGACCGTTAAAAGACGCATTAAATAAAATTGGTTTAGACGCTTATTTAGTAAATTTCATTGATGAAAAAATAATAAACTATAAAAAATTAATTCAGTTGTCTAATGTTTTAAACTCAATTGTTTACTTACCATTATTAAAGTCAACTCCTAGGCGATCATATTCTATTGACAGTCCTGATAGCGATATTGTTAAAAATCTCATTATCTCTTTTTCAAATTCGCCAGCTAATAAGAATGAAAAGAAATTTATTGAAAAGTGGCAAGGTTTACTGGGCTTTAACTTAGGTGAGATCAAAACTATAAGAGATGATAAATTAGGTATTCTGTCCTTGGAAGTTGATTCCGTTCCAATAGTGGAGAAGGGGTTTGGTATTACTCAGATTGTGGCACTAATACTAAGCGTAGTTAGAAATAGCGAACAAAAAATAATCATCATCGAAGAACCAGAAACGAACTTACACCCCAATTTTCAAAGCAAGCTGGCAGATTTTTTTATTGATGCTGCTAATACTTTTGGTGTTCAGTTTATTATTGAAACACACAGCGAGTATCTAATTAGAAAATTACAATATTTAACTGCTAAAAAAGCTATTAAGACGAAGGATAGTATTATTTACTATTTCCACGACCCCAATAACGTACCAGTAGGCGAGAAGCAAGTGAAGAAAATCGAAATCCTGGATGATGGTGGCCTGTCAAGCGACTTTGGGTCAGGTTTTTTCGACGAAGCTATAAATTGGAAGTTTGAATTACTCAGGCTCAAAAACTCGCAAAATAACTGATCAGAATGGAAATATACATTGATCGTTTGTTCATTGAGAAATTTGCCCATCAAGATTCTCACCCTTTACATGATAAATTACGGTTATTTTTAAGGAGACCCCAGACAGGAAAAAAATTTATAAATTTTGATTCCTTTGAAGAGTTTAAAGAAGCGGCAATAGAAAATCCAGTTTTGGAAATGCTAATAGATTCTAGCCCTCTAAGCCTGAGACCAAATTTTCAAACCGAGATGAGAGAAGCATCATTTTATGATTCAAGAAATTCTGTTCTGTTTTTCAATGAGGAAGAGGATAGTGATGAATTAGAGGCTAATTTTGGTTGCATATTCATAAATAGTGATAGTCTTAACAAAGCACATTTTCTATTCAACTGGCATCTGATACCCTTTACCAGATCTAATCCTCGATATAGTAACTGGTCATTTATGACTCAATTGCGCCACCCTTGCAATGCTTTGGTAATTACCGACAACTATTTATTCGCAAAAGGATCGTATGAAAAAAACAGAACACAGCTAGATGAAAATCTACTAGAAATTCTTTATAACATTATGCCTAAAACTCTAATTATTGATTTTCATCTAACAATAATTGGTAGTCCAACAAAGCAAATAGCTGATAAAGAATATGTTTTTCTGGAAAATTATCTCAACAGGATTCACGAATATTTAATCGATCAGCTTTCCAAAAAATTTAAATATGATATTAAACTCAGTATTGTAATTGCTCCTTTTCATGACCGTAATATTCTCACAAACTATGCTTGGCTAAATTCTGGGAATAGTTTTACCTATTTTGAGGATGGGTACCTTCACTCAAATACAAACTTGATGTTTCAGCCTGTAACTCACGCAAACAGCACCTACAATCCATTTTACCATTCGACTCATCAGAACGAAGAAAGCACATCAGTTAGCGAAGTCTGGGAAAATATAATAGTCAATTGTCAGAAATTGACTCGCCAGACTCCAAGAGCAAATTCAAATTTTAAGTTTCTGTCAGCTCCATGCGTTAACCGGTTGCTTTCGTGAAATTTGCGATTATCTATTTTTAACTATATGGCTATATAAGAATCCTAAAATCAATAACCCATGACCATCCAAGAACTAGAAACCCTACTTCGACAAGAAAACATCTTCGAGGAATTTGGCATCGACCGATTAGGGCTTTTCGGTTCCTTCGCCCGGGGCGAGCAATACCGCGACATCGATATTTTGCTTGAACGTAAGATGGATTACAAGCGGCGTGACCTGTTAAAAGCCAGGCTGCAAACGCTTCTTGGAATAAAAGTGGATGTGGTACCGGAAAGCTTCGCTGATCCCATTATTCTGTACCGAGCGCGTAAAGATTTGAAGTATGTCACAGGGTAAAGCAAACGATCTGCTTCCGCTATTGGTCATGCTGGAATCATTGGGCAAGATTGAGATTTACGCCGATGGATTTACTTCGGCGGATGCTTTTTTCTACGACAATGATCAGCTTAAATTCAACGCCAGTCTGTTGCTTCTTTTGAATATTGGTGAGCAGAGCAACAAAATCTCGATTGAGCTCAGAGATCAATACAAAGATTTTCCTTTTCACGGAATCCGGGGTTTGCGAAACCGGATTGCCCATGATTACACGGGTATAGACTTCGAAATGGTTTTTGACATCATCAAAAACGATCTTCCTGACATTAAATCGAAGCTGATCGACTTGCTCCTTCTGGAAATAAAGGCGAATTCCTTCGATCCAGGCGAATTGAATGCGGCACAGAATAGCCTGTTCTACAGGAATGTCGATTTTGAAAAAATAATCCCCTAACCCTAATGCCCCGCCAACCCCTCTCCTACACCAACCGCCAAAACAGCACCGCCTACATCCGTGCTGTTCCGGCCAAGCGGGGCGAGCTGCGGTACTACCTCACCAAAGACCCCAAGGCGCAGGACTTGATCGAGGAACTGCCGGAGGGCTTCGAGTTTTACGAATACATCCACGATGGCCGCATCGTGTTTCGCAAGCGGAAAACTTCCCAAATCCGGCCCGCCGAGCGGCGAATCGTGGAGGATGCGGTGGCCAGGCCACGGATTTTATCGTCGAGGCGCAGGAAAAGGAAATCGTGGTGTACATTTCGCAGTTCACAACCATCGAATACAATGGATAACATTCAGAGCGAAAAGCACCATCGTCTGGCCCTGAGTCGGGTGTGGGAATTGATGAAAAATTCGACCCGAACTCAGGCAGAAAGTGAAGAAATGGATATGCTGGTAACGCTCGTCGAAGCTTACGAGTCCGTACACATCCCAATGCAGCCCGGCGATCCGATTGCCTTTTTGCGCTATAAAATGGAACGGGAAAACCTCTTGCAGCAGGACTTGATCCCGTATATAGGAGATAAAACCAAGGTTTCCAAAATATTGAACCGCAAGCAGGAACTCACCGTAGCCATGATACAGCGGCTCAGCAAGGGCTTGAACATACCAGTTAGTTTTTTGATCCCTGCTTGATAGATGTCTCCAGGCTAATTTCCTGTCAAATCCAATACGTCATCGACTACGAAATCATGATTAACGCCGACGAGAAAACGATGGAGATGTTTGAAATTTGGGACTTTCGGGCGAAGCAGTGATGATGGATAGAGGGAACCACTTGAACGCACAGCGTCGCGCTTTTTCCTAACTTTGCCTTTTTAGCAAAAAACGGAGTTCACCCAAGGCAAATGGCGAAGCGGATCAAGTACGGAAACACCTGGTGGGGCGAACAGTGGATCAGCATCCTGGAAGGCATGGACCAAAGCGGGCGGCTGGCGCGGGGCCGCACCTACGCTAACGGCGGAGCAGTGCAGTCCATTGATTTTGAGGGTAATGTATTCAAGGCCAAAGTGCGCGGTACGCAGCCAATTCCCTATAAGGTCAAGTTTAAGATCCACCCGCTGTCGGCGTCCGACAAAGCCAAGACGGTGGCTCTGATTGCTGATAACCCGCTTTTCCTGACCCAGCTACTCAACCGCCAACTTCCCGCCGACCTATACAAAGCCTGCCGCAGCATCGGCGTTGACCTGTTTCCCGAAAAATGGAATGAGCTCGACGCGTCCTGCACCTGCCCCGATTGGAGCATTCCCTGCAAGCATCAGGCGGCGGTACTCTATCTGGTTGCCAACGAGATCGACAAGAATCCCTTCCTGGTCTTCGAGCTGCGCGATTTCGATTTGTTCAAGGCGTTGGAAGGCTTGGGCGTGGCCTCGGCCGAGCAGAAGGACGTAGAAATTCTGGACGTGGCTACCCTACGCAAGCCCTTGGAAATGGACGAGGAAGCCGAGTTTCGGCCCGACGAGACCCTATATGACGCCGTGGATTTCTCGACCTTGCCCGACTGCCGCGACGACCTGCTGTCGCTACTGGCCGACGAGCCGCTTTTTTACAAAACGGGGAATTTCAGAACCGTGCTGCGCGACGCTTATATCGACGCTCAGAAAAAGGCGAACGCTCTGACCGTGGCCGATGCCTCCGACGACGATTCGGTGAAACGCGAACACGATTATAATAAAGACCTCGACGCCGTGGAGAGCGGCGAGATCATCTGGGACGACGCGATGGGCTTCCTGCAAGCCAATTTCCGCGATGCCAGCGAGCGGCTGGTGCATCAGTTCAACGAGGTGCAGAAGTTGGTGGACTGGCTTCAGCATTTTCCCTCCAGCCAGTTGCCGCAGCTCTCACCGTTGCTGCGCGGACTGTATCTGACCAACCGATTCACCAATAAACTGCTGGAAAAGGGCGGAATTCTGCCGCAGTTGTTGCGGGTACAGCTCAAAAAAGAAGCTTACTTTGTCCGCTGGATTCCGGCTTTGCTCAATGAGGACATCGCCCGCGTGGCCGAGCAACTCAAAACGCTGCTGCCGCCGGAGTTTTTGTTTTACAAAATCGGTCGCAACGACATCTACGAACCGCTTACCAGCGATTGGTTCCCGCTGCTTTGCTCGCTACTACTGACCGAACGGGTGCGGCAGTTCAACGATCGCTACCACTATAAGGACACCGAGATCGAGGACTTATTTTTCCGGCGAGAGTTTGCCCGGTTCAGTGGGTTTGACAGTCGCGAAATTCCGGCAGGCATTCAGCTTTGGCTTAACAAGTTCTTCATCGCCCAGCGTGATTACGTCCCCGTGATTCAGGTGGAGGACGAAGAAGAGACGGGTATGTTCGTGGTGCGTATTTTGGTGGAAAACAAGGCCAATCAGATGGTAGCGCCCATTCCCTTCGCCGACTTCATGCGCGAACCTGACTACGCGCCCGTCCGCATGGGGGTGCTGCGCGACCTGTCGATGATGGCCGAACACTTTCCCCAACTCAACGCGCTCATTTCGTCCAAAGGCGAGGAAGATTTGGCCTTCAATTCGGTGGAATTTCCCGAGATTTTGTTCAAAATGCTGCCACCGTTGAAGCTGTTCGGCATCCGCATTATGCTGCCGAAGGCGTTGCAGAAGATGGTGCGTCCGCAACTTTCCATGACGCTCGACGACGAGGAAAACGGCAAGGTAGCGGCCAGTTCGGTCATTAGTCTGGAGGAAATGCTGGGCTTCCGCTGGGAGGTGGCCATCGGCGACCAAAATGTGGACACCAAGGAGTTTGTCAACATCATCGAGAACTACCGGGGACTGGTCAAGATAAAGGACCAGTACGTCTATTTGGACGAGAAGGAGATCCGTTCGCTGCTGGACAAGCTGAAAAATCCGCCCGAACTGGATGCGCAGACGCTGCTGCAAACCGCCCTCACCGAGGAGTACCAGGGATCGGGCGTGAAGCTAACTGATGCAGCCCGCAAGCTCGTCAAAAAACTTACCGCCCCCGAAGCGGTGAGTTTGCCCCAAAAACTCGACGCCACGCTGCGCCCCTACCAGCTACGCGGCTACGAGTGGCTCTACAAAAACGCCCGTATCGGCTTCGGCAGCCTCATCGCTGATGATATGGGCCTGGGTAAAACGCTGCAAGTAATCGCTACTTTGCAAAAATTCAAAGAAGAAGGCGCGTTCAAGAAAAACAAAGGACTGGTCGTACTGCCAACCACCCTGCTCACCAACTGGACCAAGGAAATCGCCCGCTTCGCGCCGGGTTTGAAGGCGCACGTGTATCATGGCCCCAACCGCAGTAAGCTGGAATTCAAAAATACCGATCTGGTGCTGACGACCTACGGCGTGGTGCGCAGCGAGGAGGAGACGTTCACCAAAACCAACTGGCCCGTGGTGGTCATCGATGAGGCTCAAAATATCAAAAATCCCGCCACGGCCCAAACCAAAGCCATCAAGAAAATCAAGGCGGGCGTCCGCATCGCCATGAGCGGAACGCCGGTCGAAAATCGCCTGAGCGAGTACTGGAGCATCATCGACTTCGTGAACAAAGGCTACCTGGGCACTTTGAAGAAATTCAGCCAGGACTTTTCCATCCCGATTGAGGTAGACCGCGACCAGCACCGTCTTGAGGTGTTCAAGCGCATGACGGAGCCGTTTATCCTGCGCCGCGTCAAGACCGACAAAAGCATCATTCAAGACCTCCCCGACAAGATCGAGATGGACCAGAGTTGCCAGCTTTCGGGCGCGCAGGCGGCCCTGTACCAGAGCGTAGTGGACACGGCCCTGCGCGGCATCGAGGGCTCCAAGGACGGTTTCAAGCGCAGCGGCATGATTTTCAAGATGATGACGGCATTGAAGCAAATTTGCAACCACCCCACGCATTACCTCAAAAAGGGAACGACCGACCCGCAGGCTTCCGGCAAGAGCGCTATGCTATTGGAACTGGTACAGCAACTGCTGGAAAATGGCGAGAAGGCGTTGATCTTCACTCAGTACGAAGAAATGGGTACGCTGCTGCAAACGATGTTTGAAGAGCAACTGCAACTGGAAGTCCCCTTCCTGCACGGCGGCGTGAGCCGCAAAAACCGCGACGCGATGGTGGAGGATTTCCAGAACAACCGCGCCACGCGACTACTGCTTTTGTCCCTGAAAGCGGGCGGTACGGGTCTCAACCTCACCGCCGCCAACAATGTAATCCACTACGACCTCTGGTGGAACCCCGCCGTGGAAGCTCAGGCCACCGACCGCGCCTTCCGCATTGGCCAAACCCGCAACGTGCTGGTACACCGCCTGATTACCGAGGGCACCTTCGAGGAAAAGATCAACCAACTGATCCAGAATAAGAAAGAACTCGCCAACCTCACCGTCGCCAACGGCGAAACCTGGATTGGGGAATACTCCAACGCGGATTTGAAGGAGCTGGTGGCGTTGAAGTGATGGGTTTGACTAGGGCAAGGTAAATCGTTAGCTTTGCATAAGTTGCGGAGACATAGGGTTCTCAGAGATAAAAAACATTATGGCTACTATCACAAAACTCTCCCAGTTAGACCTTGAAGGCACGTATTCTTACGCCGACTACCTTAAATGGCAGTTAAAAGAGCGAGTAGAGTTGATGCGCGGGAAGATATTTCCGATGTCGCCTGCGCCTAACGTAAAACACCAGAGGATATCGAGTGTAATGCAAGGTTTGCTATTCAGTTGTTTGAGAGGCCAGGAGTGCGAATTATTTTCTGCGCCCTTCGACGTACGTCTTTATGACCGAAAAAAATCTATAAAAGCCAGCAAGGAAATTTTCACGGTCGTGCAGCCGGATTTATGCGTGATTTGTGATTCGTCCAAACTTGATACGCAAGGCTGCAACGGTGCCCCCGAGCTGGTGGTCGAAATCCTGTCGCCCGGCAATAGCAAACGTGAAATGAAGGACAAATTCGACCTATATCAGGAGGCGGCCGTACAGGAATATTGGTTGGTGCAGCCACTCGACGAAGTCGTGCTAGTTTACACGCTCGACGAGAATGGCCAGTACATTGGCCTGAGGCCCGCTACCGACATGATCGTTTCGCCCTTATTTCCAGACTTTGAAATCGACTTAGAAGAAGTCTTTCGCTAATTGAGATAGTCTTTTCTCTGTAAGTGACAAAGCTTTCTTGGCTATCTTGCCGCATGTTCCAATTCCTTGCCCAACCCTATCCCCGCGAGCAGCGCAACGTCCGTCCTTGGTTGCTCACTTCCGCCGGGGCGGGCCTTTTTGTCGCTTTCTTCCTGATCGTTTTTCAGCCTTTTGGTGCGTCAGAATACGACGATCCGCGTAAGCCACTGCAATTGGGGGGATTTGGCGTAGTTACGTTCGTATGCCTGGGTTTGGTTGGGTTGATGATTCCGGCGGCGTTCAAAAGCTGGTTTGCCGAACAAAACTGGACCGTGGGCAAAGAAATTCTCTGGAGCGTCGTCATCGTTATTCCCATCGCTTTCGGTAATATGCTGTACAGTCACTGGATTTTCGGCAGTGGGTACGGGAATATACTACCCTGGCTGGGAATCACCGCCGCCGTGGGCATCATTCCCTCGACGGTCATTACACTGTTGAATTATACGCGGCTGCTGCGTAAATACGCCACCGCCGACCTGCACGTCGGGAAGCATGAGGCGGAAACCACGGCCCTGCCACTACCCGAAACCCTTACCTTCACCGCCGAAAACGAAAAAGATGCGCTGACCCTGGCGGTGGACGAACTGCTCTTCATCGAATCGGCGGACAACTATTCCGAAGTTGTTTTTTTACAAAATGAAAAAACCAAGAAGATACTGCTGCGCGGCAGCCTGAGCCGCTTCGAGGAGCAGGCGCAGCATCCCGAGGTCGTACGCTGCCACCGCTCCTACGTCGTGAACCTGGGGCAAGTCGAAAGCGTCTCGGGCAACGCGCAGGGCTACCGGCTTCAACTCAAAAACTGGGCGACGCCCATCCCTGTGGCACGCCGCTACGGGGATTCAGTAGCAGGTTACTTCAAGAAATAGCCTTGTCAAACGTCCCAAAAAGTGCCAAACGGCCCGAATTCGGGCTGTTCTTCCCAAATTCCGGTCAGGCGTCCCTCTTTTTTTCAAGTTGATTTTTTAGCGGCTACGTTTGCAGCAGTCAATCACAAAAACGCAAACAACCGCTGCTATGGACGCTTACAAAATCATCCTCATCATCCACGTCGCTTTCGGCTTTTCGGCTCTCGCGACGGGCATCGTTCCCATGGTCGCCAAAAAGGGCGGCAAAGTCCACAAGTTTTGGGGCAACGTGTATTACTGGTCCATGTTCGGTGTGTTCATCACCACACTAATGCTCTTCGCCCTACGGCCCGCTCAGCTCAAACTGCAATTCTTCCTCTGTATCGCCATCCTGAGCTTTTACTTTACCTTCTCGGGCGATCGCGTGTTGAAAATGAAAAAATCCGCCACCCAAGCCACCGTCCTTGACCGCGTGGCGGCGGGGCTGGCTTTGGCTTGCGGACTGGCGATGCTGGGCTACGCTGTTTATGGAGTCGTTGGGCTGCAAAATTATTTTGTTGCCATCCTGTTTGCCGTGTTTGGAACCCTCGTTTCGGTCAACGCCCGTGAAGATTTGCGGCTGTTCTTTGGCAAAATTGAATCGGAGAAAATGCACTGGTACTTCGGCCACATCAGCAAAATCATGGGTGCTTACACGGCCACCGTCACCGCCTTCTGCGTAAACATGACGCGCTACCTGCCCGAAGACGCCTCAGTGTATCTGCAATTGATTCCCTGGCTAACCCCCGGTCTGCTGCTGGGCGTAGGCGCGGCTTACTACGGCAAGCGGCAAAAGGAAAAACGCAACTTACCCGTCGAATTTGGGTTTCTGACGGGCCTGGTGCGGCGGGTGCTGGTGCGGTGAAACTATTTCATACCGCCTGGTAAGAATCCCTACTTTGGATAGTTGGCGTGGGTCTTGATTTTGCTAATCTGGCGGAGGTGGCGATCGACATGTCCCCACTGGTAGATATACACCTGGTGCATATTGCGGGGAAGATTGGAATCGGTACGCTCGTAGCGGGTGCGCATATCGGCCTGCGTGGTTTCGGCAAAGGCGATGGCCTGGTCGCGTTTCAACCGGAAAAATGCCAGCGTATTCTTCCCCTCGATCAAGCCCGTTGGCTGGGCAAAAGGGGGTGCCTCGTGCAGTTTGTCTTCCATGATGAAGTCGCGATAATACTAATCCGGGTCCGGCGAAGCCGCCTTCTGCGCAGCGACCAGGTCGGGACGGTCGGGGCTGTGCAGACCCTCTCCGATTTCGCGCGCCCAGGCAATCTCCCACAGATCCAAATGCTCCACTACCTCGGCGATGGTCCAGCGGCCCGGTGCCTCGCGGAAATTCCATTGGGCGTCGGTCAGGTTTTCAACCGCGCGAGTCAGGTCGTCGCGGGTGCGGCGCAGGTTCTCGACCGTGTACTGGCGGTCGGCTTCGGTCCAGAGCTTTTGGGCGTGGGTGGAGGGGGCAAGGAGTAGGAAGAAGAGAGCAAAAGGGGCTGGTTTCATGTTGAAGATTAAGTTTTAGAGGTGGTTCGAGTTAGTTTCTGCGCCGACGCGCCATTTTAAGTTCGCGCTGTAGGGCGTCGAGGCGTTACTATAGATTTCTGGGTTCACCAACGCGGAGCCACTCACGACGAGATGGCCTCGCTCGCACGCACTCCCGCTCCAAAAAGAGCAGAGCCAGGGGAGGAAATAGAACGATATTTTCATAGGAATAAGATTGATTGAGAAAGCATTAGGTAAAAGGGAAATGGGTTTTGTCACGGCACCCGCGTCAGTTCCGAATCGCTCAGGCCGGGTGCGGCGGTGGAAAGCGTGTTGATGTCTTTTTTCTTCATCGTGCTCTTGCGGTACTCGACGGTTTTGCCATTCGAAAAACGCACGATCTGATCATACGACCAGGCATCGGTATCCGTCGAAAGCACGTTGCGCCAGTAGTCCTCGCCCACCACGAACTTGAACAGAGTGTTGTTATTCGGCACTTTGGTGCCTTTGGCGGTTTTAGTGGCGGCGTCATAGACGGACTCGGCGCCGTTGGCGTAGTGCCAGGTGCCTTTTAGGAAGGCGTAAGGGTCGTGCTCGGTTTTTTCTTACAGTTTTGCAGGCTATAACCTAGCAAAAGAATAAAGGTCAGCGAGAGAATTGTTTGATTTTTCATAGAAACAAAACCTGTAAGAGTGAACAAGAAAACTTAACTAGCCATATTTCCAGTATGGCGAGATAGGTGGCAACCGTGACTTTGCGGAGGCTCATAAAAATGCACTTGGCTGTAATTGTGGTCGCCCTCGCAATAAAGGATGTCGTCGGCGTACACGTGCGTGTGGCCGCCAATATAGACGTAGTCGGAAGTCGGGGTGGTGATAAGGGAGTTCATGGTTAGATCGGTTAATCGTGTCCTTGTTCACTTATTTAGTCTGAAGTCTAGATTTTATCATTGGCCAAAACCCAATCGGAGTGTTCAAATCAAAGGTAAAGGCTTGGGATCAGTTAGGATTGTAAAAATGCGACATTGATTGTTTGTCCATTTCTTGGTATGATTGAGTGGGAGTTTTACACCGATAGGCATAGTCCCTTCTTGCTCCTTTAAACTTCCTGACAAATTTCGGGGGCCATTTTTGGTCAAAAAATCCTATAATGAGGGTACCGGAAAAATAACCGGTCAACAGGCATTTCTACGCATCCCACCGTCACGGTAGTGACTATACGCCAAAAGCAGACAGAGCAGGGAAAAAGGCGGATTAGAAATCGGGCCATCCGGGAGGCAGATTATAGGAGCATTCCCACTACCTGCCGTCACACGAATTATCAGCAATGTGAAATAAGTTTTTATTAGTTCGACTACGTTCGGAAAGACAATTCAGGCATGCTGAACTCCGATGCCCCGCCCTGCGATCATTACTGAAACGTGGGGAGGGGCATCGAATGCAAAAACGCGATGGTTCTTATTTTTTCTTCTTTAAATTTCTCTTTTCCTCCGCTTTCTGCTTAGCGCCGAAATCAATGATGATCAACTCGCCCTTATCATTGAGTTTGAACCCGCGGTCGATCGCCAGAATCTGATTTTCCTTATCGACTTTGGGAATCTGAGGGGATACGAAGTCCACCTTCTGCATTTCGGGAGCCGTCGCAATCAAGTCGGCGTTGGAGGAGTCCATGACCAGCGGTTGCAGCCGATTCAACAGCCGAAGTTCTGTTTCGCTCAGCCTCATAGTGACCTCTTTTGTGGATTTCTGAGTTTTTTCTCTAGTGTCCATACAACTGATTTTTAAACATTTCCTGATCTGATCAACGTCGATTTTATGCTCTTTGAGGTAAGCAGTCACGCTTTCCTGTTCCAATAGGCAGTCGATCATTTTACAAACACGGTCATTGCCGCCTTCGTTACCGCCGTTATAGGTAGGGATGATCGGCTCGCTACGATAGAGCGAAACGGTTCGAATAGTCTCCCTGGTAAACCGCTTGTGGGAGAGCGACCACCCGCTGGCGTTGAACTTAACGTGATAAATTCCAGAAACGGTGCTGTCGAACTTGGCCCAAAAAACGCCCTTGTCTTCCGCTTTCAGTTTTATTATCTCGGCTTGGCCGCTGGGATAGGTAACTTCGGCCACAACGTGTCCTTCGATGGGCAGATTGTACTGCTTGAGAGTAGCATACAGCCTGATTTCTGCTCCGGCTACGTTCGAGTTCTTTTCTACGGCCACCTTGAAGTTCAGGTTCGAGTAAGTCTGCACGATCACGCTATAGGGGATGGACTGGTATTCTCGCAGCCTGCTGAACAACTCCCGGTTCTGCTCGGCCAGCCTTTGCCAGTTCTTTTTGATTTCGTCGGGCGACAGTTCCAGCACAACCTTCCAGTCACCGGCGTGCGACCCCACCTCTTTCCCCGGAAGGGCCGGGAGCGAGAGGCGATAAAGTTGATTACCGACATTGATTCGCTGAATGATGTTCCCTGACGATCCTTTGATGGTATCGCCATTGGGAGCGACCAACGACACCGACATGAGCGGGGCAAAGGGAGAAAGGACGATAACATCGGCGTAAATATCCGCTTCGTTGAGAGCGTATCCCACCTCCTGCTTCATACCCATGACGAGCCTGCCGTCTGGGTCGACCACAATATCGTTCTTGGTGATGTCGGCCAGGATCTGCACGAAGTACTTAGTCAGCCGAAAAAGCCTCTCGTCCGCCTGCATACCGCCCGTGATGAGCATATACTTTGAAATACTGCCCAGCACCGCATCGCTGACACTCCCCTGGTTGCCTAGGCCCACGGCATAAATGTCGTCCGTCAATCCGGTGATCGCGGCATTCACCGCCGGGCTGCTCACGTAGGGAGAGACATTTTCATTGCCGTCCGTCAGCACCAGCATCGCAAAATTGCTATACGGCGTGCCCGCCCGGCTGATTTCATCGCCCAGCATGTCAGCACCTGCTATCATGCCTTTTCCAATGGCTGTATTGCCGTCGGGAATCAAAGCCGGATTAGCCAAAGCGTTACTGATGTTGGTCCGTCCACCTCCCGCAAGCTGGGTAATGTCGAACAGGCGGTTTTGATCGGTATCGTAATACACCATGCCGACACCGTCGTCGTCGCGGAGGATATCGCGAGCAGCCGCTACCGCATTTTCCAACATCTCGAAGCGGGAGATAGAGGTGCCGTCCAGCGCCCCCATGCTACCCGACTTGTCGAGTACCAGGCAGATCGCCGATTTAGGACGGGCCTGAATGTCGGCGCTGAAATTGACATTCCACGTTCCGACCCTGAAATCGCCGGGAGACGGGGCATAGTAGGCCTGGTTATCCTCCACGAAAGCCTCAATGGTGGCCATACCGCTTATTACGCCCAAGCCGGTGGTAGCGTTTAACTTAACGAACACTTCGCCCACCTGCGGCTCTCCTTCGCTCGGTTGCACAATGGCTTCGTAGGGCGTCGTGAAATCAGGAACCTGAAATGCCGCATTGCCCCCAATGGCGGTAATTCTGAACTTTATCTTACGACAGGTCTCGATGTTGAACTGGACAGGCAGATAGGTATTCGTATTTTCCGGCACCTCCCCAAACACCACCGAAGGCGTGGCGAGCGACAGGATGGGCAAATCGGTGTCATACATGAAGCCGAGTGATTTGTGGTCTAAGAGTTGGGCGGGAGTGGCTAACACCGGGAAATTGTAGAAAGCCTGATCGAGCATCTGCATGACGCTGTTTAGGCTATGGTTGGCTGTACCCGAGACGGGCTGATAGTTCGTCAGTCCGCCCGCGTTTTTTTGCTGCCAAACAGCCCAGTATCTATCCACATTGCAATGATGCAGGAAAAACACCGGATCGTTAGGTGAGGTCATGGGCATCATATTACCACCAACCCAGCCGTGGGGGCCGTTGTGTAGGACAAACTCCAGGCATTTCCGAAAACTGGCCTGTATTTGTGCAGACGTTGGAAATGCTGTAGTTGCAAACGGATTAGCGTCAAAATCCACTCTGCTCAGGCATAAAGTGCTTTCAGCAATATCAGGCAGATCGGCCGGATTCTGGCCAGTATTTCTTCTCAAATAATCGGCTTCCGAGGGTTCTACGTTGATAGTCCATAGTCCTGCACTTTCGGCGAACTTTCCGGTTTCGACCCGATTGTCCGCCCCCGTACCCATGCCGCCCATCAAGTCGTTGGTGAAGGGCCAGCCAGCATCGGCGGGCGTACGGGCGGTGATCCAATCCCAATAAGGGATGGTCAGCTTGGGATTACCCGACACGCGCTGGAGGTCGAGTTCGAACTGCCGCAGAAATTCCCGATGCCAGGGAGCGAAAGCAGCACCACGGTGCGCGCCAAAGCCCACCATCATGTGAATCCACACGTACACATCGTAACGGTTTCGAGCCCCTGCGGCCCATGCCTGGGGCAGAGCGGCCTGCGTTATGGCTTCCGCCTTGAGGGCCAGCACGGCGTTGACGTAGGCGATTTTTTCCGCCGGGAGCATCCGACTTACATTTTTTCTACAATTCATGACATTTGAGCTTAAGGGAGAAGGTTTACTTTCGGGTAAAGGGTTGAAGTAAGCTGACGTTATGTATCGCTTAATCGTGAATCTCCGGCGAAGAGAAGCGGCCGGGACTTTTTGGTTAAAACCACCAAGAAGAATCAGGCATAGCTTATCTCCTGGCGATAGAATACATCGGAAAAAGATTGCATAAACTCCTGGACCGCCCGCCGTCGCCGCCGGGCAATGGGCAGCACCGTACCATTGGTCAGCGTGATTTCGTCGTGGTCGTAACGAGCGATGTGTTCCTTGTTAATAAGGCCGGAGCGGTTGACCCGCACAAAATCCCGGGCGGCCAGGCGTTCCTGAATGATTTTCAGGGTGGTAGCGACGGTGAGCTTGCGCCCGTCGGTGAAGTGGACGTGCGTGTAGTTGCTATCGCCTTTGCAGAGGACGATTTCCCCAGGCTGGGCGTGTTCGAAGCCACCGATGTGGACGGCATTTGGGGAGACGGATTGGGCTGGGGTGTTCATAACTAACGGATTTAGGTTTATGTCGCTTTCTTAATCAGTTAGTCGCGAAAAATGGCGATAGGGAAACAGGGTAAAGTCTTTTTTGAAAATATTATAGGTAAACGCGACCCGTACGCTTGTCCACCGTCGGCCCTATGGGTCAAAAAACCTACCCTCATCGGAAACAGGAATCGGGCTGATTATTAGATAAACAGGGGTTTTTACGTATATTTCCCCGGCTAAGACACACGCACATGAAATTACTTCAAAAGTTCCCTCCCGATCCCAATATTATTCAGGGTATCCGTGCCGGAGGCACGGCCCGGCGTCTGCACGAAAACCAGCTTTACGGCAAGTACGCCTACCTAATAGGTGAAGGCACGCGCAAGCACCGCCTCTCGGAAGATGACTCTTCGATCGCCTACTCGGACGCGGTACTGACGGTAATCGAACATATATGCGCTGACCGCTTCGAGGGCCGTTCGGAACTCAAAACTTATCTTTTTCAAATATTTAATAACAAATGTGTTGACCTTACTCGCAGAAATACGACTAAGAAGGCACAGATTCATCAGGCCGACGGACTCAGCGACTACCTGAATCTGCTGCCCGACGACACCCGCACCGCCGTGCAGCAACTTATGCATCAGCAGGATGCCCAACTACTCGGCCAACGTCTGCAGGAATTGGGCGAAAAATGCCGCCAGATGCTTTTGGCCTGGGGCGAAGGCTACAAGGACGAGGACATCGCGCAGCAAATGAGCTACCAGTCCGCCGCCGTGGTAAAAACCAGCCGTCTGCGTTGTCTACAGAGGCTACGGGAGCTGTACCTGAACGGCAGATAAGCCTGATTATTAACCTACTATAAAAAATGAACGACCACATCGAAGATTATTTTAACCAGGATTTGCCCCCACCCGAACGGGTGCAGTTCGAAGAAGACCTGCGTCGAAATCCACAATTGCAGGAGGAAGTGGCTTTTTATCTTAAAACCAAACAAGTGTTGCGAGAGCAAACCCTGGCCGAACGTCACGCCGAGTGGCAAAAACTGTCGGATGACGAGGAAGTTGCTACCACCGCCCCGGTGCGCCGCCTCACCTGGTGGCAGTACGCCTCCGCCGCCCTACTGGTGCTGGCTATGGGGCTAGGGTGGATTTGGCTGAGCGGCACGAAGCAGGTTTCCCAATCTACTTTGGCCCAAAGCGTCGATCAATACATAGGTCAGGAGTTCGAAACTGTGACAATGGCCAGTGAACCTGACAGCCTGGAAATGGCCAAAGTCTACTACAACGAAAACCGCCTCGACGACGCGCTGGCGGTCAGCCAGGGCCTACTAAAACGAAACGCCAACAATGCCGCCGCGCTAGAGGTGGCGGGCATAGCCGCCCAGCGTCAGCAGAAGTACGATCTGGCGATTGGATATTTCCAGCGCCTGGCCGCTGTCCCCGATCTCTATATCAACCCCGGCAACTTCTATCAAGCCACCGTTTATTTGAAGCGGGGTGAGCCGTCGGATTTAAAGAAAGCCCGGGAATTGCTGCAAAAGGTAGCATCGAATGCTTCGGCGTCGCAAAAACAGAAAGCACAGGCGAAAGAATGGCTGGACGCGCTTAATGAAATAAAAGAGTAAAGATCAAATTCAGGATGCTTATTATTTGATAATGAGCATCCTGAATCCCGTTTCTCTTATAACCTAAACCCCTTTGATAATGAAGCCAGAACCAACTGAACCTGATTACGCTAAACTCTGTCCCGAAGAACTCGCCGAACGCGGCATTTTTACGTCCCTCGCGCGGCAGTACGACGACCGGAAAAACCCTCACTGGATTATCCCTAACCAAAAGATCGTGGTAGTTAACCCCAATTTGCCGGGGCTACAGGATTTTATCGCCAAGCGGGAAGAAGCCGCTGGCCGCCCGTCGAGGGAGGAGCATCCGACTTCCGGGGAAGTTATCCCCCGCCCGCCCGCCCTGGAAAACAGCCTGAACAATTTCTCCCGCAGCTTCTTCGACTTGCTGACGGCCTGGCTGCGCTGGCTGTTTGGCGGCGGAAGATCGGAGCCGAAGCGGCCCATGGTCGGCGAAGATGGGAGTTTCGGTTGGTTTTTCGACAATGATCACGGAAGAGAAAGGAAGGTCTCGTTCAAAATCGTGCGGGCCAGCGAATGCCCCAACGGCGGAGCCGAATTTGGCAAACCCAGCGTGAACGTACTATTGGAGTGGGAATTACGCGCCGGGCAGGGCAACCTTGCTACATTTGCCGACCTCTATGGCCAGGCCGACAACATTTTAATTGCCAATCCCGAGCCACCCAACAATATGCCTGGGGATCCGACCGGGGATTCCACGGCTGGGGAATGGGTATTTGAAAGCCTCCTTCCCCTGGAGTTTAAAATTTTTGACGCCACCGACGCGGCTAAGTATTCGAGGGAAGCCGCCGACGAACCCATCGTGGCCGTTATGGATACGGGTCTTAAATATAAATGGGACGGGCCAAAAAATGGCCCGAAGTTGGCCTACTGGGACGGTAGGGTTTTTGATTTCAAAATAGCCAAATCCCCCGACGATTCCTGTCTGTCGGGCGCAAATTTTGGCTACTGCGGCATCGGCGACTACCTGCGGAGACCCGCCCCGGCCACCGGCCAGTTGGCACCGCTGGCTGCTTTCTCGCTCGCCCAGATACGATCCAGCCCCTACGACGACCACCTCGTGAAGGAAAAGCTCGAAGGTGGAGAAGAACACCACGAAGGGGTTGGGCGGCACGGCACCCTAATCACGGGCATTCTGAACCGGGGCGGCTGCCAGGTGCTGCCTGTCAAGACGTTGAACTGCGCGGGCTGGGGCACGCTCTTCGACGCGCTGAACGGCTGCAATTACCTGATCGCCCGGAAGCGAGCGGGCCTGCCCATCAAAGTCATCAACGCCAGCTTCGGCGGGGCGCTCAATGAAGCGGGCCTCGATTTATTGTACCGGAAATTGCGGGTGCTCACCGAAGAACTGGGCATCTGGGTGGTGGCCGCCGCCGGTAACAAGGGCATCAGCCTGAACGGTACGTCGATCTATCCCGCGCAGTTCGGCCTGCCTGGCAGCAGCGGACGCCCGGTACTGGATAAGGTAATCACCGTGAATTCCAGCTACGATGGCGTGAGGCACGGAAACTGGGGCGAAGCGGTTGCGCTCACGGCGGTGTCGCCAATTCCCGGCGGGTTTCCTTCCGCCATTCCCCTGGTGACCTCCCCCCCGGCTGTGCCGCTGCCCTCCACTACACCGCCTGTTTACCAGCAGTCCGACTTTCCGATTACGGGCACTTCCTTTGCCGCTCCCTACGTGGCTTGTGCTTTGGCGCGACTGGCGCTCGGCTCCCCCGGCCTTTCCAACCGCACCGAGGTGCTGGCTGCCATCCGGGCCACCGAAGTGGAAGGGGTCACATTCGTCGAACCTCTGGCCGAACCATCCTAAACATGCGGAGTGATGCGAACTTTGGTCCTGGGTGTCGGCCTTTGCTACCTGGCGCAGCTTTCAGCTTGCGCCCAGTGTCCGGGCCGTATCCAGCTCCGGGGGGAGTTGCGGCGCATCCCGGCTCTGGCTTATAACCAGGCGGCGGGCGGCTACGACAGTCTTGCGCTGGCCGTTCGGTGTCGGCAACTGCACGGCTGGCTGTCCGCCTGGCGCGAGTGCCGCTATCCAATGGCCGACTCGACCTACGTGCAAGCACTTAACCAACTGGTTCAAAATTATTCTGTTAGTCGAGACAAGCCCCAGGCTATTCGGCTTGCCCGCCAGGCTGTTTCTCTTTACGAACGTTCCAGCCTTTCCCTGAAAACCAGCGACCTCGTCGAATCCTATTTTCGTCTGGGAGATTGTTACATGCACCTTGCTGAATACGAGAACTCGATCAAGGCACTTGATCAGGCGCTACTTTTGGGAAAAAGCAATCCTCAGTCCGTTAGGTGGATAAGTATGGCCTATCCCCGCATCGTTTACAATTACTTCACCCAGGGGGCATTTGAGAAAGCCCTGCTCTACGCCGAAGAGGGTGAAGTAGTAGCCAAACAGGTGGGCGACGATAGCCAAACCTCTCAACTTCTGGAACAGAAAGGCCAGGCGCTGGCAGCACTAGGCCGCCATGCCGAGGCCCGTCGGGCTTTTGAAATGGCCATAGCGCTTATCAAGGATAAGCCGCAATTCCAAAACTGGCGCGCTGGCCTGGAACGCTTGCTGGGCGTGACCCTGGGCGACCTTGGAGAAACCGAAGCGAAACTGGTCCATCTTCAAACCGCCCTCGCCATTGCCCGCCGGAGCGGTCATAGCAATCTCTCTGACTTCGGCAATACGTTGGGTTTACACTTTTACAAAATCGGCCAGCCGCAACGGGCGGTCGAATACTTCCAGCAAGCGATACGAATCCACAAAAGCGCGTTCAGCATGAGTGTGCTGTACAATCACCTGGGCGTGGCCCAGCGGGCTCTGGGTCAGTATGAGCTGGCTTTGCAAAACCACCAAAAGGGACTCGACGAAGAATTGCCCATCGGCTATCGCACCTCCAACATCGCCTCCCTACCGCCCGCCCAGGCCATCCAAACCGAATCTCAGAAGGATTATCTGCTGTCTATCGTGCAGGACAAAGCCGCTACCTGGCTCGAATACGCCAAATACCAGAGGAACGACAAGCAAAAACTTAGGATCGCCCTACGAGCGTATATGGTGGCCGACACCATGATCGATATCATGCGCCAGGATAATAGCGGGGAAACGACTAAGTTGATCTGGCGGAACAAGGCCCGCTCTATGTATGAGGGGGCCATTCAAACCTGTCGGCTACTGGACGACCCGGCCTCCGCCTTGCATTTCTTCGAGAAAAGCCGCGCCGTGCTGCTCAATGACCAACTGAACGAACGCATTGCCGAACAGTCACTCGCCAAAAAAGATGGGGAAGGCATTCGGAGTCTGCGGCGAGAACTCCGTAACCTGGAGAACCAGTTGACTGATAAGGAACCTTCCGGCACAAGCACCAACCGGCTCAACGCCACACGGTTAGATAGGCAGGAGCAGTACGATGAGCTCTTGACGGTTCTTGAAAAAAAGAACCCAGCCTACCGTCAATTCAGAAACGACAATCACGTTCCCGGTCTGGAGGCTATCCGGCGAAATCTCCTGGCCGGAAATGGCCAGTCGGTTTTACTGTCCTACTTCGTGGGCGATAGCGCGATCTACGGTATTTGTATTGACGATAAACGCTTTATTTTTAAGCAACTAAATAGAAATGAATACCAGCGGCACATCGGAAAATTCAAAGAATCGCTGGTGAGCCGTGCCGCGCAGAACAGACAGTGGAAAGATTATCAGCAAGCGGCCTACGGCCTGTACCAAACATTGATCCAGCCCTTCGGCCTGAAAGAAGGCGCTAAGTTGATTATCTCGCCCGACGGGGACTTTATCCCATTTGCCGCTTTCAGCCTTTCACCTACCAGACCTGACTACCTCGTACAGCACCATGCGATCAGTTACGCCTACTCCGCCGGATTCTTGGAGCGCGTACCCCGCACGCCGGAGGGCTGGTGGCCGTCCTTCCGCACGTTTCTGGGCATGGCTCCCGTGGAGTTCGCCCCCGCTTTGCAGCAAACGCCCCTGCGAGGTTCGGATAGTAGGCTGCAAGAAATTGGTGGTCGTTTTCTTTTTCCTAGAAAATTAGTGGGAAAAGAGGCATCACGAAACGCTTTCGCCGCCCTGGCCCCCAGCTACCGCATCGTGCAGCTATTCACCCACGCCTCCGCCGACAGCAGCAGCGTGGCTCCGAAACTCTATTTTTCCGATTCGATCTTCCGCCTTTCCGATTTGCCCGATACGACCTTCCGCACCCAATTGATGGTGCTGGCGGCCTGCCAAACCGGCATCGGCCAAAACCAGCGCGGCGAGGGCGTGTTCAGCCTGGCGCGCGGCTTTGCGGCGGTGGGGATTCCCAGTACGCTCACCACGCTGTGGAGCGTAGAGGATCAGCCTACTTACGGCCTGACAAGCCTTTTTTATCCCCGCCTCACCGACGGCCTTCCTCTGGATGAAGCCCTGCAACAAGCCCAGATCGAATGGCTGAAAAGCGAAAACCTCGAAGATCAGATGCCCTACGCCTGGGCGGGGATGGTGTTGGTGGGGCAGCGTGCGCCGCTCGGACGGTATTACGCCGCGTGGGTTGGCGGGGTTGGCGTGGCTTTATTCGTTCTTTTGGCAGGATTGATTTTTTGGGTAATAAATAGAAATAGACTTCGCGGCTTCGTCGCACCGGTGCACCGGCCTTCGCGAGATTCTTCGTAATTTTCCCCCATGAACGAAACTAATCCCCACGACCTCCGTGACCTCATCCGCCTTGCCCTGCGCGAAGACATCGGCGATGGCGACCACTCCTCCCTTTCCTGCGTTCCCGAAACCGCCACCAAACGCGCCCGGCTGCTGGTAAAGCAAGCGGGCGTACTGGCGGGCGTGGAAGTCGCCCTCGTTGTTTTTGAAGAAGTCGATCCCGTACTAAAAGTAGAAGTTAAAATTCAGGACGGCACTCGCATCGAAGTCGGCGACATCGTCCTCACCGTCGAGGGCAGTGCGCGCTCCATTTTGCAGGCTGAGCGACTGATGCTCAACATTATGCAGCGCATGAGCGGCATCGCTACCCACACCCGCCACTTGGCGGACCTCATCGCCGATCTGCCCGTAAAACTGCTGGACACCCGCAAAACGACGCCCAATTTCCGGCTTTTTGAAAAAATGGCCACCCGTATCGGCGGAGCGCACAACCACCGCATGGGGCTGTACGACATGATTATGCTGAAAGACAACCATATCGACTACGCCGGCGGCATTCAGGCCGCCCTCGTCCGCGCCCGTGAGTACCTTGATAAAACGGGCCGCGACCTGAAAGTAGAGGTTGAAACCCGCAATCTGGGCGAGGTGGACGAGGTGCTGCGTGTAGGTGGCGCGGACATCATCATGCTGGATAATTTTTCGCTGGAAGACATGCGCGAAGCAGTCAAAAAAATTGGCGATCGCCTCGAAACCGAAGCCTCCGGCAACATCGACGAAACCACCCTCCGCGCTGTGGCCGAAACGGGCGTGGACAGTATTTCCAGCGGAGCGCTGACGCACCAGGTCAAAAGTCTGGATTTGAGTTTGAAAGCGTATTGAATTATGAGATATGAATTGTGAGATATGAGAGGGGCTCTCATATCTCACAATTCATATCTCATATCTAAAAAAACTATGCATAAACCGCTACTCCCCAAAAGCTTTCTTGTTTTGATGAGCGGCGGTTTCGTACTTCTGGCTGCCTTTCCCGCCTGCGCCCAAGACCCGCCACGCCGCGAGATCGACATCCAGCAATTTGTGCAGGAGCTTTTCCCCGTCCCCAGCGAGGACATCAATTACAACGACTTGTTCGAGTCGCTGTTCCAGTTATATGCCAATCCGCGCGACCTGAACACCGCTACCCGCGACGAATTGGCGGCTACCTACATTTTATCGGAAAGCCAGTTGGATGCCTTCATGGACTACCGCGCCCAGCTCGGTCCGTTACTCTCGCTGTACGAATTGCAGGCCATCCCCGGCTTCGACCTGCCCACGATTCGACGGCTGCTGCCCTTCGTGACGGTGCAGACGCGGCGGCTCTCGCTGCGCGAGTCGCTGCAAAATCCCACCCAGCATTACCTTATCCTGCGGTCGGAACGGCTTTTGGAACAACAAAAAGGATTTTCGGAAATAGACACGACCTCCCGCTCGCGGACGCGCTACGCGGGCGACCCTTACCAGGTGTACGCCCGCTACCGCTACTCGCGCATCGGAGCGTTTAGCTTCGGCTTTACCGCCGAGAAGGACGCAGGCGAGGTACTGGCCTGGCGACCCGAGCGGCAGGTTTTTGGGGGAGATTTTACTTCTTTTCACGCCCAAATCATGAACCGGGGGCGGCTTAAAAACCTTATTATCGGCGATTTCCAGATGCAGGCCGGACAGGGCGTGGTGATGGCGGCAGGCTTTGCTTTGGGCAAAGGCACCGAGACGATTCTGACTACCTACCGAAGTACGCTGGGCCTGCGGCCTTATACTTCGGTGCTGGAAGCGGGATTTTTTCGCGGCGCGGCGGCGACGTTCAACCTGCGCAAAAACCTGGACGTGACGCTATTCGGCTCGGCCACCCGCCGCGACGCCAGCCTGAGCGATTTGGCCGACGGACCCGACGGCACGGTAATTTCCTCGCTACTCACCGCCGGGCTGCACCGCACGCCCTCGGAACGCGACAAGCAGGGATTAATTCCCGAAAAGAACGTCGGCTTTCACGCCCTGTACACTTTTCCCAAACAAAGCGGCAAGATCGGCCTCACTGCCCTTTACACGCATTTCGACGGTAGCTTGCAGAAACGCGATTTGCCCTACAACAAATTTGAATTCACGGGAAAGCAAAACCTGACCGTCGGCTTGCACGGTGACTACCACTGGCGGAACGTCCATCTCTTCGGCGAAGGCGCGCGTTCCCAAAGCGGCGGGCTGGGCGGCGTGGGCGGTCTGATCGCCACGCTGAGCAAGGCGTTGGATTTCACCTTTCAACTCCGACACTATGACCGGAATTTCCACACTTTTTACGGCAATCCGATTACCGAAGGATCGCGACCCATTAACGAATCGGGTACCTACTGGGGTTTGCGCTACAAACCCAACCGCCGCTGGCAAATCAGCGGCTTTTATGACCGCTTCCGCTTTCCGTGGCTGAAGTATCAGGTCAACGCGCCCTCCTATGGCAACGACCGCCTGCTGCACATCCGCTACACGCCCAACAAACGCTTCACGGCCTTCGCCCTTTTCCACGAAGAACACAAACAGCGCAATTTGCCGGGCGGCACAACGCCCCTGCCCGACATCGCCACTACCATCCGCCGCACGGCGGTGCTGCAAGCCGAGTACGACGTGCCGCTAAAATTTGCGGTACGCACTCGCGTTCAGGGCGGCGACTATGCCTATGTGGGATCATCCCGCTCGCAAGGATTTACCGTCATCCAGGATGTGACGTGGCGTTTTTCCAAGCTGGAACTGAGCGGACGCGTGGCCTATTTCGCCACTGACAATTACGATAGCCGTCAGTACGTGTACGAAAAAGATGTCCTTTACGCCTTCTCGCTGCCCGCCTACTACGACCGGGGTACAAGGCACTACGTCATGCTTCGCTACGCGATGTCCAGGAATCTGAGAATCTGGCTCCGCTGGTCGCAATCAAGGTTTAGCAACACCGAACTCATCAGTTCTGGGCTTGGCGAAATTCAGGGCAATACCCGTAGTGAAGTGAAGGCGCAGGTGATGTATTCTTTTTAATCGATCGCCCGCTATGACTTCGGCTTCGCCTTCTTGGGATCGATAACCGTTTCGGCGCGACTGACGGCGGACGCTCCAAAGAAGCCAAGGGCTTTCTTACCCCCAGGATTTTTGTTGGAAATATTGGTGGGGATGTTGGCGGGCGGCACGGCGAAAATACCGCCGTTGGTGGTTTCTTGCCGTACCTGAAACAGGAAATAGTAGCTTTCCAATGTGATACTGTACAGTTCTACGCCTATGGTATCGCCCGCCGATAAAAGCTTGTTAATATTGATGGACTGGCGTAACGGCTGGATGAAAACCAAACCGTCGGAAGGCGAGCCGGGATTGAACGAGGCGTCGAATGCCAACGAGATATCACCGGGGTCGGTGCCGTAGGGCCTGCCTCCTTTGAGGGCTTTGATCCAATAGGTATCACCTAGCCCCACGAAGTCGCGGGCGTAGAATTGCGCCAGGTAGCCGTCTTTGGGTCCGTCAGCGGGTTTTATAGGGAAACTTTCTTCCTTGTAGGCCATCGAGTCGATTTTCGGTACCCGCTTTATTTCGTTAGTAGCGGTGTATTCCTCGCCGCTATATTTGATTTGTAAAAAATACTTTCCCCCGATTCGCCCCAAAGCTACCGTGTCCGACTTGGGCGTCCATTTGTAAACGCCCTTGCCTTTTTCATCCGTGAATGTATAGACCGCGCCCTGGTCGTCCGTAATCGTTACTTCGGCGCCTGGCGCGGGTTTGGCGGGGCTGTTGTCGAAGTAAGCCGCCGAAAGTGACAACCTTATCGTTTGCGGGCCGGACTTGTTGGTAATCCAGCCATCCACGACGAGTTCGGCGGGGCCGGTTTCGGTCTTGATGCCGATGGCGTCCTCGCAGCTTGTCAGGAAAATCGACACAGCGAACAAACTCATCAATAAATAAATGGCACTTTTACTCATGGCTATTTTTTGTTAATGTTTCCGACTATCAGTTGTCGGCTATCAGTTTTCATTGCTTATTCGCCGCCAGACGTGGTCGGCCACGTCTCTACTAAAATTTGAAATTGTAGGTAACAGCCGGAATCACCGACCCGATCACCGAGAAGCGAATCGCCTCCGTCGTTAGCGGATTGTCTGCGTTTTGTTGGACATAAACCGAGTACGGATTCCGGCGGTTGTAGGCGTTATAAACCGAGAACACCCACTCGCCCTGCCCGATGCCGAACAGTTTTTTCTTCGATTTCAAAGTTAACGCCAGATCCAGGCGATTGTAGGACGGGATGCGGTTGTTGTTGCGGGCGTTGTACACATTGTGCGGCAAAGCCCAGCCGTTGTACTCGAAGCGGTTCGTCGGGAAAGTCGCGGGCGTACCCGACGCGAACGTGAAGGTGGACGACAGCGTCAGCCGCTCTTTCAGATTGTAAATCCCGACCGCCGTAAAATTGTGCGGCTTGTCGAAGCGGGCCGGAAACCAGTCGTCGTTGTTGACGCCGTCGATGAGCCGCTCGGTGCGGGCCAGCGTGTAGCTGAGCCAGCCCGTGAGGCGGCCTTTGTTTTTTCGCAGGAAAAACTCAGCTCCGTAGGCGCGGCCTTTGCCGAAAAGCAGGTCGCCCTCCACGTAGCGGTTGAGCAGCAGGTCGGAGTTGCGGACGTAGTCAATCTGGTTTTTCAAATCTTTGTAATATACCTCCACCGAGGCTTCATAGGTATTGTCACGAAAATTCTGGAACCAGCCGAGGGCCACCTGGTCGGCGATTTCGGGCTTGATGATGTTCGTACTGAGCGTCCAAACGTCGAGCGGCGACGTCGCCGCCGTGTTGGAGAGCAGGTGCAGGTATTGTGCCGTGCGGTTGTAGCTGACCTTGATCGAAGTCGTGGGACTCAGACCGATGTTCATGGAAAAACGCGGCTCCCAATTGCCATACTGCTTGATGACGTTGCCTTTGGGGACGGCCGTACCCGGTAATTCGGGGAACTTGCGCTGGCCTTCCTGGAATTCCTGGTACTGATAGATTTGCCCCGGCCCGAGGTTGCGGTAAAAAGAATAGCGCAAGCCGTATTGTAGCGAAAGGCGGTCGGAAATTTTCTGCTCGTTGGCGATGTACAGGGCCGACTCGTCACCGAAACGCGAATCGAGACTGATGTTGCGGCTCTCGCCGCTGGAAACGGCCACGGCGTTACCGGGGCGGCTGTCGTAGTTGATGTATTGTCCGCCGAAGCTGATTTGGTTATTCGGCGTGAGGTAGTAGGTGAAGTCGGGCTTCACGCTGCTGCTGATAATTTTGGAATTCCACTCAAAGCGGTCCTTGGGGGTCTTATTATTAGGGTCCGAATTAATGGCGTAGTCGTAGTTACTGTAATAGGTCGTGAGGTTCAGGAAGAGTTTGTTGGAAAAAATGTGGTTCCAACGCGCCGTAGCGGTGCCGTTGCCCCAACCGAACCCGAACACACTGGCCCCAAATACATCGCGCCCGAAATAGCCCGAGGCGTAAACAGTGTTCTTGTCGTTGATGCGGTAGTTGACTTTGGCCGTGAGGTCGTAGAAATTGAAGCGGGTTTGCTTCAAATCGCCTTTCAGAAAAGGCTTGGCCAAAACGTCGATGTATGACCGCCGCGCCGCCACGATGAACGACCCGCGCCCCGCCGCGAAGGGTTGCTCATAAGTTAAGCGCGAGAAGATAGTACCGATGCCGCCGTTGACTTCGCGCTTTTTGGTATTGCCCTCCTTCATCCTGACGTCCAGAATGGACGAAATGCGCCCGCCGTACTGCGCCGGAATGCCGCCCTTGATGAGTTTTACGTCCTTGACCGCATCCGGGTTGAAGACCGAGAAGAAGCCAAACAGGTGCGAAGAATTATAGACGGGCGCTTCGTCGAGCAGAATCAAATTTTGCGATACATCGCCGCCTCGCACGTTGAAACCCGACGCGCCTTCGCCAACCGTCGTCACGCCAGGCAGTAGCTGGATGCTGCGGATAACGTCCACTTCGCCCAGCAAAGCCGGAATCTGACGAATCGTTTTAATATCTATCTTGTTGACCGACATTTCCAGGCTGCGGACGTTTTCGTCCTCTTTTTTGGTCGAAATCACGACCTCCTCCAACTGCTTGCTTTCGGTGGACATTTCCACGTTCAGCCGCTGGTCGGCGTTGAGCGTCAAGCGTTCGGTCAACTTCTGGTAACCGATGTAAGAGAACACCAGCGAATACTCGCCTTGCGGTAAGGTAATTGAGTAAAAACCGTAAGGATTCGTCACCACGCCCGTGCTGGCCTCCCGTATGTACACCGAGACACCGATCAGCCCCTCGCCGTTGGCGATGTCCTTCACATAACCGCTGACGGTGTACTTTTCCTGCGCCTGGGCGTTGAGTGTGCCTAACAGTAGCATGAATCCCAGGCCCGCAATCCGTATTCTATTTTTCATCAAATTGTAGTTTTCTCTTATTGTATTCCAAAGACATCCTGGAATACCGTCCCCCCTCATCGGCCTTACTTCCCCTACCCAAACCTACACAGTTCTGTTAAAGTTTGTTTTGAAAAAATGCCTAACCTTACCCAACACGCGATGAACGGAGCAAATGGTGCAGTGAACAAAATAGATCAGGGGGGATAAGCACAGAAAGCCTCTCCGATGACCGGAGAGGCTTTCCTATATATCTTCGCACAAAGGTCCTACAGGCTCAGCGTACCTTTCTCTTTGGCTTTTCTGAGCGTAGCTTCCAGACCATTCTTATTAATGGTACGAATTACCGAAGTGGCTACTTTGAGCGTGATCCACTCGCCCGTAGAAGGCACGTAAAAACGCTTCTTGCGCAGGTTCGGGATGAACTTGCGCTTGGTTTTATTGTTGGCGTGCGATACGTTATTACCCACGCGGGTTCTTTTTCCGGAAACTTGACAAACTCGGGCCATGATCTTTCAGTTTTGCAAATGAGGGTGCAAATATAGCTTCTTGAGTTCAGAGTTCAAAGTTGAAGTTATTCTTAGTCCTTTGATTTTTGTCCTTGACTTAATTAAAAAATCTAAAAACCAGGGAGTTAAATTCACTTTTTTGCAAAAAATTTTTATTC